>NZ_VSFC01000052.1 GCF_008084905.1 Xanthomarina maritima | reverse complement strand
AACCACTAAATGTCTAAGAATAACTGATACATTGGTGTCACTTGTTTAAAGATTATAAAAAGAAGTTCCAAACTAATCCGAAGCGAATAACAAAGTCTCGGTATGGATGATTTGGCGCAGAATAAAAATCATATCCAGTCCATGCAGAATTAAAATGCTCTGCCTTGAAATAGATTCTTGCCTGTTGTATCTTTGCATTTACAAAAAAATCAAATCTAGGAAAGCCTCCATATTCTCTATCTGTTTGAACATAGAATTCTGCTAGAAGAGGATCGTAACCATTCATATAATAATTAGAGAAGTAATTAAATGTAATTCCTGTTTGTAGAAACAAAGCTTTCTTAAAAAAGTAATCAGAATAATAAAGTGTATTTCTTGTTACAAATTCTGGAACATTGAAAACTTGATTGTCATCATTAACAGTTTGGTATACTATTGAATTATCTAAAGCAAACTTCTTATATCTAAACTCTTTTTCCAACTTAATGGATAAATAACTAATTGCTTTATTGCTTTGAAAAGGTTTTACTAAACCAGTATCAGATACTTTTTTAAAGTAAGCATAGTCGTTAATTGAAGTAATATTTAATGATAAATTAGCAATTTTATTAGACTGAAACACAAATTCTATATTCTGTGTTTCTGTATTATTAAAGCTTGTTTCCCAATTATAATTTTCATAGACACTTTGATACAATAGATAATTGTAATTAGGAGCTCTAGATGAATGGTTTATTTTTGCACTAAACAAAATATCATCAGTAAATTGATATGAAGCCTTTCCCATTAAAAAGTTTCCTTCAAAATCTCCTGATACATTCAAACCGAATTCACCTTCTATATTGAATCCTTTAATATTTTTAAAATAAGTTCCTCCTATTGAAATAACATCTCCTTTTAGCCTATTGGTAATTAGATTGCTATTTATATAAGTAACTTTATCATAGCCATAATTAAAATTATTATAAGTAGTATTAAACTGAATATCTCCAACTATATTGTTACTATAATTAGCATATAACTTTGTATTAAAATCTTCTAATGTTACTCTATCTCTCAAATCATCTTGCCTAAAAGCTCCTCCAAAATAATCGTTTTGATCATCTTGGTTATATTCATAATACTTGTCTTCAAAAGCTATAACTTGTCCAACACTTAATTTATTTTTAGTTAAAGAATCAATCTTCTTATTAATAATGTATTTATGATTTAAGTAAAAACGTTTGCCTTTTAAAATGTTTTCTGCATCTTCAAAATTTACAGCTAACAAATCTCTATCTTTAAACTCGGGATTACCAGACTCAAAATAAGGCACATTACTATCCTGTAAACCTCCATTTTCTTCATTAAGCAAATCTTGCATAACTATATGTCCATTTGCTATATATCTATTATCTTTAGTTTTGTAACTAGAAGTAAATCTAAAATTTCCTGTACTTGTAAGAGCATGTTGGTATTTACCTAAAGATCTTAATCCTTTATAAGCAATTGAAAAATTAAATTGTTTAGATGTATTTGCCGTAAAAAATGCATCTACTTGTTGACCTTGTTCGAAAGCCGTTTTATAATACAAATCTGTAAATGGAGTTGGAACATGATAATAATTAATATCTTCAATTTCCATATAATTAAAATGTCTAGCTCTTGCTCCAAATGAAGGCATTAAATTATTATCATTAAACATATATATTAAGGTATTATAAGACTGGCCTACATTTGAGAAAGGCATTAGGTTAAAATTATCTTTTCTCAAATAGTTAAATTTATATTCTTTTTTAACAGTAAGAGTCGTATCTACATAAGTTGTATCACTTTTATGTGAGATAATTAAGTACATATCTATTTTAGCATCTTTATTTTTAATATTTTCGTTACTTGTACTTTTAGTAGAACCTTGATAAGAATCGTCTTGATAATTTTCATTTTTAATTAAGCCTTCTTGATTTTGATCTTTATTACGAGTAGGCGAAATTTGAGAAAATCCTAGATTAACAACACCTATTAAAAAAAATGCTAATAATATTTTTCTCATAATTATTTTTAAGACCTTTTAACAGCCTAAATCAGGTTTTTATTTGATACAATTAATAGATAGACATCTAATTTTCGTCAAAAATAGAAAATATCTTATAGGTATTTATTTATAATGAACAATATTACAATTAATAATAACGTCTTATTCTTAAGATTTATATAAATGCTGAAATTAAATTACTCTGATTTTACTTTGGAATGTGGCACAGATGAAGCTGGAAGAGGATGCCTTTCTGGACCAGTAACTGCAGCTGCTGTTATTCTACCAATAGGTTTTAAAAATTCTGTTTTAAATGATTCCAAGCAATTATCAGAAAAAAAACGAAATATTTTAAGACCATATATTGAAGAACATGCTCTAGATTATAGTGTAGCACATGTGTTTCCGGAGAAAATAGATGAAATTAATATTTTAAATGCTTCTATTTTGGCTATGCATCAAGCCATTGAAAATCTTAAAACAACCCCAGAATTTATTATTGTTGATGGCAACAGGTTTAAACCTTTTGCCAGTACTCCACATCAAACCATAATTAAAGGAGATAGCAATTACCTTTCTATAGCTGCTGCTTCCATACTAGCAAAAACGTATAGAGATGATTTTATGGACAAACTACATACAGAATTCCCTATGTATAATTGGAGAAAAAACAAAGGTTATCCAACAAAAGAACATAGAAATGCCATAAAAAAATATGGTATTACAAATTATCACAGAAAATCTTTTAGACTCTTGCCAGATCAATTAAAATTAGAACTATAACTTACTATATTTGCATAAAACCCCTCAAGTTAATGAAAAGATTTTTTTATTCCATCTTTATATTGTTACTAATTACTGGTTGTAACGTTGATAACAAAATAAGTAGCCCTTCAGATTTTATTCCAGAAAACCCTTCATTAGTTTTAAAAATTTCAAATATTGAAAGTTTAAATAGCAATATTCGAAACAACGACTTACTTAATGATTTATCTATATCAAATATTTATAAATCTATTACTAACAAACTTGAAGTTTTTAAACATTTAAATACTAATAATGACATTTTATTAAGTTTTGTTGAAGATGAAAAAGATAGTCTTCAATACGCTTTCATTACAAAATACCAACTAAATATTTTAAATATTGATTCTTTACCAAATCATTCTGAAGAAACTATAAAAACAAAGCAGCACACATTTACCAAAACAACTATTAATAATAAAAGTGTTTTTAGTATAATTAAGGATAGCCTCTTAATTGGAGCCTCAACTCAAGATTTATTAATTAATTCTATTAATAAGGACAACAAAAATATTGAAATAGAAAACCTTTTAGATACATCAGATCCAAATAGTCAATTATCCATAATTTTCAATGAAAAAAATGGTCAACTTTTAGGTTCTATTTTTAATCAAGCTTCTACTGCAAATGTAAAATTCACTGAATATTTATTGGTTGATGTTGATTTAGAACAAGATGAAATCTTACTAAACGGAATTACTAAAGCAACAGATTCTATAAAAAGCTTAATAAATATCTTTAAAAACACAATACCACAGGAAAATTTACTGGCAAAAATTACTCCTGCAAATAGTGATGGCTTTTTGAGTTTTACCTTTAATAACTATTCTAATTTTAGAAAGAATCTGGATACATATAAACTTTCAGATTCTCTAGATACTGAAACAACACTTTTTGATAACATTGTTGAAGTTGGAGTTATTTTTGAAGAAAACAATCAAGCTATTGTTTTAAATTCTTTAGATGAAACCTCAACAGACGATGCTTTATCAAACGAGCAATCTTTAATTGAAACTTATAGGCAGATTAATATTTTCGATTTTAGTCAGCCAGATTTATTTAGTAATGCCTTTTCCCCATTAATAAGTTTTAAAAACGCCAATATGTATTGTGTTATTGACAATTTCTTTGTTTTTGGAAATTCTGTTGAAGCATTACAAAACATTATAGCAAACTACCAAAATAACACCACATTAAACGATAGATCTTATTTTGAAACTATAAAAGAAAATTTAAGCGACGAAGCTTCTTTGATGTTAGTTGTAAATCCAAATAAATTAAATAGTATTATTCAAAATATCATTGATGAAGAATTTAATTTAGATTTAGAAAAATATAAATGCTCAGCTATTCAATTTATATTCGATAATCATTATGCGCATGTTAATGCTGTAATAAAAAAGAGTAAAACAAAAGCTGTAGAAAATTCAGTTACCGAAGAATTTAATATCAAATTAAATGAAGACTTATTAAATATACCTCAGCTTGTAATTAATCATGAATCTAATCAAAAAGAAATAGTAGTTCAAGATGTAAAAAATAACCTATATCTTATTTCCAATACAGGAAAATTACTATGGAAAAAACAATTAGAAGGAGCTGTTCTTGGAAAAATTGAACAAATAGACATGTACAAAAATGGTAGACTTCAATTGGCTTTTGCCACTTCAAATCGTGTGTATGTTTTAGACAGAAACGGAAAAGATGTGTCACCTTTTCCATTAAAATTTAACGATCAAATAACGCAACCTCTTTCTATTTTCGATTATGATAATAACAGAAATTACAGATTATTAATTACCCAAGGTAAAAGTATCTTTATGGTTGATCAATTAGGAAAAACCGTTAAAGGATTCACTTTTAAAAATGCAGAAAGCGCTCTTAATCATCAACCTCAACACATTCGTATTGGAAGAAACGATTATCTGTTATTTAAAACAAACAACAAACTATATATTTTAGATAGGATTGGAAAAACTCGAGTGGCAGTTAATAAAAACTATAACTACTCTAATCAGGCTGTTTATTTATACAATAACAAGTTTACAACTACTACTAAATATGGTAAACTTGTTACAATAGACACTAAAGGTAATACCTCTGAACAAAATCTAAATCTTACAGACTTACATAACATTGAAACAACAAGTAAAACACTGGCTGCTCAATCTGAAAACAAATTGATTATTAAAACCAAAACAATAGAACTAGATTACGGAAATTATACAGATCCTGAAATCTTTTATATTTACGATAAAATATATGTTTCAGTAACCGATTTACAGTCCAAAAAAATCTATTTATTCGATAGCCAAGGACAATCTATTTCAAACTTTCCAGTTTACGGAAATTCTAAAATAACTTTAGACAATATAGACAAAGACAGAAATCTGGAATTTGTAACTAAAGCAGACAATAACTCGTTTATTATTTACCAGATCAATTAACCTGTTCAATAAAATTAAATCCTAATAGCCTTAAAGCTAGATAATTTCTTATGATAAAACGTACCCATGCCAGTATTTCAAAATGCATTATTCACAAAGTAGGTAACAAACAAAACAACACTAAAAATGCATTTTCAGAAAAAGAGGTACATTTTGATGAAGCTAGTTACGAGCTTATGCTGCTTTTTTTATTAAGACCTTTTGGTTCTTTGATTCAGTCTTATAGGTTTAATCATCATGCAGATATTTCTTTAAACGAAATAAATACTTACAGTTCTCAAATGTTTAATGAAGACGATGCGTTTATTGAAACTTCAAAACACATAGTAAAACACTTGTTCGAGCAGTCTAATTCAGCACAAATAAAAACTGGTGACGTATTGATTGTGATGTTCGAAGGGATAGAATTCAATGAAATTACCACAAATGCTTTGGGTATTTTTAAAATTGAAAACAAAGTCAATTTCTTTCAAACGTATTTAGAGAATAATAGTTATGATGTGATGGTCCAGAAAGGCATTAGTTCTAAAAAAGTTGATAAAGGCTGCATAATTTTAAACCAGACAGATGCCGAAGGACCAATTGTTTTAAGTGCAGACAATAATAATTATGATGCGCAATATTGGACCAATCATTTCCTGAATATAAAATATGCAGACGATGCAAATAGTCACACACAACAATACATCGAATTATGTAAAGATTTTTCAGAAGACATTTTAAAAATATCTTATGGCAACCAAGAGCAAAATACCTTTTTAGCAAAAACCATTGATTTTTTTAAAGAAAATGAAATTATAAATATAGAACGTTTTAAGGATGAAATTTTCGAAGAAGACAAACACAAAACCTTATTCGACGATTATAAAAAAAACTTCGAAAGCGAACAAGATATTCGTATTAGAAATCAGTTTGATGTGGCTGAAGCTGTTGTTAAAAAAGAAAAGAAAAAAATTAAAACCGAAATTAAACTCGATACCAACATTCAAATAAAATTAGATATAGATGCGCCAGAAGCTTCCAGCGAATATCTAGAACGTGGTTACGACGATGAGAAAAAAATGCATTTCTATAAAGTGTATTTTAATGCGGAAGGGTAATTTGTTATTAAATAATAGTTGATTTCAATAATCATTATTAGTTACTAAATAAGTAGTAGATTTTTCATACCTTACAATCTCCCCATAACACATCTACTTTACTCATGAACTGATAACAATATTAATAACCAATTATCATGAAGCAGGTTTATTTATTTATTTTAATTATCATCGGATTAATTTACTCGCCAAGCATACAAGGGCAAGTTATAGACCTCAACCATATAGAATCTAAAATCGATGCTTTGGTTCCTTCTTCAGTAAAAGATAACACTCCAGGATTAGTAGTTGGAATTGTTCAGAATGGCAATCTCATTTTCAGTAAAGGCTATGGATTAGCAAATTTGTCTTACAAAATTCCCAACGATTCGAAAATGGTTTACAATATTGGCTCGGTTTCTAAGCAATTCCTAGGTTATGCTTTTGCCATGTTACAGGTTGAAGGGAAAATAAAGTTAGACGATCCTGTAAATAAATATCTTGAAGATTGGCCAGAATTTGACCAACCAGTTACTATAAGACATCTTCTTTCTCATACAAGTGGTTACAGAGAAGCCTATACTATGTCAAGCCTTGCTGGCAGAAACATTGGTGTCGACCGACTGTCTCAGGAAGAGTGTTTGGAAGTGGTTAGAAAACAACCACAATTAGAATTCGAACCTGGTTCAACCTATACTTATAACAGTACAGCTTGGGTTATTTTAGCAGAAGTTTTTGAAAAAGCAGCTGGCATGTCTGCAGCAAAATGGGTAACATTAAACATTCTGAAACCTTTAGAGATGAACGACACACAGATTGAAACTCATGTTGGTGAGGTTATTATTAATGCTGCTGAATCTTACTCTTCTAATCAAAGTTCTGGTTACACAAATGAAAAAAGTAATCGTGCTATTTTTGGTGCTGCAGATGTTTATACAAGCGTTCAGGATATAACAAAATGGATAAACAATTATAGCAAGACCAAGCTTGGTGGAGATGCTGTTAACAAATTATTCCTTGAACCATTTGTTTTTAATAATGGTATTAATTCAGGTTATGCTCTTGGTATTGAAATAGGCACATATCGTGGACTAAAAACTTATAGTCACAATGGTGGTCACGAAGCTTTTATTACGCAATTAATGTATTTTCCAGATCAATATACAGGTATCTTTACTGTTTCAAATTTTGGTAGAAATGGTGTTATTTCAATCAATAAAATTGCTGATGTCCTTTTAGAAGAATTCATGATTGATAATGATTTTGAATATGAAGGTATTCCTATTAAAAAAGAAGCGTTGGAACAATTATCTGGTCTATATGTAGTATCTACATTAAACAAAACTATTAATCTAACCATAGTGGAAGACACCCTTTCTATTAATAGCAGAAGAAAACTGATTCCAACCGAACCTACTATCTTCCGTATCAATGGCAGTGATGATCAAGTACTAATTGAAAAACTTTCAAACGGAAAGATTCAGTTAACTTCGATAAGAACAAACTCAAAAGAAGTTTTTGAACGTGTTGAATCTTGGAGCCCAAAAGCTGAAGAATTGGTAAGTTTTAAAGGTGACTATTGGAGCAGTGAATTAGAAACTGTATATAATATTCATGTTGTAAACAACCAGTTAATTGTTAAACATCGTTGGAATGAAGACATCACTTTAAAACCCATTTCCAAAGATTTTTTTGGCACAGATTATGGCTTGTATATCAAATTTAACAGAAATGAAAAAGGCGAGATTATAGCATTAAGTATTTATAGTGGTCGTACACTTAATGTAATATTTGAAAAGAAATAGAGTCTAAACCTTCACATCCTGTTTAACAACTTCAGCTTCAAACAAAACAGCAAAGTGTTTCAATAATTTTTCTTTTACTTCAGCTTCGTCCACTTCCTTTTTACCAAGTTCTACATTTAAAGATGTTACAGCTTTTCCACGAATGCCACAAGGAATCATATTATCAAAATAACCTAAATTAGCATTCACATTTAATGCAAAACCATGCATAGTCACCCAACGAGAAGCACGAACTCCCATAGCGCAAATTTTTCTTGCAAAAGGCGTTTCAACATCTAACCAAACGCCAGTTTCACCTTTACTTCGTTCTGCTTTTAAGCCATATTCAGCAAGTGTAAGGATTATCATTTCTTCTAATATACGAAGGTATTTATGGATGTCTGTAAAGAAGTTTTCTAAATCTAAAATAGGATAGCCAACAATTTGTCCTGGTCCATGATAAGTAATATCTCCTCCTCTATTCACTTTGTAAAAGCTGGCTCCTTTAGCTTTAAGTTGCTCTTCATTAATAAGTAAATTACTCATATCGCCACTTTTCCCTAAAGTATAAACATGTGGATGTTCAACAAACAGGAAATAATTAGAGGTTTCAAGATTAGCATCTTCACGTCTGTTTTTTATTTTTGTATCTACAATACCTTTAAATAAAAACTCCTGATAGTCCCAAGTATCTTTATAATCTTTACTTCCTAAATCTTGTAATTCGATAATCTTATTCATAGACTACAAAGATACAATTTTAAGACTTCGGATTATTCAAAATTACTAAAGCAGCAATAACTCCTGGTACCCAACCACAAATCCATAGCAAGAAGACAATTAGTATAGAGCCACAACCTTTATCTATAACAGCTAAAGGTGGACATAAAATAGATAGTAAAACACGCCAAAAACTCATTTGATTATTTTTAATTGATGAAATATACTTATAAGTATGATTTTTCACCAATTTGTTACACTAATATTTTCCAATATATTAAATTGATATCCTAAGGAATAGTAATTATCTTTGTGGCTTCAAAAATAACATCATTTAAGATATTTATATGTCGCAATTATCAGAACAAGAATTAGTACGTAGAGACAAACTAGCTAAATTACGCGAAATAGGAATTAATCCGTATCCAGCAGATTTATTCCCTTACAACCATACTTCTAAACAGGTTAAACAGGATTTTTCTGAAGGTAAAAAAGTAGTTGTTGCTGGACGTTTAATGTCACGGAGAATTCAAGGGAATGCTAGTTTTGCTGAGCTTCAAGATAGCGAAGGCAGAATACAAGTGTATTTTAATAGAGATGAAATCTGTTCTGGAGACGACAAAACAAAATACAATACAGTTTATAAAAAGCTTCTAGATATAGGAGATTTTATAGGTGTTGAAGGCGTTTTATTCACTACTAAAGTAGGTGAAAAAACGGTTAAGGTAAAAGACTTTCATCTTTTAAGTAAAGCGCTTAGACCATTGCCTTTACCAAGAACTGATGCAGAAGGAAATGTGCATGATGCTTTTACAGATCCTGAGTTACGTTACAGACAACGATATGCAGATTTGGTAGTAAATCCTCATGTCAAGGAAGTGTTTATTAAAAGAACAAAACTTTTCAATGCCATGCGTAATTTCTTTAATGAATCTGGTTATTTTGAAGTTGAAACACCAATCCTACAACCTATTCCTGGAGGAGCTGCAGCCAGACCATTTATGACACATCATAACAGTTTGGATATTCCGCTATATATGCGAATTGCGAACGAGTTATATTTAAAGCGTCTTATTGTTGGTGGATTTGAAGGTGTGTATGAGTTTTCTAAAAATTTCAGAAATGAAGGGATGGACAAAACTCATAATCCAGAGTTTACTGCTATGGAAATTTATGTAGCTTATAAAGACTACAATTGGATGATGGATTTCTGCGAACAACTTTTAGAACATTGTGCTATTGCTGTAAACGGAACAACCAAAGCCACATTTGGCAAACACGACATTGACTTTAAAGCACCTTATGCTAGAGTGACTATGGCAGATTCTATCAAACATTTTACTGGCTTTGATATTACTGGTAAAAGTGAATCTGAAATAAGACAAGCAGCCAAAGACATGGGAATTGAAGTCGATGACACTATGGGAAAAGGCAAGCTAATTGATGAAATTTTTGGTGAAAAATGTGAAGGTAATTACATCCAACCAACCTTTATTACAGATTATCCAAAAGAAATGAGTCCGTTGTGTAAAGAACACAGAGAGAATCCAGAATTAACCGAACGTTTTGAGCTTATGGTTTGTGGAAAAGAAATTGCCAATGCCTATTCAGAATTGAACGACCCAATAGACCAACGTGAGCGTTTTGAACATCAATTAAAACTAGCTGCCAAAGGAGACGACGAAGCAACTGAGTTTATTGATCACGACTTTCTTCGTGCTTTAGAATATGGCATGCCTCCAACTTCTGGAATGGGAATTGGCATGGACAGACTAATCATGTTTCTAACAAACAATCAATCTATTCAAGAAGTGTTGTTCTTCCCTCAAATGAGACCAGAGAAAAAACCCTTAGCAATTAGTGATGACGCTAAAGCTGTTTTAGAGATTTTAAATAAATCTGATAAAATGGACTTAAACGATTTAAAAAGTCAATCTGGTTTAAGTAACAAAAAATGGGATAAAGCCATTAAAGATTTAACAAAAAACAAAGCAGCCAAAGTTGGAAAAAATGATGATGGTTTGTTTGTTGAAATAACTTAAAATCAACTTTTAACGAAAATATAAGATTGGAATTACAGACATGTAGTTCCTTTTTTTTTTAACTTTATAGAAATACTTATTTTAAATACATTTTTATGAAAACGTTTTATCTTTTTATATTTCTTATTAGCTCCTTAAGTTTCAGTTTTATTCAGGCTCAAACCATAGACACATCTAAATCTGTTATTGAATTTAAAATTAAAGGAGGAATGGTATTTAATGTTAAAGGTACTTTTAATGGAATGAAAGGTGATTTTAATTTTAATAAGAATGATCTTGATAATTCAAGTTTCGATATTTGTATTGATGCAGCTTCTGTGAATACCGATAATGAGAAAAGAGATACTCACTTAAAAACAGAAGATTTCTTCCATGTAGAAAAATACCCTAATATTTGTTTTAAATCAACTTCGGTTAGTATTAAAGATAAAGATTATGTAACCAGAGGAGAATTAACCATGCATGGAGTTACTAAAACAGTAGAAATCCCTTTTAAATTTTCTAATAATACATTCAAAGGTTCATTTGAAATTGAAAGATTAGATTACAAAATTGGCGAAGATACTGGTACTCTTACAGTAGGAAGTACAGCAGATGTAACCATTATTTGCATTGTTAATTAATAGAAATTTTTATAGTTTATATTTTTCACTTAAATTAGTAAACCTAAATCTAATTAAATGAAACACTTTTACTTAACTTCAGAACTATTTGTATTCCTTTTTTTTATAAGCACAACTACATTTTCTCAAACTTATAATTCCTATTATGGAAATATTGTAAGTAATGTATCCCAAACAAATATTACAACCGATTTGACTAACTTTGAAAATTTTGGAGTTAAAGAGGTAGGCACACAAGCATTAACAAATGCTGAAAACTGGATAACTGCTCGCTACCAAAGTATGGGTTATACAAGTATAGAGCTACAACCGTTTACTTATTCTTCTGGTACAAGTAATAATATTATTGTTACAAAAACTGGCTCAACATATCCAAATACCTATGTAATAATTGATGCGCATTACGATACTATTAATGGTAAAGGTACAAACGATAATGGTTCTGGAACTGTATTAATAATGGAATTAGCACGTTTATTAGCAAATGTTCCAACAGAATATTCCATAAAATTTATCCATTTTAGTGGAGAAGAAGATGGTTTGGAAGGAAGTAATTATTACGTAAACCATACGGTTGTACCTCAAAATTTAGATATTAAATTAGTATTTAATATAGATGAAGTTGGAGGTGTATCAGGAATGACAAATAATACAATTGTATGCGAAAGAGACCAAGGTTCACCTTCATCAAATAATGCAGCATCTAATATTGCAACAAACCAATTAGCAAATTGTATAGAATTGTATTCAACAATAAATACTGAAATATCATATGCTTACGCATCAGATTATATGCCTTTTGAAAATAATGGTGAAATTATAACAGGTTTATATGAGTCTAATGAAACGCCTTATGCTCATGGTCCTAACGATTTATTAATAAATATGGATCTAACATATTTATATGAAGTAACCAAAGGTTCGCTTGGAGCTGCTTTGTTTTTTGCTCAAGTAGATTTTAATACATTAAATACAGAATCTTATTTATTTGATACAA
Source organism: Xanthomarina maritima (assembly GCF_008084905.1). Taxonomy (GTDB): domain Bacteria; phylum Bacteroidota; class Bacteroidia; order Flavobacteriales; family Flavobacteriaceae; genus Xanthomarina; species Xanthomarina maritima. Next base: position 385,015 of record NZ_VSFC01000052.1, on the reverse strand, counting down.
ATATAAATATGTATCCAAATCCATCAAAAGGCAAAGTAAATATATCTTTTAATACTGTTTTAGATGAAGCAGTAAACTTTAAAGTGTATGATATCCTTGGAAAACAAGTTTTTCAAAAATCAATTTTTCAACAACTTGCCTCTTTTAATTTAAATCATTTACCAACTGGTGTTTATTTAGCTGTATTTGTGGTTGGAAACAATAGAACTACAAAGAAATTAATTTTAAATTAAATTTATATTTATTTAATCTCTTATCAATGGTAACGTAGAACAACGTAACAAACCTTCTTGTTTAGAAATTTCAGCATAAGGCACCTCTTCAACAGTAAAACCATTTTCACGCAACCAATTATTTAATCTTGTAAAATTCTTTTCTGACACAACCACATCTTCAGCAATTGAAAATATATTACTATTCATATGGTACATTTCTTCTCTGGTTATATGAAATAGATTTTCTTCTCCAAACAAATCTACTAAATACATATAATCACTTTCCTCTCTAAAACCACTTTTATAAATTATACCTTTATTTTTTCCAACAGGCTGAAAACAACAATCTAAATGCAAGGCATTATCTCTTGGCTCGATTTTAGATTTTACTAAGTCAAATTCTTTAACAATTTTATTTGGGAATAGATCTTTAATATATTGAACTCCTTCCATGTTGGTTCTAGCTGTAATGTAATTTTTATAATCACTGCCTTTATAGGTTCCAATAAAAATATGGTTATTCCAAAGCATAACATCTCCACCTTCAATATGTACTTCTTCAGGTGGTCTTACTACCTTTTTAGGATTTATTTGATCTATAACATATTGAATAGCCTCTAACTCTTCTTCACGATTGGGTAAGATATTTGCTTTTACAAACACATCATCAATAACAAATGCGATATCACGTGTAAAAATCTGATTACAATCTTCAATCAATTCTGGTCTATAAACTTTTACGTTATATTTCTCGAACACATTGGCAACAGCTTCCATTTCTTTTACCATATCAGCTTCTACTGGATAAGTTCCTGCTTTTATATGTTCTAAAGATTTTGGATCGTAAGCTTGTTCTTCAGTTGGAGTTGGTCCGTTACTATTAGCTATTCCTAACACAACTGCTCTTAATCTTGATGTTTCGTTTTTTACGTTTAATTTTATCATAGTATTACAAACCTAAAAATAATTTTTATATATATAATTTTTACTTTCATATAGATACAAAAAAAGCTTCATAAATTTAAATGAAGCTTTTGTATAATATATTAGTATAATTAACGCTTATTAATAGCCTTAAAAGGTCTTAAAGTTTCTCCAATATATATTTGACGAGGACGACCAATTGGCTCATTATTTAAACGCATTTCTCTCCATTGTGCTATCCAACCTGGTAAACGTCCTAAAGCAAACATAACAGTAAACATGTCTGTTGGTATTCCCATGGCTCTATAAATAATACCAGAATAGAAATCGACATTAGGGTATAATTTTCTATCAACGAAATAAGAATCCTTAAGCGCTTCTTTTTCTAAAGCTTTAGCTATATTTAATATTGGATCTTCAACTCCAAGGTCATTCAAAATTTCGTCTGCAGCTTTCTTAATGATTTTTGCTCTTGGATCGAAATTTTTATAAACTCTGTGTCCAAAGCCCATTAATCTAAATGGATCTTCCTTATCCTTAGCTTTGCCCATAAATTTATCTGTGTCTCCACCATCTTCTTTTATAGCTTCAAGCATTTCTAAAACTGCTTGATTAGCACCACCATGAAGTGGTCCCCAAAGTGCAGAAATACCTGTAGAAAGAGATGCAAATAAACCAACATGAGATGAACCAGCTATTCTTACTGTAGATGTTGAACAATTTTGTTCATGATCTGCATGAAGAATCAATAATTTATCTAAAGCATCAATTACAATTGGATTAAATTTATATTCTTCATTAGGTTGCTTAAACATCATTTTTAAGATGTTTTCAACATAACCTAAATTTTTATCTCCATAATCTAGTGGCAATCCGTTTTTCTTTCTGAAAGTCCAAGCTACTAATACAGGAAATTTACCTAATATTTTTACAATAGCTTTATACATATCTTCTTCAGAATTTACATTTACAGAAGAAGGGTTAAAAGCAGTTAAAGCACTTGTTAATGATGCAATAACTCCCATAGGATGAGCAGATTTTGGAAATGCATCAACAATCTTACGAACATCTTCATCAACAACAGATTGTGCTTTTATATCTGTATGAAATTTTTCTAATTGTTCTTTGGTTGGTAATTCACCGAAAATTAAAAGAAAAGCAACTTCTAAAAAACTCGCTTTTTCGGCTAGTTCTTCAATAGAATACCCTCTATATCTTAAAATTCCTTTTTCTCCATCTAGAAATGTAATAGCACTTTCGCAAGAACCTGTATTTTTATACCCTGGATCTAAAGTGATAACACCTTCTGTTGAGCTTCTTAAGTTTTTTATATCTATGGCAACTTCATTTTCTGTTCCCACAATTAGAGGAAGTTCATACTTTTTGCCTTTAATTTCAATTCTTGCTTTATCTGACATATATTGTAATAAATATTAGTGTAATGTATTGTCTTTTTTAATTGTACGAATTTACAAAATATCTAACGATTAATAAAGTACTTAACAAAGGTTTTAGTAATTAAAATATTGGTAAAATTGATAGTAAAAAGAAAGCGATTAACAGTTTTATATTAATCGCTTTTTAAATATATTTTTATTTGGTGATTACTTAATCTTAAATGCTTTTTCTCCTGGAAAATAAGCAACTTCGCTTAACTCTTCTTCTATACGTAATAACTGATTGTATTTAGACATTCTATCGCTTCTTGAAGCTGAACCTGTTTTTATTTGTCCACAATTTAATGCAACAGCTAAATCTGCAATCGTGTTATCTTCTGTTTCACCAGAACGATGAGACATAACAGAGGTATAACTAGCATTATGTGCCATGTTTACTGCTGCTATAGTTTCGGTAAGTGTACCAATTTGGTTCACTTTAATTAAAATAGAATTGGCAATATTGTTTTCTATTCCCTTAGATAATCTCTCAACATTAGTTACAAACAAATCGTCGCCAACTAATTGTACTTTGTCTCCAATCTTTTCGGTTAAATATTTCCAACCATCCCAATCGTTTTCGTCCATCCCATCTTCAATTGAGATTATTGGATATTTAGAGGTTAATTCTGCTAAATAATCTGCTTGTTCTTGGCTTGTTCTTACTTTACCTGAAACTCCTTCAAATTTAGTGTAATCATATTTCCCATCAATATAAAATTCTGCAGAAGCACAGTCTAATGCAATCATAATATCGTCTCCAAATGTATAACCTGCATTTTCTATAGCTTTTTTTATAGTATCAAGCGCATCTTCAGTACCACCAGCTAAATTTGGTGCAAAACCACCTTCGTCTCCAACAGCTGTACTTAAACCTCTATCGTGTAATACTTTTTTTAAATGATGAAAAATCTCAGTTCCCATTTGCATGGCCTGAGTAAAATTGTTTGCTTTTACTGGCATAATCATAAACTCCTGAAAAGCAATTGGAGCATCGCTATGTGAACCTCCATTAATAATATTCATCATTGGTACAGGAAGTGTGTTTGCACTTACGCCTCCAACATATCTATATAATGGCATGCCTAACTCATTAGCAGCAGCTTTAGCAACAGCCAATGAAACCCCTAGAATAGCATTTGCTCCTAATTTAGACTTATTTGAAGTGCCATCTAAATCAATCATTGTTTTATCGATTAGGTTTTGTTCGAAAACAGAAGTGCCTAACAATTCTTGAGAAATTATTGTATTGACATTTTCAACAGCTTTTAAAACCCCTTTTCCCATATAGGCTTTTCCACCATCACGTAATTCTACTGCTTCATGTTCTCCTGTTGAAGCTCCTGAAGGCACAGCAGCTCTTCCCATAATCCCATTTTCGGTAACCACATCTACTTCAATGGTTGGATTCCCTCTTGAATCTAAAATTTGTCTAGCGTGAATGTTTATAATAATACTCATTACAAATATTTAAAAAATTAATTATATACTATTTACTTACTTAAAAACCTCAAAGAATTAGAACTTCCTTGAGGTTTTTAGTTATTTATTTTTAATGTTTTCAATAAACTGATCGAACAAATACGAAGAATCATGAGGTCCTGGACTTGCTTCTGGATGGTATTGTACCGAAAAACAATTCTTGTTTTTCATTCTAATTCCTGCAACTGTATGATCGTTCAAATGAACATGTGTAATTTCAATATCTGAATGATTTTCAGCCTCTTCTCTATTAATTGCAAAACCATGATTTTGAGACGTGATTTCACCCTTTCCTGTTAACAGATTCTTTACAGGATGATTAATCCCTCTATGTCCATGATGCATTTTGTATGTTGAAATACCATTTGCTAATGCAATAACTTGATGTCCCAAACATATACCAAATAATGGTAAATTTTTTTCTATAATTTCTTTTGCAACTTTTTGAGCTGATTTTAATGGTTCTGGATCTCCAGGCCCATTAGATAAAAAATAACCATCAGGATTAAAGCCACTCATTTCTTGAAAAGTGGCATTGTAGGGAAATACTTTTATATAGGCATCTCTTTTAGCTAAATTTCTAAGAATATTTGTTTTTATACCAATATCTAAAGCAGCAATTTTATACGTAGCATTTTCATTACCATAATAATAAGGTTCTTTTGTAGATACTTTGGATGCTAACTCTAATCCATTCATGTCTGGAATTTTAGCTAATTGCTTTTTAAGTTCTTCAATATTATCAACTTCAGTAGAAATTACGGCATTCATTGCACCATAATCTCTAATATAACTTACCAAAGCTCTAGTATCAACATCAGAAATAGCAAATAAATTATTCTTATTTAAAAACTCTTCTAATGAAGCATCAGCTGCATCTCGTGAATATTCATAACTAAAATTCTTACAGATTAGTCCTGATATTTTGATAGAATCAGATTCTATTTCATCTTTTTGAGTACCATAGTTACCAATGTGAGCATTGGTAGTAACCATAAGTTGGCCAAAATATGAAGGGTCTGTAAATATTTCTTGATATCCTGTCATGCCTGTATTAAAACAGACTTCGCCAAAAGCAGTGCCAGATTTTCCGATGGCTTTACCATGAAAAATGGTTCCATCTGCTAATAAAACTATGGCTTTTTCTCGTTTGTTGTATTTCATGATATAAAAAGTTTTGCAAAATTGCATAAAAAAAAGGATAAACTAAAATGTTTATCCTTTTTTATGATTTCTTTATTACAAAGAATTATAATAGGTAAGAATTTTAATTAATCCTTCTTCCGTATCATACCACAAGTCATTTTCTTTTGCATGAATAATAATTTCATTTTTTTTATTAGAAAATGCTTTTAAGATATCTTTCTTCTTCAATTTTATTTCTAATAGATTCGAATTATTTTTTGTGTAAAAATAAGAAAAGGATGTAGAATAAACATCTGGTAATTGTTGTTGAGTTAAAGGATTTAAAATACCATTTCTAATATCGAGTCCAGCATGTTTATATAGTGTAATATGTTCTAAATTTAGTAATGTTTCAAAAAACTCAACATTATTAGATTTCGGATTTTTTAATTTAATAAATGATGTTTCTTGAGCTTGTACATATTTAATTTTATCGTTATTAAATATAAATAAAGAGTCTCCTAAAATTCTGGTTTCAAACCGTTGATCTTTAAGATTGAAATTAAGATTATTTATTCTTAATTCTTTTCCTGAGTTGGTTACAATCATAGCTGTTGTCTCCCAAGTATCAAACAAATGAATTGATCCTTCATAATCATTAACTATTTTTTTTTGATGCACTTCTCCAGGCCATCCATCTGCTGTTGATACTGGTCTAGTAACAAAAGAAAAACCCTCGCCACCAGTTAATGATGAATTTATTTTTTGTGAAAAACCTGTATTTAATACACAAATACTAAATACTAGAAATAAAAAAAGCTTCATATTTAATTTTTTATTAAATATAAAGCTAAATTATTTATTTACATTAAACTTATATAGTATTATAAAACTTTAATATAGATTTAAGATCATTAACATCTTTAAAATTAAGGTCGTTGTCCTTAGCATATTGTTTAACTGTATCTTTCTTATCTGCATCAACTAACTTTAATATTGCGCCTTTAGTAAATTTCATTTCAGTTAAAATTTCACCATTTTCTGTAGAATAATATTTTTCCTTTTTGATTATTTGATCATCAGTCATTTTTTGTTGAGTCATTGGGTTAAAATTACCTTCAACAATTTCAGTTTCGAATTTTCTTAAAATAGTAATAGAATTCGTTTTTACTATTTCTTCAAAATAAGAATTTCTTTGAAATTCTGGATCTAAATAACGCTTGAATGTTCTATTATCTACAACAATTTTATTAATATTTTTTGGATTTAATGCTAATACAGAATCTTCTGAAAATTTAGCTTCAAAACGCTCTAATCTTACATTATAATTTAGTGATTTTAATCTATAGGCTCTATCATCTGCCATATAAATTACTGCATTATCTGAATTCCATGAATCAAATAAATAAGGAGATCCTTTTAATTCACTATTTGATGAGTTATTGTTTATCCATAAACCATTGTTTGCTAACATTCTGCTTGAATTTGCTAAGCTATTTGCTGAAGCATTAGATGACGCTTGCGAAAATGAAAAATTAATTGATAATGCAAATAAGATAACTAAATATTTATTCATGGTTTTATAAATTTTAAGGTGCAAATATAAAAAAAGGATGGACTAATTAAGTCCATCCTTTAATAATTAACATTATTTAACAGATATCAAATTTATTCTTCTTCGTTAGAAGCTTTAGTCTCTGTTACAGGAGCAGTAGTTTCAACTGGTTTAGAACCACCTCTTCTACTTCTTCTTGTTGTTTTCTTCTTAGCTTTATCAGCATTATAGATTTCGTTGTAATCAACTAATTCTATCATCGCCATATCAGCATTATCACCTAAACGATTACCAAGTTTAATAATTCTTGTGTAACCTCCTGGTCTATCACCAACTTTAGGGGCAACATCTCTAAACAATTCAGCAACTGCTTCTTTTTGTCTTAAACGAGCCATTACAATACGTCTGTTATGAGTAGTGTCTTCTTTAGATTTAGTTACTAAAGGTTCAACAAATTGTTTTAAAGCTTTTGCTTTAGCCACAGTTGTGTTAATACGTTTGTGTTCGATTAAAGAACAAGCCATATTAGCTAACATTGATTTTCTGTGAGCTGTTTTTCTACCTAAGTGATTTATTTTTTTTCCGTGTCTCATGACATTTGTTTTATCATCTTGCTACCAAACTCGACATCGAGGAGCAAAATATGATTAATTAATCTTTATCTAATTTGTATTTTGATAAGTCCATTCCAAAATTTAAACCTTTAACGTTTACAAGCTCTTCAAGCTCTGTTAAAGATTTTTTACCGAAGTTACGGAATTTCATTAAATCGTTTTTATTAAATGATACTAAGTCACCTAATGTATCAACTTCTGCAGCTTTTAAACAATTTAAAGCACGAACAGAAAGATCCATATCAACTAATTTAGTTTTTAATAATTGTCTCATATGAAGAGATTCTTCATCATAAGTTTCTGTTTGAGCAATTTCATCAGCTTCTAATGTTATTCTTTCATCAGAGAATAACATAAAGTGGTGAATTAATGTTTTTGCTGCTTCAGTTAAGGCATCTTGAGGATTGATTGAACCATCAGTAATGATTTCGAAAACTAATTTTTCGTAATCTGTTTTTTGTTCTACACGATAGTTTTCAATACTATACTTAACATTTTTTATAGGAGTGTAAATTGAATCTGTAAAGATTGTTCCAATAGGTGCAGAAGCTTTTTTGTTTTCTTCTGCAGGAACGTATCCTCTTCCCTTTTCAATTGTAATTTCCATATTGATGTTTACTTTAGGGTCTAAATTACAGATTACTAATTCTGAATTTAAAACTTGGAATCCTGAAATAAATTTTTGGAAATCTCCAGCTGTAATTTGATTTTGTCCTGAAATAGAAATTGAAATAGACTCGCTATCTACATCTTCTATTTGTCTTTTAAAACGTACTTGTTTTAAATTTAAAATAATTTCAGTAACATCTTCAACTACTCCTGCAATTGTAGAAAATTCATGATCTACACCTTCAATTCTTACTGATGTTATTGCAAACCCTTCTAAAGAAGAAAGTAAAACTCTTCTTAAAGCATTTCCAACTGTTAATCCATAACCTGGTTCTAAAGGACGAAATTCGAATTTCCCTTCAAAATCAGTTGAATCAATCATGATTACTTTATCAGGTTTTTGAAAATTAAATACTGCCATATTTTCTTCGTTTTAATTGTTATTTAGTTGCGCGATTTATAAGTTTGAAGAAGACAAATAAATCCTTTGGCTAAATACCAATATGATTAATTTATTATTTAGAATATAATTCTACGATGAATTGTTCGTTGATGTTTTCTGGAATTTGTAGTCTTGCAGGAACAGAAACATAAGTCCCTTGCTTTAATTCATTATTCCAAGTAATCCATTCGTAAACAGCACTTGAATTTGATAAAGATCTATCAATTGCCTCAAGTGATTTAGATTTTTCTCTTATAGCAACAACATCTCCAGCTTTTAATTGATATGAAGGGACATTTACTATTTCTCCGTTTACTGTAATGTGTCTGTGAGATACTAATTGTCTAGCACCACTTCTAGAAGGAGAAATTCCCATTCTATAAACAACGTTATCTAATCTAGACTCACAAAGTTGTAACAATACTTCACCTGTAATTCCAGGTGCAGCAGTTGCTTTTTTAAACATGTTTCTGAATTGTTTTTCTAATACACCATAAGTATATTTAGCTTTTTGCTTTTCCATTAATTGGATTGCATATTCAGATTTTTTTCCACGACGCTTATTTGCACCATGTTGACCTGGAGGATAATTTCTTTTTTCAAAAGATTTATCTTCTCCATAAATAGCTTCACCGAACTTTCGGGCTATTTTAGTTTTAGGACCAGTATATCTTGCCATTTCTTAAATTGAGTTATGAGAGTGATTATGAATTAAGGTCTAAATCTTATCCTTCGATAATCGTTAATCTCTCGTTGATACTTGTTAATTATTTTTTCAGAGTGCAAATTTACATATAAATATTAATATCAACCATTATAAACAGTTGATATTAATTTTATAAAATGTATAAATTATACTCTTCTACGTTTTGGAGGACGACATCCATTATGTGGTAATGGAGTAACATCAATAATTTCAGTTACTTCTATACCTGCATTATGAATAGAACGAATAGCAGATTCTCTACCATTTCCAGGCCCTTTAACATAAACTTTTACTTTTTTTAAGCCAGCTTCTTGAGCAACTGCTGCTGCATCTTCTGCTGCTAATTGTGCTGCGTAAGGTGTGTTCTTTTTAGAACCTCTAAATCCCATTTTACCAGCTGAAGACCATGAAATTACGTCTCCTTTTTTGTTTGTAAGCGAAATAATAATGTTATTGAAAGATGCTGTTACGTGAGCTTCACCCACTGCATCAACAATTACTTTACGCTTTTTAGTACTTGACTTTGCCATATTTAATTTTAGTTTTTAGTGATAGTATAAAGTCGCTAGAATCCTAAACCGTTAAATTTCAAACAGATTCTTTCCAACGTCTAAAGACTAAAGACTATTATTATTTAGTTGCCATTTTTTTGTTAGCAACAGTTTTTCTTCTACCTTTTCTAGTTCTAGAGTTGTTTTTAGTACGTTGTCCTCTTAATGGAAGACCAGCTCTATGACGAATACCTCTGTAACATCCAATATCCATTAATCGCTTAATGTTTAATTGTGTTTCAGAACGTAGTTCTCCTTCAATAGTGAAAGAACCAACAGCCTCACGAATATTATTAATTTCGTCATCTGTCCAGTCTTGAACTTTTGTACTTTCTTCAACTTTAGCTGTAGCTAAAATTTCTTTTGCTCTACTTCTACCTATTCCATAGATATAAGTTAAGGAAATTACTCCTCTTTTGTTTTTTGGTATGTCTACACCTGCAATTCTTGCCATAACTACCCTTGTCTTTGTTTGAATCTAGGATTCTTTTTGTTAATTACGTAAAGTCTACCTTTTCTACGCACGATTTTACAATCTGCACTTCTTTTTTTAACTGATGCTCTTACTTTCATCGTCTTAGTATTAGTATCTATAAGTTATTCTAGCCTTAGTTAAATCGTAAGGACTCATTTCTAATTTTACTTTGTCTCCTGGTAATAATTTAATATAATGCATACGCATTTTACCAGATATATGCGCAGTCACAATGTGACCATTTTCTAGTTCAACACGAAACATAGCATTAGATAATGCTTCTATAATTGTTCCATCTTGTTCTATTGCTGCTTGTTTTGCCATAGTTTTAATATTAAGCTACTGCTTTTCTATTTTTACCTGTTTTCATCAAGCCGTCATAATGTCTATTTAACAAGTAAGAATTTACTTGTTGCATAGTATCAATTGCAACTCCAACCATAATTAATAATGATGTACCTCCGAAAAATAAAGCCCATCCAGATTGAACACTCATTAGCTTTACAATAATTGCTGGGAACACAGCTATTAATGCTAAGAATATAGATCCTGGTAATGTAATTTGAGACATTATTTTATCTAAGTATTCAGAAGTTTCTGAACCTGGACGAATTCCAGGAATAAAACCACCACTACGTTTTAAGTCGTCTGCCATTTTGTTTGTTGGAACTGTAATAGCTGTATAGAAGTATGTAAATACAATTATTAATAACCCAAATACAACATTGTACCAAAAACCAAAAATATCTGCAAAGTTTGTTTGCATCCATTGTCCTGCTCCTGTATCTTTTAAGAAAGAAGACCCACCTATTAAACTTGGCACAAACATGATTGCTTGAGCAAAGATTATTGGCATAACTCCAGAAGCATTTAATTTTAATGGTAAAAACTGTCTAGATCCCATAACATTTTTCTCGTAACCTCCAGAAGCTGTTCTTCTTGCATATTGAACTGCAATTTTTCTAACTGCCATTACAAGCATAATAGATGCTAATATAATAACAAGCCAAATTACCAATTCGAAAAGAATTAACATGACGTTATTTCCTTCTAATCTAGAAGATGCATTCTGTAAAAATGCCTTTGGTAATGTAGCAATAATACCTACCATAATTAATAATGAGATTCCATTACCAATACCTTTATCAGTAATTTTCTCTCCTAACCACATGGCAAAAATACAGCCTGTAACTAATATAATTATAGATGAAAAATAGAATAATCCTCCAGTTCCTAATAAAAAGGCACTTTGAGGTATTCCAAATGCTGTTGGTAAACTTGCTAAATAACCTGGTGCTTGAACCATACAAATTGCAATGGTCAACCAACGTGTGATTTGTGTTATTTTCTTTTGACCACTAGCTCCTTCTTTTTGTAATTTCTGTAAATAAGGAATCGCTATTCCCATTAATTGAACTACAATAGAAGCTGAGATGTAAGGCATAATACCTAATGCAAATACCGAAGCATTAGCAAATGCTCCTCCTGTAAATGCGTTTAGTAAGCCTAATAAACCTGATTCTGTATTGCTTTGCAAATTCTCTAATTGAGCTGCATCAATACCAGGTAAAACAACTTGTGCGCCAAAACGATAAACTAATAACAGACCAAGTGTTACAATGATTCTGTTTCTTAATTCCTCTATTTTCCAAACATTCTTTAGTGTCTCTATAAATTTCATGCGCTTGTTTGTGATTATAAAGTTACAGTTTCTCCTCCTGCAGCTTCAATCGCAGCTTTTGCTGAAGCGGTAAACTTATGAGCAGATACATTTAATTTAGCTTTTAACTCTCCTCTTCCTAAAATTTTAACTAGATCGTTTTTTCCAGCTAATCTTAAAGCAACAAGTGTTTCAAAATCTAAAGTATCTTTAATTTTCTTTTCGTCTACTAATTGTTGTAATGTATCAAGATTGATTCCTTGATATTCTTTACGATTTATGTTAGTAAAGCCAAACTTTGGCACACGTCTTTGAAGAGGCATTTGACCACCTTCAAAACCAATTTTCTTAGAATATCCAGAACGAGATTTCGCTCCTTTATGACCTCTTGTTGCAGTGCCACCTTTTCCAGAACCTTGACCACGACCTATACGTTTTCCTTGACCTTTAACTGAACCTTCTGCAGGTTTTAAATTACTTAAATCCATTTCAGTATCTTATTATTTTGTTTCTTCTACAGAAACTAAATGTTTAACTTTATTAACCATACCAAGGATGTTTGGCGTGGCATCGTGTTCTACGACTTGTCCAATCTTTCTAAGACCAAGAGCTTCAAGAGTTCTTTTTTGTCTTAGCGTACGATTGATTGCGCTTTTTACTTTTTTTACTTTAATCTTTGCCATCGTTATCCTTTATTAACCTTTATAAACTTTTTCTAGAGATATTCCTCTATCACGAGCTATAGTTTTAGCACTTCTTAATTGCAATAATGCATCGAAAGTAGCTTTTACAACGTTGTGAGGGTTTGAAGAACCTTGAGATTTTGATAATACATCGTGTACTCCAACTGCTTCAAGTACTGTTCTTACAGCACCACCAGCAATAACTCCTGTTCCAGGTGCAGCAGGAATAATATTTACTCTTGCTCCTCCGTATTTTCCTTTTTGTTCGTGAGGTAAAGTTCCTTTCATTAATGGAATACGTACTAAATTTTTCTTAGCATCTTCCACAGCTTTTGCAATTGCACTTGCTACGTCTTTAGATTTTCCTAAACCGTGACCAACAACACCTGCTTCATCTCCTACAACAACAATTGCTGAAAATCCGAATGCTCTACCACCTTTAGTTACTTTTGTAACTCTTTGAACACCAACTAAACGATCTTTAAGATCTAATCCACTTGGTTTTACTAACTCTGCGCTTTTGTATTTCTGATACATAATTTCTTAGAATTTAAGTCCTGCTTCTCTAGCTCCTTCGGCTAATGATTTTACTCTTCCATGGTATTGGTATCCACCTCTATCAAAAGAGATAGTATCTACACCTGCTTTAAGGGCCTTTTCAGCTACAGCTTTTCCTACTAAAGTAGCTATTTCTGATTTTGTACCTTTTGCAGAACTAATGTCTTTATCTCTAGAAGATGCTGCACTGATAGTTTTACCAGACACATCATCTATTACTTGAGCATAAATTTCTTTATTACTTCTAAAAACAGAAAGTCTAGGTCTAGCTTCAGTACCTGAAACTATTTTACGAATTCTGCTTTTAATTCTTAATCGTTTTTCGTTCTTTGTTAATGCCATAACTTAATTATTAAGCTGATTTACCTGCTTTTCTTCTTAATACTTCTCCAACAAACTTAATTCCTTTACCTTTATAAGGCTCTGGTGGTCTGAAACCACGAATTTTAGCTGCTACTTGACCAACTAATTGTTTGTCTGAAGATGTTAATTTTACTATCGGATTTTTTCCTTTTTCTGAAATTGTTTCCACTTGTACTTCTGAAGCAATATCTAATATAATATTGTGAGAAAATCCTAAGGCTAAATCTAATTTTTGTCCTTGATTTGATGCTCTATAACCTACACCAACCAGTTCTAATTGTTTTGTCCATCCTTTAGATACGCCATTAATCATGTTATTGATTAGGGATCTATAAAGTCCATGTTTTGCTTTGTGTTCTTTAGAATCTGAAGGACGCTCTACAAATACATTACCATCTTCTACTTTTATCGCTACAGCATCAAAATTTTGAGTTAATTCTCCTAACTTTCCTTTTACTGAAACAACATTATCTTTAATATCAACCGTAACTCCTGTTGGAATTGCTACTGGGTTATTACCTATTCTTGACATTTCTTATTCGCTTTTAATTAGTAAACGTAACAAAGTACTTCTCCACCTACATTTTCTCTTTGAGCTTGTTTACCTGTCATTACGCCATGAGACGTAGAAACAATGGCAATACCAAGACCATTTAAAATTCTAGGTAGTTCTTTTGAACTTGCATACTTACGTAAACCTGGTTTACTTATTCTCTGAATCTTTTTAATTACAGATTCTTTTGTTTCTTTGTTGTACTTAAGAGCAATTTTAATTGTTCCTTGAACAGCATTATCTTCGAATTTGTAACTTAAAATATATCCTTGTTCGAATAATATTTTAGTAATTTCCTTTTTTAAATTAGAAGCAGGAATTTCTACCACTCTGTGGTTAGCACGCACAGCATTTCTAATTCTAGTTAAATAATCCGCTATTGGATCTGTATTCATAGTTATTAAATTTCGGAATCGGTTTTTAACTTTTTTGTTAAACCTAAATCCAGTTTATAATTCTTTTAATGTTTACCAGCTAGCTTTTCTAACTCCTGGTATTAAACCTTGATTAGCCATTTCTCTGAATGTAACACGAGAAATACCAAAAGTTCTCATATAACCTCTAGGTCTTCCAGTAAGTTTGCAACGATTGTGCATTCTTACAGGAGAAGCATTTTTAGGTAACTTTTGTAATGCCTCATAATCTCCAGCTTCTTTTAAAGCTTTACGTTTTTCAGCATATTTAGCTACTGTTTTTGCTCTTTTTACCTCACGGGCTTTCATTGATTCTTTAGCCATATCTTAATTCTTTTGAAAAGGTAATCCTAATTCTGTTAATAATGATTTTGCTTCTTTATCTGTTGCAGCAGTAGTTACAAATGTAATATCCATTCCTGAAATTTTATTTACCTTATCGATATCGATTTCAGGGAAAATAATTTGTTCAGTAATACCTAAATTGTAATTACCTCTACCATCAAATCCAGTCGCTTTAATTCCATTAAAATCTCTTACACGAGGTAAGGCAGAAGTTATTAAACGATCTAAAAATTCGTACATTCTTTCTCCACGTAAAGTTACTTTTGCGCCAATTGGCATTCCTTTACGTAATTTGAATGATGCAACGTCTTTTTTAGAAATAGTTGCAACCGTCTTTTGTCCAGTTATAGTTGTTAATTCATCAATTGCATGATCTATTAACTTTTTATCTGCAACTGCAGCTCCAACTCCTTTAGATAATACTATCTTTTGAAGTTTAGGCACTTGCATGATATTTTTATAACCAAATTCGTCTCTTAGAGCTGCAGTTACTCTGCTTTTGTACTCTTCTTTAAGTCTAGGTATATATGCCATAACTATATTACTTCGTTTGATTTTTTTGAAAATCTTACTTTTTTATCGCCTTCCATTCTATATCCAACTCTTGTTGTTTCTCCTTTTGAAGTTAACAAGGATAAGTTAGAAATTTGAATAGCTGCTTCTTTTTCTACGATTCCACCTTGAGGATTTTGAGCACTTGGTTTTGTATGTTTTTTCACCAAGTTAATTCCCTCAACGATCGCTTTGTTCTTATCTATTAATACTTGAAGTACTTTACCTTCAGATCCTTTATGGTCTCCAGATATAACTTTTACAGTATCTCCTGATTTAATTTTAAGCTTTGTCATTTTATTTTGCATTAAAGCACTTCAGGTGCTAATGATACAATTTTCATGAATTGTTTATCACGAAGTTCTCTAGCAACAGGACCAAATACACGAGTTCCTCTCATTTCACCTGTAGGGTTCAATAAAACACATGCATTATCATCAAATCTAATATAAGATCCGTCTGGTCTTCTTACTTCTTTTCTAGTACGTACAACTACTGCAGTAGAAACAGCACCTTTTTTAATGTTTCCATTAGGTGTTGCATCTTTAACTGTAACAACAATTTTATCTCCTACAGATGCGTATCTTCTTTTAGTACCACCTAGAACACGTATTGTTAATACTTCTTTTGCTCCAGTGTTATCAGCTACTTTTAATCTTGATTCTGTTTGTATCATAATTACTTAGCTCTTTCAATTATTTCAACTAATCTCCAACATTTAGATTTACTCATAGGTCTTGTTTCCATGATCTTTACAGTATCTCCAATGTTACAATCGTTTGTTTCGTCGTGCGCCACATATTTCTTAGTTTTTAACACGAACTTTCCATACATAGGGTGTTTTACTTTTTTAACTTCAGAAACTACAATAGATTTCTGCATTTTGTTACTAGTAACTATTCCTATACGTTCTTTTCTTAAATTTCTTGTTTCCATCATTTTGGCAGAATTATTGTAAATCTCTTTTAGTTAATTCAGTTGCAATTCTAGCTACGTCTCTTCTTACAGAACGTAATTGAATTGGATTCTCTAAAGGAGAAATTGTGTGAGCCATTTTTAAATCTAAATAACTCTTTTTAGTTTCACTAAGTTTCTCTTGTAACTCAGCAACAGATAATTCTTTAATTTCTGATTGTTTCATAATATCAAATAAATTATGCTTCGTAATCTCGAGCAATTATAAACTTAGTTTTAACTGGTAGTTTTTGTGCTGCTAAACGTAGTGCTTCTTTTGCAACGTCTAATGGCACTCCTCCTACTTCAAATAATATTCTACCTGGTTGCACAATTGCTACCCAGTATTCTACAGCACCTTTACCTTTACCCATACGTACTTCAAGAGGTTTCTTTGTAATAGGCTTATCTGGAAATATTTTAATCCATAATGAACCTTCTCTTTTCATATAACGAGTAGCAGCAATACGCGCAGCTTCTATTTGACGTGCAGTAACAAAACTAGAATCTAATGATTTAATACCAAAAGTACCACTCGATAAACGGTGACCTCTTCCAGCATTACCTTTCATGCGTCCTTTTTGTTGCTTACGAAATTTTGTTTTTTTAGGCTGTAACATTTTTCTTGTTCTTTAAAAAATTACTTTCTACGACGAGGTTTACTATTATTGTTTCCACCACGTCCTCCGGCTCCACCTTTTCCTTGCTTCTTAGATAATCCAACAAGTGGAGAAAGTTCTCTTTTACCATATACTTCACCTTTCATGATCCATACTTTAATCCCTAATCTACCGTAAGTAGTGTGGGCCTCAACTAAAGCATAATCAATATCGGCTCTGAATGTTGATAATGGAATACGTCCTTCTTTGTAGTGTTCGCTACGTGCCATTTCAGCACCATTTAAACGTCCACTAATTTGAATTTTTATTCCTTCTGCATTCATTCGCATAGTTGCAGCGATTGCCATTTTGATTGCACGTCTATATGAAATACGATTTTCAATTTGACGAGCAACACTTGCTGCTACTAATTGCGCATCAAGTTCAGGTCTTTTAATTTCAAATATGTTTATTTGAACTTCTTTACCTGTAATTTTCTTAAGCTCTTCTTTTAACTTGTCTACCTCTTGTCCACCTTTTCCGATAATAATACCAGGTCTAGCAGTAGTGATAGTAACGGTTACAAGTTTAAGAGTTCTTTCGATAATTACTCTTGAAACACTAGCTTTAGATAGACGTGCATGTACGTACTTTCTGATCTTATCGTCTTCGGCAAGTTTGTCGCCATAATCGTTTCCTCCGTACCAGTTTGATTCCCATCCTCTGATAATTCCTAAGCGATTTCCGATTGGATTTGTTTTTTGTCCCATACTTCTATCTTAACTTTGTGTGTTATTGTTAGCTCCAACCACTAATGTTACGTGATTTGAACGTTTTCTAATTCTGTGTGCACGACCTTGAGGTGCTGGACGCAATCTTTTTAACATTGATCCACCATCTACACGAATCTCCTTAACAAATAATTCAGCTTCTTCAATACTTGCATCTTCGTTTTTAGCTTGCCAGTTTGCAATTGCAGACAATAACAAAGTTTCTAAACGGTTAGACGCTTCTTTTTGGCTAAATTTTAAAATATTAAGCGCTTTCTCTACGCGTTCGCCTCTTACTAAATCGGCTACTAAACGCATTTTTCTCGGTGATGTAGGACAGTTATTAAGTTTTGCAAAAGCGATTTCCTTTTTTGCTTCCTTAATAGCGTCTGCCATTTGTTTTTTACGACTTCCCATAGCTTACTACTTTTTACCTTTATTTTTAGCACCTGCATGACCTCTAAAAGATCTTGTTGGTGAAAATTCTCCTAACTTATGTCCTACCATGTTTTCAGTTACATAAACTGGAACAAATTGGCGGCCATTATGTACTGCTATTGTTTGTCCAACAAAATCTGGAGTTATCATACTTGCTCTTGACCAAGTTTTAATAACTGTTTTTTTGTTAGACTCAACATTTTCAGTCACTTTTTTCTCTAATTTATAATGAACGTAAGGTCCTTTTTTTAATGATCTTGACATATCTTATTTCTTTCTACGTTCTACAATATATTTATTACTCGCTTTTGTTTTAGAACGGGTTCTATAACCTTTAGCAGGTATACCATTTCTAGAACGTGGATGACCACCAGATGATTTTCCTTCTCCACCACCCATTGGATGATCTACTGGATTCATTACTACTGGTCTAGTACGAGGTCTTCTTCCTAACCATCTTGTTCTACCAGCTTTACCTGATACAAGTAATTGATGATCTGAATTGGAAACTACACCTATTGTAGCCATACATGTTACTAACACTAAACGTGTTTCTCCTGAAGGCAATTTAATAGTTGCAAATTTACCATCTCTTGCCATTAACTGAGCAAACGTACCAGCACTTCTTGCCATTACAGCTCCTTGACCAGGACGTAACTCTACACAAGAGATAATAGTTCCTAAAGGAATTTGACTTAAAAGCATTGCATTTCCAATTTCTGGAGTTGCAGTTTCACCGGATACTACAGTCTGACCTACTTGTAAGCCATTTTGAGCAATGATGTATGCTTTTTCGCCATCTTGATAATTCAATAAAGCAATAAAAGCTGTTCTATTTGGATCGTACTCGATAGACTTAACTTCAGCTGGTATTCCAGTTTTGTTACGTTTAAAATCGATAACACGATACCTTTTCTTATGACCGCCACCTACATAGCGCATGGTCATTTTTCCTTGACTGTTTCTACCACCAGACCTTTTCTTCGGAGCTAATAAACTTTTCTCCGGCTTATCAGTAGTTATGGCGTCATACCCATTTACTACTCTAAATCGCTGTCCTGGTGTGATTGGTTTTAATTTTCTTACTGACATTTGTCTTTAATTACATGTTACTGTATAAATCAATCATTTCACCTTCCGCCAGTTGTACAATTGCTTTTTTAACAGCATTTGTTTTACCATGTTGAATACCAGTTTTTGTAAACTTGGTTTTTCTATCTGGACGGACATTTATGGTACGAACTTTTTCAACAGAAACTCCGTAAGCAGCTTCCACTGCTTTCTTGATTTCTACCTTGTTCGCCTTTGTATTCACTGCGAACGTATAGCAGTTTCTTAACTCGCTATCTGCAGTCGCTTTTTCTGTGATTATAGGTTTAATTAAGATGTTCATCTGCTTCTTATTTACTTAAATTCGATTCAATTCCTTCTAAAGAACTCTCTAAAAGCACTACTTGATTTGCATTCAAAATCTTATAAGTACTTAATTCTGAGCTAGTTATAACTTCAGAGCCTTTTAAATTGCGTGACGACAAATATACATTAATATTTGAAGCACCCAACACAAAGAGAGATTTTTTGTTTTCTAAGTCTAAAGCCTTTAAAACTGCAGTGAAATTTTTAGTCTTTGGAGCATCAAAATTAAAGTCTTCTAATACTACAATAGATTTTTCACCTGCTTTAATACTAAAGGCAGATTTACGTGCTAAACGCTTTAAGTTTTTATTTAATTTGAAACCGTAATTTCTTGGTGTTGGACCAAACATACGTCCACCACCTCTAAAAACACCAGACTTAATAGATCCAGCTCTAGCTGTACCTGTTCCTTTTTGCTTTTTAATCTTACGTGTACTACCAGAAATCTCAGCTCTTTCTTTCGATTTGTGAGTTCCTTGTCTTTGGTTTGCTAAATATTGTTTAACATCCAAATACACTGCATGATTGTTAGGCTCGATAGCAAAAACTGCATCAGAAAGGTCTGCCTTTCTACCAGTTTCTTTTCCGTTTATATCTAAAACTGCTACTTTCATTATTTTTGAATAATTACATAAGAGTTTTTATGACCAGGAACACATCCTTTAACCACAAGTAGATTCTTTTCAGTAACTACTTTTAAAACTCTTAAATTTTCAACTTTCACTTTATCAGTTCCCATTCTTCCTGCCATTTTCATTCCTTTAAATACTCTTGCAGGATATGATGCAGCTCCAATAGAACCTGGTGCTCTTAAACGGTTGTGTTGTCCGTGAGTAGCTTGACCTACACCACCAAAACCGTGACGTTTTACAACCCCTTGAAATCCTTTACCTTTTGAAACTCCAGAGATATCTACGAATTCTCCTTCAATAAAGTGTTCAACAGTGATTGCATCACCTAATTTGTACTCCTTATCAAAACCTTTAAACTCAGCGATTTTACGTTTTACAGAAGTTCCTGCTTTTTTAGCATGACCTAAGTCAGCTTTAGTAGCACTTTTTTCTGTCGCGTCATCGAAACCAAGTTGGATAGCATTATAACCATCAACTTCTTCAGTTCTGACTTGGGTAACGATACATGGTCCAGCTTCGATTACTGTACATGGAATGTTTTTTCCATTTTCATCGAAGATGCTGGTCATACCGATTTTTTTTCCTATTAACCCAGACATATTTATTAATTATTAATTATTACTATTCTATTTATTAAAACTCAAGGCTGAAAAATACGTTTCAGCCTTGAATTGTATCTTTCCGTTTTTCCTTAACCATCGTTAAGGACATGTTTGATCTTACTTACACCTTAATCTCTACTTCAACACCACTTGGTAATTCAAGTTTCATTAAAGCGTCAATTGTTTTTGAAGATGAAGAGTAGATATCTAATAATCTCTTATAAGAGCTTAATTGAAATTGTTCTCTTGACTTCTTATTTACGTGTGGTGAACGTAATACAGTGAAAATTTTCTTATGAGTTGGTAATGGAATTGGTCCAGTTACTACAGCTCCAGTACTTTTTACTGTTTTTACAATCTTGTCAGCAGACTTGTCTACTAAATTGTGATCGTAAGATTTTAATTTTATTCTGATTTTTTGACTCATTTTCTTAAGATATTAAGCTTCTACACCTTTAGCTGCTTTGATTACTTCTTCAGATATATTTGAAGGAGTTTCAGCATAGTGAGAAAATTCCATTGTTGATGTTGCACGTCCTGAAGATAATGTTCTTAATGTTGTAACATATCCAAACATTTCTGATAATGGCACAGTTGCTTTTACTGTTTTAGCTCCAGCTCTGTCTCCCATATCATTTACTTGACCTCTACGACGATTTAAATCTCCTACAATATCACCCATATTTTCTTCAGGTGTAATAACCTCAAGTTTCATAATAGGTTCCATAATTACAGCTTTAGCAGCTTTTGCAGCAGCTTTAAACCCTAATTTAGCAGCTAATTCGAAAGATAATTGATCTGAATCCACATCATGGTAAGAACCATCAGATAGTGTTACTTTCATAGCATCTACTTCGTATCCTGCTAAAGGGCCATTAACCATTGCTTGTTTGAATCCTTTTTCAATAGAAGGGATAAATTCTTTAGGAACGTTACCACCTTTAATGATAGATTCAAATTGAAGACCTACTTTTCCTTCTTCAGCTGGTTCAAGCGTAAATACAATATCAGCAAATTTACCACGACCACCAGATTGTTTTTTATAAACCTCTCTATGCTCAGCTTTTCTTGTAATTGCTTCTTTATACTCTACTTGTGGTTGACCTTGATTTACTTCAACTTTGAATTCGCGACGTAAACGATCAACTATAATATCTAAGTGAAGCTCACCCATTCCAGAAATAATTGTCTGTCCCGAAGCTTCGTCTGTTCTTACTGTAAATGTTGGATCTTCTTCAGCTAATTTAGATAAAGCCATTCCTAATTTATCAACATCTGCTTTAGTCTTAGGCTCCACTGCAATACCAATAACTGGGTCAGGGAAGTTCATAGATTCTAAAACAATAGGATGTTTCTCATCAGACATAGTATCACCAGTCTTAATGTCTTTAAATCCAACTGCTGCTCCAATATCTCCTGCTTCTATAAAATCGATAGCATTTTGTTTATTAGAGTGCATTTGGTAGATACGAGAGATACGTTCTTTTTTTCCTGAACGATTGTTC
The DNA here is from genome assembly GCF_008084905.1 of Xanthomarina maritima. Classification (GTDB taxonomy): domain Bacteria; phylum Bacteroidota; class Bacteroidia; order Flavobacteriales; family Flavobacteriaceae; genus Xanthomarina; species Xanthomarina maritima. The sequence goes on along the minus strand of NZ_VSFC01000052.1, from coordinate 362,838 downwards.
AAAATGTAAGAACCTGCATCTAAACGACCTGAATAAGCTCTAAAGAATGCTAAACGGCCAACAAAAGGGTCTGTAGCAATTTTAAATGCTAATGCAGAAAAAGGCGCATTGACATCTGGCTTACGAGTTTCTTGTTTTTCAGTTTCTGGGTTAATTCCTACAATATTATCTCTATCAAGAGGTGAAGGTAAGTAACGACATACAGCGTCTAATAAAAACTGAACTCCTTTATTTTTGAATGAAGAACCACAAATCATAGGAATGATAGCCATATCCATTACTGCAGCACGAAGAGCAGCATGCACTTCTTCTTCTGTAATAGAATCTTCATCTTCCATGAATTTTTCTAATAGGTTTTCATCATAAGTAGCTACTTCTTCAATTAGAAGTGCTCTATATTTTCTAGCTTCTTCTTTTAATTCGTCTGGAATTTCAATTACATCAAAAGTTGCCCCTTGAGTATCATCATGCCATACGATGGCTCTATTTTTTACTAAATCAACTATTCCTTTAAAGTCAATTTCATCACCAATATTTAAAACAATTGGCACAGCATTAGACTTCAACATATCTTTAACTTGTTGACATACTGCTAAAAAGTTAGATCCTTGACGGTCCATTTTGTTAACAAAACCAATTCTAGGAACTTTATAGTTATCTGCTAATCTCCAGTTAGTTTCAGATTGTGGCTCAACACCATCTACTGCACTAAACAAAAACACCAATCCATCTAATACACGTAAAGAACGGTTTACTTCAACCGTAAAATCTACGTGACCAGGAGTGTCAATAATATTAAAGTGATATCCCTGAGTCTCAGGAGTTGGTTGTGCATTTTCTAAAGGAAACTGCCAAGTACAAGTTGTTGCAGCAGAAGTAATTGTAATACCTCTTTCTTGCTCTTGCTCCATCCAGTCCATAGTTGCAGCACCATCATGCACTTCACCAATTTTGTGAGACACACCTGTATAAAACAAGATACGTTCTGTTGTAGTGGTTTTACCAGCATCAATATGTGCTGCAATACCAATATTTCTAGTAAGTTTTAAATCTCTTGCCATTATATATTAAAATCTAAAGTGTGAGAATGCTTTATTTGCTTCAGCCATTTTGTGCGTATCCACACGTTTTTTAACTGCTGCTCCTTCTTCTTTAGCTGCTGCTAGAATTTCTGATGCTAAACGTTGTGCCATAGATTTCTCGTTTCTTTTACGAGAATAACTAATTAACCACTTCATTGCAGTAGAAACTTTTCTATCTGGACGAATTTGCATTGGAATTTGGAATGTAGCACCACCAACCCTACGACTACGTACTTCTACGTGAGGCATAACGTTAGATAAAGCATCTTTCCATAATTCTAAAGCAGTTTTTTCTTCATCTGTTTTCTTTGTGTCTACGATATCAATAGCATCGTAAAACACTTTAAAAGCTACAGACTTTTTACCGTCCCACATCATCATGTTAACAAATCTAGTTACTAACTGATCATTAAAACGTGGATCTGGTAAAAGCGGTCTTTTTTTCGCTTGTCTTTTTCTCATGTCTTCTTCTTAAAGTTTTTTAATTACTTCTTAGGGCGTTTTGCACCATATTTAGATCTACGTTGTGTTCTACCTGCAACACCTGCTGTGTCTAAGGCTCCACGAACGATGTGATATCTAACTCCTGGCAAATCTTTTACCCTTCCACCTCTAACCAATACTATCGAGTGCTCTTGTAAATTGTGTCCTTCTCCTGGAATGTATGCGTTCACCTCTTTACCATTAGTCAACCTTACCCTTGCTACTTTACGCATTGCAGAGTTAGGTTTCTTAGGTGTTGTGGTGTAAACACGAGTACACACTCCACGTCTTTGTGGACACGAATCTAAAGCAGCCGATTTACTCTTCTTGGTTATTTTGGCTCTTCCTTTTCGTACTAATTGTGAAATTGTTGGCATATATTTTCTATAATATTTTACAAATACCTCTTATTAGAGGGCTGCAAAGGTAGAAATATATTTTAATTTTTCAAACGTTAATTAATTAATTTTCACTTGAGAGCCTATATTTTTTTATTTCTTTTGATGCTATTGCTTAAAACCACACAGTTAACACCTTTAAGCATGAGAGATACCCTTTCATTCATTTATATATTTTAGTTTATACTTTTTAAAAGTATTATGATTTAAAAAGATTTTTTAAATTATAGATTCTAGTATATAATTAAGTCTGCTTTTTACGTTAGTTTTACAATTCAAATTGGTATATATTATAAACGTGATTAGAATACTTACCTTACTACTTATTGTTAATTGTCTTTTTTCTATAGATGCTAGCAGCCAAACTTTACATTTAAATATAAAAGGTAAGGATAGCTCAGAAAACAGAGTTATAGATTCTATAAAATATTTAAAAGAACATAAAGATTACAACTCTGTTATAAATGAGGTTACTAATTTTAAAAAGACTCTTAACAACATAGGCTACATTGAGAGTAATATTTCTCCAATAAAAAAATTGAATGATTCTTCATTAATTTTGAATATAGGTTTAAATAGAAAGTTTGATCTCATTAATATATACTATAATGACAGCTTAATACCAAAAAAAATAATTCAGTTTGTTACAAATAAAATTACAGACACATATTTTACTATTCCAATTCAAGGCACCGAAAAAGCTCTAAATACTTTAAATTTAAAACTATCAGAATTAGGCGATCCGTTTAGCACTTTAAAACTTTCTGATATTAGTATAAAAAACGATAATAAAATTAATGCTACTTTAATAGTATCTGATAAGTTATTGATTAGACATATAAATAAGATTATTATTAAAGGTTACGAAAAATTTCCAAAATCTTATTTGAAGTATTATATAAAAATAAAAGAGGGGGATGTTTTTAATTTATCTGAAATTAAAAACCAAATTAAAACATTAAATGAATTACCTTTTGCTAACCAAATTAAAGACCCTGAAATACTATTTAGCAAAGATTCGACAACAATCTATTTATTTATAAACAAAACCAAAAACAATAACTTTGATGGATTTATTGGATTTGGAACAAATGAAGAAACAAATAAAATAGAATTTAGTGGATACTTAAATTTAGAATTAAACAATAACTTAAATTATGGAGAATCTTTTAGAATTATTTATAAAAGTGACGAAAATGAGCAGAAAACATTTAATGTGAATTTGAATTTACCTTATTTATTTGGAACGCCTTTAGGAACTGAATTAGAATTAGGATTACTAAAAAGAGATTCATCTTTTACAACAGTAAATCAAAATGTTAAACTATTTTATCAAATAAACTCTAGGAATAAAGTCTTTGCTGGCATTAGATCTGTCCAATCTAATGATTTATTGGATTCCATTTACAGTAATCCATTAATTAAAGACTACTCAACCTTATTTTACAATGTAAGGTATCAATATATTAAACGACAAAAGGAGAGTGTGTTATTTATAACAAACTCGTTATTAGATTTTCAAGTTGAAACTGGTTCTCGCGACTACGAAAACAACTCAACAAAACAGTATCAGTATTATATTGATGCTTTTCATATATTTAATCTAAATCCTAAAAACAGTATTTATTTAAGAGTAAATAGCAATGGGTTATTTTCAGACAATTATCTTGAGAATGAATTGATTTATTTTGGTGGAATTAATTCATTAAGAGGGTTTGAAGAAAACAGTCTATCTGCTACTCTTTACGGACTAATAAACACTGAATATAGGTATATGTTTAATAATAGTATTTATGTCCATACAATTATAGATGCTGCTTATTTTGAAAACAAAATAACAGATCAAAAAGAAAAGCTTTATGGTTTTGGGTTTGGTTTTGGGTTAGTTACCAAAGCTGGCCTATTAAAATTCAATTTTGCGAATGGGAAAACAGAAAATCAATCCTTTAAATTCTCAAATTCTCAAGTCCATTTAAGCTTAACAGCATTTTTTTAAGGGAATATTAACTAAAAATGAGGCTATTTTTAAAAAAAATTAAAATTTTAACCCTTAAATATTGTTTAATTAACTTTTTATTATGATTTTTGGCGTAGACTAATTCAAATAAAATATAAAATGAAAACAAAGTTTAGTGGAATTTTAACGCTATTCCTAGCGTTTGTTGTGCAATTTACGTTTGCACAAGAAAAAACAATTTCAGGAACTGTGTCCGATGAAAACGGGTTACCCCTTCCTGGAGTTAATATTATTGTAAAAGGTACGACAAATGGTACACAAACAGATTTTGATGGAAATTACTCCATATCTGCAAGTACTGGTGATGTTTTATCTTACTCTTTTGTAGGTTATACTAAAAAAGAAATGACTGTTGGAGCTTCTAACAACATTAGTTTTAGTATGGCTCCAGATGTACAAGCAATCGACGAGGTTGTTATTACAGCATTTGGTATTAAGAAAGAGGAAAAAGCAATTGGTTATGCCGTTCAATCTGTTAAAGGTGAAGACATTGCTGAATCAAATGAAACGAATATAGTAAATTCACTTTCAGGTAAAGTTGCTGGTGTTCAAGTTACTAACAGTTCTGGTGCTACTGGTTCTTCTTCTAGAATTATATTAAGAGGTGCATCAAGTATTACTGGTAACAACCAACCTTTATTTGTAATTGACGGAATTCCTGTTGACAACTCAAATTATGGTACTGCTGGAGATGGTGGTGGTTTTGATTTGCCAAATGGTGCTGCCGACATTAATCCTGATGACATTGAAACTGTTACTGTGCTTAAAGGGCCTAATGCAGCTGCATTATATGGTTTACGTGCATCTAATGGTGTAATTGTTATTACTACAAAAAAAGGATCTACATCTAAAGACAAATTAGGAATTACTTTTAACTCTGCTGTTTCTTTCGAAAATCCATTATTATTACCAGATTTTCAAAACTCTTATGGACAAGGTGGTAATCCTTTCTATTTTGAGTTTATCGATGGTCAATCTGGAGATGGTGGTATTGATGAAAGTTGGGGTCCTGCTCTAGATGTTGGATATGAATTCGTACAATGGAATTCTTATACAGTTGATGGTGCACCTCTTCCATGGGTATCTCAACCAGATAACATTAAAGATTTCTACGAAACTGGTATTACTTTAAATAATAACCTTTCTTTTTCAGGTGGTTCTGATAAAGCAAACTTTAGACTTTCATTAAGTTTGTTAGACCAAGAAGGAATGGTGCCTAATACAGATTTTAGAAGATATAATATTGGAGGTGTTACAAATCTTCAAGTTAGTGATATGATAAATGTATCTTTAAATGCTAAATATATCAAATCTGAAGCAGACAACTTAGTTACTGTTGGTTATGATAATGAAAACCCAGTTCAACAAATGATTTGGTCTGGTCGTAACGTAGACTTCAATGCTCTTAGAGATTGGGAAAATTTACCTCTTGCTGCTGTAGGTACAGCTGCTGAAGGTACTCCATTAAACTGGAATACAGTTTTCCAAAACAACCCATTCTGGGTATTAGACACGAACTTAAATGGTTATAATAAAGACCGTATAATTGGTGGTGTTAATTTAAATTTTGAAATTACTAAATGGTTATCTTTACAAGCTAAAACTGGAGTTGATTACTGGAAATCTCAAACTACTGAAAGAAAGGCTAAAGGATCTAATAATGCTCCTGAAGGATACTACAGAGTTATTGACAGAACATTTAATGAGGTCAACAGTGAAGTACTATTATCTTCTGCTGGAAACATTATTGATGATTTAACTTACTCTCTTAATGCTGGTGGTAACACTATGTATAGAAGAAATGACTTAATTCATGCTGCGGCTCCTCAATTAGAATTACCTGGTTTATATAACGTAAGTAACGTTAAAACTGGTGTAGACCCAATTCAAGGTGCTACTTATGCAGAGCAAAAAATCAACTCTTTATTTGCTTTCGGTCAATTAGCATATCAAAATATGTTATTTTTAGATGTAACAGCTAGAAATGATTGGTCTAGTTTATTACCATTAGATAACAATTCATTCTTTTATCCTTCTGTAACTTTAAGTGCAGTATTAAGTGATATTTTTGAAATGGATAAATCTACTGTTTCTTTATTAAAACTAAGAGGTGGTTGGTCTAAAGTAGGTAGTACTGGTGCTTTAGGCGCTTATAGATTAGAAGATACTTATCAATTCGCAACAGATGGTTGGGATGGTACTAACTTCTTATTTTTACCTTCAGCTATTAACAATCCTGAAATTGGACCTGAAACAACAAGTGGTTATGAGTTTGGTTTAGATGCAAGATTGTTTGAAAACAGATTACGTTTAGATGTAACTTATTACGATCAAACATCTGAAGATTTAATTGTTGACGTTCAATTATCATCAAGTACTGGTAGTGGTTCTTCATTACAGAACGTTGGTGAAATGAGAAATAAAGGATGGGAAGTTCAATTAGGTGGTACATTAGTTAAAAATGATGACTGGCAAGTTGACTTAGAAATTAACTGGGCTAAGAACGAAAACGAAGTTGTATCTTTAGGAGACTTAGAAACATTAGTTTTAGGTGGACAATGGAGTACAACTGTAGAAGCTAGAGTTGGAGAAGCTTACGGAACTATTGTAGGTCCTTCTTTTGCTAGAGCTCCTAATGGAGATATCCTTTATGAAAATGGGTTACCAGTAATTTCTGGAAGTAAACCTCTAGGTAATGTTACTCCAGACTGGACAGGTGGTGTTAATTTAATAGTATCTTACAAAAACTTTAGATTAGACGCTTTAGTTGATGGTAAAATGGGTGGAGACATTTATTCTATGACAACTTCTTGGGGTAGATATGCTGGTGTATTAGATGAAACAATGCAAGGTCGTGAAACTGGTGTAGTTGGTCAAGGTACTATGAATATTGGTACTAGTGCAAACCCAGAATATGTGCCTAATAATGTAATTGTTTCTGCTGAAGATTTCAATAAGCGTGCTTTTTCTAACAGTATTGCAGAAAGTTCAGTATTTGATGCTTCTTATATTAAGTTAAGACAAGTAGGTTTAACATATACATTCCCTAAAAAATGGTTAGAGAATATCGCTTTAGATGATGTTAATTTCTCTCTTGTTGGAAGAAACTTAGCATTCTTATATAAGAAAGTTCCACACATCGATCCAGAATCAGCATTTAGTAATGCAAATGGAGAACAAGGACAAGAATTTGGTCAACTTCCTTCTGCTAGAAGTATATCTTTTAACGTTAACCTAAGATTCTAATAATAAAAAAATAGATTATGAAAAAAATAAATTTAATTGTCTTATTATTCATAGGCTTAGTTTTTGTAAGCTGTGATAAAGACTTTGATGAATTAAACTCGAACCCTAACGATCCTACCTCAATTCCATCAGAATTACTTTTAGGTAGTATGATTAGATCTACCGGAAATGTTATGTATAGCACTTTTAATGGTGGAGATATGGGAGAATGCTGGGCACAACATTGGGCAAAAGTTCAATATAATGATGAAGCAAGATATGAGCCAAGAGAAAGTTCTATAACTAATGTTTGGGCTACTTTATATGAAAGTGTTGCTGCAGATGCTGATGCAATGTATAATCTTGCTGTTACTGAAGAGAATGAAATTTCTCAAGGTGTAGCTCTAACTATGCAAGCTTATGCCTTCTTACTTTTAACAGATTTATATGGAAATATTCCATTTAATGAAGCTTTACAAGGAGCAGTTAATATTTCTCCTGTTTACGATTCACAAGCTGATGTTTATAGTGGTTGTATTACTATTTTAGACAATGCTATCGCTAAGTTAAATCCATCAAATGGAGATTTAGATCCAAACCAAGATATTATATATGGTGGTGATGTTTCTAAATGGAGAAAATTTGCTGCAACTATGAAATTTAGAGCATTAATGAGAATGTCTGCAAAAGACTTAAGAGCAAGTGAAATGCAATCTTTAGTAAATAGTGGTTTATTATTCTCTTCTAGTGCAGATGATGCTAAATTAGTTTATTTATCTGCTGCACCTAATGCAAATCCAGTATACGAAAGTGTTGTTTTTGGAACAAGAGGTGAGTGGAAAATTAATAGCCAAGTTGTAGAAAGAATGGATGGAACTATGTCTTTACCTCTAGATAGCAGATTAGCTGTAATGGCTCAACCTAATGCAGATGGAGACTATAGAGGAAAACCTTCAGGAATTGCTGATGTGCCAAGTAATGAATACAGTTATGCTAATGTATCACCTCTTGGAGAATTCTATCTTTTACCTGAAGCACCTGCTATCTTTTTAAGCTATACAGAATTACAATTTTTATTAGCTGAAGCTGCTAAAAAAGGCTACATTAATGGTGGTGATTCTGCTGCTTCTGCTTATTATCAAGCAGGTATTGCTTCTAGTTTTGCAGATAATGATGGAGCATCTATGGGAGGTTATTATTCAGGTGTTGTTAGTTATATTCCTAATAATGCTTTAGAGCAAATTGCAACTCAAAAATGGATAGCTCTTTATGGTCAAGGTTTTGAAGCTTGGACAGAGTGGAGAAGAACTGGTTACCCAGTATTACCTCTTGCTATAGATCCTTATATTAACGAAATTCCTTCTAGACTAAGGTATCCTGTAATCGAGCAGTCTTTAAATGCTGCTAATTATGCCGATGCTGCAGCTGCTATGGGAGGAGATACTTTAACTTCACCAGTTTGGTGGATGAACTAAAAAAAAAGAAAAATGAAAAAATTAAATTATTTATTGACAATGTTTTTCGCACTAACACTTTTTGTTGGTTGCGATACAGACCCAGATAACAATGCTCCTGTCGCTGACGAAGGTGGATTAGTTATAACAGTTGACGATTCAAGTGGTAAAGTCTTAGGAACACCTCTTGATGCGAATGATCTTGAAAACACTGAAATTGCATTTAATAATGCTGATGTGGACTTAGATTTTTCAGCTTTACTTTCTTTAGGAAACTATAATAATGTTTCTAAATTTGAGTTAGTTAAAACTTTAAATAATGGTGATGAAGCTTTTATTGCTGAGTCTGAAACGATGCCTTTTAATGTTGTTTATTCAACTATTGAAGAGTATGTAGCTGGATTAGGTGTTGATGCTTCTGATTTAAGAATTGGTGATGTATTTACTTTTAAAGTAAAATTATATCAAGCAGATGGCGATTTATACTACTTCGCTCCAAATATGGGTGAGTTTTCTGTTGTAGTTAACTGTGCTTCTAATTTAATTGGAAACTATCAAGTTACTGCTACTAGAGATGATGGTGCTTCTGTAAACCATGGAATTGAACCTATTATTGAAGTTTCTCCAGGGTATTATAAAGCTAAAACAACAGGATTATGGGCCTTTGGTGCCATAGCTCCTGACCAAGGTTATAACTTTAATGATACGTGTAGTACATTAACAGTTCCACCACAAGATTTAGCTCAAGGTTACTACTCAAATGATGTAACACCTGGAGATGATGGTACTGTTTTAGCTAATGGTAACTTAATTATTAACTATGGTATTGCATTTAGCTCTGGAAACAGAACGTACCAAAATGTTTACGTTAAACAATAATAATCGACTAAATTTTTAAAGATGAAAAATAAATTAAAATCTATATTCTTACTTGCTCTTTCTGCAGGAGTATTAGCTACCTCTTGTAGCGAAGACGACCACACAGGAGCTAGTATGATAAACTATACGAGTCCTACAGTAACTCTATCTACAGCTAGTAACGATGTTGTTGTTGACGAAAGTATGATTGACCCAGATTTAGGTTATAATATAGCTGTAACTGCAACTATTGCTGAGCCTGTATTCGCTGATTTACATATTCCATTAGTACAAACTGGTGGTACTGCAGATTCAGACGATTTTAGTGCTGGTACAATAATCATTACTGCTGGTCACACATCTGCAATGGCATATGTTACAATTAATAGAAATGGCTATGCTGAAGGTACAGATACCTTAACTATTGGAGAAGGAGATAATATTGCTAATGCAAATGTTAGTCCTTTTACATTAAATGTAACAATTAATGATGACTATATTAATGACTTATTAGAATTAACTTTCGATTGGTCTGGTACATATACTTATAATGCTGGAATTCCAGCTGAAGTAACTATAGACTTTTGTGATATAGATATGGATTTCCCACTAGCTGATGCTGCTGGAAACATCCTTGGTTACATTGCTGGTACTGCAGATTGTCCAGAACATGGAGAATTAGACGGTTTAGCTGATGGAACTTACATTGTTATAGCTGAATTATATGATAATCCTTTTGCTGGATTAGGTACTAATCAGCCATTACCAATTACAATGTCTTGGCATCAAGAAGCTTTTAGTGATGGAGAGTTAGTATCTCCTGGTTTTAATACTGAAGATACTGGTGGTGCTATTGCTGTTGCTTATATAGAAGTAGTTAACGGTTATAACTATACTATTACTCCTTTCTAAAAAAAGTAATAATATATTAAAAATAAAAACCATCTCTTTTGAGATGGTTTTTTTTATACATTTGTCTCAATGGAAAATAGCACACAAATATTTGGGTTAAGAGCAATAATAGAAGCCATTAATTCTAATGAAACTATAGAAAAAGTATTTCTACAAAAAGGATTAAAAGGAGATTTATTTAATGAGTTAGAAACATTAATTAGAAAAGAAAAAGTAAATAGCTCTTATGTTCCTGTTGAAAAGTTAAACAGATTAACTAATAAAAACCATCAAGGTGCAGTTGCTCAAATTTCGCCAATTGAATTTCACAATATTGAAGATCTTGTCTTGAATGTTATGGAATCTGGTAAAACACCATTATTTGTTTTATTAGATCAGTTAAGTGATGTTAGAAATTTTGGTGCCATAATTAGAACTGCTGAATGCACAGGTGTTGATGGTATTATTATACAAAAAAAAGGGGGTGCTCCAGTTAATGGAGATACTATAAAAACTAGTGCTGGTGCAGTATTTAAAGTCCCTATTTGTAAAGTAGACCATATTAAAGATGCCATGTTCTATTTACAAGCTTCAGGAATTAAAGTTATTGCTGCAACTGAAAAAACAGATAATACCATATACGATGTCTCTTTTAAAGAACCTTGCGCTATTATTATGGGTTCTGAAGGTAGAGGTATAAATCCGTCCGTTTTAAAATTAGTAGATGATAAGGCTAAACTCCCTTTATTAGGTGAGATTGAATCTTTAAATGTATCTGTTGCCTGTGGTGCAATATTATATGAAGCTTTAAGGCAAAGACTTTAAATAGATTGATTATTCTTCATCTTTACTTTTAGGTTTAAAAGTATAATGGATTGTAGGTTGCTCCTCCTCTATTTCTTTATACTCGATAAAGTTTCCATGTTCATCGAAATGTTTTAAAAATGGATCTTCTTCTTCTTTAAAACCTTCTTCTTCCCAATTATATTTTTTTGGTTTAGCAATTTCTTTTTTAAAAATTATTGCGAATAACATTCCTGTTATTAAACCTGCTGTATGTCCTTCCCATGATACTCCTTCTTTTATTGGCAATACATACCAAATCATACTTCCATATAAAAATACCACAAGTAATGACAAAGCAATCAATCTATAATGCTTTGCTAGAATACCTTTAAAAAAAGTAAAGCTTACTAATACATAAATTAGTCCACTAGCTCCAATATGATATGATGGTCTACCTATACTCCATGTAATTAGACCTGATAATAAAATTCCGAAAATCAATACTTTCCAGGCGATGGGTTTATAGAAATAAAATATGGCAGCTGTTAATACAAATAAAGGAATAGTATTATGATAAAGATGTGTAATCCCAGAGTGAATAAAAGGGCTAAACAATACGCCTCGTAATCCTTTTAAGGTTTGTGGGTATATACCATATGTTGTAAAGTCTATTCCGAAACGAATTTCAATCCAAAAAACTATCCATATAAACAAAACAAAAAATATAGGAAATAATATAACTCCATTAGAAAATTGAAATTCTTCTTTTGTTTTCATAATTAAATTTAAAATTTTTATTGCAAATACATAACCATATTTAAAATTCGTGATAAATTGTCAGTTTGAATACTAAATTTATAAAGAATAAAATATCTCTCTTCAATGGAATATAGTAATTTTACAATATGAATGAACCCTTAGCAGAACGATTACGTCCAAAGAACTTAGATGACTATATCAGCCAAACACATCTGGTTGGAAAAAATGGTGCTTTGACAAAGCAAATAAAGCAAGGCTTAATTCCTTCTATGATATTTTGGGGTCCTCCAGGCATTGGCAAAACAACTTTAGCCAATATTATAGCTTCGGAATCTGGCAGACCATTTTATACGTTGAGCGCAATTAGTTCTGGAGTAAAAGATGTTAGAGATGTAATAGAAAAAGCAAAAACAAGTGGTGGATTGTTTACTACAAAAAATCCAATTCTATTTATTGATGAAATTCATAGGTTTAGTAAATCGCAACAAGATTCATTATTACAAGCAGTTGAAAAAGGTTGGGTTACGTTAATTGGAGCAACTACTGAAAACCCTAGTTTTGAAGTAATACCTGCTTTATTATCTAGATGTCAGGTTTATATTTTAAATTCTTTTAGTAAAAACGATTTAGAAGCCCTTTTAAGGCGTGCAATTGAAAAAGATGAGGCTATATCTAAAAAAAAGGTGAAGCTAAAAGAAACTGAAGCTTTATTACGCCTTTCTGGTGGAGATGCCAGAAAATTATTGAATATTTTTGAATTGATTGTAAATTCTGAAACTTCAGATAATATTACTATAACAAATGAAGCTGTTTTACAGAAAGTTCAAAATAATACAGTTCGATATGATAAAACTGGTGAACAACATTATGATATTATTTCAGCTTTTATAAAATCTATTAGAGGAAGCGACCCAAATGCTGCTGTTTATTGGTTGGCAAGAATGATTGAAGGTGGAGAAGAAGTAAAATTTATTGCAAGAAGATTATTGATTCTTGCTAGTGAAGACATTGGTAATGCCAATCCTACTGCATTAATAATGGCAAATAATACATTTCAAGCAGTTTCAACTATTGGGCATCCTGAATCGAGAATTATACTAAGTCAATGTACTACCTATTTAGCATGTTCACCAAAAAGTAATGCTTCATATGACGCTATTAATAAAGCTCAACAATTAGTTAAAACTACTGGAGATTTAACTGTCCCACTTCATATTAGAAATGCTCCAACAAAATTGATGAAAGAGCTAGGCTATGGAGAGGATTATAAATATGCACATAGTTATGAAAATAATTTTGCTGAACAAGAATTTCTACCTGAAGAAATAAAAAACACAACATTTTATAATCCTGGAAATAACTCTAGAGAAAAAGTGCAAAGAGATTTTTTAAAACAACGTTGGAAAGATAAATACAAGTATTAAAATTTAATATTTAGTCTGGTATCAATTACTTGGCTTCCATCATTTTCTGATAAATACCAAAAACCATCTTCTTTTATAACCATAGCGTTTTTACCCTGAACCATATACACTTCTGGGTTTTTAGTTTTTAATAAAACCATAACTACTTTTGGAGAACTATCAACTAACTGATAACCATTATCAGTTTTTTGAGCATATAAAACAGTTTCTTCATTTTCAATAGATTCTATTAATTCGTTATCTATTTTAGTGGCAACAGATTCTATAGTAGCAGCAATGGTAGTTTCGGCTACAGGAGTTTCTACTACTTTAGTAGTTTCTTTTTCCTGTTTTAAGGCAGCAATTTCTTCTTTAAGCTGCTCTATTTCTTGATTTGCTTCATCTCGTGTATCTCTACTTTCAGCAAGTATTTCTTCACTAGGTTCGTACTGATATTTTATGGCTGCTACGTAGGTAAATGCGTCTCTTAATGCTTTATTATAAGCAACTTCATATATTTTTTCGAAACTCTCTCCCATTTCTGAAACAAATACCAGTTCGTCTTTACAATTTTTTAATTCAATCTTTAGTTTTGTTTTAAAAGACCCAGAGTCATCTATTACATCTGCTTTTAATGCTAAACAGGGATTATACAATAAATCTTCTGGAAAGGTTTCATCTTCCATAAAAGCATTAAAGCCATGTTTATTGAATAAAAATTGAGATAAGGAATTTAGTCTAAATTGGTCCTCTTCATCTAAAAAATCATACTTATCAGGAACTATAACATATTTATAATTGTTAACACTATTCTGAGAAAACATAGTAAAACTAGAAACTAACAGAATGGTAATTATTAGAAATTTATTAAACATTTGTGAGACTTTTAAATTCTTGTAAAGATAGGTAAGATTTATAAAAATAATTTTAATTCATTTAAATTATTTATTTGATTCACTTGTTGCTGGGTAGGGTCTTTAAGATAATTAAAATATATAGCTTCCATTCCTATTCCTAAAGCCCCAAAAATATCTGCCTCTAAATTATCTCCAATCATTATACTAGTTTTTGGATTGGCATTGACTTTTTTTAAAGCATGATTAAAGATTTTTGGATTTGGCTTCTTAACTCCAACTTGTTCAGAATCTGTAACCGATTTGAAAAAATGATGAATGTTAGAATTCTTTAATTTACTTTCTTGAACTTCTTGAAAACCATTTGTTATAATGTGCAAATTATACTTAGGTTTTAAATAATTTAATACTTCTAAAGTGTCATCAAATAAATGATTAAATGACGTTAAATACGCTATATAATCAATTGATAATTTATCTATTAATGTACTATCTGCTCGAAATGATATTTTATTAAATGTATCGTTTAAACGATTATACCTTAATGAAGCCTTATCAATTTTTTCTTCTCTATAAAGCTTCCAATAATCTAGGTTTATAGGTTCGTAATGGCTTAAAAATTCGTTCAAATCTACAGCCACATCATGCATTTTAAATATTTTATTAAAAGTTAAAGCTGAATTTTTATCAAAATCCCAAAGGGTATGATCTAAATCAAAAAAAACATCTTTTATTCCCTTAATTTTCATGAGCTGATTCTAAAATCATATTAAATAATTCTTTATATCCTTTCCATCTATCTACTTCACTAAACGTATAATTATGAAAAACAGGTATAAATTCGCCATTTACTTTTTTTACTTGATTCATAATTTCCTTTAATTCTTTCTTTTTATCTAAGAGTGAATGGTATTTTAATAAAGAATAATCTAATAAATGATAAGAACATATCTTTAGAGGCGTTTGTATTTCATAATCTAAATCGTAGAAAAAAAATGGTGTACAGGTTCCTGCTCTAAATCCTGCATGATTTACATAACCCATAGTATAATCTTCTAAAATTTCCAATTCAACCAAATTTCTATAAGATTCTGGTAGATTTAATTTTGAAAAAGATTGCCTTGAAGCTGTTAATGAGGTGTTTAAAATAGACTCCATTCTAAGCTTCTCTTTCTTTAAAACCAAGATGTCTTCTAAAGCAAAATATGACGCTTTTAAACCAACTTGACAATAATCTGCCACTTGTTTTATTAAAGTAATTAGTTTCTTTTTTTGAGCATCTATGCCTTTATCGTATGTTGAGTAATCACCAATTAAAAAGAAGAACAGAAATTTAAAATCACTGTGTTTTTGTTTATTTATAATGTATTTAAAGGTATCGTAAGTATCGCGTTTAAACCCAAAAAGAACCATGTATCTGTAGTATAACTTTTTGAAATTAAAACTAAAGATATCTTTAACAGTTCCTCCAAATGTTCTCATAATTCCTTTTAATTTGAAATTATAGGCAGAAGGCACATCAATAATTGGTTTTATTGAATACGATTTTAAAGGAAATATAAATTCTGGAAAATTTTCCTGAAATACTTTTTTCATTTTATAAGCCCAAATATCTACTACAGGCTGATGTAGAAAGTTGTGTTTAAAAGCAATACTCTCTTGAGCTGTAAATCTGCCATATTCGTCTTTAACATGTGGTAAATATTCTTCGTATCTACTTAACAAATAGAATGTGGCTGAAAATATATCGAATGGAATAGCGCTTTTATCTCCACTTGAAAAGAAACATTTTGTTTCTTCCCAATCTTGAACGTTTAATTCTATATCTGATAGGCCTTGTTCATATAAAATATCATGACTTCTTACAAAAATTTCATTACTTAATGGTTGTTTGGTATAAGACATCTTTATACTATCATGAGCAATAAAATCTTCAATAGTGGTTGTAAAATCGACCGGAATACCTAATATTCTTGTAAAGATATGTTTAAAAGCATATTTTAATCGAGGTGATATTTTATGAGTATAAACTAGAAGCACTTATAAGATGTTTTCATCAGCAAAGCTAAAGTAGGCTTTTTCTGTTACGATTAAATGATCCAGAACCTTAATGTCCAAACTTTCTCCTGCTTGTTTTAATTTTTGGGTAATTTGTTTGTCTGCCTCACTAGGTTTTAAAGTTCCAGATGGGTGATTATGAACTAAAATGAATCCTGTAGCCCCAACTTCTAATGCATTTTTAAGTACTAACCTAACATCTACCATAGTACCTGTTATGCCACCTTTGCTCAATTGGTTTTTTTGAACAATTTTATTTGAATTATTTAGGTATAAAATCCAAAATTCTTCGTGAGGCAATTCTCCAAGAATAGGTTGCATAACTTGAAAAACCAATTGGCTAGAGGTAATCTTTATTTTCTCGACAACTTCTTCACCTCCTCTTCTTCTTCCTAATTCTAGAGCTGCTACAATAGTTATTGCTTTAGCTTCACCTATACCTTTAAATGCCATTAATTGTTTTAAAGATAATTTCCCTAAAGCATTTAAATTGTTGTTGACGCTTGCTAAAATACGTTTGCTTAAATCTACAGCACTTTCATTCCTGTTCCCAGAACCAATAAGAATAGCAACCAATTCAGCATCACTTAAACTAGATTTCCCCTTGTCTCGAAGTTTTTCTCTAGGCTGATCTATTTGATTCCAGTTTTTAATAGAAAATGATGGTGATTTTTCCTGCATCTAGTAAATATAAATATTGTAATTTTATAAATCAATAATCATTTATCTAAATTCTATAAATACATTGAACTATCCTCCAAAACTTCACCAAGATAATGACAAACTCCATATGATTGAAGTTATTAAAAATTATCCACTTGCTACTATTATTTCGGTAACAGATAATAAACCACTTATTACACATCTACCTTTAATTTATAGAGAAGAAGATGGAAAGCTTATTGGACATATAGATATTTATAATCCACAAGCTAATTTATTAAAAGACAATAATCAGCTGACAGTGATTTTCTCAGGGCCACAATGCTATATCTCACCAAGTATTTACACCACAACACAATTACCTACCTGGAATTATATTAAAGTCCATCTACAAGCTACTGTAGAAGCTATTGAAAGTAAAGAGGCTTTAAAGCAATCTTTAATTATTATGACAGAGTTTTTGGAAAAACCAGCCCATAAATATGTTTTAGATGCTGATAACCCTAGAATGGTAGCAAATCTTAATTACATTAAAATGTTCGAAATTACCATTACGCATTGGGAAGGGAAATTTAAGCTCTCGCAGGACAAAAAGCCACAAGATAAGGAGAATGCCAAAGCTGAACTGATTCGGTCCAACCAAGAAAACATAAGAGCATTTTTAGATAAGGTGTTTTAAGAGGGTGTTTTTTAATAAAAACATGCTGATGAAAGGTGATTTCATCTTTTGTAAGAAAAATCGCTTGCTCCCATACACTATCCATACACTATCTATACTTAAGCCATACTTAAGCTATACAGTAGCTCTTTAGTATGACTCGTCCTAAAATACTATACAGATAATTAACTAAATCCTGATATCTCATTATACAATCTTTTAACTTCTGCCATATTAAAATTAGCAAAAAATATCATAATTAGGCATCTGTGAAACAAATTGAAACAGATTGAAACAATTTGAAACAGATTGAAACAATTTGAAACACGAAGGCCATTTTTAGGGGGTTTTGTTCGAGACTTGTTCGAGACTTGTTCGAGAAAAACTTTGCTGTATGTTTTAAAAATGGAGTTTTTAGGGGAGGTTCTCGAAGAATTCTCGAAGCATACTTAAAAAACCTGTGTCAAGAAGCTAAAAATATATTACTTTAGTATTAAACTGAGTTAAAAAACACATAGCTAGCCATAGTTGTCACCAAAAATATTGAACAACAGTAATAAATAATTTCATGTTAAAATATCTTATTTTATTCTTCTGCACAATTTTATCTTTTACTATCAAAGCGCAAAACCTTATAGGTGCTTGGGAAGCTATTACTACTTCCGAACAGGGAGAGCCACAAAGAAATGTACTTATTTTGGCTGATGGCTATCAGGTATTAAGTAGTTATCACGCAAGCTCTGGCAAATGGATACATACCAATGGTGGCAGCTGGAAATTAGATGGCGATACCATGACAGAAAAGGTAGAGTTTAATACTAGCTCTCCTGAGCTTGTAGGTACTGAAATAAGTTATCAAGTACGAATTACTGATAACGACATTGAAATTGTTGATAGTCATTTAAAATTTAAAAGAATAGACTCTGGCAAACCAGGTAAACTTCAAGGAGCTTGGTTAATGTCTGGTAGAATAAGAGATGGAAAAGAACAATTGCGTGACACCAGTGGCCCAAGAAAAACCATGAAAGTATTGTCTGGCACGCGATTTCAATGGATAGCCTATAATGCAGAAACCAAACAATTTATGGGAACTGGTGGTGGTACCTATACTACCAAAGATGGCAAATACACTGAAAACATTGAATTCTTCTCAAGAGACGATTCTAAAGCAGGACTTAGTTTGCAATTTAATTACGAATTAATTGATGGCAAATGGCATCACTCAGGTCTGTCTAGTAAAGGAGACCCTATTCATGAAATATGGAGTATTAGAGAATAACAAGTTGTTTTCTAACATATAAAACAAATGAAAGTAAAAGCCTCAAACAGATTCCTGCTTACGCAGGAATGACAGTAATTATTTAATCAACCCTTTCACGGCATCAAAATCCAAACCTCCATAGTTTCCAGAACTCATAAGCAATAAGGCTTTGTTTTTAAAATCTTGCGAAAAGAGAAAGTTTTTAAAATCGTCTGGATTGGTGTAGATAATTAAATCGTCACGTTGAAAGGCATTGGCAATTTGTTCATGCGTGACTTCCTCTAACTTTTTAATTTCCACAGCCTGTGGTGAATAAAAAACCATAGCCACATCGGCTGCATCTAAAGCGCCTTTGTATTCTTTTAAAAATTCGGCATTCAAGCTGCTATAGGTGTGTAGTTCCAAACAGGCCACCAGAGTTCGGTTTTGGTATTGCTCTTTTACGGCCTTAGTAGTTGCTTCCACTTTAGAAGGTGAGTGGGCAAAATCTTTATAAGCCACACTATGCTTACTTTCGGCAATCTTTTCTAAGCGTTTACTGGCTCCTTTAAAGGTAGCAATGGCTTCGTAGAAATCGTCTTCATCAATTCCCATATGCTGACAAATCCACTTGGCTCCTGCCAAGTTGTTTAGATTGTGTTTTCCAAATACTTCTATTGGTAAAGGTCCTTCAGGTGTTTCCAAAAGGGTTTGTCCATTTTCAACCGTATATTCTGGTGTGTGGTAAGGCAGTTTTCTAATGGTGTTTTCGCTGGCCTCTACCACTCTAGCCACTTCGCGATCTTCTTCATTATAAGTAATGCTTCCACCCCTTACAATACTATCTATAAAAATACGGAACTGCTCCACATAGCCTTCGTAAGTTGGAAACACATTGATATGGTCCCAAGCAATGCCACTTAATAAAGCGATGTTTGGTTTGTAGAGATGAAATTTTGGCCGTCTATCTATGGGAGAGCTTAAATATTCGTCGCCTTCAAGAACCATAAAGTCGTTGTCTTCTGTTAGTTTTACCATGACATCAAAACCTTCTAATTGGGCTCCAACCATATAATCCACATCGCGATTGTGATAATGCATAACATGAAGAATCATAGAGGTTATGGTAGTCTTTCCATGACTTCCACCAATGACTACTCGTGTTTTGTTTTTAGATTGTTCGTACAAAAACTCTGGATAGCTGTATATTTTAAGTCCTAATTCCTGAGCTTTTAAAAGTTCTGGATTGTCTGCTTTGGCATGCATACCCAGCACAATAGCATCTTGATTGGTTGTTATCTTTTCTGGAAACCAACCAAAGGTTTCTGGTAGTAACCCTTTAACTTGTAATCTAGATTTTGAAGGTTCGAAAATAGTATCGTCGCTTCCTGTTACTTTGTATCCTTTATTGTGTAAAGCTAAAGCCAGATTATGCATAGCAGAACCACCAATAGCTATAAAATGTACGTTCATAGTCGTGAATTGTAAAGGTTTCAAAGATACTTTTTTTGAAAGAAACTCAAGAATGATTTAATAGAAAAGCTTCTACAAATTAGCGATTAGAAATAAGCTCCTTTTCTTCTTGAAACACTTTAATTTCTGGTAGCTCTTTAATTGCAAGGTTTATATACTTAAAAGCTTCTGTTTTATTGTTTTTGTGCCTGTAAATTTGAGCCAATCTATAATTTGCCCAAGCAATGGGAACGCCATCTTCTGGCGAATAATTTTTGATGTAGTTTTTTAAACAGGCTTCCCCTTTTTCCAGCTGCATATTATATTCGGCTGAGACTTTACCAAGCTGATAATGCAAGGCATTGCGTTGTAGTTTATCTTGGGCTTCTTCTATATTTGAAATCGCTTTTTCAGGTTTTTTTTGTTTTTCATAAAACTCCGTTAGTTTGGTATAACAGGTTAGAGAACCTCCTATGGTAATGGCTTTTTTATAATATAACTCGGCAAGCTCTGGCTCGTCATCATATTCGTAAATATAACCTTTTGCCAAATAACCATCTACCTGAGAGAGTTGTTCCAATTCATTAGCATATTTTAAAGAGGTATTTTTACTTCCTCCTACTATGGCAGGTAATTGCATGTACAATTCTACCAAAGCCCAACGGGTTTCAATATGGTTTTTGTCTAATCTTGCTGCAGTTAAAAAAGCATCTTTTAAATCGCCTAAATAGGTTAATGCCGAAAGTTTATTTACAGAAAGAGCTTTCATACCTAAAGCACCACCATATTTGTAATGATAGTTAGCTACTTTTGGTTTAAAATCTACCAGCTTTTTGTATTGCGCCATGGCTTCATCCCACTTTTCTTGATAACCATAAGCATCTCCCAACAACTCAATGGCTTTTAAATCGGTTGGATTATTAGTCACAAACATGGCTGCAGATTTCTCGGCTTTGGCATAGTTTTTTTGCTCTAACAACCATTCCAGTTCTTGGTGAGATGTTTGAGAAAAGCTCCACAAAGGGAGCAATAAAAGTAAAACCAACTTTTTCATGGCATATTTGTCTGAATAACAAAAGTAACCTTTCTTATTGACTTAAAAAATGTCTATTTTCACCTAAGGAATTGCAAATTTTGTTTCTGTATATTTTTTTGGAACAGCTTTTGATTTGCTACTGATACAAATTTTTACAAATGAAATACTACGCTACCCTATTGATGGTTTTACTGTACGCTCAATTCTCTGAAGCTCAAAATACGGATTATGAAACACTTTGGAAACAAGTGGAAGTTCTTGAAATGGATGACTTGCCGAAATCGGCTTTAAAGGTTGTAGAACAAATTGAAGCTTTGGCAATAAGAGAACAAAACAAACCTCAGCAAATAAAAACGCTGCTTTTTAAAAGCAAGTTTGCTTTAATTTTAGAGGAAAATGCGCAGCTAAAGATTATAAACGACTTTAAAGCTGCTATTTCAAAAAACGAAGCTCCCATAAAAAATGTGATAGAAAATATGCTAGCCACTATATACTGGCAATATTTTCAGAAAAACAGATATAAATTTTACAACAGAACCAAAGTTGAAGACAAAACGGTTGCAACCGATTTTAGAACTTGGGACTTACAAACTCTTTTTAATGAAATCCAATTACATTATGAGAATTCCTTAAAGAACAAAGAGTTGCTTCAAAAGGAAGATTTAAACTCTTATTCCAGTATATTAAATGAACAAAAAAACTCTAAAATATACAGACCTACTTTATATGATTTACTAGCCCATAATGCTTTGGAGTTTTATCAAACAACTGAAAACAGCATTACCAAACCTGCTTATAAATTTGAAATAGATGATGAGATTTATTTAAGTGATTCCAAGAGGTTTTCTAATTTAAACATTGAATCTAAAGATTCGACTTCTTTGGAATTACAAGCTTTAAAAGTGTATCAGGATTTAATACAGTTTCATTTAAAAGACAACAATTCGGACGCCTTAACAGATGTTAATATTTTACGATACAACTTTGTAAAAGAACATGCAACGTTCCAAAACAAGGACAGTTTATTAATACAAGCGTATCAAACAGAAGCTGCACGTATACAAACACATGAAGTTTCTGGTTTATATACGTTTGAAATTGCAGACTTATATTTTCAACAAGGGCAGGATTATCAGCCAATAACAAATGAACAGAATCGTTGGAAAATAAAAGATGCGGAATTACTTTGTAAAAGCATTATTAAATATTTCCCTAAAAGTATCGCTGCAGAAAAATGCGAGATTCTATTAAAACAAATCTATCAAGAGTCCTTAAATATTCTTGCTGAAACTTACATTCCTATTCAAAAAGATGCTAAAGTATTATTGACTTATAAGAACATAAGCGCATTGGATTTTAGCATTTATAAATTATCAGAAAAACAATTTCATTTTTTCAATGAAACACATAAAAACGATGAGAAACTTCATTTTATTAATAAACTAAAAGCTACTGCAACTTGGAATAGTGAATTAAAAAACATTTTAGATTTTCAACAACACAGCACTGAGCTCCTCTTGCCAAAATTAGATAATGGCAGATACTTAATAGTTGCAAAAGTTAAGAACAAAGAAAACACCTATGCTTACAGTAACTTTCAAGTAACCAACATAGCAGTGGTTGAGAAATGGGAAGAACAACGATATTTATATCAGTTTATTGATAGACTCTCTGGATCTCCATTAAAAAATATACCTGTAATTAATTACAAAAAGCATTTTACCACAAACAACTTTGGAGAAATAGAAATAAAAAAAGACGTAAATAAATCTTCTAGAGCCAATTTTGAAGTAACATACCAAAACGACCATGCCTATTTTGGTGAATATCGTATCAATAAATTTTACAAGCAAAATAGTTACAAAGAAACATATAAAGGATTTTTATTTACAGACAGAAGTATCTACAGACCTGGTCAAACAGTATATTTTAAAGGGATTGTCACTCAAACAATTGATAATAAAACGGAGGTTCTCGCAAATCATAAAGTTTCAGCAGTTTTATACAATGTGAATTATGAAGAAGTTAAAAAAATAGAATTAGTTACAAATGAGTTTGGCTCTGTTTCTGGAGAATTTATTCTTCCTAATTCAGGATTAAATGGACAATACCGAATTGAAATATCGTCCAATACTAATAATATTTCTTTAAAAGCAAGAACTTACTTTTCCGTAGAAGAATACAAACGTCCTAAGTTTGAAGTCCAATTTAAACCAGTAACAGACACCTACAAGGTAAACGATTCTGTTACTGTAAAAGGGAATGCTTTAGCATATGCAGGAAGCAACATTACCCATGCCAAAGTGGTTTACCGTGTATATAGAATGGTGCAATTTCCACATTGGTATTATTGGTATAGACCTTATACATATAGGGAAATTCAGGAAATCTCACATGGTGAAGCTACCACAAACGAGAAAGGCGAATTTGAAATCACTTTTAAAGCCATCCCAGACACTAGTGTTAACAAAAACTTTTTACCAAATTTTCTATATGAAATAACTGCAGATGTCACCGATTTAAATGGCGAAACACGTTCAGCAACAACTACTGTACATATTGGGTATCATGCTTTAATTGCAAGTGTGTCTGTAGATGCAAGTTTGGACAAATTAAAGAAAGACCACACAATAAAAATAGACACAAAAAACCTGAATGGTGAATTTGTTCCAGCCCAAGGAAGCATCAAAATATACAAGCTTCAAGCACCAGAATATGTATTACGACCAAGATCATGGGAAGCGCCAGATTATCAAGTAATCCCTGAATCTGAATTTAAAAGTAAGTTTCCATTTGAAGCTTATACTAATGAAAACAACCCAAATAATTGGAAACAAGGCGAGCTTGTTTTAGAAAAATCCTTTAATACGGAAAAGTCTAAAGAACTTGAATTGGGAAACATCAAGAAATGGGAATCTGGACAGTACGTGGTTGTCTTGGAAAGCAAAGATAAATTTGGGCAGGAAGTGAAAGACGAAGCCAGAACTACTTTGTATAGTAATACAGATAAAACACTCGCAGACAACCAGCTTTTTAGTATCGAAACAAACAAAGAAGATTACTTTATTAACGACACGGCAGAGTTGACTTTAGGGGCTTCAGCAGAACATATAACAGTTACTGTTGAAATAGAAAAGAACATAGAAACTGTAAACACCTACATCATTCAATTAAACAACAATAAGAAAACCCTAAGCATTCCTGTAACTAAAGCAGATTTAGGAGGTTTTGCAGTCCATTATAGTTTTGCTTACCAAAATAGTTTTGAGTCTGGCACGAAACTTATTTCAGTACCTTATCCTAAAACCGATTTAGAGATTGAAACCACGACGTTTAGAGACAAATTGCAACCAGGACAAGAGGAGACTTGGAGCTTTAAAATTAAAGGTCCAAAAGGCGAACAAGTGACTGCCGAGTTATTGGCAAGCATGTACGATATGTCTTTAGACCAGTTTAAATTACGTAATTGGAGGTTTGATCCAATTAATAAAAATACTTATGGTGCTTATAATAGAAAATATGGAAGTAAGAGTTTTTCAAGTGAAGCTTTTAAAGTTAATAATTTAAAAATATATTATGGCTTTTATTATGATAGGGATTATGATAATATAGATTGGTTTGGATTCAATTTATTTAATCCTTGGATTAGAGTCCAATATTTAAACAAAAAAAAGTCAAAAGAATCTTATTTCTATGATGCTTCTTTGGAAAAGGGACTTATTAAAGGTAAAGTCACTGATGAAAATGGTTTGCCTTTGCCTGGAGTTAATATCTCAGAAAGAGGAGCTATAAATGGCACTCAAACAGATTTTGAAGGCAACTTTGAAATTAAAGTAAATAAAGGAGATGTTTTATCTTTTAGCTTTGTTGGATATATTCGAAAAGAGATTTTAATTGGTAAAGACAATGTTCTTAATTTTAATATGTTTCCAGACCAAGCTGCTATTGATGAAGTTGTGATTACTGCAATGGGAATTAAGAGAGACAGACAAGCCATCGGTTATGCTGTTTCAAAATCTGAAAGTGCAGAAATGGATGCTTTGGAAAATGAAGAGGTTATCGGTGAAAATGGAGAGGTAACTAATATTAAAAAAGAAGACTTCTCCCAAGTTAAAATTCGTAAAAACCTTCAGGAAACAGCATTTTTCTTTCCACAGTTACAAACAGACGAAAAAGGGCATGTTAGTTTTAGTTTCACCACACCAGAAGCCTTAACCAAATGGAAATTGCAATTGTTAGCTCATACCAAAACTTTGGAATCTGCAACAACTACGTTGGAAACTGTTACCCAAAAAGAATTGATGGTCATTCCAAATGTACCACGTTTTTTACGTCAAGGAGACCAAATAACTATTAGTTCTAAGATTTCTAATCTGAGCAAAAAAGATCTTTCTGGACAAGCCGTTTTACAATTGTTTGATGCGATAAACGGAAAACCTATTGACACTGTATTAAATAACATTAAAAACACCAAGGCTTTTACAGTTGTAGAAAAAGGAAACACCGAAGTCTCCTGGAGCTTATCCATTCCAGATCATATAGATGCCGTTCAGTATAAAATAATTGCTAAAGCAGGAGATTATAGCGATGGCGAGCAAAATGCGCTTCCTGTATTATCTAACAGAATGTTAGTAACTGAAACCTTGCCTATGTGGATACGTTCTAACGAAACCAGAACCTTTACTTTAGACAAACTGAAGACAAATACTTCAACCACTTTAAAACACCATAAACTAACATTGGAAATGACGTCCAATCCAGCTTGGTATGCTGTTCAAGCGTTACCTTATTTAATGGAGTATCCTTACGAGTGTAATGAGCAGATATTTAGTAGATATTATGCGAATGCTTTGGCAAGCCATATAGCCAATTCGAATCCAAAAATTCAGGAGGTTTTTAATCAGTGGAAAAACACAGATGCGCTTCTTTCAAATTTAGAAAAGAATCAAGAATTAAAATCCATTCTTATTGAAGAAACACCTTGGTTACGAGATGCTGAAAGTGAAACCGAACAAAAGAAGCGTATTGGTTTGCTTTTCGATTTAAATAAAATGAGCAACGAACTACAAGCTAATATTAGAAAACTAGAACAAAACCAAATGGGTAATGGGTCTTGGGCTTGGTTTCAAGGTGGTGGACCAAATCGTTACATCACACAACATATTATTTCTGGGTTTGGACATTTGGATAAACTGAATGTCATTCCGAACGACAGTGAGGAATCTATGATTAAAAGTGCTATTTCCTATTTAGATAAGGAGTTTGTAGATACATACAAAGACATTACTAAATATAACGAAAAAGTAGATTTAAACTCAGACCATTTAAGACACATACAACTGCATTATTTATACATGCGAAGTTTTTTTCCAGAGATTAAAAAATCGGAAGAAGTTGAAAATATTATTGCTTACTATCAAACGCAAATTCAAAAATATTGGAAATCTCGTAACCTGTACTCGAAAGGCTTGATGGCTTTGGTGTCTCTTAGAGCTAATGATGACGTAACAGCATCAAAAATCTTAAAATCTTTAAAAGAAAATAGTATTACTAATGATGAATTAGGCATGTATTGGAAAGAAAACACCGCTTCTTGGTATTGGTATCAGGCTCCTATAGAAACCCAAGCATTGATGATTGAATCTTTTGCAGAGGTTGGAACTGTTATTCAGAGTGAAGCGAAGAATCTCAAAGTTATTGATAATTTAAAAATCTGGTTATTAAAAAACAAGCAAACCAATCGTTGGAGCACAACCAAAGCAACTACTAAAGCTGTTTATGCCTTGTTACTTCAAGGTAGTGATTGGCTTTCTGTTACAGACATGGTAGATGTAGTAATAGGAGAAAACAAAATAGAAGCTTCTAAACTGGAAGATGTAAAAGTAGAAGCTGGAACAGGTTATTATAAAACTGCTTGGACTGGAGGAGATATCAAACCAGAGATGGCAGAAGTTACTTTAACTAAAAAAGGTGAAGGCATTGCTTGGGGAGCTTTATACTGGCAGTATTTTGAAGATTTAGATAAGATTACTTCAGCTGAAACGCCATTAACTCTTAAGAAAAAACTCTTCTTAAAAACCAATACAGATTTAGGTGAAGAGATTTCAGAAATAACCTCTGAAACCCAATTAAACATTGGCGATTTAGTACGTGTTCGTATAGAATTAACAAGCGATAGAAATATGGAATTCCTTCATATGAAAGACATGAGAGCCAGTGGCTTGGAACCAGTTAACGTATTATCTCAATACAAATGGCAAGATGGTTTGGGTTATTATGAAAGCACCAAAGATGCTGCCACCAATTTCTTTTTCGACTATTTACCAAAAGGAGTATATGTTTTTGAATACGATTTACGTGTAAGCAATGCTGGAACTATGAGTAATGGTATAACAACCATTCAAAGCATGTATGCTCCAGAATTTAGTAGTCATAGTGAAGGGGTTAGAATTCAAGTTAATAATGATTAGTTGTTAGTATTTGGATAATAATACGACAAAAAACATATACTTATTGAATAAGTATAAAATACTGCTCCAATAATTACATACATATTTTATAAAAAAAAGAGGCTAACTAGCCTCTTTTTTTATTCAACAGGAAGTCGTTTTTTAATTAATAGTATTTGTCCTAAATGACTGGATTGATGTTCCATTACATGAAACCAAGCCCAATGATTATTCATATTATAACCTTTTGGAACACTTTGAAACCAAGCATCGTCTTTTTCTTTTAGCAAAGCAATTGTTTTTTCACGAACTCCTTTATAAATGTCTAAATAGTAGTTTACATCAAGTCCTTGGTATTCTTCTCTAGCCTCATCTCCAAGTCCCATAGCAACTTTCCATTGTGCTTTTTCTTCTTTGTTAAATTCTCTATTTTCAAACGTATACACTTGGTAAAAAGCTTCTGTTGCAGCCAAATGCATAATTAAAGAACCAATTCTATTGGCTTTATCATCCATTAAAAAGTCTAATTTTTCGACATCAAGATCTTTAACTGTGTATTCTACTCTATTGCTTAAATCGTTAAGCATAGAAACCATAGTCCCAATTTCTGGAGAAAATCCTTCTTGTGGACCAATCATGTTTTGAGCGTGAGTAGTAATAGAAACAATAATTAAGGCAAGTATTTTTGCTAATGTTCTCATTTTTAATTGGTTTTAGTTTTATCAAATTAAAGTAAAGAAAATCATAGCTCAATATTATTTAACAGAGAGTTAACGATACAATAATATTTTAGGAGATTTTTATTTTTTCGGAGGAAATCCTTCAAGAACTTTAGTTACCACAGCTTTAAACTGTTCTTCACGTTCGCTAGGATTATCTGTTAGAACATCTGATTCGCTACTAATGGCTTGCCAAAATAATTTGTTGGTTTTGGCATCTACAAAATCGAATTTTATTTGCCTAGTTATATTAGCTTGACCAATAGGAATTCCAACAGAAACTCCTCCTCCAACATTGCCTCCACCAACGCCTACTCCAACAGAAGATCCACTTTGTACTTCTTGATAAGTAGAACTTTCAATGTCGATAATAAAATCGGAATCTTCAGCAAGTACAAATCCTTTTAAGGACATGGTCTCATCCAAGGCATTAAAAAATCGGTTGGTATCCAATTCGCTCAATCCTAGATTCATATTGGTAAAATAACTATATGACTTGTACTTAGAAAAATCGGTGTTTTTCTCGTAATCGTAATTCACGGTTACTCCACAGGATAAACAAAATAACAGAAAAAATATTGAGGCTAACTTTTTCATTTTTCTTTTAAAGATATGAAAAATGACATTCTTACATATTTTTTGAAAGAATTATTCGTTTAACATCATCCAAAGTTTGTCTTTCAACTCAGTAATTCCTTGTTGAGCAACAGACGATATAAACATATATTTTACTGGAAGAGTTTTATCTAACTCGGCTTTTAATTCGGCTTTTAACTCATCATCAAGCATATCGCATTTAGAAATAGCAATCAATCTTTCCTTGTCTAAAATCTCAGGATTATATCGCTTTAATTCGTCTAGAAGAATATCATATTGTTTTCTAATATCTGGCGCATCTGCAGGAATTAAAAATAATAAAACCGAATTCCTTTCAATATGTCGTAAAAAGTAATGACCAAGACCTTTTCCTTCTGCTGCTCCTTCTATAATACCAGGAATATCTGCCATCACAAAGGTTTTAAAATCTCGATATTCTACAATTCCTAAATTGGGTTTTAAGGTTGTAAACTCGTAATCTGCAATTTTTGGTTTAGCAGCACTAACAACTGATAGCAACGTAGATTTTCCAGCATTAGGGAATCCAACTAGACCAACATCAGCCAATACTTTAAGTTCTAAAACTATATCTAGTTCTTCGCCAGGAGTTCCAGGTTGCGCATATCTAGGTGTTTGGTTTGTAGAAGTTTTAAAGTGCCAATTACCACGTCCTCCCATGCCACCTTTAGCAATAATTTTTTCTTCACCATCTTCTGTTATTTCAAAGATAATCTCATTAGTTTCTCTGTCTCTTACCAAAGTCCCTAAAGGCACATCCATATAAACATCTTCTCCATCTGCTCCTGTACTTCTACTTTTGCTTCCATGCTCACCATGACCAGCTCTAAAATGTCTTTTAAATTTATAAGTATAAAGTGTCCATAGATTAGAATTCCCTCTCATAATAACATGACCTCCACGTCCACCATCTCCACCATCTGGACCACCTTTTTCAATAAATTTCTCACGATGTAAGTGCATTGAACCCTTACCTCCTTTTCCAGAAGACACATGAAGTTTTACGTAGTCTACAAAATTTCCCTCAGTCATAATTATATCCCACTCAAGTGGAACTATTTTTAATGAAACTTATTGCTTGGATTCCAGTTTAAAAGGAATAATGTTTAAATTTTATCTATTACAGTACTTAAGCGTTTTGTAATATCTTCAATACTACCAACACCATCTACTCCAAAATATTTATTTTGAGCTGAATAATAATCTTTTAATATGGCTGTTTTTGTGTAATATTCTTTAATTCTATTTCTAATTATACTTTCGTCTGCATCATCAGCACGACCACTTGTTTTTCCTCTTTCTAACAAACGCTCTACCAATACTTCATCGGCAACTTCAAGAGCAACCATAGCATTAATTTGAGAATCTTTAGAGTTCATTAATTTATCTAAAGCATCAGCTTGAGCATTTGTTCTTGGAAAACCGTCAAAGATAAATCCGTTAGCATCAGCATTTTTTTCAACTTCAGCATTTAACATATCTATAGTTACTTGGTCTGGAACTAATTCGCCTTTATCCATGTATGATTTAGCAATCATACCAAGAGCTGTTTCATTTTTAATATTAAAACGAAACACATCTCCTGTTGAAATATGAATTAAGTTATACTTTTCTTTTAAAAAATTAGCTTGTGTTCCTTTACCTGCTCCTGGAGGGCCAAATAGCACTAAATTTGTCATGTGTTGTGTTGTTTTTAATTGATATACTGAAGGCAAATCTCTTCCTAAACCATTATAATCTAAGCCATAGCCTACAATGAATTTATCTGGAATTTCAATACCTACATAATGTAATTTATAATCTTTTTTATAAGCTTCTGGTTTGTAAAAAAGTGTTGTAATAATGAGTTGCTTTACATTTTCACTTTTAAAAATTCTATGAACTTCTTCAAGTGTATTTCCAGAATCTATTATATCTTCTAAAATTACTACTGTTCTTCCGCTTAAATCTTGTGTCAAACCAATTAAACGTTGAATGTCTTCGGTAGATTTAACTCCTTCGTAAGAAGCTAACTTTATAAAAGTAACTTCACAAGGTTTCGGATACTTTTTAACAAAATCGCTTACAAACATAAAAGAGCCATTTAAGATGCCAATAAATACTGGAACTTCATCTTTTAATTCTTTGGCAATCTCATTTGCCATACGTTGAACCGTCTTTTGTATCTCTTCTTCAGAAATAAAAGGCTTAAATTGTAAATCGTGTAGCTTTACCACTTGTTTTAATTTTAGAAATGCAAAGATAATCATTTGATTATCGTTTTACGAATTCTAATTTAGATTGTTTAGGTTTTAGTTTTTTCAAAGGGTTTTGATTTGTACTTTTGTAGAAAATTGAATCAATGAATTTTTTCTCTTCAACATTTAAACTAGGCATTCTTGGGGGTGGACAATTAGGTAAAATGATACTTAATGATACCAGAAAATTTGACATCTACACTTCTGTTCTAGACGCAAGTGATGAAGCTCCTTGTAAGATTGCATGTAATGAATTTCACTTGGGAGATTTAATGGACTTCGATGCTGTTTATAACTTTGGCAAACATGTAGATGTTCTTACATTCGAAATTGAAAACGTCAATACAAAAGCACTTGAAGCTTTAGAAAAAGAAGGTATTAAAGTATATCCATCGGCTAAAACTTTGAGAACCATTCAAAATAAGGCTACTCAAAAATTATTTTATAGAGATCACGATATTCCAACAGCAGATTTTTCAAGATTTGCTTATGCTTCAGAAATTATAGACGCAATACACAATGGTGGATTGGAATTCCCTTTTGTATGGAAAAGTGCTCAATTTGGTTATGATGGAACAGGAGTGAAAATTATTAGAACGGAAGCCGATTTAGAAGGCTTACCAAATGTGGAATGTATTGCAGAAGACATGATTCCTTTTAAAAATGAATTAGCGGTTATAGTTGCAAGAAATTCTAAAGGTGAAGTTGCAACATATCCAGTTGTGGAAATGGAGTTTCATCCGGAAGCTAACCAAGTTGAATATGTAATTTGTCCTGCCAGAATAGATGAAAAAGTAGCTAAAAAAGCAACAGAAATTGCTTTAAAAGTGTCTCAAGCCTTTAACCATGTTGGTTTATTAGCAGTTGAAATGTTTCAGACAAAAAATGATGATATACTTGTTAATGAAGTTGCACCTAGACCTCATAACTCAGGTCATCATACTATTGAGTCAAGTTATACATCTCAATTTGAACAACATTTAAGAGCCATTTTAAATTTACCATTAGGAAAAACAGATAGTAAAGTTGGAGGAATTATGGTAAATTTGGTTGGTGCTGAAGGATATACTGGAAATGTCGTTTATCAAAATATTGAGAATATTATGAAAATGCCTGGTGTTACTCCACATATTTATGGCAAAAAACAAACCAGACCCTTTCGAAAAATGGGACATGTAACCATTGTTAATAAAGATTTAAGCGAAGCCAGGCGGATTGCAGAAGAAGTAAAAAACACAATTAAAGTTATAAGCGAATAATTATGAGCAAAGTAGGAATTATTATGGGAAGCAAAAGCGACCTACCAGTGATGCAAGAAGCCATAGATATTTTAACTGGTTTTGACATAGAAATAGAAGTAGATATTGTTTCTGCACATAGAACACCAGAAAAATTATTCGATTATGGAAAACATGCTCATACTCGTGGATTTTCAGTAATTATTGCTGGAGCCGGTGGAGCAGCACATTTACCAGGAATGATTGCCTCTTTATCTCCTCTTCCAGTTATTGGAGTTCCTGTAAAAAGCAGTAATTCTATAGATGGCTGGGATTCTATCTTATCAATACTTCAAATGCCTGGTGGTGTTCCTGTAGCTACAGTAGCGCTAAATGGAGCAAAAAATGCAGGCATTTTAGCAGCACAAATAATTGGTAGTTCAGACACATGCGTTTTAGACAAAATTGTTCTTTATAAAGAAGGATTAAAAGCAAAAGTTATTGAATCTGCAAAAGATTTAAAATAAAAAACCTCGACTTGGAGCCGAGGTTTTAACGCTATTAATCAATTATTTAAAAGAGTCACTTAAAACTCTCATGAAAAATCTGATGCAAAAGTAGAATTTAAATTCAAATAAACTCTTAAAATAAAGTTAATAATCAGAAAATCAATCTCTTAGTAAGAAAAATAAGACACGGATTTTTAGATACACTCATACTATAAATGAACATTCTTAACAAACCATTTGATACTCAGTTTCAAACTGCACCATTTTCTAAAATTAATAACGACAACTTTTTTCCAGCTTTTAAAATAGCCATAGAAAAGGCAAAAAAAGAAATCGAAGTCATTACAAATAATTCTGAAAAACCATCATTTGAAAATACGATTGAAGCTCTAGATTTTTCAGGTGAAGAATTAGATAGAATCTCGAGTATTTTTTTCAATTTAAACTCAGCTGAAACCAATGATGAAATACAGAAAATTGCTCAAGAAGTATCTCCTCTATTATCTGAATTCAGTAATGATATAACTTTAAACGAAAATTTATTTAAAAGAATTAAAACTGTTTATAATGACAGAAATTCATTGAACCTTTCAACAGAGCAACAAACCTTATTAGATAAAAAATATAAAAGTTTTTCTAGAAATGGTGCCAATCTGCCTGAAGATAAAAAACAGAAATTAAGAGAAATCGATAAAGAATTAAGCAAACTAAAATTAAAGTTTGGTGAAAATGTTTTAGCAGAAACTAACAAGTTTGAAATGCTTTTAACCAATGAAGAAGATTTATCTGGATTACCTGAAGGCGCCAAAGAAGCTGCACAACAATTAGCAGAATCTAAAGGTAAAGAGGGTTGGTTAATTACTTTAGATTACCCAAGTTATATTCCATTTATGACTTATTCAGATAATCGAGAGTTACGTAAAAAACTAGCCATCGCTTCAGGAGCCAAAGCTTTTAATAACGATGCTTTAGACAATCAGGAAAACGTTTTGAAAATTACAAAACTTCGTTATCAAAGAGCCAATTTATTAGGTTATAAAACACATGCTCACTTTGTTTTGGAAGAACGCATGGCTAAAACTCCTAAAAAAGTAGATTCTTTTCTAAACGAACTTCTTGAGAAAGCAAAACCTGCAGCATTAAAGGAATTTAAAGAACTTGAAGCATTCGCTAAAGAATTAGACCATATTGATCAACTTCAAAAATGGGATGCATCTTATTATGCTGAAAAATTAAAGCAGAAATTATTCAATTTAGATGATGAAAAACTAAAGCCTTATTTCAAACTTGAAAACGTAATTCAAGGGGTTTTTAATATTTCCGAAAAACTATATGGTTTGCATTTCGAAGAGATTTCAACCATTGATAAATACCACGAAGATGTATTAACTTATCTAGTAACAAACAATATAGGTGATTTAGTATCCATCTTTTATGCAGATTTTTTCCCAAGACCAGGAAAAAGAAATGGTGCTTGGATGACATCTTACAAACCTCAATATCTTAAAAATGGGGAAAACTCTCGTCCACATATTTCCATAGTTTGCAACTTCACCAAACCTACAAAAAGCAAACCCTCTTTATTAACTTTTAATGAAGTGACTACTTTGTTTCATGAATTTGGTCATGCACTTCATGGCATGTTAGCAAACACAACCTATCCAAGTTTATCAGGAACTAGTGTGTTTTGGGATTTTGTAGAATTACCAAGTCAGGTGTTGGAGAACTGGTGTTACGAAAAAGAAGCTTTAGAATTATTTGCTACTCATTATGAAACAGGAGAAGTGATTCCTATGGATTTAATTGAAAAAATAAAAGCTTCTTCAACTTTTCATGAAGGTATGCAAACCTTACGTCAAATAAGTTTTGGATTACTTGATATGAGTTGGCATTCTGGAGATTCTCCAGAGACAATAACAAATGTAAAAGAGCACGAAAAAGAAGCTTTCGAAAACACCCTATTATATCCAGATGTGGCAGAAAACTGTATGAGCACGTCTTTTTCACATATTTTTCAAGGAGGATATTCATCTGGTTATTATAGTTATAAATGGGCTGAAGTTTTAGATGCAGATGCTTTTGAATTATTTAAAGAAAAAGGCATTTTTAACAAAGAAGTCGCTACAAAATTTAAAAACAATGTTTTGTCTCAAGGTGGAACTGAAGACCCAATGGTACTTTATAAACGCTTTAGAGGTCAAGAACCAAAGCCTGAAGCCTTATTAAAACGTGCAGGTTTAATAGAAAACAAATAATTTAACTTATTTTTGAAAAAAAAGCTAGTTAAAGAATGTCCAAACACCAATTAGATCCGAATAAGTGGGTTGATCGTTATTCAGACTATTTATACAATTTCACCATTACTCGTGTTAATGACAGGGAAGTTGCTAAGGATTTGGTTCAGGACACTTTTTTTGCAAGTTTAAAATCAATGAAAAATTTTAAAGGTGAAGCTAGTGAACGTACATGGCTTATTTCAATTTTAAAACGAAAAATAATTGATCATTACAGAAAAATAAATTCGAAAAAAGGAAAAGCTGAAATTCGAATGGATTTTAAAACTGAAGATGATAATGACAGTAATTGGCTAGAAGAACGAGTGGCAGATCATCAATATAAAACAGCTGAAGACACTTTAGTAAATGAAGAACTTGGTGAAGCCATATATAATTGTTTAGCAAAATTACCAGAAAAACAAGCCACAGTATTTAGAATGAAAACTATAGAAGGACTTGAAACTGAAACTATTTGTAATGAATTAGGTATCACTGCGTCTAACCTTTGGGTAATTATTCACAGAGCAAGGATAGCAATGGCAGAGTGTATGGAAAAAAACTGGTTTAAATAACAATGAAAAATAAATCTTTTTTATTTATTTCATGCGAAGAAGCAAAACATATTTGTGATAAGGCACAATATAATGAAGCTTCCTTTTGGGAGAAATTCAAATTAAATCTACGCTATATTTGGTGTCATATTACCAGAACTTATGTTAATAGAAATAAGAAGCTAACTAAAACAGTAAAATCTTCAAAAATCACTTGCTTAAAAAATTCTGAAAAACAGCAATTAAAAGAAGTTTTTCAGGAAGAACTAGAAAATCAACATCAATAAAAGCAACCAATAAATTGGGATTCCTTCAACCCAAAAAGAACTATAATATCTTCCTTGATTTTGTTTTGAAAATACTAAAAACAGTAAACTTATAATTGTTATTATAAGTGTTGCTAAAATACTAAAGCCATTAATTTCATCTTTAAAAAATTCCATTAAAAAGAAAACCAATAGCAACAATGCTCCAATTATCTTAGTTTGTTTTATACCTATTTGTTGTGGAATGGTTGCTAGTTTTAAACTATCGTAATTTAAATCTCTAATTTCAAAAGGAAACATTAAAACAATTACAAGAACAAATCTTTGAAATATCGTAAGAATCACATCAGTGTTTATTATGTGATTATTATTTATTAAAGGTAAAAATACAGTTACTCCAGCCCAAACCAAAGCAATAATATACACTTTCAAACCACTAATATTTCTCAAATTCTTATTGCTGTCGTAAATCATTTTACTTGGCAAAAAAGGAAAAGCATATAAAAAAGTAACAATCCCAAAAGCTAGAATGTAAATTAAAGTTATAATTTCTAATTGAATTGCATAATAACACATGAGAATAAAGCATATCAATGAAAATATCTGTATAACCTTAAGCCAAGTAGTTAAACTTCTATAATGAAATTTAGTAAGTCCAAAATACTTCACGAAATTATAGCCAATAATTGATGCATAAAAAATAAAATAAAGTATCTCTTCATCAAAAGGAATGTTGAATTCAATAAGTGTCATCCAAGAAAAAGCAAACACAGCTAAAGCTACATGAATACTACTATCCAGATAAAAATCTAATATCTTCTTTAACAAACCCATAAAGCAAAAGTACATAAAGTGTTAATAACCCATTTAATTGGTTAAAAACTTTAGTTTTCATTAACAATATAAAGTGAATTATTACGTAATTTTGCGCCTTAAAACACAACAATACATTTAATGAACACAACTAATTTTGCACTTCGCCATATTGGTCCTAGAGAAGAAGACCAAAACCAAATGTTAAAAACTATTGGTGTTGACTCATTAGACCAACTAATCTATGAAACGCTTCCAGATGATATCAAGCTAAAAATACCACTTGATTTGGATGAACCAATGAGCGAATATGAATATTTAACCCATATTCATGAGCTTTCTAAGCAAAACAAAACTTTCAAAACATATATAGGCCTTGGGTATCATCCAACCATTTTACCTCCAGTTATTCAACGTAATATTTTGGAAAATCCAGGTTGGTACACTGCTTACACACCTTATCAAGCTGAAATAGCTCAAGGACGTTTAGAAGCTTTATTAAATTTCCAAACCATGGTTACTGACTTAACTGGAATGGAAATTGCCAACGCCTCTCTTTTAGATGAAAGTACAGCAGCTGCTGAAGCTATGAGCTTATTATTTGCAGTTAGAGAACGTGACCAGAAAAAAAATGATGTCAATAAATTTTTTGTTTCTGAAAACATATTACCTCAAACTCTTTCTTTATTACAAACTAGATCTACTCCAATTGGAATAGAATTAGTGGTTGGTAATGAAGAGTCTTTTGATTTTTCTTCTGAATATTTTGGAGCAATTCTTCAATATCCTGGAA
The DNA here is from genome assembly GCF_008084905.1 of Xanthomarina maritima. Lineage (GTDB taxonomy): Bacteria > Bacteroidota > Bacteroidia > Flavobacteriales > Flavobacteriaceae > Xanthomarina > Xanthomarina maritima. The sequence continues at coordinate 325,076 of NZ_VSFC01000052.1, read as the reverse complement.
AAAATGGTCAAGTAACAGATATTAAATCATTTATTGAAAAAGCTAATAACGCTCAAATTAAAGTAGCAGTTGCAGCAGATATTTTAAGTCTAGTTAAGCTTGAAGCTCCAGGGAAATTTGGTGCAGATGTTGTCGTTGGAACCACACAAAGATTTGGAATTCCAATGGGTTATGGTGGACCACATGCAGCCTATTTTGCCACTAAAGAAGCCTATAAAAGAGACATTCCAGGACGTATTATTGGTGTTACTAAAGATGTAAATGGCAATAGAGCTTTGCGTATGGCTTTACAAACTCGTGAACAACATATTAAAAGAGACAAAGCAACTTCAAATATTTGTACTGCTCAGGTATTATTAGCTGTTATGGCTGGAATGTATGCTGTGTATCATGGTCCTAAAGGATTAGAATTTATAGCAAATAAAGTTCATAACACAGCTTCGACTGTGTCAAATGCTTTAAGCAAGTTAGGTTTTACACAAACAAACACATCTTATTTCGATACGTTAAGCGTTAAAGCTAATGCATCAAAAATAAAAGTAATTGCTGAAAAACATCAAGTCAATTTCTTTTATCCTGATGTAAATACAGTTACTATTTCTATCAACGAAACAACTAATTTAAAAGACGCGAATCAAATTGTTGCCATTTTTGCTGAATCTGCAGGAAAAGAAACTATTAAAATTAATAGTGTTTCTGAAGATAATCATATTTCTGAAAGTCTTCAAAGAACTTCAGATTTCTTAACCTTAGACATCTTTAATTCACATCATTCTGAAACAGAGTTGATGCGTTACATTAAAAAATTAGAACGTAAAGATTTATCATTAAATCATTCCATGATTTCTTTAGGTTCTTGTACAATGAAATTAAATGCAGCTGCCGAAATGTTGCCATTAAGTTCACCAAATTGGGGAAGTATTCACCCTTTTGTTCCTATAGAACAAGCTCAAGGATACCAAACCATATTAAAAGAACTTGAAGATCAATTAACAGAAATTACCGGATTTGCTGCTACATCTTTACAACCAAATTCTGGAGCTCAAGGTGAGTATGCTGGATTAATGGTTATTAAAGCGTACCATGAATCTCGAGGAGATCATCATAGAAACATCTGTTTAATACCTTCTTCAGCTCATGGAACAAATCCTGCTAGTGCTGTTATGGCTGGCATGAAAGTGGTTGTGACGAAATCTACCGAAAAAGGAAATATAGACGTTGAAGATTTACGTGAAAAAGCCGAATTACACAAAGACAACCTGTCTTGTATCATGGTTACATATCCTTCAACTCATGGAGTTTATGAATCTGCTATCAAAGAAATTACAAAAATAATCCATGATAATGGTGGTCAAGTTTACATGGATGGAGCAAATATGAATGCCCAAGTTGGATTAACAAATCCTGGAAATATTGGAGCAGATGTTTGTCATTTAAATTTACATAAAACTTTTGCAATTCCTCATGGAGGAGGAGGACCAGGAGTTGGACCAATTTGTGTGGCAAAACAATTAGTGCCTTTTTTACCTGGTAACCCAATTATAAAAACTGGAGGAGATCAAGCAATTTCAGCTATTTCTGCGGCTCCTTTTGGCTCAGCTTTGGTATGTTTAATTTCTTATGCATACATTAAAATGTTAGGAGCTGAAGGCGTAACACAATCTACTAAAATTGCCATATTAAATGCCAATTATATCAAACATCGTTTACAAGGACAGTTCGACACCTTATATTCTGGAGAATGTGGTCGTGCTGCTCACGAAATGATTGTTGATTGCAGACCTTTTAAAGCCAATGGTATTGAAGTTACTGATATAGCAAAACGTTTAATGGATTATGGTTTTCACGCACCAACAGTATCGTTTCCTGTAGCTGGAACTTTAATGATTGAACCAACAGAAAGCGAAAGTAAAGCAGAAATGGATCGTTTTTGTGATGCAATGATTTCAATTAAAAAAGAAATTGATATGGCTTCAAAAGATGATGAAAATAATGTCTTAAAAAATGCACCTCATACTCTAGAAATGCTAACATCTAGTGAATGGTTGATGCCTTATACTAGAGAAACAGCAGCATTTCCATTAGAATATGTGAAAGAGAATAAATTCTGGCCTAGTGTTAGACGTGTAGATGATGCCTTTGGAGATAGAAATTTAATTTGTACATGTGCTCCTATTGAAGAATATATGGATGCATAATTATATTTTCACAAATTTTAAAACCCTCAAAATGAGGGTTTTTTTATTGCTAAATTATTAATATTTTAAATTTATAATACGAATTTGACAAATAATAGCTAATATTTTAAAAATGAATACGTAAACAATTTTATAATGATTAATTTAGCACTAGCCTAATATTTAATAGCAACCTAATGGCAATAAGAATTACAGGAACTGGCAGTTATATTCCAAGCAATATAGAGAAGAATGAAGATTTTAATCAACATGAATTTCTAAATGAAGATGGCTCAACAATAAATCATCATAATGAAGTCATTATAGAGAAATTTAAAGCTATTACTGGAATTGGTGAAAGACGCTATGTAGAAAACAATTTAAACACTTCCGATATTGCTTTTTATGCAGCACAAAACGCTATTGAAAATGCTAAGATAAATCAAGAAGATCTCGATTATATTATTGTTGGTCATAATTATGGTGATGTAAAACACAATACAGAACAAAGTGATACAGTTCCAAGCATAGCTTCAAGAGTGAAGCATTTACTTGGAATTAAAAACCCTAAATGCGTTGCATACGACATTCTTTTTGGTTGTCCAGGCTGGATTGAAGGAGTTATTCAAGCCAATGCTTTTATTAAATCTGGAATTGCTAAAAAATGTTTAGTTATTGGTGCTGAAACTTTATCTCGTGTCGTGGATAAACATGATAGAGATTCTATGATTTATAGCGATGGAGCTGGTGCAGTAATTGTTGAAGAATCTACAGAAGAAGGTGGTATTATAGCTCATGAAAGTGCTACGTATGCTTTAGATGAAGCTCACTTTATATATTTCGGTAAAACGAATCATCCTGAAATAACAGATCAGCGACGATACATTAAAATGTATGGCAGAAAGATTTATGAATTTGCTTTAAATAACGTTCCAGCAGCTATGAAATCTTGTTTAGATAAAAGTGGCTATGACATAAGCGATCTAAAGAAAATACTTATCCATCAAGCAAATGAGAAAATGGATGAAGCAATCGTGCAACGTTTTTATAAACTCTACAAAATGAAAATGCCTGAAGATATTATGCCAATGACTATAAACAAGTTAGGAAACTCCAGTGTTGCAACAGTTCCAACTTTATACGATTTAATTTTAAAAGGCGAGCTTGAAGGTCATATCATAAATAAAAGTGATGTGATTATGTTTGCTAGTGTTGGAGCTGGAATGAACATCAATGCTATTATTTATAAATATTGAAGTAAGGCTTGATGTAATTATAGAATATTAAACTGAGATTCCTGCTTTCGCAGGAAATATTATGTACGAAAACACTTTTCCAAATAAACGCTTTAAACACACAGCACTATTTTTAAATAAGCATATTTCGACAGATTCTAAAATTTTAGATTTAGGTGTTGAAAATCCTTTTACAAAAATCATGAAACAACACGGTTTTAATGTTGAAAACACCAAAGGCGAAGATTTAGATTTAGATACAACAACTATAAAAAATTCAAATGCTGATGTTGTTACAGCTTTTGAAATTTTTGAACATCTTCTCTCTCCTTTTACTGTTTTAAAATCTATTAAGGCTGATAAACTTGTTGCAAGTATTCCATTAAAATTATGGTTTTCCTCAGCTTATAGAAGTAAAACAGATATGTTAGATAGACATTATCACGAATTTGAAGACTGGCAATTCGATTGGCTTTTAGAAAAATCTGGTTGGAAAATAATAGATAGACAAAAATGGACCAATCCAACAAAAAAAATTGGATTCCGACCAATTCTACGTTGGTTTACGCCAAGATATTATATAGTTTACGCTGAAAGAGTTTAACTTTGAATTTTAAACTTTTAAACTTTGAATTTCTACATTATCATTCCTGCACATAACGAAGAAGCTTACATCAAGCAGACTTTAGATTCTTTGGTTGCTCAAACCTTATTACCAAAACAAGTAGTGGTAGTAAATGATAATTCTACAGATAAGACAAAGCAAATTGTTGAAGAATTTACTTCAAAATATGAATGGATTTCTTTAATAAACACCACCTCATCAGATACACATTTACCAGGCTCTAAAATTATCCATGCTTTTTATAAAGGATTTGAAATTTTAGATGAAGACTATGACGTCATCTGTAAGTTTGATGCAGACTTAATATTTCCGACAAATTATTTAGAAAAGCTAGCTTTTCATTTTAAGGCAAATGATAAACTTGGGATGGCTTCAGGGTATTGCTACATTGAAAAAAACAAGGAATGGGTTTTAGAAAACTTGACCAGAAAAGACCATATTCGAGGCGCTTTAAAAACTTATAGAAAAGAATGCTTTCTTGAAATAGGCAAACTTAAACCATCCATGGGTTGGGATACCATTGACGAGCTTCTAGCCAAATTTTATGGTTGGAAAATTACAACAGATGAATCTCTTCAAGTAAAACATCTGAAACCTACAGGAATCAGTTATAATAAAGCATCTAAACACCTTCAAGGTGAAGCTATGTACAAAATGCGTTATGGATTTATAATCACTTTAATTTCAGCTTTAAAATTAGCTTACAAAAAAGAAAGTTTCGGTTTATTTAAAGATTATATGATTGGCTTTTTTAAAGCGAAAAAAGAAAAACTTCCGTTTTTAGTTTCTGAAGAACAGGGTGAATTTATTAGGAATTTACGTTGGAAGGGTATCTTTTTTAAATTTAAATGATGAGATTTCCACCTTCGTGGAAATGACTTCGTCAATTAAAACTCCAATTTTTATAATCTGAGGAAGCTTCAAGTTTATCTTCTAAACTATCTTCTAATTCTGGAAAGTAGTCTATTCCAGTAAGTGTTTCAATAGAATCTACAGAAACCACAAATTCATATAAAGGAAAACTAGAATTCTCATGAGGTATTAAAAAAGCAATCATTTTTGTTTTTCCTGAATTGTATTCTATCAGTATTTTATAAAACTGATTTGGAACTGAAACTTCTTCTTCACCTATAGTTTTTAAATCATCTTCCAAAACACCTCCTGTAATAACATAAACACCATTATATTTATCTGCCCAATATCTCACTTTCTGCTCTAAAGTATTCCAAATTCCTGAATTAAAATCGTGTCTTTGAGGACTGATATTACTAGTTAAAAAGGTTTCATTATATGCATTTTGATTATAAGCTCTATCTGCTGCTGGACATAAATGTCCTCTATCGAAACCAGACTTTTTATAATTTCGCCAATGTGCAGCTCCAGTTTTTACAGCTGGATCTATTTCAAAATAAGGCCGTTTAAAATTGGAATTTGAAAGATGTTCTTTTTTTAATTCGTAAGCAACCCATTCTGCCTGTTCATGTGGCTCACTATAAGACAAAGAATAGCTATTATGATGAACAATTTGTCCTGTGGTGCTTGTTGGTAAAAAGAATTCATTGGTATTACTTTTAACTGTTTTACCAGAATCTACAACTACTTGTTGTTCTTTGTCCTCTAAATAAATCTCATAAAAAGAAATACCTCCTATAAGCAAAACTGCAATTATTATATATTGGGTTTTTCTCTTCATTCTACTTTAAAGAAGCTAAACTAGCTTTTAAAGTTTCAATTTTAGCCAATGCATCGGCTTCTTTGTTACGTTCGTTAGCTATAACCTGTTCTGGAGCTCCTGCTACAAAACGTTCGTTTGATAATTTCTTTTGAACAGATTTCAAAAAGCCTTCTGTGTATTTTAATTCTTCAGAAATTTTAGTGATTTCTGCTTCAACATCAATCGCTCCAGCCATTGGAATAAAATATTCATTAGATTTCACTCTAAAAGTTAAAGCACCTTCTATAGCTTCTGATGTATAATTAATACTTTCAAGATTTCCTAGTTTAGCAATAACGGCATCAAAAGTTTTAATCGTATTTTCATTATTTATTACTGAAAAACCAATAGCATCTTTAAAAGCAATGTTCTTTTCTTTACGAAATGTTCTAATTCCTGAAATGACTTCAGAAGCAAATTCAAACTGAGAAATTAAATCTTTATTAATTGGTTTCGCTTCAGGCCATTTAGCAATAATTAATGCTTCTTCTGGAGTACGTTCAGTAATATATTGCCAAATATCTTCAGTTAAAAATGGCATAAACGGATGAAGAATTTTTAAATTATTTTCAAAACAAGCCATCACAGAATGATATGTTTTAGCATCGATAGGCTGTTGGTAAGCTGGTTTCACAATCTCTAATAACCAGCCACAGAAATCATTATAAATCAATTTATAGATACTCATTAAAGCATCACTTAAACGGTATTTACTAAAATGATCATCAATCTCTACTAATGCTTCTTGAAACTTGGCTTCATACCATTCTAAGGCTATTTTACTAGACTGTGGTTGCTCAATAGTTTCATTAACTTCCCATAAGTTGGTTAAGTTGAATGCATTCCAAATTTTGTTTCCAAAGCCTTTTCCTTGGTTACATAAGGCTTCATCAAACATCAAATCGTTTCCAGCAGCAGAACTTAACAACAAACCTACACGAACACCATCTGCACTATAATCGTCAATAAGTTTTAAAGCATCTGGTGAATTCCCTAAGGATTTACTCATTTTTCTTCGTTGCTTATCACGAACCAAACCAGTTAAATAAACATTGTTAAATGGTTTTTCACCTTTGTATTCATAACCAGCTATAATCATACGTGCTACCCAAAAGAATAGAATATCTGGACCAGTTACCAAATCGTTGGTTGGATAGTAATATTTTATGTCTTCATTCTCAGGATTACGAATGCCATCAAACACGCTCATAGGCCATAACCAAGAAGAGAACCAAGTATCAAGAGCATCAGTATCTTGTTTTAAGTCGTTGGCTGTTAGTTGTTGGTTGTTGGTTTTCTTTTTTGCAAGTTTAAGGGCTTGCTCGATAGTTTCAGCAACTACAAAATCTTCTTTTCCTTCGCCATAGAAATAAGCAGGGATTTGCTGTCCCCAAAGTAATTGTCTGGAAATATTCCAATCGCGAATGTTTTCCATCCAGTGTCTATAAGTGTTTTCGAATTTTTTAGGAAACAACTTAATTTCTGCTTCTTCACCTAAAACGGCCTTTATTGCAGGTTTTACCAATTCATCCATTTTTAAAAACCACTGGTCACTTAATCTTGGCTCGATGACTGCTTTGGTACGTTCTGAAGTACCAACTTTGTTTAAATGTGTTTCGGTTTTAACTAAAACACCAGTTGCTTCTAATTCTTTAGCTACGTTATTTCTTGCTTCAAAACGGTCTTGCCCTTCAAATTGCATTCCAAAGCTATTTAAACTTGCATCTTCATGAAAGATATCAATCACTTCTAGTTTATGCTTATCTCCAAGGTTTTTATCGTTTTCATCATGTGCAGGTGTTACTTTTAAGCAACCCGTTCCGAACTCTACATCTACGTATTCATCTTCTATGATAGGTATCACACGATTACAAATTGGCACAATAGCATTTTTTCCTTTTAAATGCGTAAAACGCTCATCATTCGGGTTAATACAAATGGCTGTATCTCCAAATATTGTTTCTGGACGTGTGGTAGCAATTGTTAACGTTTCATCACTTCCTTTTATTTTATAATTGATATAATATAGATTTCCTTGACGTTCTTCATGAATAACTTCTTCATCTGAAAGGGTTGTTTTTGCCTCAGGATCCCAGTTTACCATTCTATATCCTCTATAAATCAATCCTTTTTCGTATAAATCAACAAACACTTTTATTACAGCTTCAGACATATCGTCATCCATCGTAAATTTGGTTCTGTCCCAATCACAAGAACACCCTAGCTTTTTAAGTTGTTCTAAAATCACGCCTCCATATTCTTCAGTCCATTCCCAAGCGTGTGCTAAAAATTCATCACGAGTCAAGTCATTTTTATCTATTCCTTGTTCCTTTAATTTAGCAACTACTTTAGCTTCTGTAGCAATAGAAGCATGATCGGTTCCAGGAACCCAACAAGCATTTTTACCCAATAAACGTGCTCGACGGATTAATACATCCTGTATGGTATTGTTAAGCATGTGTCCCATATGCAAGACTCCAGTTACGTTTGGCGGAGGAATAACAATGGTATATGGTTCCCTTTCGTCTGGTGTTGAATGAAAATAATTGTGTTTCATCCAGTAGTTGTACCATTTACTCTCTACTTGACTGGCATCATATTTTGATGGAATTTGCATACTTTGGAATAGTTTTTGAAATATAACATGCAAAAGTACTTATATTTCTTTTTTAAGGAAAATTATATGAGCGTATAATATACATTTTATTAGGTTTTATATTATTTTGAAAGTGTATTATAGCTAATAATTTTGCAAAATGAATAAAAAGTAAGTATGTTTACCAACGTATTAAATAATAAAATTATGAAACATTTAGTAGTAGTATTTTTTATCGGATTATTAAGCTTTTCGGTAAATGCTCAAGAAAAAGTAGCTAAAATTGAATTTAAGACTGATACTATAGATTATGGTATTATTGAAAAAGGAGCTGATGGTGTTCGTGTTTTTGAATTCACAAACACAGGTGATGCACCTTTAATTATTTCAAAAGTAAATTCAAGTTGTGGTTGTACAGTTCCTAAAAAACCAGAAGGACCTATCCAACCAGGTGAAACTGGTCAAATTGAAGTTAAGTACGACACTAATAGAGTAAATCCTATTAGAAAGACAATTACAGTAATTTCTAATGCTGACACACCTACTGTAGCTTTAAAAATTAAAGGAGAAGTCATTGACCCTAGTAAAACTAGTGTTCTTGAGAAAAAGAGCGAAAGTGTTATGGAACAATAATTATTTTTCTAAACAAATATATTTAAGCCTTAAGAAAACTCTTAAGGCTTTTTTATTGTTTAAAAATATCTTCTAAATAAAAAACAAAAGTTAATGGAATACCATCCCTTTCTATTACTATCTTAATTCGTTCATCTTTATCCTCATAAAACATTTGCATAATTTCTTGAAGACTATATCTATCAGTAGATTTATTATTTATAGACAACAGGTAATCTCCAACTTTCAAACCTGCTTTTTCTGCTGGAGAGTCTTTTCTTAATTCCACTATTGAATAAGCAGGTTTTAAAGTTAACTTATATTGAGTACTTAAAACAACAGTTGTTTTTGATGTATTGCTTTCACTTCCTAAAAAATCACCAGTATTTGCATAATTATAATCTTTTTGCCTAACAAGCCTAACTCCATCTTGCTCTAATTCTATACCACTTTTATTATAATTAAATGGCTCAGAAAACATCCTATTTTTATCAAAAGTAATTGAGCTGTTTTGATAATCAATAATTAAATTAAATCGTTTTAAAACATTCCCAGCTATACTTCCATTCCTTTCTTTATGTTGTTTAACATAAATTAAAGAAGTTGGTTCTGGAAACGATACATTCACATTTTTAAGAGTGAAGTTTTTTATTGAAAATTCTTCTATTCTGGATCTTTTACCATAAACACTTCCTGTTAAACCATGTCCTAAAAAATCTTCAAAATATTTGTTATCTAGATGAATACCAAGACTATCTTCTTCAAATAGCCATAAAGCATCACTCCCTCCAGAATCTATTAACATTTTAACTGGAATATGCTTATCATTTATTTTAACATTTGTATAGATATAAGGTTTGTTTTTATAAAATTGCATATTTAAAGTTTCACAAGAGTTACACTTCTCATATATATAATCCTTAGGGTTTGTTAATGTTAATTTTTTAGTGGTATAATTAACTTCAACTACAAAATCTTTAAATAAATCATATCCAATAATACCATGCAAAGGAGCCCCTAATCTTGGCGCAAAATTTAAATTTGGGTTATATACTGCATATAGTTCTTGGCTTATATTTATAGCATCTCCTACTTTTAGAATATTATTTTTAGATTTTAAAGCTTTAATGGCTTCTCCTTCGCCTAGACCTCTTAGATAAATAGTTTCAGTATCTTTTATTTGAAGTGTATCTGTAATGTTTAAAAAATTGAAAATGATAGATTTATTAACTCCAGTATCTAATAGAAATGATAACTCGACACCATTTATTTCAACAGGAATTATAATTAAATTATTAATGAGTTTAAAATGAATTTTATCAGAGCCTTTTTTGTTCTGAATTACAAATTTACTTTGTGAATAACCTAGATTATTTAAAGAAAAAAAAATTATTATAATCCAGATATATTTTTTCATTAACAACAGAATTGGCATTCTTAATCAATTTACAAAACTTTAGTCTACCTTTTATATTTAGTCAAGTATTTTAAAAAAACTTTAAGATAATTTTCGGAACTTTGCTACTTAATATAATAGTATCATGCCAAGAATATCAAATAAAGGGCTTAACATGCCACAATCACCAATTAGAAAGCTAGTTCCTTATGCTGAAGCTGCATACAAACAGGGTAAAACCGTTTATCATTTAAACATTGGACAGCCAGATATTAAAACTCCAGAGATAGCTTTAGATGCTGTTAAAGTGCATTCTTTAGATATTTTAGCTTATACTAGATCTGAAGGATCTGATGAATATAGAAATAAAATTGCCAATTATTATAATATTCATGACATACATGTTATAAAAGATGATATTATTGTTACAACTGGTGGTAGTGAAGCTTTATTATTTGCTTTTGGAACTATCATGGATACAGATGACGAAATTATTATTCCAGAACCATTTTATGCTAATTACAATGGATTCTCTACAGCTTCAGGTGTAAATATTGTTCCTGTTATTTCTAAAATTGAAGATAATTTTGCTTTACCTCCAATTGAGGAATTTGAAAAATTAATTACTCCAAAAACTAAAGCCATTTTAATTTGCAACCCTGGAAATCCTACTGGATACTTATATTCTAAAGCAGAAATTAAAAAATTAGCTAGCATTGTTAAAAAGCATAATTTATTTTTAATTTCGGATGAAGTATATAGAGAATTTGCATATGATGGAGCAAAACACTATTCCATAATGCAAGAAGATGAAATAGCTGAGCATGCCATAATGATAGATTCTGTTTCTAAAAGGTATAGTATGTGTGGCGCAAGAATAGGCTGTTTAGTATCAAAAAATAAAGAAGTTATTTCTACAGCCTTAAAATTTGCTCAAGCTAGATTAAGTCCTCCTACATTAGCACAGATAGCAAGTGAAGCTGCCTTACAAACACCACAAAGTTATTTTGACGATGTAATTATTGAATATGTTGAAAGAAGAAACATCTTGATTTCTGAATTAGAAAAAATTGAAGGTATAAAAGTAGCTAAACCAAAAGGAGCTTTTTACTGCATTGTTGAATTACCTATAAAAAATGCAGACAATTTTGCACAGTGGTTATTAGAAAGTTTTGATATTAATGGCGAAACTGTTATGGTTGCTCCTGCTGCTGGTTTTTATTCAACTCCAGGTGTTGGTTTAAATCAAATAAGAATAGCTTATGTACTAAACAAAGATAGTCTTGTTAAGGCTGTTAACATTTTAAAAGAAGCTCTTAAAGTATATAAAGATTAGTGCAAATAAAACAAAACATATCCTTAAAACCTTTTAATACTTTTGGCATAGATGTTCTTGCAAAACATTTTATTTCTATTGAAAACATTGATGCCCTTAAACAAGTAATATCATTAGAAGAATATTCAAATATTTTTATATTAGGTGGTGGAAGTAATATGCTACTTACCAAAGATATTGAAACACTAGTTGTACATGTTAATTTAAAAGGAATTTCAATTCTTTCAGAAAATGAAGATTCCGTTTTAGTCCAAGCGAATGCTGGAGAAAATTGGCACGAATTTGTATTATGGTGTTTAGAAAAAGATTTTGGTGGGCTTGAAAACTTGTCACTTATTCCAGGAAATGTAGGAACTGCTCCAATTCAAAATATTGGCGCTTATGGCATTGAGTTAAAAGATACTTTTATTTCTTGTGAAGCATTACATATTGCTACCAAAACATTAAAAACCTTTACTAAAACAGACTGCAAATTCGACTATAGAAATTCCGTTTTCAAACAGGAAGAGAAAGGCGAGTTTATTATCTGTAATGTAACTTTTAAACTATCTAAGAAAAATCATACTCTTCATACATCTTATGGCTCCATTTCCGATGAATTAGCAGGAATGAATATTACAAATCCAACCATTCAAGATATTTCAAATGCTGTTATTAAAATTAGACAAAGTAAACTTCCTGACCCAAAAAAAATAGGTAACAGTGGAAGTTTTTTTAAAAACCCTGTAATTTTAAAATCAGCTTATTCTAAATTGAAAGAAAACTTTCAAGACATTCCTGGTTATCCAGTTTCAGAAACCGAAATTAAAGTTCCAGCAGGATGGTTAATTGAAAAAGCTGGTTTTAAAGGAAAACAATTTGGTAATTATGGCGTTCATAAAGCACAAGCTTTAGTTCTAGTTAATTATGGAAATGCAAAAGGTTCTGATATTTTAGAATTATCTATTTTAATCCAAAATACCATTAAACAGATCTTTAATATAACCATTGAAGCTGAAGTAAATATTCTTTAATTAAAAAGAAATCTCTAACTTTGGTATAATAGACAACTAAAACATTTAATTCTCAAACCTTGACTACACCAATCGAAAAGGAAATAGTTAGGCTACTTCAAAAAGGAGATAAAAAAGCCATTTCTTTGCTATATGAAAATTATGCAGACACGTTGTATGGCGTTATTTTAAAGGTGTTAAACAACGAAGAACTCGCTCAAGACGCATTACAAGAAACCTTTATAAAAGTTTGGAAAAAGTCTAAATCTTATGATGCTGATAAAGCAAAACTTTTTACATGGCTTTATAGAATTGCTTACAATACAGCTATAGATAAAGTAAGATCTAAATCAAATAAAGATCAAAAGGAAATCCAAATAGAAGCTTCAAACGTATATAAGTTAACATCGGAAGGATTAAACCAAGATGTTATGGATATTAAAACCCATCTAAAATCAATAGATAAAAAATATCAAATTGTTATAAATGCTCTCTTTTTTGAAGGCATGACACAACAAGAAGCAAGTGATGAATTAGAAATTCCACTTGGAACTATTAAATCAAGATTAAAAATTGGATTACGTGAATTGAAAAAAATTTACGATCCTGAATAAAACAAGTCATGAATGATAAAATAACTACATTTTTAAATTCTGACCTATTAGAAAAATATCTTATAGGTGAAACTACTTCTGCTGAAACAGAAACAGTTGAAACTTACATTTCAAAATACCCAGAAGTACAGAAAGCATACAACACCATTCAAACTAATTTAGAAATTGTGTCTAAAAAGAATGCTGTTGAAGCTCCAAAAGCTATTCTAAATAACATTTTAGATGCGCTTGATGACACTCCAGTTGTTACGTTAAAACCAACTAGACGATATAAAAAATGGTATCGTTTTAGTATTGCTGCAAGCGTTTCTGCATTAATTTTTGCTGGAAGTTCTTTTGTGTTTTATATACAAAATCAAAATTTAAAAACTGAAAACCAGAAAATTGTAGACGAAATTTACGATTTAAGAGATGATATTACGTCTAACAACAGTAAGTTAGATGATATTATGCAACAGTTTAAACAGCTTAATAATCCTGAAACTGAGAAATATATTATTAAAGGAAATTATAGAGCTAAAAATTTAAAAACTGTTGCCTACATAAATCCTAAGGAAAAAACTTCTATGATAGATGTGGTTTCTCTACCACAACTCCCAGAAGAGCAATGCTATCAAATTTGGGCTGAAGTTCAAGACAAAATGGTTAGTCTTGGTATTTTAAGCGAAACAGATAGAGAGTTAAAACAAATTCCATATACAGAAAATGCTCTAGGTTTAAGTATAACCATAGAACCAAAAGGTGGTAATAATAGTGCATCAAAAGAAAATGCTGTTGCAGAAGTTTCTCTACAAAAGCATAACTAATAATTAATTAATCTTAATTAGTTATAAAGCCTCACTTAAGTTTATAAAGTGAGGCTTTATTATTTTATTCTCATTTATAAATCGTAAATTTGCAAAAATAAATCGAAGCCCATTTAGGCTTTAAATACACTTTCAAAACGCATTATAATTACATGAAATTACTTTTAATAACTTTAATTTTATTAGGTTTAGCAATAGCTGGAATTGCTATTAAACTTTGGGCTAAAAAAGATGGTAAATTTGCAGGAACTTGTGCCAGTCAAAACCCAATGCTTAACAAAGATGGTGAAGCATGTGGTTTTTGTGGTAAAACGCCTGACCAGTTTAGCGATTGTAACGAACCTAAACACTCCTAGTATTTAATGGTTTTACTTGATTTGGTATTCTACACCTTTCTGTTTGTAGTATGTGCTCAAGTGTTATATTATCTTTTAATTTTTGGAAAATTTGTATTCTTAAAAGAAAACAAATCAGCTACAAATAATATTCCAATTTCGGTTGTTATATGTGCAAAAAATGAAGCTGAAAACTTGAAAAGATTTCTACCTTCAATCATTCATCAAGACTATCCAAATTTTCAAATTGTATTAATTAACGATGCTTCTTATGACGATACTTTAGAAATCATGGAAGATTTTGCCAGTATGCATAACAACATCAAAATTGTAAACGTAATAAATAACGAAGCTTTTTGGGCAAATAAAAAATACGCTTTAACTCTAGGGATTAAAGCTGCAAAACACGAACATCTTTTGTTTACTGATGCAGACTGCAAACCAATTTCAAAACATTGGATTTCAGAAATGAGTGCTTGTTTTAACAACAAAAAATCCATAGTTATAGGTTATGGTGCGTATTCTAAAATAAAGAATTCTTTTCTAAATAAATTAATACGTTTTGAAACTCTTTTAACTGCCATTCAATACTTTTCTTTTGCAAAAATTGGACAACCTTATATGGGAGTTGGTAGAAATTTAGCTTACAAAAAAGAAGAATTTTTTGAGGCTAATGGATTTATGAACCATATGTATATACGTTCTGGAGATGACGATTTGTTTATAAATCAGATAGCAAACTCACAAAATACTGAAATTTGTATTTCTCCAGATAGTTTTACTGAATCTGTACCAAAAACTACTTTTAGTAAATGGATTAAGCAGAAAAGAAGGCACATAACCACAGCAAATCATTATAAAACAAAACATAAATTACCATTAATCTTATTTTATATAACACAATTACTATTTTGGTTATTATCAATCATCCTTCTCATAACTTTATTTAATTGGATAGTTGTTTCGTGTCTCATTTTATTAAGAATTATTGTTCAATTTATAGTAATTGGAAAAGCTTCAACAAAACTTAATGAAAGAGATTTAGTAACTTACATTCCTTTCTTAGAACTTTTTTTAATTGGAATCCAATTAAGTATCTTTATAACAAACCTAATATCAAAACCTAAACATTGGAAATAGAAGAAGCTATTAAAAAAGCTAAAAAAAATGATCAAAAAGCATTTAACTTCCTGTTAGATACTTATTGGGATTATGTTTATGGTTTTCAATTAAAGCGTATTGAAAATGAAAATGACGCTGAAGACATTACCATTCAAGCCTTTTCAAAAGCTTTTGATAAAATAGATACATTTGATGAGAATTACACTTTTAAAACTTGGTTAATTACTATTTCTAAAAATATTCACATTGATTTAATTAGAAAAGAGAAAAACAAATTGTCTCAATCACTTTCTAATGATGATGAAGATTCTTTTCATCAAATTTTAGATGAAAGTCCTTCTGCTGAAGATAAATTAATTACAGAACAAAATTTAGCTAAATTGCTTAGAGATATTAAAAAGCTTAAACCTCATTATCAGGAAGTGATTAATCTAAGGTACTTTCAAGAATTAAGTTATAAAGATATTTCATTAGAACTTAACGAGCCTATTAGTAATGTGAAAGTTAAATTATTAAGAGCTAAAAAACTGTTAGCAGAAATTATTAAAAATAAAACCTCTTAATTAGAAGACATCTTCTCATTTTCATTTTTAACACCTTAAAGCAATAGTAACATATTACTTTTGTATCTTTGCTCTTCAAAAATAATTTGTAAATGAACACTAAAACAGCTTCAAATATTTTACCAGAAAGAGAAGCAAAACCTAAATGGTTACGTGTAAAATTACCTACTGGTAAAAAATACACAGAACTTCGTGGTCTTGTAGATAAATATAAACTAAATACCATTTGTACTTCAGGAAGTTGCCCAAATATGGGAGAATGTTGGGGAGAAGGAACTGCAACTTTTATGATTCTTGGAAATATTTGCACACGTTCTTGTGGATTTTGTGGAGTAAAAACTGGAAGGCCTGAAACTGTAGATTGGGATGAACCAGAAAAAGTAGCTCGCTCTATTAAAATAATGAATATTAAACATGCTGTTTTAACAAGTGTTGATAGAGACGATTTAAAAGACATGGGCAGCATTATGTGGGCTGAAACTGTTAAAGCTGTTCGAAGAATGAATCCTGATACAACATTGGAAACCTTAATTCCAGACTTTCAAGGTATTGAACAACACATAGATCGAATTATTGAAGTAGCTCCAGAAGTTGTTTCTCACAATATTGAAACTGTTAGAAGATTAACTAGAGAAGTCAGAATTCAAGCAAAATATGATAGAAGTCTAGGTGTTTTAAAATATTTAAAAGAACAAGGACAACGCAGAACAAAATCTGGAATTATGTTAGGTCTAGGGGAAACTCGTGAAGAAGTTATTGCTACGCTTCATGACCTTAAAGATAGTAATGTAGATGTGGTTACTATTGGTCAATACCTACAACCAAGTAAAAAACATTTACCAGTAAAGCAGTTTATTCTACCAGATCAATTTGATGAATACAAACAAATTGGACTAGATTTAGGGTTTAGACATGTGGAAAGTAGTGCTTTAGTAAGATCTTCTTATAAAGCTCAAAAACATATCAATTAATGATTCGTATTGCTATAAATGGTTTTGGACGTATTGGAAGACGCGTTTTTAGATTATTGCAAGACAACAAAAATATTCAGGTTGTTGCAGTTAATGATCTTGCAGATACTAAAACCTTAAGTCATTTATTAAAATACGATAGCATACATGGTATATTTAAAGAAACGATTTCTTTTGATGAGAAACATGTGATTGTTAATAATAGAAAGATACCATTTTCAAGAATAATTCATCCTAAAGAAATCAACTGGAAACCATTTGATGTTGATTTTGTAATTGAAGCATCTGGAAAATTTAAAACAAGAGAAGATTTAGAATTTCATATAAAAAATGGAGCAAAAAAGGTTGTTTTAAGTGTTCCTCCTTTAGAAGATGATATTAAAACCATAGTATTAGGTGTAAACGATAATTCACTTAATGGAAAAGAAACAATTGTTTCAAATGCATCTTGCACAACCAACAATGCTGCTCCAATGATTGATATAATAAATAATTTATGTGGCATTAAACAAGCATATATAACAACTATACACTCTTATACATCAGATCAAAGTTTACACGATCAACCACATAAAGATTTACGTCGCGCTAGAGCAGCAGGGCAATCTATAGTACCAACTACAACTGGAGCTGCAAAAGCGTTAACAAAAATATTTCCAGAATTATCAGATGTTATAGGTGGTTGTGGCATTAGAGTTCCTGTTGCCAATGGATCTTTAACAGACATCACCTTTAATGTAGAAAAAACAGTTACAATTGAAGATATTAATAAGGCTTTCAAATATGCTTCATTGAACAACTATAAGGGGATTTTAGAATATACTCAAGATCCAATTGTTTCAATTGATATTGTAGGAAATACTAATTCTTGTATTTTCGATTCTCAAATGACTTCTGTTATAGGAAATATGGTAAAAATAATTGGTTGGTACGATAATGAAACAGGCTATTCGAGTAGAATTATTGATTTAATTTGCAATTTATCGATAAAAATGTAACTTTTATCGAATAAATATTTATATTTGTTTTATTATTGATTTAAAAAATGTCCCGAATCAACAATTACATATGTGCTATTATAATGTTGTTGAGCTTTAGTGCTTCATCTCAATCCACTATTGATGAAGATGAAGAAACAATCCAAAACACAATCAATTTTAGAATTGATCAAGCACAACAAGATATAGACAAAAACGCCTATTATGAGGCTCGTGAAAAATATAACGAGGCACTACAACTTGCAATAAAAATAGACAATAAGAAAAGTATTGGTATTATTTATTCCAAAATTGGAAAGCTACAATACATTATTGAAGAGCCTGATGAAGCTATTAAATCTCTTATTAAGGCAAATGAAGTACAACGTTTTGCAAAAGACGATATCAATCTAGCTGAAACCTACAAAACATTAGGTAACGTTTACACAAGCAAAAAACAATACCAACAAGCTCTTGATTATTATAAGTCTTCAAAAACTCTTTTTGAACAAGAAGATTTAAATAATTTTGTTGCTGAAGTCTTATTAAATGAAGGTATTACATATATCCACTTAAAAGATTATGAAAATGCAAAGCAGCATTTATTAAAATCCATTACAGTAGCAAGAAGATATGATTTAGATAAAATTTTAAGCAGTGCTAAAATAAATTTAGGAACTTCATTATTTTATTTAAATGATGCCACTGGAGCTATCAATCAAGCAAATGAAGGTTTAGCCCTAGCCAAAAAAAACAAATTTAATAATGTAATAAATAATGGATATTTAGTTTTAAGTAATTTAAACCAAGAAACTGGTAATTATAAATTAGCAAACGAATATTTAAAGAAACATATTGCATTATCAGATTCGCTTATTGAGGTTAAAAGAAGTAATATGTCTCAAGAAAAGAGAATGCAATTACTTATTGAAAATCAAACAGAGTATCAAAAAGAACAACTTGCTAATCTAGAAGAACAAAAAGCTGCAAACAATTTAAATAAACTTACTACTATTTTAAGTATTGCACTTATTACTATTTTATCTTTATTAACCTTGTCTTTATATAAAAACAATAACATTAGGTTAAAGACAAATAATATGCTGCACAAAAAAAATGCAGAATTAATTGTTTCTAAAGAAAAAGCAGAGCTTGCTTCTAAAACAAAAGCTAATTTCTTGTCAACTGTTACACATGAGCTAAGAACTCCTCTATATGCAGTTACTGGATTAACAAACATGTTGTTAGAAGAAAACCCAAAACCAAATCAAATACAACATTTAAAATCGCTTAAGTTTTCAGGTGATTATTTATTGACTTTTATTAACGATATACTTCAAATTAATAAAATTGAAGCAAATAAAGTAGAGATAGAACCTGAAGCTTTTAGCCTTAAGAAGAAAATAACCAATATTATTGCAGCACTTAATAATTCTGCTACAGATAATAATATTAATATTCATCTGGAATATGACACTAATCTTCCTGAGAATTTCTTTGCAGACCAAATTAAAATCTCTCAGATTCTAATAAATTTAATTGGTAATGCAATAAAATTTACAAAAGATGGAGATATTTGGGTTAGAGCTTATCAAATTGCAAAAAATAATGATCAATTTACTGTTAGATTTGAAATAGAAGATAATGGAATTGGTATTAGTCAAGAAAAGCAAAATCAATTGTTTGAGAGTTTTTCACAAGGGTCTATTCAAATTAACAGAAAATATGGAGGTACTGGATTAGGTCTTTCTATTGTTAAAGGATTAATTCAAATTTTAAAAGGAACCATTTCTTTAGAAAGTGAGCTTGGTAAAGGTTCCAAATTTATTTTCGAATTACCTCTTAAATATGCTGAAAAAGTAGCAAAAGTTAAACAGGTTAATTATTTTAAAGATATTAATGAGATAGATTTAAAAGACATAAATATTCTAGTTGTTGAGGATAATAAAATCAATCAAATGATTACTAAGAAAATCCTTAATAAAATGAAATTAAATTGTGATGTCATAGACAATGGAGAAGATGCCGTTGAAATGGTTAAAAACAAAAAATACCATGTTGTTTTAATGGATATTCATATGCCTGGAATTAGCGGTCTTGAAGCCACTAGAATAATTAGAACATTCAATAAAGAAATAACCATTTTTGCTCTTACTGCTGTAACTCTAGAAGATAAAATGCATGAGTTTGATGAAGCTGGTTTTGACGATATTATCTCTAAACCTTTTAAACAAGAAGATTTTGAAAAGAAACTTTTTGAAGCATTAATTAAACAAGATTCTGAAACTGTTTAATTTTTTACATAATCTAAAACCAGATTATTAAACACCTCTGCTCTATCAATTGAAATTTCTATAGGTAAGTAATATAATTTGTTCTGTAATTTTCTTTCAGATTTTAAACGCATAAAATCTTTTTCTGTTGTTACTATGCATTCAAAATCAGATAAATCATCAACCTCCTTTTCAGTAAACACATGATGATCTTTAAAATTAAAGTGTTTAAATTCTAATCCTTTAGTTTTTAAATAATCTACTAAAGGGTTAGCATTGGCAATACCAGTAACCAAAGTAAAGTGTCTTAAAAGAGATACTTCTAACTCCTTGTCTATTGAAAACACCTTATTAGAATAGCTAATAGTACTAAAAAATACCAGTTGCTTATTAGTTGGTTTTAACTTTGAAACTATACGTTCCTTTTCTTGTTCTGTAATAGAAACTGGACATTTAGTTACAACAATTATATTAGCTCTTTTTGCTCCACTTCTTGGTTCTCTTAAATTTCCTGTAGGAAGCACCATATCAAAACAGTATAAATTATTATAGGTAGTAAGCAAGATATTAAATCCAGCTTTTACTTTTCTATGCTGAAAAGCATCATCTAATAATATAATTTCTGGTTTTACATTTAGATCTTTTAAACTTTCAATACCATGTTGTCTGTTTGCATCAACAGAAACTAATATATCTTGTCCAAATTTATTATAAAACTGAAAAGGTTCATCACCAATACTCTTTGCAGAATCCGAATTGTTAGCTAATTTAAATCCAGAACTTTCACGTTTATAACCTCTACTTAAAGTTGCCAGCGTAAAATCTGTTTTTAATAATCTAATTAAATATTCAATCATTGGAGATTTACCAGTTCCTCCAACACTTAAATTCCCAACACAAATTATTGGTAACTTATAAGATTTACTTTTTTTCCATCCAAAATCATACAATATATTTCTAGTCCAAGTTACTACAAAATAAATTGGAACTATAGGAAATAAGATGTAACGTAAGAATTTCATTAAAGCGAAATTAAAAATTTTATCTTTGTTTGAAACTTAATAACATAAAATTATGATTGTTCAAGATGTCATAGATCATATTGAAACTCTTTCTCCATTGGCTTACGCAGAAGATTTTGATAACGTTGGTCTTCTTGTTGGCGATAAAAATTCAAAATTAAAAGGCGTATTAGTAACTTTAGACACTTTAGAAAGTGTTGTTGATGAAGCTATTAAAGCTAAATGTAACCTGATTGTGAGTTTTCATCCAATTATTTTTAAAGGACTAAAAAAACTTACTGGTAAAACTTATGTAGAACGTGTTGTTATGAAAGCCTTAAAAAACGACATTGCCATTTATGCCATGCATACAGCATTAGACAACTCTTATCAAGGCGTTAACCACATGATTTGCGAAAAATTAGGTTTAATAAATAAAAGCATATTAATACCTCAACCTCAAACCATAAAAAAACTCATCACCTTTGTTCCTAAGGATGAAGCTGAAACACTTAGAAGTGCATTGTTTAAAGCAGGAGCTGGAAGCATTGGCAATTACAATAATTGCAGTTTTAACACAGAAGGTGTTGGCACATATAAAGGCAACGAAAATTCCAATCCAAAAAAAGGAAAGAAAGGAGAAACCCACTTTGAAAGTGAGACACAAATTTCAGTCACTTTTCCTAAACATTTAGAGTCTAAAATCCTTCAATCACTTTTTAAAACACATTCTTACGAAGAAGTGGCTTATGAAATAACAACACTAGAAAACAAAAACCAACATATTGGTATGGGAATGATTGGAGAGCTTGAAAATGACATGTCAGAAAAGGAGTTTCTTAATCTTTTAAAAACCAACATGAATACAGAATGTATTAGACATTCTAAACTGCTTCAAAATAACATTAAAAAAATTGCTGTTTTAGGAGGTTCAGGTAGTTTTGCTATTGCTGCTGCCAAAGCTGCAAATGCCGATGTTTTTATTACTTCAGATTTAAAGTATCACGACTTTTTTAGGGCTGAAAATCAGATTGTTTTGGCAGATATTGGACATTATGAAAGCGAACAATTCACAAAAAACCTTTTAGTTGCATATCTTACAAAAAAAATTACTAATTTTGCAATCGTTTTATCAAGGACAAACACCAATCCTGTTAAGTATTTTTAAACTATGGCAAAAAAGAAAGAAGCAACTGTAGAAGAGCGTTTAAGAGATTTATACGACTTACAACTTGTCGATTCTCGTATCGATGAAATTAGAAATGTTCGTGGAGAACTTCCTTTAGAGGTTCGTGATTTAGAAGATGAAGTTGCTGGATTAAGTACCAGATTAGAGAAACTTGAATCAAGTTTAGACTCTATAGACAATCAAATTGGCGACAAAAAGAATCTTATTGAAGAATCTAAAGCGTTAATTAAAAAATACAGCGAGCAACAAAAAAATGTTAGAAATAACAGAGAATACAACTCGATTACTAAAGAAATTGAATTTCAAGAATTAGAAATTGAATTAGCAGACAAACACATTAAAGAGTTTAAAGTTCAAATAGAACAGAAAAAAGTGGTTATTTCTGAAACTAAAGAACGTTTAAAGGCGCGTCAAACTCACTTAAAACACAAAAAGAGTGAACTTGATGCTATTCTAGCTGAAACAGAAAAAGAAGAAGCTGCTTTAATTAAAAAATCTGAAGATTATAAAGCTAATATTGAAGAACGTTTAATAAAAGCTTACACGAGAATTAGAACCAATGTAAAAAACGGTCTTGCTGTAGTAGCTATTGAAAGAGGTGCTTCTGGTGGTTCTTTCTTTACCATTCCACCACAAGTACAGATGGAGATTGCTTCTCGTAAAAAAATTATTACAGATGAGCATAGTGGACGTATTCTTGTTGATGCAGAATTAGCTGAAGAAGAAAAAGCTAAAATGGAAAAAATGTTTGCAAAACTATAAACCAAACAAACAATATATTTAAAAGCCTTCATAAAAATGAAGGCTTTTTTTTCATACTTTTTGATAGGAATTCAACCATCTTCCGACTTACCAAACAAAATTATTATAAGATGCCTTACCTAAAATCTATATTTTCTTCAATCATTATTATGTTACTATTTAGCTGTAACAACTTAGCTCAAGAAAACCCTAAGCAGCAATCCATAATAAATGCTAAACCAGTTGAAGTTCCAATACAAAATGGATTAGCAAAAGCCTATTTTGCTAGTGGTTGTTTTTGGTGTGTGGAAGCTGTTTATGAAAGTGTTATTGGTGTTGAGGAAGTAATTTCTGGTTATGCTGGAGGACATACCAAAAACCCAACATACGCATCAAGTAATACTGGAAAAACAGGACATGCAGAAGCCGTTGAAGTAATTTATAATCCAGATATAATTAATTTCTCTACTTTGGTAGATGTATATTTTGGTTCACAAAACCCAACTCAAGTAAATGGTCAAGGCCCAGACACAGGCTCACAATATCGCTCTATAATATTCTATCTAAACGAAGAACAAAAGCAGATTATAGAATCTAAAAAAGAGAATTTATCCAAAAAATTGAATGCAACTATTGCAGCCGAAGTGTATCCATTTCAAAAATTTTGGGTAGCTGAAGACTATCATCAAAACTATGAAAAACTCCACCCAGAAGATCCTTATGTCCAAAATGTATCTATTCCAAGGCTAAACAAGTTTAAATCTAAATTTCCGGAATTATTGAAGGATAATAAACACTAATATTTTATGGCCTTTAGATTTTAGTCGCTTTTATCTCAAAAATCAAAGGATAGAGTTTGTCTTTTGTTGTAAACATACCTGATGTATTTTCAATTAAATCTGGTAATACGTTATATGGACTTCCATCATATTCATTCAAATATTCAATATGCAATCCAGCTTCAGTTAAGGCATTAATCACCTCACTTAATCCATGATTCCAACCATACTCCTTACTTATCATTTTAGATTCTGTGTTGGCATAAGTGCCTTCATACTCTTCATAAATCACTCCGTCTTGCATGTAACCATATGTCATAATAGGTTTGTCATCTAAGTAATCGAACATCCAAACTATTGGATGAAATTCAACCATGTAAAAAATGCCACCTTTTTTTAATCTTTCTGCAATCATTTTTCCCCAAGGCTTTAAATCTGGCAACCAACCTATTACACCATAACTTGTAAAAACAATATCAAAAGTACTTTTAACATGCTTAGAAGTATCTAACACATTACAACATACAAACTCTGCATCAAGCTTTAATTCTTTATTCAATGCTTTAGCAAGTTTAATGCCTTCATCACTTAAATCTATACCAATACAATTTGCTCCTAACCTGCTCCAACTCAACGTGTCTTGCCCAAAATGACATTGTAAATGCAACAGGTTTTTCCCTTCAACATTCCCAAGAGCTTTTAACTCATAAGGCATCAAAGAAGATTTACCATTCTTAAAATCCTCAAGTTGATACATGTTACTCTTAGAATGAATTTTTACTTTCTCATTCCAAGTGGCTTTGTTGGTATTAAAATAAGAATCGTATTTGTTCATTGTTCTATGTTTTTAAAAACGAAGATATCATATCTAATTAAGACTCCTTATATTTATGGCTTTATGATTCTAATCCAACTACTTTGAAAAAAAACCTACTCCTTTTCATTTTCCTATTATCATTTTTTTTGTCATTATCTCAAAATTATTATAAAGTTGGAGATAAACTGATGACAGAAGACGAATACCATTCAGATTTAGAAATAGTAAAAAAAGAAAATGAACCAAATTATATAAGTGTTGAAATTTTTGAAGAAGTAAATAGAAATGATTCTATTATAAAAAATTTTAGATCAGTTATTAATAACAAAAATAGAGCAACTTCTTCAAATCTTTATTTAATGTTACTTAACAAACCGTTTCCTGATTTTAAATTTCAAGATTTAAACAATAATTGGTACGCTAAATCTCGTTTCTTAGGGAAACCAACGGTTGTTTGTTTTATACATCCTAAGTTTCAACCTTCCAGAAAAGAGATTAAAAAACTAAATGCTTTAAACAAAAATAATCAATACCATGTGGTAGCATTTATAGTTAATTCAGAAGCAAATAAATCATCATTCAATAAAATAGAATTCCCTATCTTAAAAGACACTGCTGATTGGTCAAAATCAAATCACTTTCATGTAGTACCTAGATACATGCTAATGAATGAAAATGGTGTAATAACTTACTTTTTTCCTGAATTCCCAGACTCTAAAACAACCTTTAGACCAATTAGAGAACAAACTAAAGAGATTTTCAATTTTTTATCAAACTAAAATGAAAACATCCAAAACACCTTTATTAGACGTATATATTATATAAATTTTCCGCTATATGCGTCTATATATATTCAAAGTGCTTCATCTAACAAGTTGGAGCACTTTTTCTTTAACCAGCAAAATTTTCTTTTACGTGAGTTCCATCACAAAAAGGCTTGTTATTGGATAAACCACATCTACAAAAAGCAGTTGTTTTATTTTTCACTTCTTGGTTACCATTTTTATGTGTTACATTTAAAGTTCCATAAATTAATAATGGCCCATTTTCCAAAACCTCAACTTTTGTTTCTAAAGTTTCAATAGTTTTATCTCCTTCAGCATTCATAAAATAACTCAAAGCACCAGAAGGACAGGCTTTAACTTGATCCACCAAATCTTCGGTTGAAGCTGCATCAATTTTAATCCAAGGTTTTTCCTTTGGTTTAAAAACATCACCTAATCCTTTGACACATATTCCTGAATGAATGCATGCATCTGGCTTCCAAACAATAGTCACTTCACCATTTGAATATTCCTTAGTTTTGCTCATACCATTTTGTTTTTAATAAAGATACAAAAAAAGGAGCTGTATAATATAAGTAGGTTTTAAGACTTCATTCCTAAACTTATAATTCTTATTTTTGTTGAAACAGAAAAACAACACACTTTGTCTAACTATAAATTAGGTCTTGAATTCGCAAAAGAACAAGATCAAAACGACCCTATATCTCAATACAGAGAGCAATTTCACATTCCAAAAGATAGAGCAGGAAATGATTGGTTATACTTTACTGGAAACTCTCTTGGATTACAACCTAAAAGTACTCAAAAATACATTCAACAAGAGTTAGATGATTGGGCAAATTTTGGTGTAGAAGGTCATTTTGAAGCCAAAAATCCTTGGATGCCATACCACGAATTCCTAACAGAATCTATGGCTAAAATTGTTGGTGCAAAACCTATAGAAGTGGTTACAATGAATACCTTAACAACCAATCTACATTTGTTAATGGTATCGTTCTACCAACCAACAAAAACGAAATATAAAATTGTTATTGAAAGTGATGCTTTTCCATCAGATAGATATGCTGTACAAACCCAATTAGAATTTCATGGTTTTGATGCTAATGAAGGTTTGATTGAATGGAAACCTAGACAAGGTGAAGAACTTTTAAATATAAAAGATTTAGAAACTATTCTTGAAGAACAAGGAGATGAAATTGCTTTGCTTTTAATTGGAGGCGTTAATTATTACACTGGACAATATTTAGATATCAAAAAAATTGCCAAATTAGGTCATGCTAAAAACTGCATGGTAGGAATAGATTTGGCACATGGAGCAGGAAACATCAAACCAGAACTTCATGATTCTGGAGTCGATTTTGCAGCTTGGTGTACCTACAAATACTTAAATTCTGGGCCAGGAAGTTTAGGAGGTTTATTTGTTCATGAAAAACATGCGCATAATAAAAAACTAAAACGTTTTGCAGGTTGGTGGAGTCATAATAAATCCACGAGATTTAATATGCGTCAACCCTTAGATGTCATTCCAGGAGCTGAAGGCTGGCAACTTAGCAATCCTCCAATTCTATCAATGGCAGCTATAAAAGCATCCTTAGATATGTTTAATGAAGTTGGCATGGATGCGCTTAGAGCAAAATCTGAAAAACTTACAGGATATTTTGAATACTTATTGAAAGAATTGAATAATGATAAAATAAAAATCATCACACCTTCAAACCCTAAAGAGAGAGGCTGTCAACTTTCTATTCAGGTAAAAGATGCTGATAAAAATTTACATAAAAAACTAACCGAAGCCCATATAATAACAGATTGGAGAGAACCAGATGTGATACGTTGTGCTCCAGTACCACTTTATAATACTTTTGAAGATGTGTATAGAATGGTTGAAAATTTAAAATCTATTTTAAGTGAATAAAAAGCAAAACATACTCATTATTGGAGCTGGTCTTTGTGGAAGCCTTCTTGCTTTGCGACTTGGACAAAGAGGTTATAATGTTACCGTTATGGAAATGCGTCCAGATTTACGAACTACTGATATTTCTGCTGGTCGATCCATAAATTTAGCCTTTTCAAATCGTGGTATCAAGGCCATGAAGTTAGTTGGACTTGAAGAGAAGGTAAAACCCTTATGTATTCCCATGAATGGACGAATGCTTCATGATATTGAAGGTAACACGGTTTTAGCTCCTTATAGTGGTCGTGAAAATGAATATATCAACTCTATTTCCAGAGGTCAATTAAACGCGTTATTATTAGATGAAGCTGAAAAACATGAAAATGTTAAAATATATTTTAACAGAAAATGCAAATCTGTTGATTTTGAAAAAACCACAGCTTTATTTAAAGATTACAACTCAAATAAAGAATTTATAGAAGATGCAGATGCCATTTTTGCAACTGATGGAGCAGGTTCTGCTATGCGACAAAGTTATTATTTAGGTAAAAAATTCTTATTTAGTTTTTCTCAAGATTATTTAACTCATGGTTATAAAGAATTAAGTATTCTTCCATCAGAAAATGGTGATTATAAAACTTATAAAAATGCACTTCACATTTGGGGGAGAGAAGCTTTTATGCTTATTGCATTACCTAATTTAGATGGCAGTTTTACTGTCACTTTATTTTTAAATTTCAATGAAGGAGAATATAATTTCAACAATTTAACAACTAAAGAAAGAGTTATAGAATTCTTTGAAAAATATTTTAAAGATGCTTTAGAATTGATGCCAAATCTTGTTGATGATTTCTTCGAAAATCCTACTTCTCCTCTTGGAACTGTTAAGTGTTCTCCTTGGCATTATAAAGGTAATACCCTTTTAATGGGAGATGCTGCACATGCAATTGTACCATTTTACGGACAAGGTATGAATGCTTCTTTTGAAGATGTTACGGAATTTGATAAAGTTTTAGACGAAAAGCACAAAGATTGGGAAACCGTTTTCAAGCAATATGAAGAGTCTCGTAAAAAAGACACTGATGCTATAGCCGATTTAGCAATCGATAATTTCCATGAAATGAAAGGACATGTCAACCATGCAAATTTCAGAGAGAAACGTAGCTTAGAAATGGCTTTTGAAAAAACCTTCCCATATGAGTATTCATCAAAATATTCATTAGTTACTTTTAACGAGAATATTGGTTATAGAGAAGCTATGTTAAGAGGTCGTGCTCAAGACAAAGCTATTTTAAATATGCTTGCTGATGGAGATATTTCAGATGTTAATAATCTGACAAATGAAGCATTAAAAAACACCTTAGAAAAAGTAAAAGCAGCAACCGAAGCCATTTTAGAAGATGACAAAATTGCTGGATTAAAATAAATATTATGAGTGAAAAAATAGTAACACCTAGAGGAGCTTATCCACACACAAAACGTGTAGGAGATTTTATATTTGTGTCTGGAACCAGTTCTAGAAGAGCAGATAATACCATTGCAGGAGTAGATATTATTGACGAAATGGGAACCAAACGACTAAATGTAGAAGTACAAACTCGTGAAGTAATCCTAAATATTGAAAAGAATTTAGCTAAAGAAGATGCTACATTAAAAGATGTTGTAGATGTAACTTCCTTTTTAGTGAATATGAATGATTTTGCTGGTTATAATAAAGCTTATGCAGAATTTTTTGATAAAGAAACTGGCCCAACCAGAACCACAGTTGCTGTACACCAATTGCCACATCCAGATTTAGTAGTTGAGATTAAAGTAATGGCTTATAAACCAATTTAAATCATGTTCAAATTTTTCCGACGCATCAGATTTAAAATGCTTCCTGAAAATAAATTCAGTAAGTATTTACTTTATGCCATTGGAGAAATAATTTTGGTAGTAATTGGAATTTTAATTGCACTTCAGATTAATAACTGGAATGAACAACGCAAAATTCAGAATACAGAAATTAGCACATTAAAAGAGTTAAAATCAGCTTTAGAAATATCTAAACAAAACTTAATAAGTCTTGTAAACAATAATAAAAGATGGCAATCTTACAATTTTAAAATTAAGGATTATTTAGAGAATAAAAAAGCTTATGATAAGTCCTTGGATATTTGTTTTGGCACTTATTACTGGACTGGAAAAGCTCAATTAACTACAGCAGCTTATGACCAATTAAAAAATGATGGTCTTGATCTTATTACAAATAATTCACTAAGAAAAGAATTGATTTATGTATTTGAAGATTTTTTTGGACAAATAAAAAATGAACATGAGCAATGGGAAAAGGATTATTTGGCAAACATTATATATCCAAATCATGTGAAGTTTTTCCAAAAATACTTTCCTTATTCAACTAATGAATTTTATGATGAATATGCTAAACCTATTAATTATAATGCACTACTAGATGATGCTGAATTTCTAAATATTATCAGTGAAAATATTTCTTTAAGAAATTATAGTATGTTATTTAAAGAACAACTAATAGTAAAAATTGACAGCTTGAATAATCGTATTGATAAAGAAATCAAAAGATTAGATGATTAATTTCTTTTGTCAAATATGGAATTCACTATTCAAAGAAAATAAAAATATAAAAATACTATAAATTTACTAAATGAACATCCAAAACTTCATAAACGGCAACTTTCATAATCCTGTTCAAGATAATTGGATAGACAACTATTGTCCAGCCAATGGTGAAATCTACGGACAAATTCCAAACTCTTCAAAAGACGATGTTGAAAATGCCTACCTAGCAGCAAAATCAGCATTCCCTAGTTGGTCACAAACTACATTAGATGAACGTAGTAGAATTCTAATTAAGATTTCAGAATTACTTGAAACCAATTTGCAACGTTTTGCAGAAGCCGAAAGTAAAGACAATGGCAAACCCATTTCTTTAGCTAAATCTGTTGATATTCCTCGAGCAGCTAATAACTTCCGTTTCTTCGGAAATGCCATTACACAATTTGCTAGTGAAAGCCATGAAAGTGTTGGACAAGATGCTGTTAATTATACGTTACGTCAACCTTTAGGTGTTGTTGGTTGTATTTCACCATGGAATTTACCACTCTATTTATTTACCTGGAAAATTGCTCCTGCATTAGCTGCTGGTAATTGTGTGGTTGCCAAACCTAGCGAAGTCACACCCATGACTGCCTATTTATTAGGTGAGATATGCAACGAAGCTGGACTACCAAAAGGGGTTTTAAATATTGTTCATGGCTTAGGAACCTCAACAGGACAAGCCATTATCGAACATCCAGACATTAAAGCTATTTCATTTACAGGAGGAACTGCCACAGGAGCTCATATTGCTAAAGTTGCAGCTCCAATGTTTAAGAAATTATCGTTGGAATTGGGAGGAAAAAACCCAAACATCATTTTTTCAGATTGTGATTATGAGGTAATGTTAGAAACTACTGTTAGATCATCCTTTGCCAATCAAGGACAAATTTGTTTATGTGGTAGCAGAATTTTTGTGGAACAATCAATATACGATAAATTCAAAGCAGATTTTGTTAATAAAATTAAAGACTTAAAAGTAGGTCATCCATCTGAATCATCTACTAATATTGGGGCATTGGTTTCCAAACCTCATCTAGAAAAAGTGATGGATTATATAAACATTGCAAAAAAAGAAAACGGAAAAATTCTTTGTGGTGGAAATAAAGTTACAATTGAAGGATTTGAAAACGGTTATTATTTAGAACCTACTGTTATAGAAGTTCCAAACGATGAATGTCGTGTCAACCAAGAAGAAATTTTTGGACCAGTAGTTACCATCATGCCATTTAATCGTGAAGACGAAGTTCTTCAAATGGCAAACAAAGTAAAATATGGTTTATCAGCAACACTTTGGACTAACGACCTTAAACGAACTATGAGAATGAGCAATCAATTACAAGCTGGAATTGTTTGGGTAAATACTTGGATGATGCGTGATTTACGTACGCCATTTGGAGGTATTAAAGCTTCAGGAGTTGGCAGAGAAGGTGGTTTTGAAGCCTTACGCTTTTTTACTGAAGCAAAGAATGTTTGTATAAAATATTAAAGATGGGAATTGGCAGAAGAGAATTTACAAAATTAATTGGTTTAGCACTAACAGGTGTAATAATCGATCCTCTTCAAGCAGTCGTGACATATAATGAATATTATATAAATAAAAAATTAGGGATCATGTTTACCATTCCTAAATCATGGGGTTTTGTTAAAATTAAAGATTTTGGTAAAATAAAAGACGAACAAATACTTGATAGTTTTTATGAATCGATAAAGAATGAGGTTTATGAAGATTTAGGAAATCCAATTTGTATTGTTACAAAATATTATGAAGACCTTCCCGAACATGATGGCTTGTTTTCTCCTTCTATAATTCTTAAAATGACACCTAAATCAGAGTTTGATAGTTATGGCCATAAGAATTTTGAAGAATTAATTAAAATGTCTAGAAAAAATGATAACTCTGTTTTAAAAGATTATAAAATTGTTAATATTTATGACCCCTATACATTAAATAATTGTCAGTTTTTTGAAGATGACTCAGAATATTTATTTGAACATAAAGAACTCGAAAAATCAATAAAAGTAGAACAAAAGAGCATTAAATTTGAACATCAAAATTTATATTATCAGTTTAGTTGTCATCAATCTTTAGAAATGAACGAAAAAGCAGATATTGAATTTGAAGCCTTTAAAAAAAGCATAAAATTAATATGAATCTATATCTAAACAACAAATACGCATTAGTTTGTGGTAGCACAGCTGGAATAGGAAAAGCAACAGCCATGTCTTTGGCTTCTGAAGGTGTAACAGTGACCTTAATTGCAAGAAATGAAGATAAATTAAAAGCTGTTTTAGACGAATTACCTCAACAAAGAAATCACGATTATATTGTAGCAGATTTTTCAAAACCTGATGAATTAAAAACTAAGATTTCAGAATATATTTCTAAAAATCATGGTTTTCATATTTTGGTAAATAATACTGGTGGACCAAAAGGTGGACCCGTTTTTTCAGCAGAATTAAATGAATTTGAAAATGCGTTTACACAACATTTAAAATGTAATCACGTATTAGCTCAAGCAGTTGTTCCTTTTATGAAAGAAACTGGTTATGGACGTATTATCAATATTATTTCAACCTCTGTTAAACAGCCTCTAGATGGTTTAGGTGTGAGTAATACTATTCGTGGTGCTGTAGCAAATTGGAGTAAAACTTTAGCCAATGAACTTGGTCATTTTGGCATTACTGTAAACAATGTTCTTCCAGGAGCTACAGGAACAGAACGCTTAACAGAAATTATTAAAAACAAATCTACTAAGACAGGAAACACAGAAGAAGAAGCTGCCAATGCTATGAAAAATGCAGTTCCTGCCAAGCGTTTTGCTAAACCTGAAGAATTAGCAGACGCTATTACCTTTTTAGCGAGTGAACGTGCTAGCTATATAAATGGAATTAATCTTCCTGTTGATGGTGGAAGAACAAAAAGTTTGTAACTTTATATTTTTAATAAATTAACAACACAAAATCATGAGCAAATTAGTATCACCCTTAAATTTCAAAGCTTGGATTGAAGAAAACAGACATCTTTTAAAACCACCTGTTGGCAATAAAGTTGTTTGGAAAGATGGCGATTTTATTGTCATGGTTGTTGGTGGCCCAAATAGTAGAAAAGATTATCACTATAACGAAACACCTGAATTTTTCTATCAAATAGAAGGAGATATGGTTTTAAAAGTGATTGATGAAGGCAAGCCAAGAGACATTCATATTAAAGAAGGAGATATATTTATTCTTCCTCCAAAAGTACCACACTCACCACAACGTGGAGCAAACACTGTTGGTTTAGTAATAGAATATCCTCGAGATAAAGGCGTTCAAGATGCTTTACTTTGGTTCTGCGAAAATTGTACAACTAAATTATATGAAGAAGACTTTACCTTAGATAATATTGAAACCGATATGCCAGGCATATTTGACAAATATTATGGAGATAAAGAAAAACGAACCTGTCCAAACTGTGGAGAAGTCATGCAACCACCTAAAAAAGTTCAAATAGAAGATTAATTTATGAAACCTAAACTTCGAATTAACGGCCATTCTCATTTACTTCCATATCCTGAAGAAATCCCTCAGTTTATGAAAGACAAAGGGATTTTTTGGGTTGATAAAGACAGAAAATTTATGCTTCAAAAAGATTGGAGTCGTCCAGTAACGGATTCCAGTTTCTTTTTAGATGAAAAACTAGCTTGGATGGAACGTTTTAAAATTGATCATGCTGTAGTTTTAAACTTGTCCCAATTATATGGAAATGGATTGCGTGTCGAGGAAATGAAACAAGCATTACGTTTTCAAAACGATTTCAATGCAAAAATCCAATGCGAAAACCCAAGTAAATTCACTTGTGGATTTGTGGTGCATCCTGGATTTGTTCGTGGTGCTTGTTGGGAAATAGAACGTTGTGTGGAAGAATTAGGCATGCAGTTGCTTTGTCTACCAACCCATTACATGGACACTATTGGTACTTGGCGTTGTATTTTTGATGAAGAAAATGAGCCCATTTTCGAATTAGCGAATAAATATAATTTAGCAGTAGAAATACATCCATACGATGGTGAAAAATTTATCAAACTAGAAAACACATCTTGGCGTTTTCATTTGATCTGGATGCTAGCACAATGTGCTGATGCTTATCATTTCTTAACATTAAACGGTTATCAAGATAAATATCCAAACATGCGTACCTGTTTTGCACATGGAGGACAATTGGCACAAATAAATTTAGGTAGACGTATTCAAGGTTTTGATGGCAGACCAGATTTATTTGAAGGGAAGAGCCATCCAAGAAAAGCTGTAGGACATAAAAATATCTTCTTTGACACCTTAGTTCACGATACTGGAGGTTTACAACTATTAATCAAAAATCAAGGCTCAAAACAGGTTATTATGGGATTAGATGACCCATATCCTTTAGGTGAAATGGAGAGTGCTAAACAATCCTCCTACCCTGGAAAGATATTAGATTTAGCCATAGAACGTAGTATTATTACTGAAGAAGAAAGAGATGCCATTTGGGAAGACAATGTCATTAAATGGTTGTGTGGAGATGATGAAGTTGCAAAACAAAAATTAGTTAACCGAATTTTAGGATAATGCATTTTCTTTCTGAAGATTTAGACGATTATATAGTTCAACATTCGGAGGACGAACCGATATTATTACAAGAACTCCACAGAGAAACATATCAAAAAATATTACAGCCTAGAATGTTAAGTGGAAACTATCAAGGTCGTGTGCTGAGTATTATTTCGAAGTTAATCAACCCTAAATGCATTCTTGAAATTGGCACTTATACAGGCTATTCTGCTTTATGTTTAGCTGAAGGGCTTCGTGAAAATGGAACCCTACATACTATTGATGTAAATGAAGAATTAGTAGATTTTCAGCGAAAGTATTTTGATAAATCACCATATGGTAATCAAATTCATCAGCATTTAGGAAATGCATTAGAAATTATCCCTCAGATAGAAGATACATTTGATATTGTATTTATAGATGCAGATAAAGAAAACTATGCTAAATATTTTCAACTAGTTATAGATAAATTAAATCCTGGAGGCATCATCTTATCTGATAACGTTTTATGGAGTGGAAAGATTTTAGATACTACATTCAAAAAAGAAGACACCTCTACACCTGCTCTTATTGCTTACAATAAATTGTTAAAAGAAGATTCGAGAATTGATACGGTTATATTACCTATAAGAGATGGATTAACTATTAGTAGAAAGAAATAAATTTAATTTAATGCACCCAAATCAAATGATAAGAACTTTTCAACTTCTAATATTTTTTATCACTCTTTTGAGTTTCAGTAATGCAAAAAGTCAAACAAATGAAAAATTATCTGAAGAACATTTAAAATTCGTCATAGAAAACTATCAATGGAATTCTGAAGATGTAATGATTATAAATTTTAGACAGCCTAAAAGTAGTTGCCATTACGATAATTATGAAAACTTGAAACAATCTTCAGATTGGTGGACTGAGTTTTATTCTGAAATGGATCTCGAAAATATTCATAATATATTCGTGTATTCAGATAGTAATAAAGCTAAAGCAGTTATTGATTCTAAAAATTATTTTTCAGATATAAATAACTTTTTTCTTGAGAATTTTTTTGTTAAAAATCGATCCTGCTTTGGGATTCTGGTAATTAATAAAGATGGAGATTTTAAGAAAAAAAGTGGAGAATATACTCAAGAAGATATTATTGAGTTAGTAAAAAATCTTAAATAAAAATATAATTATCTTAAAACGAAGAGATTCCTGCCTTCTAAGGAATTTTTACATCTTCCTCCTTACAGAACCTGTAAAATCTTCTAAATCGTCTTTTACTTTATTGAGTTCGTCTTGCACATCTTTAGTGATACTAGTATCTATGCCATTCTTTTCAGCACTTTTGGTGATTTCCGTTTTAATATCATTTGAAGCATCTTTAAGCATACGCATCCCTTTCCCTAAGCCTTTGGCAATTTCAGGGATTTTGTCTGCACCAAAAACCATAACTACTATAAATAGTATAAACATGATTTCGGTTGTACCTATAAATAAAAGAATGCTTGCTTGTATCACGATGCAAATATAGTGAGTTGATTGATGAGAATAAAAAAAGCCGACTTATTTTTATAGTCGGCTTTTAAATATTTAACGTTTTGTGTTAATCTTTTACTTCATTTTTAAACTTATCGAAATCACTTTGTTTTACTTCTTTAGGCCAAGAATTGTTAGATGTATCCACATCTGCAGTTTCTAATTTAGGGTCTACAGTTATCGAAACTAATTCTTTATCTGAAGCTAATGATTTACTTACTTCTTTATCGTTTAATCTCCAAATTTGAGCTGGATACGTTTCTGTTTTAGTAGTACCATCAGCAAATGTATATTCCACAATAATTGGCATTACTAGTCCTCCTGGCTTATCGAAAGTAATGCTATAAAAGTATTTAGGCTCTTTTAAGTTTTTACGTTCTTCTTCTGTAAAATTATCCATAACATATTCGTTTACAGATGGAGAGTTTTCTAATAAAGTACCATTTTTCATTTCTTCATTATACTCTTCACTTCCTTCTTCAACCATATATACTAAAGGTGGTAAATCTGACAGTTCCATACCATAACGTTTTGCCATCATTCTAGCATATTCGTTAGGTTCTGAAGATACATAGTATTTTTTAACATCTTTAACTCCTATATCAACATAATCTGTAGTGTAAAACCAACCTCTCCAGAACCAATCTAAATCGAATGCAGAGGCATCTTCCATAGTTCTAAAGAAATCTTCTGGTGTTGGGTGTTTAAACATCCAACGGTTAGAGTATTCTTTAAATGCATAATCAAATAACTCTCGTCCCATAACTGTTTCACGTAATATATTAAGTGCAGTTCCTGGTTTTCCGTAAGCATTGTTACCAAACTGATAAGTATTTAATCCTTTTGTCATAATTGGAGCAATAAAATCTTGATCTCCTCCCATGTAAGGAACTATATTAGCTGCTGGTCCACGACTTGATGGATATTTATCATGCCCTGGAGATAAAGCTGTTGGATGCCACTCAGCAAAATCCTGCTCAGCTACATATTGTACAAAGGTATTTAAACCTTCATCCATCCAAGTCCATTGACGTTCATCACTATTTACAATCATTGGAAAATAGTTGTGTCCTACTTCATGAATAATAACACTTATCATTCCATATTTAGTTCTATCGCTATAGTTTCCATTTTCATCTGGACGACCATAGTTCCAGCAAATCATTGGATATTCCATCCCTTGATTTTTAGCGTGAACCGAAATTGCTTTATGATAAGGGTAATCGAATGTCATTCTTGAATACGACTTTAAAGTAGCTGCAACTGCATATGTTGACCATTCCTCCCAAAGAGGGTTTCCTTCTTTTGGGTACATAGAAACAGCCATGACATCTTTGTTTCCAATTTTAACTGACATCATATCCCAAATAAATTTTCTTGATGTTGCAAAACCAAAATCACGTACATTTTCGGCATGTAATTTCCATGTTTTAGTTTCATTAGAAAATCCTTTTTCAGCAGCTTCTGCTTCTGCTTGAGACACAATGATTACAGGTTTATCATAAGATTTTTTAGCTTGTTCGTAACGATCCATCATCTCTTTAGAGAAGACTTCTTTTCTGTTTATTAACTTTCCTGTTCCATCAAGAATATGATCGGCAGGTACTGTAATATTTACTTCAAAGTTTCCAAAAGGAAGTGCGAATTCGTCACGTCCCCAAAACTGAGAGTTTTGCCATCCTTCAACATCGTTATAAACTGCCATTCTTGGGTAGAATTGAGCAATTACATAAGCTCTGTTTCCATCTTCAGGAAAATATTCGTAACCAGAACGACCTCTTCCATTGACGTGATCATTAATATTATACCACCATTTGATACTAAATGAGAACTTTTCGCCAGTGTTTAAAACTTTAGGCAATTCAACTCGCATCATAGTTTGATTAATCATATGAGGTAATGCATTTCCATTAACATCTTTTACTTCTTGAATGTTAAAGCCTCCATCAAAACCATCTGTCATATACGTAGTAGCAAAGGTTGAAGCTTGTTGAGCTGGTGCTACTCCACTACCTTCAATTAAAGGAGTAAGGGAGTTTTTTGCTCTCATATTTTGATCTAATTGTACCCAAAGGTATTTTAATGGGTCTGGAGAATTATTAGTATATGTAATGGTTTCAAAACCAGATATTTTTGCATTTTTATCATCTAAAACAATATCCATTTTATAATCTGCTTGTTGCTGATAGTAAGCTGGTCCTGGCGCTCCAGAAGCTGTTCTAAACATATTTGGCGTTGAAAACTCATCATACAATTGTTTAAATTTGTTGTTGTTAGTATGACCTGGTTTTCTAGTTGGTTGTTCTTGTTCTTGAGCAAAAGAATTAGCTGAAATGAACAAAACAGAAAGAATAAAATACTTTAGTGTTTTCATTGGTAAAATTTAGTTACAAAAAATTGAGGTGAAAAATAACAATATTTTTTTAGGTATTAATTTGCTTTATTTAAAGTTTAACAAACCTTTATCATTTTCTTTAATAAGAATGAAGCTTTTGTTTTTAGAATTTATCTTAGTTCTTATAATATTCTGTTGTTCAGCATATAAATCGAAAAGAACTAAATTTTGAATTTCGAAAGTCTTAATTTCTTTTATATCTTCAATTTCCAGATAGCAAATAACAATATCATTATCGAATTCTTTACCTAAAAAATTAATAGGTTTTTCTTCTCCATTTATAATTATTGTCAGCTTTCCTTTTAAATATTTCTCTATAAATAAATTAACTTCTGGAGCTTCGTTTTCTTTTTTAATTATTAAATCTTCTTTATATCTAAGTTGGAGTACATCTTCTAAATCATCAATAAAAATTCTAGAAATTATTTGCACAGATTCCTTCTCTTTAACATATTCTATTTGTGTAACACTAACGTAATATTTATGGATTGTTGTAAATGCGAATAATGATAATGCTATAACAAGGAGTGATATTTTAATAATTTTCATAAAAAAGGATTAATTAAACAAAACTACTTATTTGTTTATTCAAAAAGTGTTCCGTATAAAATTTATTTTTTTAAATTGATTTTGTATTGTATAAGTTTTTCTTTTAGATATTCTAAAACTTCCAAATCGCTTTTTCCTTTACATCGATTAATGAAGTTTTCGTCTTCTGAACAAAAGTAGAAAAAATCGGTTCTTAAATCTTCATTTAGTGTTTCAATTGAAAATAAAATAGATTCTAACTTTACACGAATATCATGTAATAAATCGTCTTTTCTTTCTAATTTTATTTGATATTTTAATTGCTTTGTTCTTCCAGTAATAGCATTTAATATTGGATTTAATGGGATAAATCCACCTCCAGTTGTAGCTTCGTTTAATTTTCTTTCACTTTGGGTTTTAAGTTTACCTTGGTAACTAGGAATTCCTAACTTTTTGGCAGTAATTGGCTCTCCTTTAACTGTACCAAGATCCATTAATAAATCTCCTGTTAAAATTCTTCCTACAATTACTTCATCTAAAGTATATGTAAGTTCTTCTAATTGAATTTCAAGTTCCTTATCAATTAGAATTTTAGTATCAACTATAACTTCTTTTAATTTATGTTGAACGGAAGTAAACTGTAAGGTGTCATTTAATTTTACAGATATTCTAAAACTCCCAAAGGCATTTGTAGTTGTAAAAACCTGAGCAGATTTATTTATTACATGAATATTTTCAACATCTAATGATGTTGTTACTTTTCCAATAATCTCGACTGATTGTGTAAATGCAGTATGCAAGTACATAAAAAAGAAAATGGAAATAAGATATTTCAAATGGCTGGGTTTAGTTCAATAAAGAAACCACTTCTAATCTTAATTTAAATACAACAACTAACTAAACTTATGTTAAAATAGCTAATTCTTTAAAGTTTCAGAGTTCAGGTACAATTTACTTTGGTTAACTAGGTATTCTATCAGTTCGATGTCATTTCCTCCCTCATAAAGCATAGTATCTGTGTTATTTGCTTCAGCAAAAGCTATAAATTCATCAACTTCATCTACAGGAATATTAAAACTTGAACTTATAAAATCTTTTGTATATGCCTCTCTTAAAACTAAGTAGTTTGAGTTTAAATTGTCCTTTGCTAAGTATGTGTTTTTATTAGATTTAAATAATGGTTTTATTAACCAATTAGTTATTTTCACAAAATCTACTCCATTATAAAACCTATCTTGGTTTAAGATTGTATTTTCAACTTTTTGATAATATATTTCTGCATTTGGATTATCTTCTATATCAATTTCTCTAAAATAAAAATTTTCAAACTTAGGGTTGTGTAATTTTATTTTGTTTAAATCTAAAGCTAATTCTCCTGTCAAACTAAAAGGTAATATAACCACTTCGTCTAAAGTAGTTAAACGTTCATTTAAAAAAACTGTTAACTGCTTCGAGGACATAATTTCTTTAGTAATAATCATATAAACAGTTTCGAATTGCAAAGCAGAAATCTCAATTTTATCGTTTAACGCAGCATAAATATTAAACTCTCCATTCATATCTGTTACAGCTATTCTTTTAGAAGTGACATTACTTATAGTAAGCCCTTCAACATCATTAGCATCTACAATAACTTTTCCGGAGATTTCGATTCTATCTGCATTTTGAGATATTCCTATTGAAAGAAACATAAAAAAGGCAATTAATGGCAATAGGTTCTGCTTCATAGTATTTTTATTTGAGTTTAAATTAACACAAAATCTAATAAACTTTTGATAAATCTTGTATTTACTTAAATTTACAACAAATTAATGTAAATGAAAAACTTAATTATAGCTAGTACTTCAACAATTCATGGAAGTGGATACCTAGACTATTTATTAGATGAATTATCTGAGTTTTATAAAAATGTTGAAAACATTATGTTCATTCCATATGCTAGACCAAGTGGTATATCTCATGATGACTATACAAAAAAAGCAAAAGAAGCATTTCTAAAAATAAATAAAAATGTAAAAGGCATTCATGAATTTGCAAATCCTATTGAAGCTATCCAAAGTGCTGAAGCCATTTTTACTGGAGGGGGAAACACCTTTGTTTTATTATATCAACTTTACAAAAACCAATTAATTGAACCCTTAAAAAAGGTTGTACAGAATGGCACTCTCTATCTTGGCACAAGTGCTGGTAGTAATATTTGCGGATTAACAATCAACACAACTAACGATATGCCAATAGTTTATCCACCAAGCTTCAAGTCTTTAGGGATTGTACCTTTTAATATCAATCCTCACTATCTTGATCCAATTCCTAATAATCCCCATATGGGTGAAACTAGAGAAACGCGAATTCAAGAATTCCATCATTTTAATACACAACCTGTTGTTGGACTTAGAGAAGGAAGTTGGTTAAGAGTAGAAGGTGAATCAATAATTTTAAAAGGCGAATTATCAGCTAGAATTTTTGAGTACAATAAAGCTCCTTTTGAAGTTGAATCTAATACTGAACTAAATAGGTTAAAATAAAAAAAAGCTTCACAAATTGTGAAGCTTTAGAGCGAGAGACCGGGTTCGAACCGGCGACATTCAGCTTGGAAGGCTGACGCTCTACCAACTGAGCTACTCTCGCATTTCCGATGCAAATATAAATAACAATTCAATCTAATAAAAGAAAAAAATTATAAGTTTATATAATAATTTCAACTTTGAAACTAATCATCTCAATTTGAAGGAATTTAATTTTAAAATTATTCATTCTAAACGTTTACACCTAATTAAAAATGTCTCAGATAAAATTTATTTCAGCTAAAGAAACATATGTTGTAAGACATCCAGTATTACGTGAAGGCAGACCTATTGAAGATTGTGCTTTTGATTCTGATGAAGATGAAAACACTTTTCATTTAGGTTTATATTTTGATTCTAAACTTGTTGGAGTTGCTTCATACATAAAAAATAATTCTAAATTATTTTTAGAAAAAAATCAATATCAACTTAGAGGAATGGCTGTACTGAAGGAGTATCAAAAAAAGGGATTTGGAGATCTTCTTCTAAATGAAGGTGAAAAAATATTAAATCAAAAAAAAGTAGATATTC
This sequence comes from Xanthomarina maritima, assembly GCF_008084905.1. Taxonomy (GTDB): domain Bacteria; phylum Bacteroidota; class Bacteroidia; order Flavobacteriales; family Flavobacteriaceae; genus Xanthomarina; species Xanthomarina maritima. The sequence continues at coordinate 282,805 of NZ_VSFC01000052.1, read as the reverse complement.
TTTGGTTTAATGCAAGAGAAATTGCTTTTAATTTTTATAAAAAAAATAATTATCAAGCCATTGGAGATGCTTTTAACATACCAGAAGTTGGGCTTCATTATGTCATGTTTAAAAATTTCAGTTAAAAGAAAAGAGTCTCTTACTTTAAACTTTTATCTTTGGCTTTAAAGCCAAGTAACATGAATAAAAAAGTTATTTTAATGATTCTTGATGGCTGGGGAAAATCTCCAGATCCAAAAGTTTCAGCTATAGAACATGCTAAAACACCTTTTATAGATTCTCTTTATAACAATTATCCAAATGCAAGTTTAAGAACAGACGGTTTGAATGTTGGATTACCAGAAGGACAAATGGGAAACAGCGAAGTTGGCCACATGAATTTAGGTGCTGGACGCATTGTGTATCAAGATTTAGTTAAAATAAATCTAGCAGTAAAAAACAACACTTTAGCTCAAGAATCTGCTTTAGTTGATGCCTTTAATTACGCAAAAAAAAATAAAAAACACATTCATTTTTTAGGTTTGGTGAGCGATGGAGGTGTGCATTCTCATATCAATCATTTAAAAGGATTAATTTCTGCTGCAAAAGACTCTGGCGTTACAGAATCTTACATTCATGCCTTTACAGATGGTCGTGATGTAGATCCAAAATCGGGTTTTGGATTTATTACAGAGTTAGAAGCTTTTATCGAAAACACACCAACAAAATTAGCTACAATTACTGGCCGTTATTATGCTATGGATAGAGATAAACGTTGGGAACGTGTAAAATTAGCCTACAATGCTTTAGTAAATGGTTTTGGCGAACTATCCAAAAATGCGTTAAAATCTATCAAGAAAAGCTATAATGATAATATTACAGACGAGTTTATAAAACCGATTGTTATGGTTGATAAATACAATCAACCTATCGCAAAAGTTAAAAATGGAGATGTCGTTATATTTTTTAATTTTAGAACTGATAGAGGTCGTCAACTTACAGAAGCTTTAACACAAAATGATTTTCATGAACAAAACATGCACAAATTAGATTTGTATTATGTAACCATGACTAATTACGATGAAACTTATAAAAACATACATGTTGTTTACAACAAAGACAACCTAACAGACACATTAGGTGAAGTCTTAGCAAAACACAATAAAAAGCAAATTAGAATTGCCGAAACTGAAAAATATCCTCATGTTACTTTTTTCTTTTCAGGCGGAAGAGAATCTGTTTTTAATGGTGAAACACGTATTTTACGTCATTCACCAAAAGTTGCTACTTACGATTTAAAACCTGAAATGAGTGCTTTTGAATTAACAGATGCGTTAATCCCTGAACTTAAAAAGGGTGAGGTTGATTTTGTGTGTTTAAACTTTGCAAATGGAGACATGGTTGGACATACAGGAGTTATGAAAGCTGCTATTAAAGCTTGTGAAGCTGTCGATACTTGCGTTAAAAATGTAGTGACAACTGCTCTTGAAAATAAATATACAACCATACTTATTGCAGATCATGGAAATTGTGAAACCATGATTAATCCAGATGGCACTCCAAACACAGCTCACACTACAAATCCAGTGCCTATAATATTAATAGACAAAGATTTAAATACTATTAATGATGGTGTTTTAGGAGACATTGCTCCAACCATTCTAAAACTTATGGGAATTGAGCAACCTGGAAAAATGACTCAGCACTCGTTAATCTAATATAATTTATTATGTATTTTTGAAATTAACTTTAAAGTATGAATTTTAACGACAAACTTATTCTTGCTATAGATTTCGATGGAACAATAGTTGAAGATGCCTATCCAAAAATAGGTAAACCTAAACTTTTTGCTTTCGAAACACTTTTACGATTGCAAAAAGATGGTCATCGATTAATATTATGGACTTACCGAAGTGATATTAGATTACAAGAAGCTGTAAAATTCTGTAAAGAAAACGGATTGGAGTTTTATGCAGTAAACAAAAGCTTTCCTGAAGAACAATTCGACTATTCAAAAAGTCGAAAAATTCATGCCGATTTATTTATAGACGACCGAAACATTGGTGGCTTTAAAGGTTGGGGAGAAATTTATCAAATGTTATCAAACCCAAATTACAATCCTCTTAAATTAGAGAAAAAGAAAGGTTTATTTTCGTTCTTCAGAAAAAAATAATTATTCTCTTGCTAATTCAAAATACTGCTTGTCTATTGCCTCTTTATGGTCTGGATGAGCAATATTTACCAAGGCTTTTACACGCTCCTGAATTGTCTTACCATATAAATTAGCTATTCCATTTTCTGTCACAACATAATGCACATGCGAACGAGTTGTAACCACTCCAGCTCCTGGTTTTAAGGTTGGTACAATTCTACTAATTCCATTTTTTGTAGTTGATGGTAAAGCTATAATGGCTTTTCCTCCTTCACTTAAAGAAGCTCCTCTAATAAAGTCCATTTGCCCACCAACTCCTGAATACATTCTTGTTCCAATAGAATCTGCACAAACCTGTCCAGTTACATCTACCTCAATAGCAGAATTTATAGCAACCATTTTTGGGTTTAGTTTAATTATGGATACGTCGTTTGTGTAATTTGAGGCTCTCATTTCTATAAATGGATTATCATCAACATAATCGTATAGTCGTTTAGAACCCATTAAGAAAGTCGTTAAAGCTCTTCCTCTGTTGATGCCTTTATAATTACCATTAATCACATCTTTTAAAATCAAATCGATAACACCATCAGAAAACATTTCGGTATGCAACCCTAAATCTTTATGGTTAGTAAGCAAAGTTAAAACAGCATTTGGAATATTACCAATTCCCATTTGTAAGGTGCTTCTATCTTCTATTAATCCAGCAACATGGTTGCCAATTCTTTTTTCAATTTCTGAAGGTTCAGACATTTCATGAATAGGTAAAGGCTCATCGCATTCTACAAAAGCATTTATTTCTGAAATATGAATAATTCCTGCTCCATGAGTTCTTGGCATTTGCTTATTAACCTGTGCAATCACGTAATCTGCATTATCAATAGCTGCAAGCGTTGCTTCAACCGAAACTCCTAAAGAACAATAACCATGCTTATCTGGAACAGACACATGAATCAACGCTACTTGCAAATCGACAATATTTCGTTTAAACAAAAGAGGTAATTCACTTAAAAAAACTGGTGTATAAGATCCGTTTCCAGCTTTTAGAGTATGTCTCACATTTTTTCCAATGAAAAAGGAGTTTACATGAAAACTATCTCTAAGTTCAGGATTAGCATAAGGTGCTTCGCCTTCCGTATGTAATTGACAAATTTGAACATTTCTTAATTCTTCGTGTCTTGCAGTCATAGCTTTAATTAACACCTGTGGTGCTGCTGCTGCTGCCTGAATATATACTTTACTATGAGACTTAATAACTTTTACTGCTTCTTCTGCACTAACCGATTTATACATAATATTTAATTTAGAGTGCAAAAATATTCAATTAAAATCAACTAAAAACTGTCTAAAGTCATGTTTCAGAAAAAAGATTCCCATTTTAATTTTATTTATCTTTGCACATATTTTTTAAGAATGATTATAGTAAAAACAAGAGAAGAAATTGAATTAATGCGCGAAAGCGCCTTGGTTGTATCTAGAACTTTAGGCATGTTAGCTAAAGAAGTGAAGCCTGGCGTAACCACGTTACAACTAGATAAATTAGCAGAAGCATATATTAGAGAACAAGGAGCTATTCCTGGTTTTTTAGGCTTATATGATTTCCCTAACACGCTTTGTATGAGCCCTAACTCTCAAGTAGTTCATGGATTTCCAACAAACGAACCTTTAAAAGAAGGTGATATTATTTCTATTGATTGTGGTGCTGTAAAAAACGATTTTTATGGAGATCATGCCTATACCTTTGCTGTAGGAGAGATTGCTCCTGAAACTCAAAAATTACTTGATGTTACTAAAGAATCATTATACGTTGGAATTCGTGAATTCAAATTAGGAAATCGTGTTGGAGATGTTGGATATGCTATCCAGAAATACTGCGAAGATCATGGTTATGGCGTAGTTAGAGAACTAGTAGGTCATGGTTTAGGAAAGAAAATGCATGAAGATCCTGAAATGCCAAACTATGGAAAACGTGGTCGTGGCAAAAAGTTTATTGAAGGCATGGTTGTAGCCATTGAACCTATGATAAATATGGGAACACATAGAATAAAACAACATAGAGACGGTTGGACTATTACGACTTTAGATAATAAACCAAGTGCTCATTTTGAACACGATGTGGCTATTTTAGATGGCAAACCAGAATTACTTTCAACCTTTGCTTATATCTATGATGCGTTAGGAATTACTTCTAACGAAGAAGAAGAATTTAGACAAAAAGCATTTGTCTTGTAGATTATATGAAGAAACTCTTCAAAATAATCCTAAACACTATTCCAAGGACCATACTTATTAGATTAAGCTATGTGGCTCGTCCTATTTTTGCCCTATTATTAAAAGGAAACACCTATACAGATCCTATAGATGGGAGAAGTTTTAAAAGCTTTTTACCTTATGGTTATGGTAAACAAAGAAACAATGTCTTGTCTCCTTCAACTTTAAGTTTAGAACGACATAGATTATTATGGTTGTATCTTAAAAATGAAACCAATTTCTTTTCAGAGAATTTGAAAGTGTTGCATTTTGCTCCAGAGCAATGTTTCTTGAAACGATTTAAAAGTCTTAAAAATTTAGAATACACCACAACAGATTTAGAATCTCCAATTGCTGATGTAAAAGCAAATATTTGTAATCTTCCTTTTGAAGATAATAGTTACGATGTTATTTTATGCAATCATGTTTTGGAACACATTCCAAACGACACTAAAGCCATGCAAGAATTGTTTAGAATACTAAAACCTGGTGGTTTTGGTGTGTTTCAAATTCCTCAAGATTTATCTAGAGAAACAACTTTTGAAGACAATTCGATAACTGACAGAAAAGAACGCGCAAAAATCTTTGGACAATACGATCATGTTCGGATTTATGGTCTTGATTATTTTGATAAATTACGAAACATAGGTTTTAAAGTGGATGAAGTTGATTATACCTCTAATCTTTCAGAAGAAGATATTACTAAATATTGTTTAGCAAAAGGGGAAATTATTCCTATGGTTTATAAATAACAAACAACAACTTTACTGTTAATGTGAAGAAAGCTTCAAAAAATCATCTAAAATAGGTAATTGTTTATCTCCTAAAACCAGAACTTTATTTCCATCAATTTCTTGAAGTATTTTATATTCTATATTGTTCACTTCTTCAAAAGTTGAGTTTCCTGTATAAACGCCACCTTCATTTGTATTTTCTTTAAACTTTAGACCATCTAGGTTCATCCAAAATTGTTTTTCGTTTTCAATAATTTGAAATTTCCCATTACAGAATGCTCCAAAATAGCTGTAATAATCTGATGAAAATACTTTTCCATTATAGGAGTTTAAAAACCCATACAACATGTTATTATAAAATATCGGATGGATTCCTCCACCTATGCCTTCACCAAGTTCGTACCAATTTTTGTCTATTTTTACCTGCAAATTTCTATTATAAATTTCAATAATATCATTTTTTTGCAAAGTTTTTAAAAAGGTTTCTTTATCGAAAGTGTCTTGAATTTTCTGAGCGTTTAAATCATAAATAAGCACATTAGATGTATTGTTAGGATAGGTAACTAATAAACCATTTGCTCGTGGAAGCATCACTTTTCCATAATGAGTTGCTTCAGAGTTAAATTGAATTACACTAGGAAGTAGATAACCTTCTCTTTTTTTAGTGTTATAACAAAACAAACTCGTTGGTTGATTCTTATTATCCATTAACAAAACATATCCATCATTTTCTATGGCATAATTATAGCTATTTGCTTCTACAACCACATTTCCTAAATCATCCATAATACCATACTTGTTATATGCTTTATAGACTGCCAAATTATACTTATTGAAATCACCAATACTATCCATTATAATATAAAATGTTTCAGACTCTTGTGTCCATACATTTATAAGCGAATCTCTTCGTCTTTTTTCAAGAGTAACCTTACTTTTTCCATCATGGGTTCTAACATTATTTAGATCCTGAGATTTTTCAATATTAGATTTTGCTGAATATAATCCAACATATTGGTTTGTAAGATTTTGAGTGTTTTTTGAATAGACAAGACCAATTTCTTGATTTACTTGTGCATATATAGTAAGAATACTAATAAGAAATAAAAAAGTGAATAAGTAGGATTTCATTTTTTAAATTTTAGTTTAACAATAAAAATAACAAATGCTTAATAGCATCATATCAATAAGTTAAGATCTAAAATAGAAGAAGTTTTAATGTGAAATTAAAAAGAAGTTAACTTTTCGCTTAAATGTGAAATTTGAGCTTTCAAATGCTTTTCCCTTTACTGTTAAAAGGAAAATTTTGCAGATAAACATTTGACTCTTTTAAAAAAAATAATAACAATTTATATATCAACTTGCTGTTATTCTTTCAATTATCGGATTTTTATCAAGAAGGAATTAGCATCATTGAAGCTTCGGATTCCTATTCTTAATTCTCTGGAAATCCGTTTAACGATAATGTTTCAAACTCTTTTATGTCATTTTCAAAAATCAGAAATACTTTAAGTTCTGGATGTGTTTTTAAAAATGCTTTAACATTCTCTATTCCCATGGCCTTAAAGGTTGTAGCATAAGCATCTGCTGTCATACAATCTTCAGCTATAACAGAAATACTTAATAAATTGGTTTTGCTTGGGTATCCTGTTTTTGCGTCTATTATATGAGAATATTTATTTCCTAAACTATCTGTTTTAAACTTTCTATAAGTTCCTGAAGTTGCCATCGCTTCGTCGTGTAAGGAAATGGCTTTTAATACAGATTGTGAACCATCAAAATGTGGTTCTTCGACACCTACTTTCCATGCAGATTGTTTTTCAATATTTTCGCCTCTGGCTCTTATTTCTCCGCCAATTTCAACTAAATAATTAGTGCTGTTTTTACTTTCCAAAAATAAACCGATAACATCTACTCCATAACCCTTGGCAATGGCATTGAAATCTATAAAGGTGTTTGGATTTTGCTTTTCGATTGTAAAATCAGTTCGTATAACTTTATCGAGTCCAACACTTAGCATGAGACTATCAATTTTTAGGCTGTCTAAACTTTCTATTTTTCCTTCTGGACCAAAATCCCATGCATTTACAACGGCACCAATAGTTGGATCGAAAACACCTTGAGTTTGATTATAAATCTCTTTAGAAGCATCAAACACTGTTGTAAAGTGTTCGTCAATGCCAAAAGCTTCATTTCTATTTATTTTTGAAATATCTGAATTAGTCTGATAGGTTGACATGGATTTATTAATTACATAAAATAAACTGTCAAATTGTTTTTGGTAATTTATGTTCGAATCATAAATAACCGAATAACTTGTTCCAAAAACTTCACCTGAAAGTTTGATGTTTTTAGGTTCTTGTTTGCATGAAAAGAACAGTGTTACTACTAAGAATAGAATAAAGGATTTTTTCATATAATGATTTAACTCTAATTAAGAGATTGCCTCGTTGCGAACTCCTCGCAATGACAGTTTAATTTAAATTTGTTTCAATAACCTGAATACCATTATATTCAATCAAGTATTCTTCGTTTAAATAGATAGGCAAGTCTTCCCCTTTCGGGTTTCCTAAACCAACTCCTGCATATAGTACTTTAGCATCTTTTTCCGTAGCATGTTTTTTAAAAGTTTCCATCCAAACAACATCAAAATTATTAGGATTATCTGGTAAAATAACAGCTCTAACTATTACAAAAAAGTATTGGCTTTTTTTATCGATACATACAAATTGTGGATGTTTTTTCAACTTGCTATTTATAGCAATAAATTCAAAACCACGTTGCTCTAAATCTTTCCCAACATGGTTCATGGCTAGGTTGTGTAATTCTTGTTCAGTAAGTGCTTTGCTCATGTTGCAAAATTAATATTATTTATTTGACTGCAATAGAATTAAAAATTGTTTAACTTTAAAAGCACTAACCAACTATTTTTTAAATGATTAAGTTCTTTAGGCGCATTCGCCAAAACCTCCTTAATGAAGGAAAAACCACAAAATATTTTAAATATGCCATTGGCGAAATACTTTTAGTAATGATTGGTATTTTGATGGCTCTACATGTAAGCAACTGGAACACGAGTAAGAAAAACAGGCTAATTGAGCAAAAATTTCTTAAAAATTTAAAAACCGATTTAGAGGTTGATCTCTATAATCTAGATTCTCTTTCTAAAGACAGAGTTAGTAAAACAGAATCAGCTTTTAAACTACTAAAACTGCCTGGAGCTACATCAAAAAAAGAGTTAACTACCTTAGACTCTTTGTATATGAATGTATATGGTTGGACTAGTTTTGTTCCTAGTAGTACTACACGTCAAGAACTTATTAGTTCGGGACAATTAAGCCTGATTCAAAACGATAGCATTAAAACCTTAATACTTGTTTTAAATCAAGAAAACGATCGAATTGTAGGAGCTCGTGAACATATGCGCAGAGAATATGAACATTACCTATATGACAGGTCTTTTGCTAACTCGACCATGTTTCCGCTACTCGATTTCGAAGCATCTTTGAAATCAGGTATAACTTTAGATACAACACTAACCATTGAGCAAGTTGACTTGTTTTATAAAGAATCTGAATTTATCCAAAAGGATAGGATGATAAAGAATGGTTTAAAACTAGCTGCTGTTAATAACATGGGAATAAAATCTCTTTATGATAAGATGAAGCTGCATCTAAAACAGCTTATTCGTTTAATTAATGAAGATTTAAAGAATGAGTTATGATTAAATTCTTTCGTAAAATCCGACAACAAATGATAAAGGAAAACAAAGTTTCTAGATATTTACTTTATGCTATTGGCGAAATAGTTCTTGTTGTGATAGGAATTTTAATTGCACTACAAATTAACAATAGTAACCTAGAGAAAAAGGACAGAATACTTGAAAAACAATACATGACTTCTTTACTCAATGATCTTGAAAGTGATATCACGAACATAAATCAAACAGTTTCAGGTAATACAGAATTACTCAATGGCCTCAATGACTTACTAAAAATGATTGCAGCTCCATCAACAGATCTAACAGAGCAACGTTTATTGTATCTCTATTCGGTGAAATATACTTACTGGTACTTTCAAGCCGAATTCTCAGATGTAACATTGTCTCAATTAAAAAATGCAGGAAACTTTCAACTTATTCAACACCATACCATTTCCGAAGCCATTATTAATTATACTTTAGGATTAGAAGATTGTTACCATCGATACGATGAGATTAAGCATTATTTTCATGAACATGAGAATACTCAAAAAAGCATATTCAATTTAAGCTTGGCTAAAAAAGTGTATGAGTTTATAGAAGAAGACAATAACAATATGTTAGCTCCAATTGAGACTTTTAATGAGATGACTCTTGAAGGTAACTATTTTTTAAAGTTCGACAATCAACTATTTGGACGCTACTATAACGACATTTTATTTTACAGAACCACTCTAAACAATCTTAATCTCATAATTACTAATCAAAAACAAATGGCTGAGGAACTTATGCAGCTTATAAAAGAAAAGTACCAGATTCAATGATTAAATTCTTTAGACATATTCGTAAATCACTCCTTATGGAAACAGGAAAAACAGGCAAGTATTTTAAATATGCCATTGGTGAAATTATCCTTGTGGTAATAGGCATTCTTATTGCTTTAAGTATAAATAATTGGAATACAATTCGGTTAGAAAAAAATGAAGAAGTAAAGCTGCTTACAGATATGCGTTCTGAATTTAAAAAAAATTTAAAACTACTATCAGAATATGATATCGTTAGAATAGATACTGTTCTTAATAATCAAGACTATTTAATAAATTATAATGATCTTAATAAAACGAACAACTTGTCTATCGCATTCCAAAAAGCGTTTAAACATCCTACTTGGAATCCTAGCTTGATGATTTTAGACGATTTAAAAAATAGTGGTAAGCTCTCAAAAATATCTAACAATCATTTAAAACAGAGCTTATATAACTGGTACTCTTTCTATACAGACTATCTTGAAGATATAAAAGTTTCAGAAATTTCTTATCAAAATCTATTATCCTATACATTAAATAATGGGATTTATTTTGATCTAATGACTAGTATCAACTCTGGCAATTTGTCAAAACACAAACAGTTAGTTGAATTACTTTTAAAAGATAAAATCTTTATGAGTTTTTTAATTAACTATAATCAGGTTGTTCTTATAAGAAAAAAGGAATATTTAGATGCTCAAAACATCATTAAAGAAATTATAAAAGAGTCAAATAATTAATTTGCAAACATGATTAAATTTTTTAGAAAAATACGATTCACCTTAATGGAAACAGGAAAAACAGGCAAGTACTTTAAATACGCCATTGGCGAGATAGTCCTTGTAGTTATTGGAATTTTAATTGCGCTTCAAATAAATGATTGGAATGAGAATAGAAAAAATAAAACTTTAGTCCATAATTATAAAATAAGTTTAATAGAAGATCTTGCAAAAGATAGTATGGAAATTATGGAATCCATTCGTGGTACTAAACAGGATTCAGCAGCTATTAAAAATTATGAAACCCGAGTTTCTAAACCAACTGCTACCTTAGACACCTTGCTAAAAATTGCACGTTATGAATATGATTTTTTAATATGGATTCATCCAGACTTTAATGATGATACATACAGCGTATTATCATCCACAGGCAATATCTCTTTATTTAGCGAAGAATTAATTAAAGATCTTAATATTCTTAATAATCTTCAAGAAACCGCAAATTTTTCAACTACACAAACTTTTGTTGGTTATGTAGATATTTTAAGAGCATATTCGCTAAAATATCCCATTCCATTTCAATCTAATGCAATTCAGAAGGATAGCAAAATTGCAGATCTTATCTGGAATAATGCTTCATTAGTTAATCATGCTACCGAATTCAACGCCATCCTTTTAAGTAAAGGAGATGCCTACAGGTTATCCTTAAGGCATTTACCTCTCGTTTTAGAAAAAACAAATGAATTATTAACCAAACTTCGCAAACAGTAAGTTATTTATGATTAAATTTTTTAGACATATCAGGAAATCTTTACTTATGGAAAATAAAACTTCTAAATATTTCAAATACGCTATTGGCGAAATTATCCTCGTGGTTATTGGTATTCTCATTGCACTTCAAATAAATAATTGGAACGAAAACCAAAAAGACCTAAAAAAAGAACAGCAAATTATAGCGAATTTACATCAGGAATTCACCCAAAACAAAATACTCAATACAAACATGCTTAATGCCGTTCAACAAGGCACAGATGCTTGTTTAGGAATCATGGATATTTTATTAATTGGCGAAACACATGAAAATGCCAAACAGTTAGATAGTCTGTTATACATGGCACTAGAATACAGACCCTTTATTCCCAATAATAACACCTATACCGAAATATTAAATACTGGAGAGATTGAGCTTCTTAAAAATGAGACCATAAAAAATGCTTTGTTTGTATATTACAGAGATTTAGAAAACAACAAGGCTACATATATCATGTTAGAAAAATGGATAGAAGGTGGCATTCTACCTTATTTAGCTGAACATATTGCTTTAAGGAATATGGATATGTACGGCTCCTTAAATTGGAAAGAAAAATCCAGGTTTGATGATGGTTTCAAATACATCATCAACGACCGAAAATTTGAAAACATGATAGACAACAACATCTATCATTTTGCCATTCTAAAAGAGGAATATGAAAATTTAAATAGCATTACAGACACCATTATTAAATACACAACATTAAAAAATTAATTTAAAACCACATATTATGGGAATTTTCTGGGATTTATTACAACAAGACGAATTAGAAAAACAACAAGAACAAGCTGATAGCGTAGAAGATCGTGTCAAGATTTTAGAAGAAGAATTGGCCAACACAAAAGCCTTACTTAAAAAAACATTGATTGCATTAGAAACGCATTTAGTAAAAGATATTGATGGAGATGGGAAAACTGGTGAAGCATAAAAATACTGTCAAAATCTAACCTTTACAATTAATTAAAAATTAAAACATACATGGAAACTAAAACCATTATATACCTAGTTGCCTTTGCGCTAATTTTACGAATTATTGTCCGATTAATTTCAAAATATAGAAAAGAACAAAAAAACACGGATGAACCTATTGATTAAATTTTCAGAAAATACGTTTCGATTTTATTGAAAAACTATATTTACAAATTAACTATCAACTAAAACAACATTAATGAAAATAATAATAAAATCACTTTTCACTTTCTTACTAGGTCTTTTTCTATTCACGAATTCATTCATTTTAAATGCGCAAACCTATGCCAAAAATGGTATGGTAGTTACTGCTAGTAAAATAGCTTCTCAAACAGGAGTTAATATTTTAAAACAAGGTGGTAATGCTGTCGATGCTGCTATTGCTACTGCATTTGCTTTAGCTGTAACGCATCCAACGGCTGGAAATATTGGAGGTGGTGGTTTTATGGTGTTTATGAATTCTGAAGGAAAAACAACAACCATCGACTTTCGCGAGAAAGCACCTTTGGCTTCTTCAGAAACCATGTTTTTAGACGAAAATGGCAATATAAAAGAGGATAGCAACCATAAAGGTTTATTAGCTGTTGGAGTTCCAGGGACTGTTGCAGGCTTGTATTTAGCACATCAGAAATATGGAACATTACCTTGGAAAGATTTGGTACAACCTGCTATTCATTTAGCAGAAAATGGCTTTGAATTTAATTGGACCTTATATCGGGAAGCATTATATTTTAATAGTATCGCTGAAGAATATCCGTTTATGGCAATCTTTTTTAATAATGAAGAAGGTGACATCTCTCAACCAGGAGACACATGGAAACAACCTGCTTTAGCTAACACCTTAAAACAAATAAGAGATCATGGTCGCGATGGATTTTACAAAGGAGAAGTGGCAAAAACAATAGCCAATTACATGAAAGCCAATGGAGGCATTATTACTACTGAAGACTTAAAAGAATATGATGCCATTGAGCGTGAACCCATAAAAGGGACTTACAAAGGGTTTGATATTTATGGCATGCCACCACCAAGTTCAGGTGGTGTAGCACTTATTGAAATGATGAACCTGATGGAGTTGGTTGATTGGGACACCATAGAATTTAATTCAACCGAATATGTTCATATACTTACAGAAGCCATGCGTAGAGCCTTTGCTGATCGTGCTGAATTTTTAGGCGATCCAGATTTTAATTTAGACATGCCATTAGATAGATTAACCTCAAAAGAATTTGCAAAAAATAGGTTTGATAACATTAATATGGAAAGAGCTTCTTTAAGCGATTCTACAAAATTTGGTCAAATCTATGATGGAAAAAACACCACGCATCTTTCGGTAATCGATAAAGATGGAAATGCTGTTTCTCTTACTTACACACTAGAAAATTGGTATGGTGTTAAAATGGGTTCTAAGGAACTTGGGTTTATTTTCAATAACGAAATGGGAGATTTTAATCCAGTTCCAGGCGTAACAACCTCAGGTTGGCAAATTGGCACGAAACCAAATTTGGTAGCTCCACAAAAACGCATGCTTTCTAGCATGACACCTACAATTGTTGCAAAAGATGGTAAACCATATTTAATTATAGGAAGTCCTGGAGGAAGAACCATTATCAATACGGTTTTTCAAACCACACTAAATGTTTTAGAGTTTAACATGCCAATTAATAAAGCCATTGAAGTTATGAAAATTCACCATCAATGGTCACCAGATGTTCTTGATTATGAAATTGATTTAATGTCTCCAGATACTCGAAAAGCCTTAGAATCTATGGGACATACGTTACAAGCATCAAGTGGTTTAGGTGCTTTAATGGGAATAACCCTAAATCCAGAAAATAAAATTATTACAGGAGCAGCAGATTCATCTCGACCAGAAGGTGCTGCCGTTGGATATTAATTAAACGATTTTTTATGATAAAGCTTTTCAGAAAAATAAGATACAATCTCATGGAGCAAAATAAAACATCCAAATATATCAAATACGCCATTGGCGAAATCATTCTTGTGGTTATTGGTATTTTAATTGCCTTACAACTAAACAACCTAAATGATGAAAGAAAGATTGAAAACATAAGGCAAGTTTATTACAAACAATTATTACAAGATCTAGAAAAAGACAAAAATTATATAGAAAAGACGTCAAAAAACTTTGATTCTAATATGATTAAATTAAAAACCTATACAGATATTTTTAAACAGCCTAACTTACCTACAACAGAAATTTTAGAAAACATAAGTAATTTAGATTGGTTTTGTCGTGATGTTCAATTTCCATCAAATACAATAACTTCACTACAGAATACAGGTGAAATTAAGTTAATACCAACACATATAAGAGATAAATTAACAGACCTTAAAATAACCCAAGATCACACAGAATTTGTATCAAATGCCAATAATAATTTAAGTTTAGAAATGACAAATTACGCTACTAGATATTTTGGAAGTGGCTCGCTCCTTCAAAGAATTGTGAATCAACCTCAATTTTCAGAATATATATTTGAAGAAAATAGACAAATTGAATTGCTTTTGGCTTTGGAATCAGCTCAACATTTAAAAGAATTATCGGAAAATGGTAGCCTTGAAAGCTTTGAAAAGATTTTATTTGATATTAATGAGGTTACAGAACTTATAAATAGAGAACTAAAATAAAAACAAATGTTTTTATCATCAAGAACAAAAACTAATGATTAAATTCTTTAGACATATTCGTAAATCACTACTCATGGAAAATAAAACAGGAAAGTATTTTAAATACGCTGTTGGTGAAATTGTATTGGTAGTAATTGGTATTCTCATTGCACTTCAAATTAATACTTGGAATAATAACAGAATAGAAAAAGAAGCAGAAATAAAAACACTTATTGAGTTAAAAAATGGTATTGAACGCGATAGTAAATTAATGCAAAACTCACTTGCCATTATTAGCCAATGTGTTGATAGAATGAAAGAATTAAAAGGTTTACTAAAAGATAAAGATTATAACTACTCACAACAACTAGACACGCTTTTTGGAGCCGTATATGGAGTGCATTCCATTCGTATAAATAAAGCTTTTTACGAAGACCTAAAAGCATCAAGTTTAAGACTTATTAAAAACGATGATATTAGACTTAAAATAGTAAATCTCTTCGAAGATAATTATGTGCTTCTAGACAACATATTCGCAATGGAATTACATATTAATGATATTACCAGACCTTATTATTTAAAAAATTTCAATAACATTGATTTTCTAATTTCGGCAAGTCCAAATAATTTTAATGAGTTATGGATAGATACGTATTACAAAAATATTGTACACTACAGGATTATCAATCTAGAAAGCAATCATATAGATGCCTATAACAAAACAATTCCAAAAATTGAATCATTAAGCAACGACATTAACAACTATTTAAAAAATTATAATGATTAAATTCTTTAGACATATACATTTATCACTAATCTTAATTTTATTAACTACAGCAATTAGTTGCAATAAGAAAAACACCTTACCAGACCCACTAAAAGCAGGCTGGAACGGTCAAGCCGTTTGCGAAATTATAGAAGACAATTTAGAGTTACGTGTATTAAAATGCACGTTTGCGCCAGGTGTTGGCCATGAAAAACATTATCACAATCCACATGTAGGATACACACTCACTGGTGGGAAATTTAGAATATCAGATACTTCTGGAACTAGAGAAGTTGATGTTCCTACAGGATATACTTTTAGTAATGATAAAATTACACAGCATGAAGTTTTAAACATAGGTGAAACTACAGCTGTATTTTTAATTATGGAATATAAATAAAAATGTTTTTCTTTCGTCTATAAAAAATAAAAACCCAACTTATTGAGTTGGGTTTTTATTTTTTATAGATGCCTAGTAAACATTCAGATTAACATATTTGCCAAATATCGTCAAGCGATCTATCCTCCAAAGTCATCAAATCTAATATGCTCGTCTGGAATTCCAAAATCTTCTCCCATTTTTTGAACTGCTTTGTTCATTAAAGGAGGTCCACAGAAATATAATTCAATATCCTCTGGTGACTCATGATGATCTAAGTAGTTGTCTATAACACAATTGTGAATAAAGCCAACAAACCCATCTCCAGGAGCATCAATGTTTTCTTTTACTTTCCAATTATCTTCTGGTAATGGTTCAGATAATGCTAAGTAGAACTTAAAGTTAGGGAAATCTTTTTCTAATTTATGAAAATGATCTAAATAGAATAACTCACGTTTAGAACGCCCTCCATACCAATAGGTTACTTTTCTACCTGTCTTTAATGTTCTGAATAAATGATATAAATGTGAACGCATTGGTGCCATTCCTGCTCCTCCACCTACATAAAGCATTTCAGATTCACTTTCATTGATAAAGAACTCTCCATAAGGTCCAGAAATAGTTACTTTATCTCCTGGTTTTTGATTGAATATATAAGAAGATGCGACTCCTGGATTAACATCCATCCATCCATTCTTATTTCTATCCCATGGTGGAGTTGCAATACGAACGTTTAACATAATCTCACGTCCTTCTGCAGGATAAGAAGCCATTGAGTATGCTCTTTCTACAGTTTCATCGTTTTTCATTACTAAAGGCCAAAGTCCAAACTTATCCCATTCTGCTTGAAACTTATCTGGTGTTTCATGCTCTTCTGGGTGAGCTGTAATGTCCATGTCTTCATATTTTATAGTACAAGGAGGAATCTCTATTTGAATATATCCACCTGCTTTATAACCCATATCTTCAGGAATTTCAACTACAAATTCCTTTATAAATGAAGCTACATTATAATTGCGAACAACAGTAGCTTCCCATTTTTTAATTCCAAAAACTTCTTCTGGAATGGTAATTTCCATGTCTTGTTTCACTTTTACCTGACAAGATAAACGTGCTCCATGTTGTAATTCTTTACGTGTAAAATGAGGTGTTTCTGTTGGAAGTGCTTCGCCTCCACCAGATAATACATGACATTCACACTGAATACATGTTCCACCACCACCACAAGCTGAAGGTAAAAATATTTTTTCTGATCCTAAGGTTGATAATAAACTTCCTCCAGATGCTACTTCTATTGTTTTTTCTCCATTGATAGTAATTTTTACTGGACCAGATGGAGATAATTTTTGTTTTACAACCAATAACAATGCTACTAATAACAATGTAATTATTAAGAAAGCGACTACTGTAATGATGATTGTACCTAATGTACCTGCTGCTAATACTATCATGCTATTCAATTACTTTTATTGTGTTATCAGCGATGCTTTGGCTACCTTCAGCAACCTCAGCTTCTGTTTTAATTTCTTCTTGTTCTATTACAGGTTTTACTTCTGCTGTTTCTACTTCAACAACAACTTCTTCATCTCCTCCAGTTAACATACCTCCAAAACTCATAAAACCAATTGCCATTAAACCTGTAATTATAAATGTGATTCCTAATCCTCTTAATGGAGCAGGCACATTCGAATATCTAATTTTTTCACGAATAGCAGCAATAGCAAGAATAGCTAAAAACCATCCAATTCCTGAACCTATTCCATAAGTTGTTGCCAATCCTAATGTTGCTATTTCTCTTGATTGCATAAATAACGAACCACCTAAAATAGCACAGTTTACAGCAATTAATGGCAAGAAAATACCAAGTGAATTATATAATGATGGAGAAAATTTCTCTACAATTATTTCTACTAGTTGTACCATAGTTGCAATGGTAGCAATAAACATGATAAATGAAAGGAAACTTAAATCGTAATCAGCATATTCAGTTCCTAACCACACTAGAGCTCCTGGTTGTAATAAGTATTGATCCAGTAACCAGTTTAAAGGCACTGTTATTGCTAATACAAAAATAACAGCAGCACCTAAACCAACAGCTGTTGCTACTTTTTTAGATACAGCAAGGTAAGAACACATTCCCAGGAATACTGAAAATACCATGTTATCTATAAATATTGATTTGAAAAATAATTCTATATGTTCCATATGTTTTTAGTATTGAGTTTTGAGTAATTAGAATTGTGAAATCTCAATTCTCACATCTAATATCTCACTACTACCTTTTAGTCTTCTATTAATGCTTTATTTCTACTACGTTGAACCCAAATAATAATTCCTACAACTATTAAAGCCATTGGAGGCATAATCATAAAACCATTATTTTCATAACCTATTGAATATAGTCCTGTTTTTGCAATTGGATCTCCTAATACTGGAATTCCAAACAGTGTTCCTGAACCTAGCAACTCTCTAAAGAATCCTACGATAATTAAAATAACACCATATCCTAATGCATTTCCAATACCATCAAGGAAAGATTTCCAAGGGCCATTTCCTAAAGCGAAAGCTTCAAAACGTCCCATAATGATACAGTTTGTAATAATTAATCCAACAAAAACAGATAGAGTTTTACTTAATTCGTATGCAAATGCTTTAAGAACTAAATCTACTATAATAACTAGAGTTGCTACTACAATTAGTTGTACAATAATTCTAATTTTTGAAGGAATAATATTTCTCATTAAAGAAATAACTACGTTCCCTAATCCAAGTACAAATATTACCGAGATGGCCATTACTAAAGAAGCCTTAAGTTCAGCAGTAATAGCTAATGCAGAACAAATACCAAGTACTTGGATAGTAATTGGGTTGTTATCTGCTAAAGGATCTAATATTAAATTGGCATCTTTTTTTGATAAAAGTCCCATAAATTAATTGTTTTTTAAGTTTTCAAAATAAGGCACATAAAGTTTTAACTCGCTTTTTAGCATAGCTGAAACACCATCGCCAGTAATTGTTGCGCCAGCAATGGCATCTACCTCATTATCTGTTTTATCTATATTTAATGGATCTGCATTTCCTTTGGCTACATTAACACCAACAAATTTTCCGTTAGACATTAATTCTTCACCTATAAAATCGTCCATAAAGAATCGCTTATTAATGTTTGCTCCTAGACCTGCAGTTTCGCCTTTATGATCAAAGAAAGCTCCTTGAATAACCATATTATCATCCATGGCTATATAAGCCCAAATAGCATCCCAAAGTCCTTTACCTCTAATGGGAGCTATATAATAAGTTTGCCCTTCTTTTTCTCCAATAAATAGTGGTAATTTTCTTTTTTCTCCTGCTTTTGCTAAAGTTTGTTGTTTTTTAACATCAATTAAATAAGCATTATTATCTTCAGAAATATCATCTCCTTGAATAACAATTTGTTTTTTAATGTATTCTGAAAATAATTTTGGAGCATCTTCAGTAGAAACAAAAACAGCATTACTATCGTCGTTTTCATTAACTCCCATAGCATATAAAATATTCTGTTGTTTTTCTAACTCTTTATTAGTATCTATTCTACCTTTTAAAGAAGATGAAGCATAAGCTAATAACGATCCAACTACTAATACCATTCCTATGGCAAAAATGATGGTATATGAATTTTTATCTGTTCTTTTTCCCATTATTATGCATTTTTAACTTTAAAACGTTTCATTCTTTTCTTTACATTACCTTGAACCACATAATGATCTATTGTTGGTGCAAATACGTTCATTAATAAAATAGCTAACATAACGCCTTCTGGATAAGCTGGATTGAATACACGAATCATAATTGATAAAAATCCTATTAAGAAACCATAAATCCATTTTCCTTTATTTGTCTGAGAAGCTGTTACTGGATCTGTGGCCATAAATACAGTACCAAAGGCAAAACCACCAATTAATAAGTGATGCCAATATGTGGTACTCATCAAGCCATAAAATTTACTTCCTTCAGATATAATGTCTGCATTAACTAATCCGTTAAATATTAAGCCCATTGTTAAAGCTCCTATAACAGATGATAACATGATTCTCCAACTTCCTATTTTAGTAAAAATCAAGAACAATCCTCCTAATAAAATTAATAAAGTAGAAGTCTCACCAACAGAGCCAGGAATAAAACCGTAGAACATATCCATTAATTCGTATCCTGCTTCTTTTCCTTGGGCTAAAGATCCTAAAATTGTTTCACCAGAAATAGCATCTAATTTTTCGCCAGCTGCAATCATTTGATCTCTTTCAACTGCTCCATGAACCCATACTTTATCTCCAGACATCCAAGTTGGATAAGCAAAGAATAAAAAAGCACGAATAGTTAAAGCTGGATTTAAGATGTTCATTCCTGTTCCACCAAAAACTTCTTTTCCAATCACTACGCCAAAGGCAACAGCTACAGCAAGCATCCAAAGTGGTGTATCAATAGGAACAATTAAAGGAACTAACATTCCTGTTACAAGATATCCTTCTTCTACTTCGTGTTTTTTAATAACAGCGAATAAAAATTCAATTGCTAAACCAACACCATAAGATACAATTACAAGAGGTAATACTTTTATTAACCCAATATAAAAGGCATCCCATGATAAAAATTCTACTGGAGTTCCCAAAGCAGCGAAATGCTGATAACCAGCATTAAACATTCCAAAAATCAAACATGGAATCATAGCCATTATAACTATGTTCATAGTACGTTTTAAGTCGTCTGCTACTTTAATATGAGTTCCATTATGTGTGGTCTCATTTGGTAAATATAAAAAAGTATGTATGGCGTTAAACGCTGGAGCCATTTTGGTTCCTTTATACTTTTCTTTTAAATTATGTAATGTGCTTTTTAAACCCATGGTTCTTTTTTTAATATTTTTCACTTTGTTTTACAAAATGAATAATTATCCAATTTCTTTAATCATTACGTCTAATCCTTTTCTAATAATCTCTTGATGTGGTTGTTTAGAAACACAAACAAATTCTGTAAGTGCAAAATCTTCAGGTGCCACTTCGTACATACCTAATGCTTCCATTTCATCTAAATCGTTATACATACAAGCTTTTAATATTTGTAAAGGAAAAATATCTAATGGAAATACCTCTTCGTAATTACCAGTTAAAACAAACGCTCTATGCTCACCATTTGTATTGGTGTTTAAATCGAATTTTTTATTAGGTGTTAACCATGAAAAAGTTAGAGCTCTTGATAAAGATATTTTATTAAAAATAGGTTTGTTCCAACCAAACAATTCGTAATCATCTCCTTCCGGAATTACAGTAATTACATTACTATAATAATCTAAACAACCATCAGGTTTAACTTGTTTACCAGTTAATACGTTTCCAGATATAATTCTATTGTTTCCGTCTTTTTCCACACCATTATCATAAACCATGGTTGCAATTTCGCTACCAATTTTAGTTTTAAAATATCTTGGTTTTTTTATTGATGATCCAGCTAAAGCAACAATACGTTCTGCATTGAATTTTCCAGTTAACAGTAAGTCTCCAATAATAACAAGATCTTGGGCATTAACTGTCCAAACTACTTCTCCTTTATTTACTGGATCTATTTTATTTATTAATGTTCCTACATTCCCTGAAGGATGTGGTCCAGAAACAGTATGTAAAGTAAGTCCAGATAATCCTGAAAACGGAGAATTTCCATTTTTAGAGACAGACACATGCACTTGACCATCGGTTAATTTACCTAAAGCATTTATTGCAGCTTGAAGCTCTGCTTCTTTACCTTTAAGTGTATAATCTAAATCTGCTGCTAATGGTGCACTAGCATAGCCAGAAATAAAAATTGCTTTTGGGGATTTATTAGGATTTGCAATAACATCGTAAGGACGTTGTTTTACAAATGGCCAACATCCAGAGGCTAATAAATGAGCTTTAATTTTATCTGCATTAGAAGAGTTTACATCAAACTTTCCATTGTCTTGATACGTTTGCTCTTTATCAGCTTGTAGTTTTACAGCTAATATTTTTCTTTTCTCTCCACGTAAAATTTCAAGAATTTCACCAGAAACAGGGGAAACAAATTTTATAGCTTCATTAGACTTATCATAAAAAACAGGTTCTCCTGCTTTTACTTTAGCACCAACTTTAACTAATAATTTTGGAATCACTCCATGGAAATCTTCAGGCCTTAATGTGCAAAAATTACTTATAATAGCATTTTCTGTAGCTTTTTCAGCTTCACCTATAAGTTTAATGTCCAGACCTTTTTTAATCTTAATGTCGTTTGACATATTTTTAAATCTATTTGTTAATAGTAAATGTGATTAAGATTTTTAATCGACTTAAAAATCCGTGCAAATTTACTAAATTCTATATGAAAATATACTAGACTTTAATGAAGTTTGTTATTTATATTTATTCTAAATTACTGAAATTAATTAGGCGTAAAATTTGTTTATCTTTACACAAACAATGAAATACAACATGAAACAAAGACTTAAACTTTTACTTTTTTTTATAATTTTCCCACTTATAATTTTTGGTCAAGCCAAAGAAGTTGTTCCTCCAGACTATATTAAAACCATAATTTTTACTGGAAAAACTCCTGAAAGCCAACTTCCTATTATAAAATTAGGAGATAGAATTGTTTTAGAATTTGATGCTTTAAATGGAAATGAAGATGATTTTTATTATAAAATTGAACACTACGATTTCGACTGGAAACCATCCAATCTAAGTAAAGCAGAATATATGATAGGCTTCGATAATAACAGGATTAGACATTATGAAAATTCTTTTAACACTTTTCAAATATATTCTCATTATAATCTTACCATACCTAACGAAAGAACACGTGGATTAAAAAAATCTGGTAATTATATGGTTGAAATATTTAATGATTATGATGAATTAGTGTTTTCAAGAAAGTTTATGGTTTATGAAGACCAAGCAACCGTTGGAGTTATAGTTAGAAGATCTAGAGACGTGAAATATTATGACGAAAAACACACAATAGATCTTACAATTGCTTCTTCAAGCATACAATTTAACAATCCTACAGAAACTGTTAAAACCATATTCATTCAAAACAACAACTTAAATACAGCCATTTCAAATTTAAAACCACAATATACTTTAGGCAACGAATTAATTTACAAGTATACAAGTGAGACAAGTTTTTGGGCTGGAAATGAATATTTAAATTTTGAAAACAAAGATATTCGTGGTGCCAATGTTGATATAGAATATATAGATCTAGAAGATATATATAACAATTTTTTATTTACTGATATTGTAAGAGCAAATAGACCATATACATTTAATCCAGACATTAATGGTAATTTTGTAATAACTGCTTTAGATACAGAAAGACCTTGGATTGAAGCAGATTATGCTTGGATACATTTTTCATTACTTCCAGAAGAAAATATTTTAAATAAAGAGATCTATGTGTATGGTAATTTCAATAATTACGAACTAACCGAAGCTAACAAAATGCATTTTAACGATGCTCGTGGCGTTTATGAAGCTCAAATATTGTTAAAACAAGGGTTTTATAGTTATAAATATGTATTGTTAGATAAAAATAATAAGCTTGAAGAAGGAGCTATAAGTGGAAATTTTCACGAAACAAGTAACAATTATAAAGTATTAGTATATTATAGAGATTTAGGAGCTAGATATGATAGACTTATTGGAATAGGTGAAGCAGAATCAATTAATATTGCTAATTAAAACCTAATTTCCGTGACAATCGTCTTAAAAATTACATTATAACATATTTATTTAATAAATTTGGTATATTACTAAATTCTGTAACCTAGGTGTAAATGGTACAACAAGTAACAAAAGGAATTAAAATTTCGGTAGAAACTTCATTCGAGGGCACATTTTACAAAAATTATAAAATGCAATATGCCTTTGGATATAAAATAACCATAGAAAACCAAAGTAAAGATTCTGTTCAGCTTCATACTAGAGAATGGACAATATTAGATTCCTTAAATAATATTGAAATAGTAGCTGGTGAAGGCGTTATAGGTAAAAAGCCATTGTTAAAACCTGGCGAATCTCACACTTATTCGTCTGGATGTTTATTAACGTCCCCTTTTGGTGCCATGTATGGTTTTTATAACATGGAGAATTACACAACTACAAAAAAGTTTAATGTAGCTATCCCTACTTTTAAATTAAGTGCTCCATTTGCCCTTAATTAATTACTAATCTAAAATTCTATTAAATTTATATATCTGTTTTTCTTGTTTTACATGAAAAAATTTACAGTTTGAATAATGTATAAATTCAAATCCTTTTTCATATTCAAAACTTATGTCATCAACTTCAAAAATGGCATGGATATCTACATTACCATTAGGAGAGATGCGCTTGAAAACAAATAAATGAATTTCTTGAGTTGGATGTAATTCAAACCAAGCACCAGCAGCTATTCCAGATAACCATTGTGCTATTTCATGTGAATTAGAAACTGGCTTTGGATGTAATGTTCCTATAACATTTGGCTCATAAGAATGTAACCTATCTAAAAAACAAGCTCTGTTTATTTTTCCAATTGAAACAAAATCATTTTTAAAATTGCCCTGTTCATCTAATTGATATATTCTATTTCTTGTATCTGTTAGTATAACATTTCCAACAGTACTTGGTGTAAACCATTTAGAACGTATCAATTTATTTTTTATACGCTTGTTAGTTACTGATGAAATTATACTATCTGTAACAAAACGAGCGCAATTACAGGCATCATTAATAAATGCTGCATATCGAATAAAATGCTTGTTTTGCATTTTTATAATATGGTTTCGTGCAGATAGATAGTCTACTTCATCGCAAACTGATGCATACAAATTACCATCTCCATGAGTTAATTTTGGATTGGTTGCAAGAAAAATTAATATCTCATTCAAATTTGTAATCTCTCCTTTATCAATAGCAGCAACTAAAGGAAAATCTAGTTCGCAATCTGTGTCCTTACCTCTAACTCGACCACTTGGCTCTGGCGTAATATAACGTCCAAAATCATGATATTCTAAAATGCCAGTTTCTTTATTAATTAAAACTAATGCTGAATGTCCAGCCCGAACACTTGTCTTATTTCCTATGCCAAAATATTTTAAATATGGCGAATACCACTCTTCTGCATGAGACACTATAGTTTCAGGATATGCAAGCGTTAAAATTATTCCAGTGTTAGTCATTTATTGATTTAGAAAATGAGATATTGGATTTAGAAAATGTGTCTTTTTGAAGGTTATAAAAGGTCATTTCAATATCTGATTGATGCTTTTCTACTTGAGTAATACTAGTTGTTTTTACAAAACCACGATCCATAATCACTCCATAATCTTCGTTATCTTCTCCAGCTGATTTATGAAAATTCAAAATAGACTCTGGATTCAATTCGTTATTGGCTTTATAATCTTCAAACCAATCTAACCGTACATTCTTCATTTCTTCTGTATATAATGAAGAAGATGACCAGATTTTTGGCTTAAGTGGTAATTTTGAAACATGCTTTGCTACACCATCCCAAACAAATTCAATAAATATTAATTCATCAAGCCAATCTACCAAAACAATTGTAAACGGCTCTACATCAACAAGATTGTATTTTTCAATTTGATCTATAAAAGATGAAGCAACTAATAAATCTTTCACTATTATTCCACGACTTAATCTATATTCAGCTAATCTTTTATGTAAAGTAAAACCTCCATTTAATAAACATATCATTCTTTTTTTTTCACTAACGCCAATCCAAGTCCCTCCAGCCAAAACATCTTTTGGATATAACAGATTTACTCCTTTTTCAATATAAAAATCAGGATCTAAAGACTTTCTATCTGGAGCTTCATCTCGATTTGAAGTCAAGATAAAATCTGCTTTTCCTATAGGAATTAAAGTAACAGTACACATAATTAAAATTGTCTGATAATAAGATAGCAACTTACAAAAAATATACAAGAATTTAACGTCTCTTTAGGATTCTAAAAATTATAAATCGACAAAAATATCGTACCTTTGCAGCTGAATTTTTTACAAATTACTAAACAAAAACAATCATGGGAAAAGGATTTTTTAATGTACCAATTGCTGTTAACGAACCTGTTATGAGTTATGCTCCAGGAAGTCCAGAAAGAGAAGCTGTTTCTAAAACGTATAAAGACATGTTTAACAGTCAAATTGATGTACCAATGTATATCAATGGAAAAGATGTAACTACTGGAAATACTAGAACAATGTCTCCACCTCATGACCATAAACATATTGTTGGAACGTACCATTTAGCTGAAAAGAAACATGTAGATGAAGCTATTGCAACGGCTTTAGAAGCAAGAAAAGCTTGGTCACAAATGCCATGGGAACAACGTGCTGGAATCTTTTTAAAAGCTGCTGAATTAATTGCAGGTCCATTTAGAGCTAAAATTAATGCTGCAACTATGATTGCTCAATCTAAAACAATCCATCAAGCTGAAATTGATGCAGCTTGTGAATTGATAGACTTCTTACGTTTTAATGTCCAGTTTATGACAGACATTTATATGGAACAACCTGAAAGTACAAGTGATGCTTGGAACAGAGTAGAATATAGACCTCTAGAAGGATTTACATATGCTGTAACACCATTTAACTTTACTGCAATTGCTGGAAATTTACCAGCATGTATGGCATTAATGGGCAATGTTGTTGTTTGGAAACCAAGTGATAGTCAGATATATTCTGCAAAAGTCATCATGGATATCTTTAAAGAAGCAGGTGTCCCAGATGGAGTAATCAACGTTGTTTTTGGTGATCCTGTGATGATTACAGATACAGTAATGGCAAGTCCAGATTTTTCTGGTTTACACTTTACGGGCTCGACTTACATCTTTAAAGAATTGTGGAAGCAAATTGGAAATAATATTCATAATTATAAAACTTACCCTAGAATAGTTGGTGAAACTGGTGGAAAAGATTTCATTGTTGCACATAAAACTGCAAATGCAAAACAAGTAGCGACTGCTATTGTTAGAGGAGCATTTGAATTCCAAGGACAAAAATGTAGTGCAGCTTCTAGAGCTTATATTCCTAACAACCTTTGGAATGATGTTAAAAAGTATGTGATTGAAGATGTAAAATCTTTTAAAATGGGATCTCCTGAAGATATGAGCAACTTTATAACTGCTGTTATCCATGAAGGTTCGTTTGATAAATTAGCAAAATATATCGATGCTGCAAAAGCCGATGCTGATGCAGAAATTATTGTTGGCGGAAACTACGATAAATCTAAAGGTTACTTTATAGAACCAACTGTTATTGTAACTACAAATCCAAAATATTCTACCATGTGTACTGAATTATTTGGCCCAGTAATCACTATTTATGTTTATGATGATAATAAATATTCTGAAACATTAAAATTAGTTGACGAAACTAGTGAATACGCTTTAACTGGAGCTATTTTATCTACCTGTCGTTATGCAATTGAAGAGGCTACAAAAACACTTCAAAATTGTGCTGGAAACTTCTATATTAACGATAAACCAACTGGTGCAGTCGTAGGACAACAACCATTTGGCGGAGCAAGAGCTTCCGGAACAAATGACAAAGCTGGATCTGCTCAAAACTTATTACGTTGGGTGTCTCCAAGAATGATTAAAGAAACATTTGTTACTCCAACAAATTATAGATATCCTTTTTTAGGATAATTAAATATTATACTTTTCTAAGAATCCCAAATGTAATCGTTTGGGATTTTTTTTGTTCAAATATTACTAGTGTTTTATATTTTCATTAACTTGGTATATTAAAAATTCTTAATTCTCAATCATGTTTTTTTAATTGCTATTAATCAATCTATTTACAATGAAAAAAATTACGCTTTTAATTGTACTTCTATCCAGTTTTACATTTGCTCAAAAAATACAAGTTTTAGATTACTCTAAACTTGATAAGTCTGATATGAAAACAGATTTATTAATAAAAAACACATCACCTTTTTCTCCTATTGGGAAAAATTATTCTAAAAATGGCATGTATACTTTTATTCAAGCCTATAAGGAACTTTCAAACAATGATGATTTAAAAAGACTCCAGAAAACAAATGAAATTCAAAGATTTACTAAAACAGTTTCGTATGCTGAAACAGTTAAAATAGGACTTATTCATTCGGAATATGAGTCTTTAAATAAACAAGCACTAGAAGAACAAAAAATTAGATTAGAAAATAATTCTGTTATTAGAAATACTTCAGAATATATTTTTACAAAAAACACGTCAACTATTATTGCTCCTTTATGCATTAATAAAAAAGGACTACATACTAAATTTGAATTAGCATCAGATTTCTATTTTAATAATACAACTAATAATTTAAGTGAAGTAAAAGCAGATTTTGACGATGGTAGTGGCTTACAAACCATAAGTTTTAATTCCCCAATTCAAGTAAATTATCAGTCTGAAGGCGATAAAAACTTAATATTTAAATTAACGTTTTCTGATGGATCAACAATAAACAGACTATCTAAAATAAATATTCAATACAGTAACAAAGACATAATATCTTTAAATAATCAAAGAATTGTAAATGAAGTTACTTCTACTATTATTCCAAATTTGGGTGCGTATAGTGGAGCTACAAACTCTGCTGGAATGGCAGAATATGAAATCTTTTTAGGAGCAGATAATGTTTTAGACAAACCTATTTTTTTAATTGATGGTTTTGATCCAGCAGATTCTAGAAACACAATGGCTATTTATAATATGCTAAATTATGATGTTGGTGGTGGTGTTATTGAAAACTTAGGAACAAAAATTCGTGAAGAAGAGAATTTTGATATAGTTATAATTAATCATCCTCAATATTTCATTTTATCTAATGGCTCATTACAATCTATGGCAAACTCTACAGACGTAAATAATAATGGAGTAATTGATACCGCAGATTATCCTGGAAGTACTTTAATAGATGGGGGTTCAGATTTTATTGAACGTAATGCCATGTCTACTATTGAAGTTATAAATCTTATTAATTCTCAGAAAGTTGGCGCAGAAGAAAACGTTATTATTGGTCCAAGTATGGGAGGATTAATTTCAAGATATGCGCTAAATTACATGGAAAGTGTTAGCATAGATCATGAAACTAGGCTTTGGATTTCATTCGATTCACCACATTTAGGAGCGAATGTACCCATAGGATTTCAACATTTATTTAATTACTTAGGTTATGGATTAGATACACCTTTAGGTGATTATAGTATTGAAGCCATAAGACCTGTTGTAGAAGGCATGTTGAAATCTGGAGCAGCAAGACAAATGTTACGTGACCAATTTGAGGCTCACTTAGCTAGTGGAAGTACATTAGATTTTGACCCAACAAAACTATTGCCTGAAGCACATCCATTTAATCCTATTTTTTATGATAATATGAATGGATTAACTTCTTCTGGATATCCTGAAGACACTAGAAATGTTTCAATAATAAATGGAAGTGGAATTGGTGCTCCATATAAAAATAAAAATGGCAGCGATGTAACTCCAGGTCAACAAGTTTTAGATGTATTTATTGAAGAAGTGGCAACTTTAACTGATGCCTATTTAGACGCTTGGCTAACTCCAACAAGTGGTACTACAGCTAAAATTAGCGAAGTTTGGATAGACATTGTTTTTATTTGTTTTTGCGATATTGAAACTGAAGAAAACGCACAAGCACCAGCTTATTCTGATGGTATTGATGCTGCTCCAGGTGGTTTATTTGACATTGGTGCTTTAGCAGCAGATTTTGGTGGAGACCCAACTATTGATGCCTTTTTTGCTGGATTAACTACAGATTATTTCAATTTTATTCCAGCAGTTAGTGCTATAGCTTTAATAAATGGTGGCTCTTCGGATTGGTATCAAAACATTAATTTAGGAGCAGGTGACACGCCTTGGGATGCTTCAACAACTACAAACCCAAACACACCTTTTGTAAATTGGTATATTCCTGATGAAAATGAAGGCCATGTAACTCTAACCCCTAGTAATGTAGCATTTGCTTGGGAAGAAATTATTGATACGAATACCTTATCAATTAATAATACTTTAATTGAAAATTTTATTAAATTAGAACAAAATCCTATTACTAACAATCTAACCTTAATAAGTTCTAAAGATTATCAAAATGCTGAAATCTCAATTATTGATATGACTGGAAAATTAGTTTATAACAATAAAACCAATTTAAATGGTAAAACATCAATTCCTTTGAATCTAGCATCTGGTTTATACATATTAAATGTTGATACAAATACAGATTATATTCTAAAAACAAAAGTGATTTTAAAATAATTCGCAATAAAAAATTAATCATGAAAAAAGTCGCACTATTACTTGTAATAACAATTGCTACCACCTTCCAAACAACAGTTTCAAATAATTTTAAAACCAATTTCTTATTTACTGTTGAAACTCAAAAAGATTCAATACGATTAGCAGAACTAGATCGATACTGGATTGAATTATCTAGAACAGTTAAAGAAGGAGATTATGAAGGGTATGCAGCCACTTACCACGAAGATGCAGTAGTAATATTTGCAACAGGAAAAAACAAAACTTCTGTTGCATTAAGTAAAGCATTAGCTGGATGGAAAGAAGGTTTTATAAAAACTAAAGAAGGAAAACAGAAAGACAATGTTGAGTTTAGGTTTTCACAGAGAATTGGTGATGAAACAACAGCTTTTGAAACTGGAATATTTCGGTTTACATCTAAAGATACAGAGGGAAAACTCCTTGCAGATCAAACTATTCATTTTGAAATGCTGCTTATAAAGCGTGATGGCAAATGGTATGGCTTAATGGAACACCAGAAAGGAATTGCCACTGAAGAAGAATGGGATTCATTAAAGTAATTTTAAAATAGTTATTTTTTATGCGTAAAACACTTAAATTTCTAAAGGAAGAGTTCTTAGAAATGCTGCCTCCAACCATTTTCTTTTTTGTGGTATTTCATATTTTATTTTTTATTCGATCATTAATTGCCAATGAATATGGAATAAGCGTAACATCGTCTATAGTTGCAACCATTGGAGCATTAATAGTAGGTAAAGCTGTACTAATTGCTGACAAATTAAAACTATTAAAGCTCTTTCAAAAAAGCAACCTGGTTCATCGTGTGATTTGGAAAGTCTTTATTTACACAATAATGGTTTTTATTTTCAGATATCTAGAAGAGGTTATTCCATTAATATCTAAATTTGGTTCTTTTGGTTCTGCAAACCAACATTTACTTGAAGAAATTAAGTGGCCTAAGTTTTGGACAATTCAAATTTTTCTAGTTGTATTTCTTATAATTTATGTGTCTTTTGCTGAACTTATAAAACTTGTAGGTAAAGATAAATTCAAAGAAATGGTGTTTGGAAAAAAAGTCTAAGAATTCTTATTGGATATTTAACCTTTATACTTCAAAGGTAAATGCACCACTTTTTTAGTTTCAAAAAAATCCTCGTTAAAGAAATCCATAATATTATAAATAGTTGCCGTTTTGTAATCTTGTAATTCTTCAGATAAATCGCCACCTTTTAAGTAAATGATTCCATTTTTGATTTCGTGATTTTGTTTTTTTGCTATTTTTCCTTTTACCCAATGCACAAAAGTTGGCATGGCGGCTACTGCTCTACTTACTATAAAATCGTAATTGCCTTTAATTTCTTCAACTCGTTTATTGGTAGTTTTCACATTCTCCAATCCTAAGCCTTCTACTACCTCATCAACCACTTTTAATTTTTTAGCTATACTATCTACTAAATGAAAAGAACATTCTGGAAATAAAATTGCTAGTGGAATTCCAGGAAAACCTCCACCAGTTCCAACATCCATAATTTTAGTTCCAGGTTTAAATTCAATTACTTTTGCAACCGCCAAAGAATGTAATACATGTCTTAAATACAACTCGTCAATATCCTTACGAGACACCACATTTATCTTTAAATTCCAATCTTGATATAAGGCTTCAAGCTTTGAAAATTTATCAATCTGATCTTCAGTGAGGTTAGGAAAATACTTAAGAATTAGCTCCATGGATTTTTAATTTTGAACAAAAATAGATAAATTATTATGCATTTTTATGAAAACTTTATTAAGTTACACATCTTTATTAATTATCTTTGGCACCATATATGATACTCGTTTTTATAACGTTACTATCTATTAAAAACTATAGCATGACAAAACAAACATTATCTTTCTCTAGAACTGACTCTACTAATTTTTTTAGAACATTAAACAAACGTGTAAACAATTATTTTAAAGAAAATAATATTAAAAAAACAGGAAACTGGAAGTTATATTCTAAAGCCATTTTCATGTTTACATTACTTCTTGGACCATTAGTATTACTATTAACAGTCGATTTACCTGCTTGGGCTCAAATAATTTCTATGATAGTTATAGGAATTGGAATAGCTGGAGTAGGAATGAATGTGATGCACGATGCAAATCACGGCTCTTTTTCCAGTAAAAAATGGGTTAATAAAATAATGGGAAGCAGCATTCACATTTTAGCTGGTAATGATTATAACTGGAAAGTACAACATAATGTATTACACCATACATATACAAATATTCAAGGCCATGATGAAGACATTGATGCTGGAAGAATTATTCGTTTTTCAAAACATTCTAAATGGTTAAAAATTCATCAATATCAAAAGTACTATGCCTTTTTATTATATGGATTATTAACCGTTAACTGGGCAATTACAACCGACTTTAAACAAACCTATATCTATTTAAAAAGAAAATTGTCTTATGGCGATTTCCCTAATCCTGCTACTCAATGGACGAAGTTAATTATAGGCAAAATATTATATTATTCTATTTGGGTTGTTTTACCTTTAGCTTTAGGTTACGCGTGGTGGCAAGTTTTAATTGGATTCTTTATCATGCATTATACTGCAGGCATAATACTTAGTGTTATTTTCCAATTAGCACATGTCATGCCAAATACAGAAATGCCATTACCAGATGAAGAGGGAAATATGAAAAATACTTGGGCAATTCATCAGCTATTTACGACATCTAATTTTTCACCTAAAAGTTGGATTGTTGAATTTTATACTGGTGGATTAAACAGACAGGTAGAGCATCACTTATTTTCAAATATAAGTCACGTTCATTATAAAAATATTGCAAAAATAGTAAGAGAAACTGCTCATGAGTTTAGCTTACCATATAACGAATATAATTCTATTTGGAGAGCAATTGCA
Source organism: Xanthomarina maritima (assembly GCF_008084905.1). Classification (GTDB taxonomy): domain Bacteria; phylum Bacteroidota; class Bacteroidia; order Flavobacteriales; family Flavobacteriaceae; genus Xanthomarina; species Xanthomarina maritima. The sequence continues at coordinate 249,679 of NZ_VSFC01000052.1, read as the reverse complement.
GAACATTACGAACAATTAAAAATATTAGGAAGAAAACCTAGTATGGCTTAATTATATAATTGCATTACAAAAATAACTAACCACAATGGGCCTACTTTCAGAAAGAGTTTTAAATATGTCTACTTCTGCCACTTTAGCTATGGCTGCAAAGACAAGAGAACTTAAAGCACAAGGAAAAGATATTATTGGTTTAAGTCTAGGTGAACCAGATTTTAATACACCAGATTATATTAAAGATGCTGCAATTCAAGCTATCAATGAGAATTATAATTCTTATTCTCCTGTAGATGGTTATGTTGAGTTGAAGGAAGCAATTATTACCAAGTTTAAACGAGACAATAATCTAACCTATACACTACCTCAAATTGTTGTTTCTACTGGAGCTAAACAATCATTAGCAAATGTAGCTTCGGTTATGATTAATAAAGGTGACGAAGTAATTTTACCTTGTCCATATTGGGTAAGTTATGCTGATATTGTTGAATTATTTGAAGGGGTTCCAGTAGAAGTAAAAACATCTATTGATAACGATTTTAAAATGACTCCTGAACAGCTGGAAGCTGCAATTACACCAAAAACTAAAATGATTTGGTATAGCTCGCCTTGTAATCCAAGTGGTTCATTATATAGTACTGAAGAGTTGCGTGCATTGGCAGATGTGCTTCAGAAATATCCAGATATTTATGTAGTTTCAGATGAAATTTATGAGCATATAAACTTCACAAAAAATGGTCATGCAAGTATGGCTCAGTTTGAAGACATGTTTGATAGAACGGTTACAGTAAATGGTGTTTCAAAAGCTTTTGCTATGACTGGTTGGAGAATTGGTTTTATTGGTGCTCCAGAAGTTATAGCTCGTGCTTGTAATAAAATGCAAGGACAAATTACAAGTGGAGCCAATTGTATTGCACAACGTGCAACTATTACTGCTTTAAACGAATCTCCTACACGTGTTAAATTTATGATTGACGAATTTAAAGTTCGTAGAGATTTAGTTTTAGATTTACTATCTGAAGTTGAAGGCTTTAAAACCAACACACCTGAGGGTGCTTTTTATGTGTTTCCAAATGTGTCTTATTACTTCGGAAAAACCTTAAGGGGAAAAACCATCAATAACGCAACAGATTTTTCATTGTACCTTTTAGAGGAAGCTTTAGTGGCAACTGTTACAGGTGATGCCTTTGGAAATCCAGATTGTATTCGTATTAGTTATGCAGCAAGCCAAGAACAAATTATTGAAGCTATTAAGCGCATTAAGGATGCTGTTAATTAAAATCCAATTAACGATTACGCCAAAAGAAAGGGGTTAATAAAATAAGAACCGTAAATAATTCTAAACGTCCTATTAACATTAAAAAAGAGCTCCACCATTTTCCAAAAGTTGGTAAACTAGCATAATTATTTACAGGACCATATTCGCCAAGTGCTGGTCCAACGTTTCCTAAACTTGAAGCTGCCAAACCTATAGAAGATTCAAAGTCTATATCCATCATAGAGAACACCAAAGCTCCTACAATAAAAAACAACATATACAGAATAAAAAAGGCTAGAATATTAAATACTATGTCTCCTGTTACAGCTTTATTATTATATCTTACAGGTAATATTGCATTTGGATGTAAGGCACGTTTAAACTCTAAAAACCCATTTTTAATTAATATCAAATGTCTCACGACCTTAACACTTCCTGAAGTACTTCCTGCCGAACCACCTAAAAACATGAGTCCGAAAAAGAATACCATTAAAAAAGGTGTCCACAACGTATAATCTGCTGTTACAAATCCAGTAGTAGTTACAATGGCTAATACTTGAAAGAGTGCATGCCTAAAAGCGCTTTCTGCTTCTCCCCAAACCATTGGATGCTCTATGGAAGATGCAGATACATCTGCTTTAAAATAAATAATAAAAGCAGCAATTATGGTAAAAATGGCTATAAACTTAAAGTAAAGTTTAAACTCTTCATCTTTAATTATTTTTTGAACTTTTCCTTTAAATGCAAAATAACTAAGAACAAAGTTTGTTCCAGCTAAAAACATAAATATAATTATAATGTATTGTATTATTGGCTGTCCATTCCAATAAGCAACACTGGCATTTTTAGTAGAAAATCCACCTGTAGATAAGGTGCTCATGGAATGATTTATAGCATCGAAAAAAGACATTCCAGCAACTTTTAATAAAATGGTTTCTGCAATAGTATATCCAAAATAAATGAGCCACAAACGCTTTGCTGTGTCTGTTATTCTTGGATGTAATTTATCTGCACTAGGTCCAGGAGCTTCAGCTGCAAACATTTGCATACCACCTATTCCTAATAAAGGTAATATAGCGATTGCTAATACTATAATTCCCATTCCTCCAATCCAATGCGTTAAACTTCTCCAGAACAGAACACCTTCAGGAAGTACTTCAATATCATTTAAAATGGAAGCTCCTGTAGTTGTAAATCCAGACATGGTCTCAAAAAAAGCATCAGTAAAATTGGTAATACTTCCAGTTAATAAATAAGGAATAGTGCCTGACAAAGCCATAACAATCCAACCAAAGGTTACAACTATGTAACCTTCTCGTTTATTCATTTCTTTGTTATGGTCTTTAGTATTAAACATTGCTAAAAGACCTATTAAAATGGTTAAGGCTCCTGAAATAAACAGTTTAGATGTAACTCCATCTTTATATATAAAACTTATTAAAGAAGAAAGCATCATAAAACCACCATTGAACAATAATAGCAGTCCTAAAAAATGAAAGATTATTTTATAGTTAAGTTTCACAATTTAAATTATAGAAATAATTTTTCTACTTGTTTTATAGATCTAGGCAAACAGCAAACAACTACTTTATCTGCAACACCAATTTTAAAATCGCCTAAAGCAATATGCCCTTTTCCATTTCTAATAATTCCACCAATAATGGCTGACCTTGGAAAATCGACATCTTTAATCAATTTATTACAAATTTTAGAAGTTGGTTTCACTTGGAATTCTAATAATTCGGCATTCATATTATTTAGCCTAGTCATGGCTATTACTTCACCTTTTCTAATATATCTAAAAATATTATTTGCTGCTAAAAGCTTTTTATTAATTAAGGTATCTATTCCAATGGAATGAGATAATTCAAAATAATCCATATTCTCAACCAAGGCAATAGTTTTTCTAACTCCTTTAGATTTGGCAACTAAACAAGACATGATATTGGTTTCAGAATTACCTGTTACAGCAATAAAAGCATCCATATCTTTTAAGCTTTCTTCATCTAATAAATCTACATTTCTACCATCTCCATTAATTACAAGAACATCAGATAACTCATCTGCTAAATCGAAAGCTCTATCTTTGTCTTTCTCAATAAGTTTTACATTGTTGTATACTTTACTTAAATCTCTTGCCGTTTTATAACCAATTTTACTCCCACCAAGAATCATCACATTTCTAATTTCTGTGTTGATTTTTCCAGTAAGAGTACAAAGTTCTTGACCACCACCTTCAGAAGTTATAAAAACCACATTATCTCCTTCTTTAAATTGGGTGTCTCCTCTTGGTATGATAGTATACTGTGTTCCAAATCGTTGTATAGCTATTGGTACAAAATGAATTTCAGGAAATATTTTAGCTGCTTCTTTTACAGTTTTACCAACAAATGCTGCAGTTCTAGAAAGGCTTAGTCCAACCATGGTTAAAGCTCCTTCTTCAAACTCATAACTATCATTAAAAGCAGATTGATTTAATAACAATTCAATTTCTGATGCTGCTAAAGATTCTGGAGAAATAAGTTCATCAATACCTAATTTTGTAAACCCAATTTCATCTTTATGATTTATTAATTCGGTATTAGAAATTCTAGCTATAGTTCTGTTTGCTCCAAGTTGTTTGGAAAGAACACAAACAGTAATATTTGTTGTTTCAGAAGATGTAACTGCTATTAATAAATCGCTTGATTCAATTTTTGCGTCTTTTAAAATAGCAATGGAGGTAGCATCTCCTTTAATAACTTTTATATCTAAATGATTGTCTGCATAATTAAGACTCTCTTTATTGGTATCTATTAAGGTAATTTCTTGAGACTCGTAAGACAATAATTTTGCTAAATGAAATCCAACTTCACCAGCTCCAGCAATAATTATTTTCATGTGTTATTTAATAATAAAGTAAGCAAATATACTGCAAAATTGATAGATTTATATAATTTCAAGATATATAATTATTTGATTTGAAGTTGCTAAAATGACTTAGACTTAAATTCTAACTGGATATCTAATAAATATAAATTTTGATATTAATTGAATATTTTAAATTCAAAATAAATATGTAGGTTTGTGCAAAATTATTCACATTGACAAAAGTTAAGCCTTACAAAAATAGCGACTTAGGGAAAAAAGAGCAAGTAACAAAAATGTTTGATGCTATTTCTAAAGAATATGATGGATTAAATCGTGTTATATCTTTTGGAATAGATGTCAAATGGAGAAATAAAGTGGTTAAAATTGTTACAGAATCTAAACCTAACATCATTCTTGATATTGCTACAGGTACTGGTGACATGGCTATAAATTTAGCACGAACTAAAGCTGATAAAATTATTGGTTTAGACATAAGCGAAGGCATGTTAAACGTTGGAAAAGAGAAGATTTTAAAAAAAGGATTACAAGACAGAATTGAAATGGTTGTAGGAGATTCTGAAAATTTACCTTTTGAAAATGACACATTCGATGCCATTACAGTAGGCTTTGGAGTTAGAAATTTTGAAACTCTAGAAAAAGGGCTTTCAGAAATTTATAGAGTTTTAAAACCTAATGGTGTTTTTGTTATTTTAGAAACTTCTGTCCCTACTAAAACGCCTTTTAAACAAGGGTATCATTTATACACAAAAAACATAATGCCTTTTATAGGAAAACTTTTTTCTAAAGACCGAAGTGCTTATAGATATTTAAGCGATTCAGCTTCAGTTTTTCCATATGGTGAAGCTTTAAACAATATTTTAAGAGAAATTGGGTTTATAAATGTAATAAACAAACCTCAAACATTTGGAGTGGCTACCATTTATACATCATCAAAAAAATAATATGAAAAACCTCTTTCTTCTAATAGCTTTTTTATTCATCTTTCAGCCTATATCTGCACAATTATTTAGTAAAGAAAAGGTTCTAAACGATGAAAATGTAGACAAAGCTTTTTTAAGTTATGGATATTATATTGGGTTTAATAGTTACGACTTTAACTTCGATTATGTTACAGACAAAAAAGATATTCAAGTAAAAAAATCTACGGGTTTTAATGTTGGTTTAGTTGGTAATATGCGCATTAACGAATATTTAGATTTAAGATTAGAGCCAGGTTTATATATAACTACTAGATTATTAGAATACGACGAAAGTTATTTTCAAGGCATAGAATACACTTCATCTGATTTAGAAAGAGAAGTAAAGTCAACTTACATCCATGTTCCATTATTATTAAAATTTTCCACTAAACGCTTAAATAATTTTAAGCCTTTTATTGTTGGAGGAGTATCAACGGCTTTAAATTTATCTAGTAATCAAGATAATCCTGATGATAATAGCGCAGGAAAATTTAGAACTAAGAAAAATATGTATTTCTACGAGATAGGTTTTGGTATCGACTTCTATCTATACTATTTTAAATTTACACCTTCAATTCGAGGTGTATTTGCTATAAATGATGAGCTTGTTAGAGATGCAGACCCAAACAGTCCTTGGACTGGAAATATCGAAACCATGAAAACTCGTGGTGTGTTTATAAACTTTACGTTTCAATAATATTTCGTTTAAACTCACTTAACAAAATAGCTGTTGCTGTAGCCACATTTAAACTTTCTGCAACTTGAATAGTTCCAAAACGTGGAATAAAAATTTTTTCTAAAACAAGACTCTCTATATCTTCAGATATCCCATTCGCTTCGTTACCCAAAACTAGAACTCCATTTTTTGGAAGCTGTTTATTATACACATTTTCACCATACATAAAAGTTCCAAAAGAATGTAAAGAAGATTTATTTAAAAAAGTTTTTAAATCCAGATAAGTTACATTTACTCTTGTAATAGAACCCATTGTTGCCTGTATTACTTTTGGATTATAACAATCTACAGTTTCTAAATTACACACAAGATCTTTTATTCCAAACCAATCACAAAGTCTAATTATGGTTCCCAAATTACCAGGATCACGAACATTATCTAAAGCTACAATTAATTGATTTTCTTGAATTAATTGCGGCTCTGGAATTTTAAAAATAGCTAAAGCTTTATTAGGAGTTGATAAAAAGCTAATTTTATTTAATTCGCTTTCAGAAATAATTGTTTCAAGATTGGCATCAATTTTGAAAGAATCTATAGTGAATAATTGATACAATTTAAAATGCGAAGCAATTAATTCATTAATTGTTTTAAGGCCTTCAACAACAAATAATCCATGTTGAAGTCTAAATTTTTTTTGTTTTAAACTGCTTATTAATTTTATTTGGTTTTTAGTTAACATTCAAACTTATTTAAATATATTTTTCAATTGAAATAGTGTATTTTTGAGTCTAAATGAAGTAATTATAAAAATTTAAAGTATTAATTACTTTTTAAAAACAACAACTCTTTTATTACTAGTTAATTTTTATTTGTATTTGAAACTACATTTCTCAAAAATAGTATTAATTATTGTATTTACAGGTTTTTTATATTCATGTAATTCAGTTAAAAGAGTTCCAGAAAACGAACATTTACTTATAGAAAACATCATATATGTTAATGATAAAAAAACCAAATCAGAACGTATAAATAATCTTCTATTTCAGCAAAGAAATAAAAAGGTCGCTACTATCCCCTTAAGACTTTATATTTACAATACTGCTAGACCAAATATAGATTCCATTATTAATGGCAAGTTAGACTCTAATCCAAAACGCAGAAATAGAGTAGAAACTTTTTTATCTAAAAAACAATTAGAAAGATACATTCAAGCTAGAATTTCATTTAATAATTGGCTTAAAAAAACTGGAGAAGCTCCTGTAATTGTCAAAGAATTTAAAACTCAAAAATCTGAAAAACAATTAGAAGCTTATTATTTTCATAATGGATGGTTTAATGTTGAAGCTACTTCTAAAACAAATATTATAGATGATAAAAAAGCAAGAGTAGATTATCATGTAATAACTGGCGAACCTTATATCTTAGATTCCATATCTACTAAAATAGCATCTCCAGTTATAGATTCTTTATATGAATTAACTAAAAGAAAGTCTTTTATAAAACCTAAAGATCAGTACAAAACTCAAACCTTCAATCTGGAAAAAGACCGTATCACTTCCGAATTAAGAAATTCTGGAGTCTATCATTTTAGTCAGGATTATGTGTATTTCGAAATGGATACAGTAAATACCAACAAAAAAGTTAACGTAGAATTACAGATTTTAAATAGAGCGATTAGAACTCAAGACACGGTTTTAAGAAAACCTTTTAACATCTATAAGGTAAAAGAAGTGAATATAATTACTGATTATTCTTATGAAAAAAAAGACTCAGATATATTAGATTCTATAAAGTATAAAGGCTTTAACTTATATAGCATTGGAAAAATGCGCTTCAAACCAAAGGCTATAACTGATGCTATTTTTATTACTCCAGATAGTGTTTTTAAAGATAAAGATAGATCAAATACATTTAGGCATATAAATAGTTTACAGACCTTTAAACATCCTAGTATTGATTATATTGAAAATCCAGATACAACACTAACAGCAAATATTTTATTAACACCTCTAAAAAAATTCGGTTTAAATTTTAGTGCAGAAGTATCACAAAGCAACATACAATCTATTGGTCTTGCATTTAATCCTAGTATTTTAATGAGAAATGTTTTTAAAAGAGCTGAAACTTTAGAACTTTCTGCTTTTGGGTCTATTGGTGCATCGAAAGATGGTGGAGATGAAAGCGATCCTTTTTTTGATATTAATGAACTTGGTGTCGATTTAAAATTAACAATTCCTAGATTATTATTCCCAATAAATACAGAAAGAATTATTCCAAAAACCATGTTTCCTAGCACTAGAATATCTATTTCTACTTCCAGTCAAACAAACGTCGGTTTAGACAAACAAACTGTAGCAGGTGTTTTTAATTACAAATGGTATGCTTCAAACCTAGTAACTAATAGGTTAGATTTATTTAATATTCAGTATATAAGAAATTTAAATCCAGATAATTATTTTGGGATTTATGGTAATTCTTATGATGCATTAAATGACATTTCACAAGATATAAACTATAATAATGGTGAAGATTTAACCTATCCAGATGAAACAGATATGTTTATTAATGATGTATTATCAGGTAATACATCTTTACAACCTGGTGATCCTGATTACGATGACGTGTATTCTATAAATGAAAGAAAAATAAGGCTAACAGAAGACAATCTAATTTTTGCTACAAATTTCAATTACACAAGAGATAATAGAGAAAACCTTTACGATGAAACATTTTCCATTTTCAGATTTAAAATAGAATTTGCAGGAAATTTATTTGCAGCCGTATCTAAAATTGGGAATCTACATAAAAATGATGCTGGACAATACGAACTATTTAATGTAGCTTACTCACAGTATGCAAAAACAGAATTGGATTATATAAAACATTGGGATTTAAGCAAAAAAAATGTGTTAGCTATTAGAGCTTTTGCAGGTATTGCTATTCCTTATGGAAACTCCACGAATATACCTTTTTCAAAAAGTTTTTTTGCAGGAGGAACCAATGATAATCGTGCATGGACTGCTTATAGCCTTGGACCTGGAAGCCTAGATAGTAACGATGAGTTTAATGAGGCTAACCTAAAATTAGCATTTAACATAGAACATAGATTTAACATCTTCGAGAAATTTAATGGCGCTCTTTTTATAGATACAGGAAACATTTGGAATGTATTTGATGATGTTACAGATCCAAAAGCAACTTTCACTAATTTCTCTTCTCTCGAAGATATCGCTGTTGGTTCTGGTTTTGGTCTTCGTTACGATTTTGGCTTTGCCGTTTTTCGATTTGATATAGGGTTCAAAACTTATGATCCATCATATCCATCAGGTAACAGATGGTTTAACGACTATAATTTTTCTAAAGCTGTTTATAACATAGGTATCAATTACCCTTTCTAAGCTATTTAATTTTCTTATTTTTGTAGTTCAAAAACTATTTAATTAATAAATATGGCTCATAATATCAAACCTGGAGTTGCAACAGGACAAGAAGTTCAAAATATATTTAAACTAGCTAAAGAAAAAGGATTTGCTTTACCTGCCGTTAACGTAGTTGGCTCAAATAGCATCAATGGTGTTCTTGAAACAGCTAGAGATTTAAACGCACCAGTTATTATACAGTTTTCTAATGGTGGTGGTGTATTTAATGCTGGAAAAGGGTTGAGTAACGACAATCAAAAAGCAGCTATTGCAGGTTGTGTTGCTGGAGCCAAACACATTCATTTATTAGCCAAAGCATATGGAGTTCCTGTTATTCTACATACTGACCATTGTGCTAAAAAATTATTACCTTGGATAGATGGTTTATTAGATGCCAGCGAACAACATTTTAAAGAAACTGGAAAACCTTTATACAGTTCGCACATGATAGATTTAAGTGAAGAACCTATTGAAGAAAACATAGAAATTTGCAAAGAATACCTAAAACGAATGAGCAAAATGGGTATGACTTTAGAAATAGAACTTGGTATAACTGGTGGTGAAGAAGATGGTGTGGATAATACAGATGTAGACGATTCAAAACTGTACACACAACCTGAAGAAGTAGCCTACGCATATGAAGAATTAAGCAAAATTAGTAATCAATTTACCATTGCAGCTGCTTTTGGAAACGTACATGGTGTTTACAAACCTGGAAACGTAAAACTAACTCCAAAAATTCTTAAAAACTCTCAGGAATATGTTTCTAAGAAATTTGGTGTAGGCCATAACCACATCGATTTTGTATTTCATGGTGGTTCAGGTTCTACGGTTGAAGAAATTAGAGAAGCCATAGGATATGGTGTTATTAAAATGAATATCGATACAGACATGCAATATGCATTTACATCTGGTGTTCGTGATTATATGAAAGAAAAAGAAGCGTATTTACAATCGCAAATTGGAAATCCTGAAGGAGACGATGTTCCAAATAAAAAATATTACGACCCAAGAGTTTGGTTACGTAAAGGAGAAAACACCTTTGTAGAGCGCTTAAAAAAGGCTTTCGAAGATTTAAACAATGTAAATACTTTATAAAAAAACCTGAGTGTTTCCACATTATTAAAAACAAAACTATAATTTTGTGGTCTGGCTTATAGCTAAACGATTATAGAAATAATCTAAAATCGTAAACCTATCCTGAGCAAAGTCGAAGGATCTAAAATCGTGAATCATTATGTCTTGGTTTAAAAGAAAAGAAAAAGGAATTCAAACTACAACCGAACAAAAAAAGGATACTCCTAAAGGTTTGTGGTATAAATCTCCTACTGGAAAAATAGTAGACACCAAAGAATTAGAACAAAATTTTTATGTAAGTCCAGAAGATGGATACCATGTAAGAATTGGAAGTAAAGAATATTTCGAAATTTTATTCGATGACAATAAGTTTAAAGAATTAGATATTAAATTAGAATCTAAAGATCCTTTAAAATTCGAAGACACTAAAAAATATCCAGACCGTTTAAAAGCGGCTCAGGAAAAAACAAAACTAAAAGATGCCGTTCGTACTGCAGTAGGTAAATCTAAAGGAAAAGATTTAGTGGTTGCTTGTATGGATTTTTCATTTATTGGTGGTTCTATGGGTTCTGTGGTTGGCGAAAAAATAGCACGTGCTGCAGATTATGCTTTAAAAAAGAAAATGCCATTTATGATTATCTCTAAGTCTGGAGGAGCAAGAATGATGGAAGCAGCCTTATCTTTAATGCAGTTAGCTAAAACTTCGGTTAAATTAGCTCAATTAGCAGATGCAGGAATCCCTTATATTTCTTTATGTACAGATCCAACTACTGGCGGAACTACAGCTTCTTTTGCTATGTTAGGAGATATTAATATTAGTGAGCCAGGAGCCTTAATTGGTTTTGCTGGACCAAGAGTTGTAAAAGATACTACTGGACAAGAATTACCAGAAGGTTTCCAAACGTCTGAATTTTTATTAGAACATGGCTTTCTAGATTTTATTACACATAGAAAAAACCTTAAAAACAAAGTGAACCTATATATTGATTTAATTACAAATCAACCTATTAGAGAATAAAAAAAGCGACCAATTGGTCGCTTTTTTATTTTATTACTACGTTTAATTTAAAATAATATCAAACATTGTTCCGTCAGTTAATGTAAAAGTAGCTAGATTATCACAAGTTCCATCTCCATAATCAAGTGTGCCTCCAAAAAATGTTCTTTCCATATAAATGGAACCACTAACAAAATGGTAGCAAGCAACTTCATGACGTAATGGTAAAACTATCTCATAAGTATGTGTGCTTCCACTAATAAAAGTAGCATTCCAATAGCCTGTAATCTCAAAAACATTATCAGTAAAAATACCAGAAGCAAATCCATCAATCCACTCTCTAACAATTTGTCCTTCTCTAGATGCTTGCAAACCATTTGGCCAAACAACAGTTAAATCTACCGTATGTGTAAACTGTGGATTACCATTATCGTTTGAAAGTTCTCTTAGAATAGAGTTACTACCAATAACATGTTTATTATCAAAATAAAAGTCATTCAAAACATAGCTTAATAAAACTTGTTGAGCTATTGGGTTTCGCTCGTAAGTTAAAACAACTTGTCCTTCATACAAATGACCTCTAATAACACAACCTCCTTCAGCAAAATCAATTGTTAATTCTCTAAAATTCTGTTCTACAACTAAAGTAACTGTTCCACAGTTAGGGTAAGATAATTTAAACCTATCTAAACTTTTAGATTCAGCACTTTCTTGATCTTCATACATTTCAATAATAAAATCTTCTAAAGAAGTTGAAATTTGATCTATCTCTGATGATTGTACAACTTCGTTTAGAGCTTGTTCTTCAGAAACAGGTTCTGTAGTTTCGTTATCTGTACAGGCAGTAAATAAAAGTACAAATACTGTTAAAGTAAATATTAAGGTTACTTTTAATTTCATTGTTTTCATAATCAATTTTTAAGGTTAAGATATTGTTAAAACGAAAAACATTGAAAAAAATTATTAATGGTCTCAAAATAATATTTTTACAAAAGATGGCAATTAGTTAAAAAGTAGTATATTTGCAGCTTGAAAGAAAAACTTTCATGTACATAAAAATCATTTAAAATAATATTGGAATGTATTTAACTAAAGAAGTAAAAGAAGAAATCTTCGCAAAACACGGTAAAGGAAAAAACGATACTGGTACTGCTGAAGGTCAGATTGCGTTATTTACGCACAGAATTAACCATTTAACTGAGCACTTAAAAAACAATCGTAAAGATTTTAACACTGAGCGTTCGTTAGTAAAATTAGTAGGTAAACGTCGTGCTTTACTTGACTATTTAACTAAGAAAGATATCTTAAGATATCGTGCTATTGTTAAAGAATTAGGATTAAGAAAATAATCACAATATAAGAGGCTTCGCGCCTCTTTTTTGTTTTAATATAACTCATTCGAAAGAGTCTAACATCGTGTATAAGAAGCTATTCATAGTTTTTCATTGGTCACACACAACAACTACTACAACAACACAACGACCATTGTTTAATTAGAATTAAAAATTTATGATTCCAAAAGTATTTAAAGAGGTTATAGACCTTGGTGATGGTAGAGAAATCTCCATCGAAACCGGAAAATTAGCTAAACAAGCTCATGGTTCGGTAGTTGTTCAATCTGGAAAATGTATGTTATTATGTACTGTTGTTTCCAATTACCAACAAAGTGACGTTGACTTTTTACCATTAACTGTTGACTATCGCGAAAAATTTGCAGCAGCAGGACGTTATCCTGGTGGTTTCTTCAAGAGAGAAGCAAGACCTAGTGATGGTGAAGTTTTAACCATGCGTTTAGTAGACAGAGTATTACGCCCACTTTTTCCAAAAGATTATCATGCAGAAACTCAAGTAATGATTCAGTTAATGTCTCATGACGATGATGTTATGCCAGACGCTATGGCTGGATTAGCAGCTTCTGCAGCAATTCAATTATCCGATATTCCTTTTGAAACTCCAATTTCTGAAGCTAGAGTTGGTCGAATTAATGGAGAATTCATTATCAACCCAACACAATCACAATTGTTAGAATCTGATATAGATATGATGATTGGTGCATCTGCAGATTCTGTGATGATGGTTGAAGGTGAAATGGATGAAATTTCTGAAGAAGAAATGGCTGAAGCTATTAAGTTTGCACACGAAGCTATAAAAGTGCAATGTGCTGCTCAAGTAAAATTAGCTGAAGCTTTTGGTAAAAAAGAAACTCGTGAGTACGAGCCAGAAAGAGAAGATGAAGATTTGGCTAAGAAAATTCACGATATGGCATACGATAAAGTATATGCTGTAGCTAAAGCTGGTTCATCTAAACATGAAAGAGGTGCTGCCTTTGCAGAAATTAAAGAAGACATAAAAGCAACTTTTTCTGAAGAAGAATTAGCAGATTTAGGTGGTCTAATCTCTAAATACTATAGCAAAGCTGAAAAAGCAGCCATAAGAGATTTAACTTTAAACGAAGGCTTACGTTTAGATGGACGTAAAACTACAGACATCAGACCTATTTGGTGTGAAGTAGATTATTTACCATCTACACATGGTTCTTCTATATTCACTCGTGGAGAAACTCAAGCTTTAGCAACTGTTACTTTAGGAACTTCTAGAGAGGCTAATCAAATTGATATGCCATCTTTTGAAGGCGAAGAACGTTTTTATTTACACTATAACTTCCCTCCTTTTTCAACTGGAGAAGCTAGACCAATTCGTGGAACGTCGCGTCGTGAAGTTGGACATGGTAACTTAGCACAACGTGCTCTAAAAGGAATGGTTCCAGAAGATTGTCCTTATACAGTACGTGTGGTATCTGAAGTATTAGAATCTAACGGTTCATCGTCAATGGCTACAGTCTGTTCAGGTACTATGGCTTTAATGGATGCTGGTGTACAATTAAAGAAACCTGTTTCTGGTATTGCTATGGGATTAATCTCTGATGCTGAATCTGGAAAATATGCTGTATTATCTGATATTCTAGGTGATGAAGATCATTTAGGTGATATGGACTTTAAAGTTACTGGAACAGCAGATGGTATTACCGCTTGCCAAATGGATATCAAAGTAAAAGGCTTATCGTACGAAATTCTTGTTAAAGCTTTAAAACAAGCAAGAGAAGGACGTTTACATATTTTAGAAAAATTAGTTGAAACGATTGCACAACCTAATGCAGATGTGAAACCTCATGCTCCTAAAATGATAACCAGAAGAATTCCTAACGAATTTATTGGAGCTCTTATTGGTCCTGGAGGAAAAGTCATTCAAGAATTACAAAAAGAAACCAAAACAACCATTGTTATCAATGAAGATCCAGAAACCGAAGAAGGAATTGTTGAAATCTTAGGAACTGGTCAGGAAGGTATTGATGCTGTTTTAGCAAAAATAGATTCTTTATTGTTTAAACCGGAAGTTGGTAGCGTTTATGAAGTAAAAGTCATTAAGATGCTTGACTTTGGTGCTGTAGTAGAATATACAGAAGCGCCAGGGAACGAGGTCTTGTTACACGTAAGCGAATTAGCTTGGGAACGTACAGAAAATGTATCTGACGTGGTGAATATGGGAGACGTTTTTGATGTGAAGTATTTTGGTGTCGATCCAAGAACACGTAAAGAAAAAGTATCTAGAAAAGCCATCTTACCAAAACCTGAAGGTTTTAAGGAAAGACCTCCTAGAGATGATAAGCGTTCTGGTGGAAGAGATAATCGTGGACGCGATAACAGACGTGACGACAGAAAACCTAGAGAAGATAGAAAAGACGATTAAGTTTTTTTATAAATGTTATAAAAACCCGCTTCAAAAAAATTGAAGCGGGTTTTTTGGTATAATATTTGTAAGGAAATATGCGTTAACAAATTCTTAAATTATGAAAAAAACCTTAGTTCCGTATTTATTTCTCGTATTAACATTTGTCGCTTGCTTTAATGATTTTGATGATGAATTAAGTAACCCAGTCCAACAAGAAACTCCAACCGCAGAATTCCCAATCACAGTAGGATCTGAACTTTATAACAATTTACAATCTTATATTGATAATGAAAACACTAACCCTACCGATTGCATTGAATTTATATATCCCATTACTATCAATGTTTTTGATGAATTACTAGATTTTGTCAATTTTCAAACTATAGAAAATAAAGATAATTTCATCCAGTTCTTGGCGAGTTTACAAATTGAATATACAATTAGTATCAGTTATCCTATTATTTATACAAATGATACTGGAGAAGAAATACAAATAGAAAATAACGAGCAACTTGGCGAGAAGCTTCAAGAATGTTTAGATATAGAATTAGAATTCTATTGCAACAATATTTTAATTGGCGAGATAGGCCAAGAATGTATTTGGAAAGTCATCAATAATCCTAATGGCAATAATGATTATGAAAATGCAATATTTAATTTAAGTCCTATAGGATTAACAACTTTGGAACACAATGACACGGTTGTTTTTGGGAGTTGGAACGTTTTAGCGTCATTCAATCAATTATTTTTTAATATTTCATTTGAGGCGAACACAGACGCGTCAATTGTTTGGAATAAAAATTGGTATGTGACCATCATTGACGAAAACAACATCATGTTACAAGACGGTAATTCCGAAGTTTTCTTTTTAGAAAAAGAATGTGGTTTAGAAATTTGTCCGAAATATATTTTTGAGGAGTGTGAAATTGAAATAGATTCTAACGTTTCAAATTTCGATTTAGAAAGCTACATTAATTGTTTTGCTTCTAATCTCGATCTAAGTAACTCCACTGTAACCTTTTTTGAAACCGAAATGGATGCAACTAACAACCTAAATCAAATTTTGTCACCATATACCAATATTCTAAATCCGAAATATATCTATGTTAGAATTGCGGATAATACCACTGGAGAATTTTCAATCTTAAAGATACTTTTAGTGGTTATCAATTGCTAGTCAAAAAAAAGCTCATTAAAATTTGATGGGCTTTTTTCAATATAATAAAATGTTGTTTATTTAGGAATATACTTTTTCATGGTTTCCATTTGTTTTTCATCAAGAATAGTACTCATCCCTTTTTGAAAATTATCGTCGCTCATTAAAGCCGATTGGATTTTTTCGGTTTGATCACTCTTGTCACCAGAACCCATTAGTTTATCTGTTCCTAAACTTCCAATCATTTTTTGAAATTTTTCGCTTTTTAACTGACTAACAACCAATACAGAAACCTGTTTTTGTTGCTTTTCGTTTAAATTTAATTTTTTTGTTAAATTCTCTACTTGGTCTGAAGCCAAATTCTCAATCAAAGAGCTTGTAGAGGAAGAAACACTTTTTGACATAGACGATAAATTCTGCGCTGATACTTGCATCATACTAAATGCAAAAAATAAAAATAGTAATTTTTTCATGTTGTTTATTTTGTTTTTAGAACTGTCAATATACTATATTTCTGTTAATTTTTATATAAATTCAACATGCTACAAAAATAATCAAACCTTTCTGTAACAAAAATTGCTCTTTCAACGTATAACCATAACATAAAGTAACAACTTAACTTATTTATAGGCACACACTAGATGAGACAACTTAAAATTACCAAGCAGGTTACCAATAGAGAAACTGCTTCGTTAGACAAATATCTTCAGGAAATTGGAAAAGTTGACTTAATTACAGCAGACGAAGAAGTAGAATTAGCACAACGTATTAAAGCAGGAGATCAACTTGCTTTAGAAAAGTTAACGAAGGCTAACTTACGTTTCGTAGTTTCTGTAGCTAAGCAATACCAAAACCAAGGATTAACCTTACCAGATTTAATTAATGAAGGGAATTTAGGACTTATTAAAGCGGCACAACGTTTCGATGAAACTCGTGGTTTTAAATTTATTTCGTATGCTGTTTGGTGGATTAGACAATCCATTTTACAAGCCTTGGCAGAACAATCTCGTATTGTACGTTTGCCTTTAAACAAAATTGGTTCTATTAATAAAATTAATAAAACCTTTGCTTTTTTAGAGCAAGCACACGAACGTCCACCTAGTGCCGAAGAAATTGCTAAAGAATTAGACATGACTATTAACGATGTTAAAGAGTCTATGAAAAATTCTGGTCGCCACGTAAGTATGGATGCGCCTTTAGTTGAAGGTGAAGACTCCAACTTATATGATGTATTAAACTCTGGTGAATCTCCAAATCCAGATAGAGATTTATTACACGAATCTTTACGTACTGAAATTGAAAGAGCTCTAGAAACATTAACGCCTCGTGAAGCTGATGTGATTCGTTTGTATTTTGGTTTAGGAAACCAACATCCAATGACATTAGAAGAAATTGGAGAAACATTCGATCTTACTAGAGAACGTGTTAGACAAATTAAAGAAAAAGCGATTCGTAGATTAAAACATACGTCTAGAAGTAAAATATTAAAAACATATTTAGGATAGTAATTTTTAATAATTACGACTAAATAACAGTAACAAATAGTTACAAAATAACTGTTCGTTTTTTGATTGATGAAAGAAGCCAGAGCTGATTACTCTGGCTTCATTTTTTTACCTATTTTTGCACAAACAAACAACTACACAAAAAATGAACTCAAAATTAATAGCACCTTCCATGTTAGCAGCCGATTTTGGCAACATGCAACGCGATGTAGAAATGGTTAATAACAGTGAAGCCGATTGGTTTCATATAGATGTTATGGATGGACATTTTGTTCCAAATATTTCTTATGGCATGCCAGTCATTCAGGCCATAAAAAAGCATGCCACAAAACCCTTGGATGTGCATTTAATGATTGAAAAACCAGAGCGATATATTGAAGAGTTTGCGAAAGTTGGTGCAGATATAATTACCGTTCATTACGAATCAACTGTTCATTTACATAGAACTTTAACTCAAATAGAAGATACAGGATGTAAAGCGGGAGTGGTTTTAAATTTAACAACACCTATTTCTGTATTAGAAGATATATTACCAAAATGTTATATGGTGTTACTAATGTCTATAAATCCTGGTTTTGGTGGTCAGAAATTTGAAGACATAACCTACAATAGGATTAAAAAACTAAGACGTATGATTGACGAACAAGGCCTGAACACCAAAATCGAAATCGATGGAGGTGTTACAGATAAAAACATAAAACAACTGGTAGATGCTGGAGCAGATGTTTTTGTTGCTGGATCTCATGTTTTTAAAAGTAATTATCCAACAGATACTATAAAGCAATTAAAACAGATAGCTAACTCATAAAAAAAGCTCCAAATGGAGCTTTTTTTTGTTAGAATAATAATTTGGTTAGAATTGATCTATTAAATAGTTTATTAAATCTGTAGTTGTAACAATACCTACTAATTTATCTTCATCAACAACTGGAAGCGCATGAAATTCTTTTTTAGATAATATTTCAGCCACTTCTTTAATTAATGTAGTAGAAGTAACACTCACTAGGTTTTTAGCCATTACCTGCTCTATAGTAAACATATTGTAAACTACAGTATCTACAGTATCTTCATCTTCATCAATAGCATCTGCAAAGCTAATTCGAAGTAAATCTGTATAACTTAACATACCTATTATTTTATCTCCACTTACTACAGGTATGTGTCTAATTTTTTTAGTTTTAAATAATCTTTCTGCTGTTTCTAAATCGTCTGTATGATTTAATGTAATGACTTCTTTGGTCATTATTTCTGAAATTGGTGTTCTTCTTTTCATCTTATTGGTTTTAAATTCAGTAATAAAGTTATGAATAGAAACCATTAAAAACCATGACAAATGTCATTGATTCATAATAATTTAACCTAAAACATCGTTATAAATAATCATTTTGAAGTATTAATATATTTTCTTACATTTAAGAACATAACTTTTAATTATGAATAGAAGACATTTTTTAAAGAAATCTGGTAAAGCTATTTTAGCAATTTCAGCAATATCTATAACTGCTTCTGTTGCTAGTTCATGTAGTAATGACGATGATGGTTCATTTAATGATGGATATTATGGTGATGGTTATTATGATGACGGTTACTATGATGATGGATATTACGATGACGGTTACTATGATGATGGATATTATGATGACGGCTACTATGATGATGGTTACTATGATGATGGCTATTATGGAGGTTAATTAGAAATTAAATTTTTTAAATTTCATTCTAAAATCAAACAGACTCTTTTCTGTAGTCTAAACTTTCTATGCCTTGAATAACATCCTTTTTTTACATGACACTTCCTTACAAACACCAAGAGGTGCAGAACTTACTATTAAGCAATTAATTAATCATAATTCAAGCAAAAAATTCCATATTGTATTAGACAACATCAAAGATTTTGATAAGACAAAAAGCCATATCCTAAACTCAAATTTAATTGTTGTCTGTAGTACTTCTCGTTGTCATTTTGAAATTGAGTTAATTGAATATTTAATATTCATAAATCAACCATATATTAAGATTGAGTTTGATTATAATTTTTGCGTTAGAAGAAATATTCTTTGTACTGTAGATAGAAAAATTAATAATTGTTGCCATTCCAAAAAATTTCATCTTTATAGAAAATTATTTGCGAAAGCTAGTTTAAACATATTTCAATCCCCAAAACACTATCAATCTCACTATGAGTTTTTTGGCGAGGCCATTTCAAATTATAATATAAAACCACCAACTGTATTTGTGGATGACCTTCAACCTTCAAAATGGAAAGTGGAAGACACCATTCCTTTTTTTGGGGATTTAAATTATTTAAAAGGAGGCAAAGCTTATGTTGCCTATGCCGAATCTCATCCTGAAAAAAAATTTCCCGTTTATGGGAAAAATCAATTAAGACAACCTATTCCTGAAAATATTACTTTTAAAGATCCTGTACCTAATTATGAAGTTTTAAGAATATTAGGTAAAACTAAAACCTTTTTTTGTCAACCTGTTTGGCCAGAACCTTCTGGAAGGTTAGCAGCTGAAGCATTTTTATCTGGATGTGAAATTATATCTAATGATAGAATTGGAACATTTTCGTTCGATTTTTATCCAGATAATAAAACAAAAGCTATAGAAGAAATGATAGCTGCTTTAAAGAATTTTTGGGTTGAAACAGAACACATTCTAACAACAAATGAAACTAAAGAAATAAAAAAACTAGGAAACGTATTAGTTTATAAAAGCTATGGTGGTTTAGGAGATATTTTCTTTGCAGTCCCTGCTATTTACAAACTCGCAAAAGTTTCTAAAAGCTTACATTTTGCAGTAGCTCCAAGATTAGTTTCTTTTTTCTCTAAACATTTAAAAAATGTTACTGTGGTAAACGAAGAGGAAGTTAAATTACAGGAACCTAATTACAACCATATTTTTGAGTTAGGTAATTATCCAGCTTTTAGAGGATATGATTTGCCTCATGCTTTGCAATATCCAACCCACAAAAAAGTAAAACAACATGCTATACAGCATTATATTGATACTATTTCCAAACTTCATATTTCTATAGATAATAAATACGATGGATATCCATATTTCGAGCAATCAAAACCTTTAAATAAAAAACATTTTGTGGTTCATCATGGAGCTGGATTTTTATTAAAAATTTGGCCAACCGAAAAATATGCACAACTTATTGAAGAACTAGCCTCTATTTTTCCTGATTTAGATTGTAAAATAATTATGGGTCCAAACGATCCAGAAATTGCATCTTATTTTAGCAAGCCAATGCCACATGTAAGTTATATAACTGGAGACATGAACAAAGTAGGAGAAGCTCTTTCTGGAGCCTTATTCCATATTGGTAATGATGCAGGAATTACACACGTAGCAGGAGCTTTTAATATTCCATCTATTGGAATTTATGGGCCAACTGGACCTGGAAGTTGGGGAAGTTTTGCTGAATACAACGAGCTTATTTGGGGCAAAAAAGGTGTTTGTACTATTAGATGTAATTATGACGTTATTTTAAATTGTGAACATCGAATCTGTTTGAATTCTGTTACTACAGACCGTGTAATAGCTGCATTATATAAAGTACTGCAAAAAGCTTATTATAATGAACAAACATTACATAAAATTAATCCGATTGCCGAGTTCGATTTTGGAAAAAACGATTGCTTAATAAAATTAGAAGACAACGAATTTTTAATTGAATATCATGAAAAAAACATGAAACAACAAGTAGAGTCTCTTTTGAAAAATGAAACAATAAACCAGTCTAATGACCCAAATTTGAAACTTGTTTTAGATGTGTTAGAACAACAAAACATTATTTTTAATATCCCAAGTTTTAAAAATAGTAATTCTGCTTAACAACAAGTCAAGTATAATATAACAGGCTAACATAATCTGCTAATATCCAGAAAAATTAAAATTCAACATTTGTTTAACTAAACTATAGATCTCAGGAAATTCATTTTTAAATTCTTTAGGAGACTCAATAAAGGTTTCTAGAATAACTGCCAACAATTCAAAATCGTTTGTAAAAGCATAATTTCTTAAGGATTCTGAATTAACTAATTTAGACTTTAAATTATCATTAATTGTAAGTAATTCTCTAAGCTCATTAAATGTATCTATAAAAATAACCGAATTTATATCATTTTGATAGATGCTATTAAAATGAATAGCATGTGCAAATTCATGAATGGCTAGGTTTAATTTATCATCCTCAATTCTAAAACCCTCTTTAAAATTATCCCACGAAAGCACCAAAGTTTTAAGATTTACATTAAACTCTCCTTTATGGTAATTGTCGTTAATAGTTGAATAGTATTGGCTTGGATATACAATTATATTCTTTATGGATTTAATAGTAAAATCTCTAAATCCAAATGTAAGCATGGTAGCAGTTGCAGAAATTAATATTTTTACTTCTTCTGTAATTATAAAATCTTCTTTACCAATAAATTGCTTATTCTCGATAAAAATAGCGACTCTATGTCTAAAATATGCTTTATGCCTTTTACTTAACCTATTATAAAAAGTAAATTGTTCTTTTAATATATTTTCTTGATTTGGCTTTAACTTATTTAAAAATGGGTGAAAATAGACATATAGTGGACGTCTTGTTAAAAAAACATAGCCAATTTCAAAGCCATCAAACACACTAGAAACAATTTGTCTCATCCATATTAGAATAATAACAAGTAAAAAACCAACTAGTATAATTAAAATTATAGTTCCTATTAAATAATCTTGATTTGGGTTTAATAAAAGCATGGATTTAAAATTTCAAACATACAATTAAAGAAAAAATAATAATATCTCATTTACTTATATAAGCATATAATATTTTTTTATTTTTTATAAATTCAAGTAAACTTATAAATATAGTGATCTTTAGATTTAAATTCTCTTTGCCTACTGATCCCTAAAAGCTACGCTTTAATAATCAAAATGCTGTACGGCAAATTCAATATTACTTGAATTTGCCGTACAGCATTTTTACTTATTTGTGACCTCGAGAGGATTCGAACCTCCAACCCTCAGAGCCGAAATCTGATATTCTATCCAGTTGAACTACGAGGCCAAAAGTCAAATAACAGATGGAATTCGATTATTCCATAAGTTTTAAGACAATTTAGCTCTTACAATATTTGATATAGTCTTTCCATCGGCTTGTCCTGCTAATTTTTGACTAACAATTCCCATCACTTTTCCCATGTCTTTCATACCTTCTGCTCCAACATTTTCTATAGTCATTACTACTATTTTTTCAATTTCTTCGTCTGAAAGTGCTTCTGGTAAAAACTGATTGATAACTTCTGCTTCTGCTAATTCTGGTGCAGCTAAATCTTCGCGACCTTGTTCTATGTAAATTGCAGCACTATCTTTACGTTGTTTGACTTGCTTTTGGAGTATTTTTAATTCCTGTTCTTCGGTTAATTCTTCTTTTGCTCCACTTTCTGTCTGTGCCAATAAAATTGCTGATTTAACAGCTCTTAAAGCTGTTAATGCTGTTTGATCTTTACTTTTCATGGCTTCTTTTAAAGCTGTCATGACATCTTGTTGTAAACTCATTTTTTATGTTTTTAAGAGGTTACGAAGATAACAAAAAGTAAACAGTTAAGCCTACTAGAAAAGTAATCCTATGATTATAAAAATAGAAAATAAAACCCGAATAATCTAAATGATTATTCGGGTTTTGAAAGAAGCTCTAACACTAAACCTAATCGCTATTAATTAATCTACGTTATCGTGTAAAAACGAATTGTTGCTTCTAAATTGTAAATCGTCGTTATCGTCTGTACTAACACTTGTACCAGACATACTAGATTCTGAAGAATGTTGTGTCTCATCAAGATTAATACCTTGACGTTTATAAGCTGGAATTTTTTCTATATCATCAATTTTAGAATTATTGAATTTATAATTAAAATCTTTCATCTTACGTCTACGCTCTTCTGCACGTTCTTTAAGTAATTCAGAAATAGGGCTATTCATTGGGTCTATTTCTTCTGTTGTTACTTTAGGTTCTTCTTGATTCATAATTTTCTTTTCGAAAACTATTTCTTTATCAAGTTCATCAGCTATTTCTATTGTTTGTTCTTTCTTTTTGTTTTGATTGATTCCAGATTCTATTTCAATATAATCGTCAAGAGCATATCTAGTTTCACCATGTTCGTTTGTTTCTGTAACTGGAATTAACTCCACATAATCGTTAACTGGAATCTTTTTAATGTTTTCTTCTAAATCATGAACAACAAAATCATCGTCTTTATTTTCAATAGTTGATTCACTAATAGGCAAATCGAACGTTAAAGTAATTTGTTGCTCTTCTTCTTCAACTTCAAAAGATATATCTTGTTTAGTTTCAGATTCAATTTCAGTAATTATAAAATCTTCTTCTTCAACTGCATCTATAACTTCATCATAAACAACCTTTATATTTCTAATTAATTCTGAAGTAGGAATTAATTCTTCTTCATTAGAAAAATTATTAGGGCTATTAAACTCTTCTAGCTCATCTAAATCTAATGTGTGTTTCACTATTGGAGTTTCAGTTTTTTCTTCTAATTCAATATTTGGAGTAATGATAGCTGGAGCTTTTTCTTTTTTTGATAAATCCTGTTCAAAAGGTTTATCTTCTTCTAAAGCATGAATAACTTTTTTTGCTTCAGTATTAGATATTTCATCTTGCTGATCAATATTAAAACCTGTAGCTATAATAGTTACAGCAATAGACTCTTCTAGAGATTCATCTTCACCAACTCCCATAATGATGTTGGCTCCATGACCTGCTTCGTTTTGAATGTGGTCGTTTATTTCACCAATCTCATCAATAGTAATTTCTTGAGAACCAGAGACAATAAGCAGCAATACATTTTTGGCTCCAGTTATTTTATTATCATTTAATAAAGGGGAATCTAAAGCTTTTGAAATAGCATCATGAGCTCTGTTCTGACCAGAAGAAGTTGCAGATCCCATAATAGCTGTTCCACTATTACTTAGCACTGTTTTAGCATCACGTAAATCGATGTTTTGAGTATAGTGATGTGTAATAACTTCAGCAATTCCACGTGCAGCAGTAGAAAGTACTTCGTCTGCTTTAGAGAATCCTGCTTTAAAGCCTAAATTTCCATAAACTTCTCGAAGTTTGTTGTTATTAATAACCACTAACGAATCTACAACACTACGAAGGTTTTCAATACCTATTTGTGCTTGTTCATTACGCATTTTCCCTTCAAATTGAAAAGGCATAGTAACTATTCCAACCGTTAAAATATCTAAGTCTTTAGCCATTTTAGCAATTATTGGAGCAGCTCCTGTTCCAGTTCCTCCACCCATTCCAGCAGTTATAAATACCATCTTGGTATTTGAATCTAACATACGTTGAATGTCTTCAAAACTTTCTATAGCTGATTTTTCCCCAACATCTGGATTTGCACCAGCTCCTAAACCTTCGGTTAAGTTAAGGCCTAATTGAATTTTATTTGGGACTCCACTATTTTGAAGTGCTTGTGCATCTGTATTACAGATTACAAAATCGACTCCTTTAATACCTTGTTGAAACATGTGATTGATAGCATTGCTACCTCCACCTCCAACACCAATTACTTTTATAACATTTGATTGATTTTTAGGGAGATCAAATGAAATATTACTTTCGAATTCTTTGTTGCTGCTCATGAATTTCGTTTTTTATGATTCTATTACTTTTTGTGATATTTAAAATATCTGTTTGGATTAATTTTATTTATTTTTAATTTTTAGAATTACTCTGCGTTATCTAAAAAATCTTTTACTCTTTCTGTTAATTTGTCTAGAAAAGAACGTCTCTCTGGTTTTTGTTTAATTTCAAGTTCCTCTTCTACATCATTTATTGCTTCTTCAATAATCTCTTCTTCAATTTTTTCTGCTCTTTTTCTTTCATGTCGTTTTAAACCATCCATAACCAGACCAACAGCTGTTGCGTACAATGGACTTGTTACTTCATCATCACTATCACCAGCTAGATGCTCGTTTGGATAACCTATTCTAGTATCCATTCCGGTAATATATTCTACAAGTTGTTTTAAGTGTTTAAGTTGCGCTCCTCCTCCAGTTAAAACAATTCCAGCTATCAGTTTCTTTTTCTGCTCTTCGTGACCGTAATTTTTAATTTCCACATAAACCTGTTCAATAATTTCAACAACTCTTGCGTGAATTATTTTCGACAGATTTTTGAGAGTTATTTCTTTTGGATCTCTTCCTCTTAAACCAGGAATTGATACAATTTCATTTTCTTTATTTTCTCCAGGCCAAGCAGAACCGAATTTTATTTTTAATAATTCGGCTTGTTTTTCAATAATTGAACAACCTTCTTTAATATCTTCAGTAATCACATTTCCACCAAATGGAATAACTGCTGTATGACGAATTATCCCATCTTTAAATACGGCCAAATCTGTGGTTCCTCCACCAATATCAATTAAAGCTACGCCTGCTTCTTTTTCTTCTTGACTTAATACAGCATTCGCAGATGCTAAGGGTTCAAGTGTGATACCTTCTAGATTTAATCCAGCACTTTTAATACAACGACCTACGTTTCTTATGGATGAAACTTGACCAACAACCACATGAAAATTAGCTTCCAATCTGCCACCATACATTCCTATGGGTTCTTTAATTTCGGCTTGACCATCAACTTTGTATTCTTGTGGTAACACATGAATGATTTCTTCTCCAGGAAGCATGACTAATTTGTGCACCTGATTGATTAATCGTTCTATATCATCTTCATCTATAACCAATTCAGAATTTGGTCTTGTTATATAATCGCTATGCTGTAAACTTCTTATATGCTGTCCTGCTATACCAACCGTAACATCTTCTATTTTAAATTCTGAAGCTGCTTCTGCTTCTTGAGCTGCTAGCTGGATAGATTGGATGGTTTGAGTAATATTATTAACTACACCTCGATGCACACCAAGGCTTTTAGATTTACCTATGCCTAAAATCTCAACCTTTCCATATTCGTTTTTACGACCAATCATGGCCACAATTTTTGTGGTTCCTATGTCTAATCCTACTGCTATATTGTTCTCCATAGTTTATATTTTAGTACACACAACCTGATTATCAAACTGTAAGTTTACATTCACATAGTCATTAAGTGTTTTGTCTTTTAATGCCTTGTTATAGAATGCTTTTAGATTCATGATTTTTTTATCTAAATGTTTTAAATTTCCTAGTTGGATAATAAAATTGCATTGTCTAAACTTTAAAAAAATTGTATTTTTTTCTGATTGATGAATTTCTATAACATGCGTTCTTAAAAATTCATCTTCATTAACTTTCTGAGCCATTTTAAAAACATTTTCTAAATTGTTTTTTTCAATATGTCCAGTTACGAGTGGTACTCTAGCAGTATAATTTGATGACAAAGGCATATAACTCCCTTGATCATCAATATAATATGATGCATTTGTACGTACTCTTGCTATAGGTCTTTTTTGTTCAATTTCGGCTGTAAGCACTCCATTTACTGACAAGTGCACTTGAGCCGATTTAACCATTTGATTAGAATTCAGGGCAGTTTCTAAATCATTCAAATCTAAAGTTTCTTTAGACTTATTTTTAACACTTTGATTTTTTTGTATTAACAATTTACTAACATTCTCATGTGTTAAGAAAAGGTTGTTATCTCCTTTAAATTTAATGACAGGTTCAGTTACTTTTCTTTCAGTGTTTTTTACAGTTGAAAAGGCATATAGAAACACTACTATTCCTAGTAAAACAATCATTTTTATGTAATTCCAATTAACTCGCAACACTTAAAGCTTGTTTTATTTGTTTAACTTCTTCACCAATATCTCCAGCACCAATTGTCAATATTATTTGTGCTTGACTTTCTTTTATTTTTGGAACGATCTCAGATTTATTAATTAACTGTTTGTTTTTGTTTTCAATTTTATCTAATAACCATTTCGAATTTACTCCTTCAATTGGTAGCTCTCTAGCTGGATAAATGTCCAAAAGTAAGACTTCATCAAAATTCGAAAGACTTTTGGCAAATTCTTCTGCAAAGTCTCTAGTTCTGCTAAACAAATGAGGCTGAAAAATAGCTAATACGTGTTTTTCAGGATACATTTCTCGAACAGCTTGATGCACAGCATTTATCTCTTCTGGATGATGCGCATAATCGTCAATAAAAATTAAATTGTCTGTTTTAATATGATAAGAAAAACGACGTTTAACTCCTTTGTAAGATGCTAAAGCTTTGGCGAGCTGCTGGTGAGGGCAACCGTACTCTACAGCCATCGCCAAGGCTATTAATGCATTCGACATATTATGTCTACCAGGTAGGTTAAATTGTAACTTTTCAAGTGTTGTTTTTGGTGTTTTTACATCAAAAACATAGACACCATTTTCTATTTTTATATTGTGAATTGAATAATCTGAATCGTCTTCAATTCCGTAAGTAATTCCATTTAAAGGCAAACCGTTTTTAACAAACAGTTTCCCGTTTTCTTTAACTCTTTTTGAAAAATCTTCAAAAGACTTTATTAATTCTGAAGCATCTCCATAAATATCTAAATGATCTGCATCCATAGACGTTATGCATGCTAAATCTGGTGATAGTGTTAAAAAGGATCTATCAAATTCATCAGCTTCAACTACAGAAACTTTGGTACCTTTTAAAATTAAATTTGAATTGTAGTTTTCGCTAATACCTCCTAAAAATGCTGTTACAGGAACGTTACATTCATTAAGTAAATGTCCTAAAATACTTGTTGTTGTAGTTTTTCCATGTGTTCCAGCTACTGCTAAACAAAAAGTGTTTTCAGTAATTAATCCTAAAACTTGAGAGCGTTTTAAAACGCTAAAACTTGGTTGGTTTTTAAAATACACCAGCTCCATATTGTCCTTTGGAATAGCTGGAGTGTAAACAACCAAAGTGGTATCGTAATTTAAAAAAGCATCAGGAATATTAGCTACAGAATCGTTAAAATGAACTTGTATCCCTATTGACTCCAAACCATCAGTTATGTCTGTTTGGGTTTTATCATATCCAGCAACACGTTTGTTTTTTGCATGGAAATATCTGGCTAAAGCACTCATTCCTATGCCTCCAATTCCAACAAAATAAACGTTATGTATGTTGTCTAAATTCATTTAATGTTTACTTATTGATAAGTTTTTCTACTTCGTCTGCTATTTGTTTTGTTGCATTTACTAATGCTAATTTTTGTATGTTTTTACTCAATTCTTTTTGCTTTTCTACAGACAATAGTAATTGTGAAAACTTATTTTCAAAATCCACTTCTAAATCGGCTTCTTTAATTAATAATGCCGCTTGTTCATTTACAATGGCCATGGCATTTTTAGTTTGGTGATCTTCAGCCACATTAGGTGAAGGAATAAAAATAACAGGCTTTCCAACAATACATAATTCTGATACCGAACTTGCTCCTGCTCTTGAAATAATCACATCGGATGCTGCATATGCAAAATCCATGTTATT
Source organism: Xanthomarina maritima (assembly GCF_008084905.1). Lineage (GTDB taxonomy): Bacteria > Bacteroidota > Bacteroidia > Flavobacteriales > Flavobacteriaceae > Xanthomarina > Xanthomarina maritima. The sequence continues at coordinate 220,556 of NZ_VSFC01000052.1, read as the reverse complement.
TATAAATTCATGGACTTGCACGTGTTTTGTATTGTTATATATTTTGTACTTATCATAATACAATTTTCCACACTGCCAGATAACTTGCATATTAAGACTAAGTATAAAATCGAGCTCCTTTTCAATTAGCTCATTAATTCTTCTAGCACCTAAACTTCCACCTAAAACAAACAGTGTTTTTTTATCTTTTTCAAGAGCAAATACCTTCTGAGATTCTTCTCTTTTCGAATTAATATCCAACAATCCTTGTCTAACAGGATTTCCTGTTTTAATTATTTTGTCTTCTGGGAAAAAACGCTCCAATCCATTGTAGGCAACACAAATTTTATTGGCTTTTTTAGATAAAAGTTTATTCGTAATTCCAGGATAGGAATTCTGTTCTTGTATTAAACTAGGAATTCCTTTTGAAGTTGCCACTTGTAATAAGGGACCACTTGCAAAACCTCCTGTTCCAATAACAACATCTGGCTTAAACCTATTAATTATTTTTCTTGCTTTAAACAAACTACTTATAAGTTTAAATGGGAAACTTAAATTCTTTAAGGTCAACTCTCTTTGGATACCAGAAATCCAAAGCCCTTCAATTTGATAACCAGCTTGAGGCACCTTATCCATTTCCATACGGTCTTCTGCACCTACAAATAAAAATTCGGCATCAGGGAAACGCTGCTTTAATTCATTTGCAATAGCTATAGCTGGATAGATGTGACCACCTGTTCCTCCACCTGATAAAATAATTTTATATGCTTTTTTAGTTGACACTATTATTTCTTTAATCTTTTTTAGTTATATCGCTTCCGATAGTATTTCTAACGGATTATCTTCTCTATCTTCTTGCTCTTTAATTTCTTCTCTCTTTGCACTTACACTAAGTATAATCCCTAAGGCTAAACAAGTCATCCAAATAGATGTTCCACCACTACTTATTAATGGTAAAGTTTGTCCAGTTACAGGAAATAACTCAACAGCAACTGCCATATTTATTAAGGCTTGAAATACAATTGGAAGGCCAACACCTAATACTAATAGTTTTCCAAATATGGTATCTGCTTTTTGTGAAACAATTACGATTCTAAACAATAACCAGAGATAAAATATCATTAAAATAAACCCTCCAATCAAACCATACTCTTCAACAATAATGGCATAAATAAAATCGGATGAAGATTGTGGTAAAAAATTCTTTTGAATACTTTTTCCAGGACCAACACCTTGAATACCTCCTGATGCAATAGCTATTTTAGCTTTTTCAATTTGATAATCTGCTTCGGTATCTCCACCGTCAGAAAAACTTTCAATTCTGCTCATCCAAGTATCAATTCTATTAGGCATAGCATCTGGGAAAGCTTTTGCTATTAAAACAAATAATATGAGAGCTAAGATTCCTGTTCCAACAATTACTGTTAAATATTTTATAGGATAACCTCCAAGAAAAACCAGCATAAGCACCATTACAAACATAATGGCTGCAGTTGAAAAATTAGCTGGTAAAATTAAAACAAGAACTAGAAAAACTGGAATCCATAAGGGTAAAATAGATTCTTTAAAAGAGATTTTCTTATCCTTAATTTTAGACATATACCTAGCAACAAAAACCATTAAAACAACAAAAGCAAAAGTGGATGTTTGAAAAGACATATTAACAATAGGAATCTGAATCCATCTACTAGCATTTGCTCCTTCAATAGTTGTGCCTTGTAACATTGTAATTACTAATAACACTAACACAACCGGAATCAACACTATAGACAAACCTCTGAAATATCTATAAGGAATTTTATGCACACCATACATGATGGTAAAACCTAAAAACAAATGCATAAGATGCTTTAAGAAGAAAGCAAAAGTATTTCCACTATCTCCTACATATGCTAGATTACTAGCAGCACTATACACAGGAAGGAAAGAAAAAATTGCAAGTAATGCTGCAATGGCCCAAATTAATCTATCTCCTTTTATGTTTTTAAATATTTGTTTCATTTTTTATTCCTAATAAGTCGGGAATCTTTTTAATACAATTAATTATGTCTTAGAATTCGCTAAAACATCTATTTATTTTTTATAAATTTCTAACTGCTTCTTTAAATTGCCTTCCTCTATCTTCATAGTTTTCAAACAAGTCGAAACTTGCACATGCTGGAGACAACAATACATTATCACCAGATTGAGCTAACTTATAAGCAATTTTTACAGCTTCACTCATAAATTGCGTTTCTACAATCACATCTACCATGGAACTGAAATTTTCTAATAGCTTTTCGTTATCTACTCCAAGACAAATAATGGCTTTTACTTTCTCGTTCACAAAAGGATATAATTCTTGATAATTATTCCCTTTATCTTGACCTCCAACTATCCAAACTGTTGGTGCATCCATACTTTCTAAAGCATAATAAGTTGCATTTACATTGGTTGCTTTAGAATCATTTATATATTGAACTTTATTAATTTTTAATACATTCTCTAGTCTATGTTCTACACCATGAAAATTTTCTAAACTTTCTCTAATGGTTTGTTTTCTTATTCTTAATAAATGAGCTACTGTTGAAGCAGCCATGGCATTTTTAATGTTGTGTTTTCCTTCTAATGCTAAGTCCTTTGTTGGCATGTCTATTGAGTTGTTATCTATTGTTATTTTTATTGTTTTGTTTTCTAAATACGCTCCATTTTCAATTTTTTTCACCAATGAAAATGGTAATAATGTGGATTGAACGGGATGCTTCTCCAACCAATCTAAAATCACTGGATCGTCTGCATCAAAAATGAGATAATCTGCTTTTGTTTGGTTTTCGGCAATTCTAAATTTTGAAGCTATATATCTTTCAAATTCATAATTATATCTATCCAAATGGTCTGGAGTAATATTTGTAATTATTGCTATATGAGGCTTAAACCCTACAATATCGTCCAACTGAAAACTACTGATCTCCAACACATAGTTTGGGTAATTTTTTTCCAGTATTTGCTTGGCAAAACTGTCGCCAATATTTCCAGCTAACCCAACTTCTAATTTTTGTTTAAGAATATGATGCGTTAACGAAGCTGTTGTTGTTTTACCATTACTTCCAGTAATTCCAACAATGGTTGCATTAGTAAATTTTGCTGCAAACTCAATTTCTGAAACAACTGGAATTCCCTGATCACGAATTTGTTTTACCAAAGGCGCTTTATCTGGAATTCCTGGGCTTTTCATTACTAAATCTGCATTCAGAATCTTGGACTCTGTATGGATTTCATCTTCCCATTCAATCTCATGATGTATAAGAACTTGTTTATATTTTTCTTTAATTTTTCCTTTGTCTGAAACAAAAACTTCAAACCCTTTAGCTTTTCCTAAAAGTGCAGTTCCAACTCCACTTTCTCCACCACCTAATATGACTAATCTTTGTTTTGTCATTCTGTTATATTTTGAGATGCTTCGACAAGCTCAGCATAACAAACTTTTATCTAATCTTCAATGTGACAATTGAAATAATAGCTAACAGGATTCCAACAATCCAGAACCTGGTAACAATCTTACTTTCATGATATCCTGATTTCTGATAATGATGATGTAAAGGCGACATTTTAAAAATGCGTCTTCCTTCACCATATTTCTTTTTGGTGTATTTAAACCAACTTACTTGCATGACTACAGATAAATTTTCAGCTAAGAAAATGCCACATAACACAGGAATTAACCATTCTTTTCTAACTGCTACAGCAATAACTGCTATAATTCCTCCAATAGTTAAACTTCCTGTATCTCCCATAAAAACTTGTGCTGGATAAGTATTGTACCACAAAAAGCCAATTAAAGCTCCAACAAATGCAGTTATGTAAATGGTAATTTCTTCTACTCTTGGGATATACATAATGTTGAGATAATCTGAAAAAATGATGTTACCAGATACCCAAGCAAAGATGCCTAATGTGAGTACAATAATGGCTGAAGTACCTGCTGCTAAACCATCAATTCCATCGGTTAAATTGGCACCATTTGAAACTGCTGTTATAATAAATATGACTATTGGAATAAAAATAATCCAAGCATATTTTGCCCAATCTGGATTTACCCAAGCTATAATTTCGGCATAATCAAATTCGTTAGACTTTACAAAAGGAATGGTTGTTTTGGTAGATCTTTCTTCAGCTTCAAAAAGCATGGAGGGAGACACATTAGCATCTAAAGCCAAAATTTCTTGCTGTTGTTCAATAGGCAACTTTTCTTTAATTGTAACATCTGTATTAAAGTAAAGTGTTGTTCCAACAATAATTCCTAAACCTACTTGTCCAAGAACTTTAAAACGTCCTTTTAATCCTTCTTTATCTTTTTTAAATTTTTTAATATAATCGTCAATAAATCCTATGGTTCCCATCCAAACTGTGGTAACTATTAAGAGAATGATATATATATTATCTAATCTTGCTAGTAATAAAACCGGAATTAGTGTCGCTAGAATAATGATGATTCCTCCCATAGTTGGTGTCCCAGCCTTTTCTACTTGACCTTCTAAACCTAGATCTCTAATAGTTTCTCCAACTTGTTGCTTTTGCAAAAATCTAATAATGCGCTTACCAAAGATTGTAGAAATAAGCAACGATAAAATGATAGCCATTGCAGCTCTAAAGGTTATAAAACCAAAGAGAGATGCTCCAGGAATCTGAAATTGCTTTTCTAAATATTCGAATAGGTAATACAACATATTATTTTTGTAATTGTTTTAAAAATTCTTGAACTATTTTATAATCATCGAAATCAAATCTTTCTCCTTTAATTTCCTGATAGGTTTCATGACCTTTTCCTGCAATTAGTATAATGTCATTCGGGTTTGCCATCTGACAAGCTGTTTTAATAGCTTGCTTTCTATCTGTAATAGAGATTGTTTTTTTAAAATTTTGTGGTTCTATGCCTTTTTCAATGTCTCCAATAATGGTTTCAGGAACTTCGTTTCTTGGATTATCGCTTGTAATAATAACTTTGGTGCTTAGAGCAGAAGCAATGTGTCCCATTTTAGGACGTTTAGTTTTGTCTCTATTACCTCCACAGCCAAAAACAGTTATTAGTTCTTCATTTTTAGTTCGAATACTATTAATAGTTTCTAATACATTTTTTAATGCATCTGGTGTATGAGCATAATCAACAATAGCTGTTATTTTTTCATCTGAAATAAGATATTGAAACCTGCCAGCTACACTTTCTAATTCACTTATAATTCTTAAGTTTTCTACTTTTTCAAGCCCTAATAATTCAGCAGTTGCATATATAGCAAGTACATTATATGCATTGAAATCTCCTATGAGTCTAGTCCAAACTTCGCTCTCATTTATTTTAAGTAACAAACCATTTAATTGGTTTTCGAGAATTTGTGATCTATAATCTGCATAGCCCTTTAAAGCATAAGTAAATTTCTTCGCTTTGGTATTTTGCAGCATAACCAAGCCATTCTTATCATCGACGTTTACTAAAGCAAAAGCTGTGTTTGGCAGCTTATCGAAAAACGATTTTTTTACATCTCTGTATTCAGCAAAGGTGTCGTGATAATCTAAATGATCGTGAGATAAGTTTGTAAAAATACCTCCTTCAAAATGTAGTCCTTCAGTTCTATTTTGATGAATACCATGAGAGCTTACTTCCATAAAACAATAAGCTACTCCTTCATCATTCATTTTCTTTAAGTACTTATTAATTGTTATGGAATCTGGAGTCGTATGAGTTGCTTTGTATTCTTTATTATCAACCATAATTTTTACAGTAGATAACAATCCAACTTTAAAACCAGCTTTTTTAAATAACTGATATAACAATGAAGCTATGGTTGTTTTTCCATTTGTTCCTGTAACACCAACCAATTTTAAATTTTCGGAAGGATTTAGATAATAGTTTGATGCCATTATAGCCAATGCTTTTGATGTACTATCTACTTCAACATAAGTGATTCCCTCTTCAATATTATTAGGAATTGTTTCACAGATAATTGCAATAGCTCCATCATTAATTGCTTTATCAATAAATTCATGACCATTAGAAACGGTTCCTTTTATTGCTACAAAAACATCTTTATTAGAAATATTTCTAGAATCAAATTCAATCTTATTTACAGACACGCTCGTACTTCCCACAACTGCATTGAGGGTTACTTTATATAATATGTCTTTTAAATTCATCATGAAGCTTGAATAACAACTGTCTGATTTTTCTTTATTTTTAAGCCTTTATCTAGAGATTGAGATTTTACAATTCCAACGCCTTGAGATTGCACTTTTAAACCCATGTTTTCTAAAAGCGCTAAAGCATCCATAAGAGGTAATCCAACTACATTTGGCATAATAGTTTTGTAGGTTTGAGCAGTAGTATAATAACTGTCAAACTCCTTCTCAACAACCATATCTTTTACATTTAAAGACCTAACTTCATCAATAATTGGAGTATCAGTAAAAATCTTTTGTGCGATACGTTTAAAAACAGGACCAGAAACATCTGCTCCATAATATCCTTTTTTAGTACTTGGTTTATGAATGATTACTATACACGAATACTTTGGGTTTTCAGCAGGAAAATAGCCAGCAAATGAAGACACGTATCTAGGGTTATCTTCCCAATCTTTCATCCAATATTCTGTTTGTGCTGTTCCTGTTTTACCAGCCATTGAGAAATAAGGTGAGTACAATGATTTTCCTGTGCCACGAACAACAACGTTCTTAAGTATTTCTTGAGTTTCTTTTATTGTTTTTTCTGAACATATTTTATTGTTAATTATCGTTTTATCGAAAGTTTCTATTTGCTTATTTAGTTCTCGAACTTCCCTAATAAAGGTTGGCTTAACCATTACTCCATTATTTGCAATAGCATTATAAAAAGTTAAAGTTTGAAGTGGTGTTAATTTTAGGTTGTAACCATAAGCCATTGATGGCAATGCATTTTTGCTCCACAAATCATGTCCTGGTTCAGGTATTACAGGTTGGCCTTCTCCTAAAATTGGCAAACCAAGTGGCTTATTTAAAGACCAGCTTTTTAATCTATTTATAAATTTGGCTGGAGATTTAGAATAATTTTCATCTATTATAGTTGCCAGTCCAATATTCGAAGAAACCTCTAATGCTCTTGCTGCTGAAATCTTTCCATAACCACCATGATGCGAATCTTTAATTCTTCTACCATAAAAAGTTTTAACTCCTTGCTTTGTATCTACAACTGTTGATGTATCAATAAGTTTATCTTCTAAAGCAGACATTAAAGCCATGACTTTAAATGTTGAACCTGGTTCATGAGCTTCACCAACTGCATAATTTAATTTTTCGTAGTAACTACCATTTTGAGTTCTTCCTAAATTTGAAATGGCTCTTATTTCACCAGTTGCTACTTCCATAACCACTACACAACCATGATCTGCTTCGTAATACTCTAATTGCTGTAATAAGGCATGATGTGCTATATCTTGAATGTTAACACTTATTGTTGTGTATAAATCGTATCCATCTTTTGGTTCAACTTGATTGTAGTCAGCAATGGGCTTCCATTGCCCATTTCCAATTCTCTGCTTTAGCCTTAGTCCATCTGTTCCTCTAAGATATTTTATACCATATGCGCCATCAATTCCAGGCCTTGTAACATTTCCATTTTCATCAAATCGTTCATATCCAATGGTTCTTTCAGCAACTCCACCCATTGGATGTTCTCTTTTGGTAGTTTGCTCAACAATTAATCCACCTTTAAAAGCTCCAAGTTCTAATAATGGAAAATTTCTAATTCTGATGTATTCAGAATAGCCAATATCTCTTGCTAATAGATAATATCTGTTTTTATTAGCTCTAGCTTTTCTAATTTCTTTTTGATAATAAGAAGATGGTTTTCCAGAATACTTTGAAAGAGAATCTGATAATGGTTTTAAATACTTTTCGAATGTTGCCGAAGTAGGTGTCATGGCATCAATTCTAATATCGTATTTTGGAATTGAAGTAGCTAACAAATTTCCATTAACTGAATACACATTCCCTCTATTTGCAGGAATAACTACGTTCTTTATGGTTCTCTCTTCAGCTAACTCTCTGTATTTATCGCCTTGAACAAACTGAATACTCAAAAGTTTAAACACAACTGCTAGTGCGAAGATGAACATACATCCTGCTATAAAATACAATCGGTTTAATATGTTCTTCTCGTTTACTGCCAAGCTGAACTAATTTTGAGATTTAACTTTAATTTTTGTTGGTGGAATCTCTGAAAGTATTAACCCTTTTTCTTTCATTTTTAATTCTACCATGGATTCCTTTTTAAGCTCCATGAGTTTTTTTCTACCATCTACAAATGCCGAACGAAGATCCTTTGCTTCGTTATTTAATCTGGCTATTTTGTGTACTTTTTTATCTGCACTATGCGAGCTCGCAATCATTATTAAAGCCAATGAAGAAATGAAAAATATCATACGCCAATTTTTAAACGCATCATCGTTTACAAGAAACTTACCTTTTAAAATATTTAAAATTCCTTTCTTCATTTATAACTTTTCTGCCACTCTTAGCTTAGCACTTCTTGCTCTATTATTTATTTTAATTTCTTCTTTACTTGGAATAATCAATCCACCAACTTTCTTTAATGGAACTTCGAAGTTTCCAAATACATCTCTTTCTGGTTCTCCTTCAAACATGCCATTTCTTATAAATCTCTTCACCAATCTATCTTCCAATGAATGATAAGAAATAACACTAAGCCTTCCATTTTGTTTCAATAAATCTGGTGTTTGCAACAGAAGCTCTTTTAAAGCTTCCATTTCTTGATTCACCTCAATTCTTATAGCCTGATAAATTTGAGCCAACACTTTATTTTCATGTTTAGGTGGCAAAAACTTTTTCAATACTTTTTTTAATTGTTCGCTTGTTTTAATGGGTTCAAGTTCTCGACTAGCAACAATAACACTTGCCATGGCTGGAGCTAATCTTAATTCTCCATATTGCAACAACACGTCTTTAAGTTGCTCCTCATCATATTCATTAACTACATGATAGGCTGAAAGTTTGTTTTGTTGATTCATCCTCATATCTAAATCTGCTTCAAACCTTGTTGAAAACCCTCTTTCTGCAACATCAAATTGATGAGAAGACACACCAAAATCTGCTAAAATGCCATCCACTTCTTTTACTCCATAAAATCTTAAGAACCTTTTTATAAACCTGAAATTCTCATGAATTAAAGTAAATCGATCATCTTCAATTCTATTTTCAATAGCATCAGAATCTTGATCGAATGCGAATAATTTTCCATTCTTTCCAAGTCTCTTCAAAATCTCTTTACTATGACCTCCTCCTCCAAAAGTAACGTCAACATAAACACCATCTTCAACAATGTTTAAACCGTCAACAGTTTCTTTTAATAAAACAGGATTATGATATTCCATGCTCATCGTCTTGTCCCATAACATCTTCAGCTAAATCTGCAAAATCTCCTGTAGCATCATCAATAGCTTGTTCATATTTATCTTTATCCCAAATCTCTACTATGTTAATTGCAGCCGAAACCACAATCTCCTTTGAGATATCTGCAAAAACCACTAAATCTTTTGGAACCAATAAACGACCTGTAGCATCTACTTCAACAACTTTTACTCCTGCCGTAAAACGTCTGATAAAATCGTTATTCTTTTTCTTAAACCGATTAAGCTTGTTCACATTCTGCATTAAAGCTTCCCACTCTGCCATTGGATATAATTCCAAACACGGCTGAAAAACTGCTCGCTTTATAACAAACCCATTCTGTAAAACAGGAGATAACTGCTTTTTTAATGCAGCAGGAAGCATAAGCCTTCCTTTAGCATCTACTTTACATTCGTATGTTCCTATTAATGAGTTCAAAGGGTTTGGTTGCCGATTTTGTGTTTAAGTTTCAAATATATCGAAAAATATACCACATTTTACCACATTTTACCACTTTGTTGATAAATTTTCGATTAACAGCGTATTTATTTCGATATTTAAAAAGAGAAAGGCTCTCTACCACTTCAAAATCAAAAGGTTGTAAAGTGAAGTAAATAATTACAACACTCTGTTAATATCTCTTTGATTAGGAATTATAATCCAATAAATTAATATGGATATATTATGAATGATTTTATCTATATTTGTTTTTAATGTAAAGCCATACTAATTAATGAAGCATAAATTAAAAAAAGAAAAGGATTACAAGTATATTGAAGTAGGAGAAGGCACACCAATTATAGTGCTTCATGGCTTAATGGGTGGATTAAGTAATTTTAAATCTGTAACAAAGCATTTTAGTTCTATAGGTTATAAAGTTATAATTCCAGAATTACCTATCTATACTATGTCATTGCTTAAAACCAATGTAAAAAGTTTTGCAAAATATTTACATGAATTTATAGAATTTAAAGGTTTTGATGAAGTTATATTACTAGGAAACTCTTTAGGTGGACATATTGGTCTTTATCACACAAAACAATACCCAAAAAAAATAAAAGCATTAATTATTACTGGAAGTTCTGGTTTGTATGAAAGCGCTATGGGTGGAGGTTATACCAAGCGAAGTGATTATGAGGTTATTAAAAAGAAAGCACAAGATGTTTTTTATGATCCTGCAATTGCTACTAAAGAAATTGTAGATGAAGTCTTTGAAACTGTAAACGACAGAAATAAACTAATAAAGACTCTAGCCATTGCCAAAAGTGCTATTAGACACAACATGGCAAAAGATTTACCAAAAATGACAACCCCAACTTGTATTATTTGGGGGAAAAACGATAATGTGACGCCTCCTGAGGTTGCAGAAGAATTTAACGAATTGCTTCCAGATTCTGAGTTATTCTGGATTGACAAATGTGGTCATGCAGCTATGATGGAACATCCTGATGAGTTTAACGAAATTCTAAACAATTGGCTTAATAAAAGAGGTTTTTAATAATCTTAATTCTTTAAATGTAATTCCCACTTTCGTAGGAAATAATTATGGAAATAAAATCGGCAGAATTTGTAATGAGTAATTCGGATGTTTCAAAATGTCCAAAAAATCTCATTCCTGAATATGCATTTATTGGCAGAAGTAACGTTGGAAAATCGTCGCTTATAAATATGCTTACAAGCAGAAAAAGTCTTGCAAAAACCTCTGGAAGACCTGGGAAAACTCAACTAATTAATCATTTTCTAATTAATAAAAACTGGTATTTAGTAGATTTACCTGGTTATGGCTATGCAAAGGTTTCAAAAAGTGCTAAGAAGACCTTTCAAAAATTTATTACACAATATTTTGCTTTACGAGAACAATTGGTTTCAGCTTTTGTTTTAGTAGATATTAGGCATAAACCTCAACTAATTGATTTGGAATTTATGCAATGGCTTGGCCAAAATGGCATTCCTTTTTCAATTATTTTCACTAAGGCAGATAAGTTAAGACCAAAAGCTATTGAAAACCATGTAGCTGAATATAAAAACATTCTTTTAGAAACTTGGGAAGAAATGCCAAATTATTTTATCACGTCATCTTCAAAAGACATTGGTAAAGAGGATGTTTTAGTATATATTGATGAGCTAAACAGTAATATGAAGCTTAATTAACTCTTCACATCTAAAGCATCACGCAAGGCATTACCAATAAGCATAAAAGCCATTACCAAACTCATAATACAGAAGCCTGGAATTAAGGCTAAATAAGGTTTTCCTAAGATGATGTAGTTATAATGATCCTTAATCATTGCTCCCCAACTTGCCATTGGTGGTTGTGCGCCAATACCTAAAAAACTCAAACCACTTTCAATTAATATAGCTGCAGCAAAATTAGCAGCTGAAATTACAATTACTGGGGCCATTATATTTGGTAATATATGTTTGGTTATTATTCTAAAATCATTAAACCCTAAGGCTTTTGCTGCAGTAACATATTGCATTTCTTTAACACTAATAATTTGCCCTCGAACAACTCTGGCAACTTCAACCCACATGGTTAAACCTACTGCAATAAACACTTGCCAGAATCCTTTTCCTAAAGCTAATGTAATTGCAATAACAAGTAATAATGTTGGAATAGACCAAGTCACGTTAATAATCCACATAATAAAAGTATCAACTTTTCCTCCAAAATAACCTGCAACACTTCCCATAAAAATGCCTATAACTAATGAAATAAAAACAGCTACAAAACCAATAAAAAAGGAAATTCTTGCTCCAATAAGAATTCTACTTAATAGATCACGTCCATATTTATCTGTACCGAAAAGATAGGTTTTTTCTTGAATTATTGAATTTGAATCTATTTTTTGATAATTGGATAAATCTATTGATTTATCAGCTCCTTGAAGTCCATCAGAAGCATATTCTGTATAATATAAAGTGCTGCCTTTAAGCTGGTAAGAGGAAATTGGAATTTCTGTTTCTGTATGTTTCTTTCCAAAAAAGAGTTTATCAAAAAAGCTTTGATTGTTCTCTAAAGCAGGTGGTAAAACTAACATTTGCACTTTAAAGCCAGGCTTTTTAGAATGGATTGCTAAATGCATCTGATTGGCATGTTTTGAATTATCTGGAGCAAATGCATAAGCAAAAACTGAAATAACACCTACTAATACAATAAACCAAAAGCTAAAAACGCCCCAAAAATCTCGTTTAAATTTTTGGAGCGCTAATTGACTTAATGAGCTTGAATTCTGACTCATTTATTTTTAATCTTTAACTGTAGTAGCCACTTTTTTAATAGAATAAGACATTTTTAAATCTTCAAGCACATGAATAGCTTCTTCTATATATACATCCTGACTTAAACTCTTGTGCCAACGATCTCTTTTTTCTTTTAGAATGGTATCAGTTTTAAACATTTCTTCTTCATAAGGTAAAGATTGGAAGGTAAGATTTGTTTGATATTCAGAAATTTTATCGAATCGTTTTGCTTCTTCTTCATTTAAATCTAACTGAGCTTTATAATTAGTATAATTTAATGAGTGAATGTTTTCATCCATTTTAGTTTTTATCCACTGAGCATTTTCACCTATAAGTTTTAGTTGCTCATTTTCGTTCATTCTTTTTTTACTGTTCTCAATAGTTTCGTTATAATCGAAATAACCATCCCAAAAAGTATAATCTACTGCTTCAATTTTATCCCAAGGCAATGGGTTTTTTTGATCTTTTTCGCCTATATCTATAAAGCTATACCTATCTAAAACAACCACATCACTCTTTACACCTTCTAATTGTGTAGAACCGCCATTAATTCTATAGAATTTTTGAGTGGTCAATTTTAAAGCTCCTAAATCGCCATTTTTATTATTTCGAACCATATTATTCAAATCTAAAAAGTTTTGAACGGTTCCTTTTCCATAGGTTTGTTTACTTCCAATAACAATAGCACGTTTATAATCTTGCATGGCAGCAGCTAAAATCTCAGAAGCTGAAGCTGATAATTCATTTACCATTATTACTAAAGGACCATCCCAAACAATAGATTTGTCTTTGTCTTTTAAGACCTCTTTAGGTTCTCCAGTGGCTCTAACTTGAACAATTGGACCATCTTTAATAAACATTCCAGCTATATCTACTACAACAGGTAGAGACCCACCGCCATTATTTCTAAGATCTAAAACCAGACCATCCATGCCTTCAGCTTTTAAACGTTCTATTTCTTGCTTAATATCTGAAGCTGCATTTCTACTTTTATAATCTTCAAAATCCACATAAAATTTTGGTAGATTTATAACTCCAAATCGTCTATCGTCTTTTACTACAAATGAAGATTTTGCATAGGTTTCTTCAATTTCAACAACGTCTCTAACAATGCTTATTTCTTCAATGGTACCATCTACTTTTTTAAGAGTTAAATAAACGGTTGTACCTTTTGGACCTTTAATAAGTTTGATAGCATCGTCTAAGCGCATACCAACAATATTTACAGGTTCATCTTCATCTTCTTGACGTACTTTCATGATTATATCGCCAACTTCCAATTCATTGCCTCTCCAAGCTGGACCTCCAGAAATTAATTCTACAATCTTTGTATTGTCCATACGTTTTTGCAATCTAGCTCCAATTCCTTCTAATTTTCCAGACATTTGCTGATTGAAATTTTCTTTGTCTTCTGGAGCAAAATAATTAGTATGTGGATCAAATTCTTCAACAATAGCATTAATATACATAGAGAACCAATCTTTTCTTTCAAAATCTCCTAAATAATCGTTATAATATAAATCGATAGATTTTAAAGTTTCTGCACGTGCCTCTTCTTCTATTTGAACTAATGTTTTCTTATCTTCGCTATCTTCCTGTTCAACCATTAAGTCATCATAATTAACCAAGTTTGAAAACTTAAGTTGTTGTCTCCAACGATCTTTCATTTGCTTTTTAGTCTTAACAAATTCTATATTTTCATAGTCGGAATTAAATTCTTCATCTATAGAATAATCAAAAGGTTTTTCTAAAACTTCTTTATAAATAGCCTTAGATTCTTCAATTCTTTGAACCAATCTGTCGTGAGTTAAGTTGAAAAAAGAAATATTATATTCTTTTAATTGATCGTCTAACTGAAACTTGAATGTCTCAAATTCTTCGATATCCGATTTATAGAAGTATCTTTTTAAAGGATCGAGTTGATCTAAATAATCAGCATAAACTTCAGCTGAAAAATCATCGTTTATATCTTTTGGATCAAAATGACCTCTTTGAAGTACATAGGTTATGACTTGTATAAGTAATTTATCTTTATCTGGATCTTCAAACGTTTTAGTTGTAAAACTGCAAGAAGCAAATGCCAATAAAAGCACCAACATTAAAATCTTATAATTCCTTTTCATAAATCTTATCATGTTAATTTATTAATGTATTGTAGAAGTAATTTAATTTGAGCTATAATAATACATAAAACACTACTACAATGCAAAAAGTATTTCATATTAATTTACTAAATTAAAGAAAAAACTATGCCAATATTATCAATTGATACTAATTTTTTGTTAAACCAGATAAAATAATGGGTTACGTAGGAAATTATGTATTTTAGCAATGTTAATTTAATTATACTTTATGTCTAAAAGACCACTTATTTTAGTAACTAATGATGATGGCATTACTGCTCCTGGAATTAGAGCTCTAATTGAAGTTATGCTTGAGCTTGGAGATGTTGTAGTTGTTGCTCCCGATAGTCCACAAAGTGGTATGGGACATGCCATAACTATCAATTCTATGCTTCATCTGGAACAAGTTTTTATTGATAAAGGTAATCAAAAAGAGTACAGTTGCTCTGGCACACCTGCCGATTGTGTAAAACTTGCCGTTAGAGAGATTTTAGACAGAAAACCTGATTTATGTGTTTCTGGAATTAATCATGGTTCTAATTCTTCTATAAATGTAATTTATTCTGGAACTATGAGTGCTGCTTTAGAGGCAGGAATAGAAGGTATTCCAGCTATCGGGTTTTCATTATTGGATTATAATTACAATGCCAATTTTGATGCTTCAAAAAAATATGTGAAAAACATTGCTAAAAATGCGCTTGAAAATGGCATTCCAGAAAATGTGGTTTTAAATGTTAATTTTCCTAATTTACCTGAAAACAAAATAAAAGGAGTTAAAGTATGCAGACAAGCAAAAGCTAATTGGGTAGAAGAATTTGATAAGAGAAAATCTCCTCAAGGGAAAGATTATTATTGGCTTACTGGCAAATTTGTAAATCTAGATAATGGTGAAGATACAGATGAATGGGCTCTAGAAAACGGATACATTTCTGTGGTTCCTGTGCAATTTGATTTAACAGCTCATCATGTTATTTCAAACTTAAATACATGGAGTTTTAATGATACTGAAATAAATTAAGCATAAATGAAAAAAGAAATTTTAATTGGTTTTATTATTGGGCTAATAGCTAATGCTATTGGACTTTATTTTGCTGCTTTATTTTTTGGAGATGGCAACGATTTTTTTACAATTTTAAAATCGGCTTCAACCGAAGGTATTCTTGGAAAACTTATTAGTTTAGGTGCCATATTAAATTTGGCAGCTTTTTTTATTTTTATAAAGAAAAAACAAGATTATCGTGCAAGAGGTGTGCTTTTAGCAACTGTTATTATTGCTATTTCAACTTTTGTTTTTAAATTTATCTAGAAAGGCCTTATATGAAATACTATATTATTGCTGGTGAAGCCTCAGGAGATTTACATGGCTCAAACTTAATGAAAGCATTACTTAAAGAAGATGTCAATGCTACATTTAGATTTTGGGGTGGAGATTTAATGAGTGAAACTAGCGATACCTTAGTAAAACATTATCGAGATTTAGCATTTATGGGTTTTGCTGAAGTGTTAATGAACCTTAAAACTATTTTTAAAAACCTTTCCTTTTGCAAAAAAGACATCGAAGCGTTTAATCCAGATGTTATTATTTTTATCGATTATCCAGGTTTTAATCTTCGTATTGCAAAATGGGCAAAACAAAAAGGCTTTAAAACTCATTATTATATCTCACCACAAATTTGGGCTTGGAAAGAAAACCGAATAAAAGCCATACAGAGAGATGTAGATAACATGTACGTGATTCTACCTTTTGAAAAAGATTTCTACGAAAAAAAGCACAATTATCCTGTTTATTTTGTTGGTCATCCAACCATTGATGCGATAGCGAATAGAATGCAAGTAAATGAATATACATTTCGGGCAGACTACGAACTTAACGAAAAACCCATTATTGCTATTTTACCAGGAAGTAGAAAACAAGAAATTAAAAAAATGCTCTCTGTCATGCTTTCTGTTGTGAAAGATTATCCTTATTATCAATTTGTTATTGCAGGAGCACCAAGTCAGGATTATAGTTTTTACAAACAATTTATTAAAAACACTAATGTTCGTTTTATTTCAAATAAAACTTATGATTTACTTTCAGTTTCATCAGCAGCACTAGTAACTTCTGGTACAGCAACTCTAGAAACAGCTTTGTTTAAAGTACCTCAAGTAGTTTGTTATAAAGGCAATTGGATTTCTTACCAAATTGGTAAACTTGTGGTAAATTTAGAATACATTTCATTAGTGAATTTAATAATGAATAAAAAAGTGGTAACAGAACTAATTCAAAACGATTTTAATAAAAATACTCTTAAAAAAGAATTAGATAACATTCTAGATCCATACCAAAGAGCCAAACTATTTTTAGATTATTACGATCTTGAAAAGAAATTAGGTGGTAAAGGAGCTAGTGATAATACTGCAAAATTAATTTACAATTCAATTAAAAATTAGCATGCGAAAAATTACCTACTTATTAGTGCTTTTATTAACATTTTCAGCTTGTAAAGCTACTAAGACAAGTAAAGTAGCCTCAAAAAATACTCAAAAAACTCAAAAGGAAATAAAAACAAAAGATTCATCAGGTTCTGATGTTGAAAATTCAACTATAAATAATATTATAAAAACTGCCGAAACATATAATGGGGTACGTTACAAATATGGAGGAACAACTAAAAAAGGCATGGATTGTTCTGGACTTATAACGACAGCTTATTATAGTGAAAATATTTCTCTACCTAGAACTACAGATGATTTAGCAACAACAGGAAGTTGGGTAGATGTAAAAGAAGTTCAAAAAGGTGACCTCTTATTTTTTGCTACAAAGAAAAACAGCAGACATATAAATCATGTTGGTCTAGTTACAGATGTTAGACCTGGTTTTGTTGAATTTATTCACTCAACCACTAGCAGTGGTGTGATTACATCAAAATTATCTGACAAATATTGGTACTTCGCATTCGTACAAGCACGTAGAATATTGTAAGAAATTTAGTATCTTCAATGTGTGAAGCTGCTACAATTTCCTATTATCAAACTAACCACATGTTTGGTTATAGGCATTTTATTGTCTCATTATTTTACCGTATCCTTATCGCTTTCTATAGTTACAACTCTAATTCTATTTTTTGTACTTGTTTTAGTTTATTTAATTTCTAAAACCCATTTCTTAAAAAACATCTGGTTTGGAATAATCGCTTTTCTGACTATGATTTCTATAGGTATATTAGTTGTTAATATTCACGATCATAGAAATTTCAAAAATCATTATTCACATTTAAAAAACTTTAAAAGTGATTCTACTTCCTACATTACTATAAAGATTTCAGATCAGTTAAAATCTAACATTTACAATGACAAATATGTTGTAAATATATTAAGTGTTGATAATATCCAAACTACAGGTTTAGCTCTATTAAATATAAAAGTAGATTCGATCTCAAAACCATTTAGTGTAGACGATGTTTTAATTATTAATTCAAAAATATATTCTTTAATAGAGCCATTAAACCCTAATCAATTTAACTATAAGTCATTCCTTGAAAATAAAAACATCTATTCAAAACTATATACTAATAATGAGTCTCTTTATATTGTTAGCAAAAAGAAAACGACCCTTTTTGGTTTAGCAGATGCATTTAGATCAACTATAAATCTGAAATTAAAAAAATACCATTTTACTCTTAATGAACTTTCAATAATCAATGCCTTATTATTAGGCCAGAGAAAAGAAATTAGCAATGAGATTTATGAAGATTATAAAAGAGCAGGCGCCATACACATTCTAGCTGTATCTGGTCTTCATGTTGGAATTATTTTATTGTTTTTAAACTATTTATTTAAGCCTATTGAGTTTATTAAACATGGACATATTTATAAAATTATCTTAATATTAATCTGTCTTTGGAGTTTTGCTGTAATTGCTGGACTATCTGCATCTGTTTCAAGAGCTGCAACCATGTTTACTTTTGTTACTATAGGAATGAATTTAAAACGACCTATTAACACGCTAAACACTTTAGCCTGTTCGGCATTTATATTGCTTCTTATAAGACCTTCATTCTTATTCGATGTTGGATTCCAATTAAGTTATTTTGCAGTAATTGGCATTGTAACTTTTTATCCTTTTTTTTATCGACTTTGGAAACCAAAATATTGGATAGCAGATAAACTATGGCAAGCCTTTGTAGTTTCAATTGCTGCACAATTTGGCATTCTACCTATAAGCCTTTTTTATTTTCATCAATTTCCTGGATTATTTATTTTATCTAATGTGATTGTTGTTCCAGTTCTAGGAATTATTTTAAGTTTTGGATTAGTTGTTATTGGTTTGGCCTTACTTAATATACTTCCAAATTTAGTGGCATTAATTTATGGCATTATTATTAGCTGGATGAATAACTTCTTTAAATGGATTGCTCAACAAGAAGCTTTTTATTTTAAAGATATTCCATTTAATTTTATTGATATTTTAGCAAGCTATCTTTTCATATTTGCTTTTTATCAATTCTATAAAATTAAATCATATAAAAATGCAATAGCTGTTTTATTTACCATCATTATATTTCAAAGTGTTCAGATTTATTCAAAACAGCAATATCAATCAATTAATAGGTTTATCATATTTCAAAAAAACAAACAAACTCTAATTGGAATTCAAAATGGTGAAAAAATGAGTTTACATCATAATATAAAAGACTTCAATAAGGAGTTAGATTTTATCATTTCAAATTTTACAATAAAAAATAACATTTCATTTATAACAGAAGATACTATACAATCTGTCTATAAAATATCAGATAAGAATATACTTGTAATTGATAGTTTAGGCCTATACGAGGTGTCGAGTTTTAAGCCAGATTATATCCTGCTTAGAAATTCGCCTAAAATAAATTTGGTTCGTGTAATAGACAGTATAAATCCTAAACTCATAATTGCCGATGGAAGCAATTACAAATCCTATTTAAAACGTTGGGAAGAAACTTGCCAAAAACAAAAAATCCCTTTTCATCAAACCAATGAAAAGGGAGCTTTTATCATAGAATAACTTTTTAATTTGAAAACTCTGGCTTAAACGAACTGTAATAAGTCGAAAAATCTTCTTGAGTTTTCATGTTTTTATGTGCATTTTCTTTAAACAATTTTAAATATACTTCTAATTGCTGGGGAGTTTTATAACCAATTACAGGTGTTAAAAACTCACCTGTTTCATCTAAAAACAAAATAGTAGGATAAGATCTCACACTAAAATAAGTTGATAATTGGTGAGGCGAATTTCTTCTATTAGCATTTGCAGGATTATAACTAGGATTTGTAAACGTATTCCCCTTAAAATTTATAGTTTCATTTCCTTCAGCATTAAATTTTACAGCATAGTAGTATGTATTTACATAATCTGCTACATCTTTATTTTGAAAAGTGTTTTTGTCTAACATCTTACATGGTCCACACCAATTTGTATAAGCATCAATCATGATTTTTTTTGGATTCTTCTTTTGTAGCTCAACAGCCTGTTCTAAGGTGACCCATTTTATTTCTTGTGCAGAAATAGTTCCAACAAACATTATGGCTACTACTAGTATTATAATTCTTTTCATAGTTTTCATTTTATAACTTATATCTAAGTTTCTTATCATTCAAAAATTGTTCCTAAAATATAAAAAACACTCCAATTTAGGAGTGTTTTCTATTTATTTTAACGAATTATTCGATTAACGTACGTTATGCATTAGTCTTTTTAATAATGGATTTAATACAATTGATACTAATCCAACACCTATAGGAATTAATGTGAATATTAAAAAGAAGGTTCCTAATGAGTATTGTTCGGAAATTTTATCAATCATTCCTCCCATAGTTCCAGCTGCTTTTTGACCAACTGCAATAGCTAGATACCAGACTCCAAACATAAATCCAATCATTCTAGCTGGCACTAGTTTACTTAAATAAGATAACCCTACTGGAGAAATACATAATTCTCCCATAGTATGTAGTAAATAAGCTAAAATTAAAAAGATCATGCTAACAGAAGCTGTTTTTGCTCCTGAAGGTATCTCTGAAGCTCCATAAGATAAAAAAGCAAAACCTAGTCCTAATAAAATTAGTCCAATTCCATATTTCATGGCAGCACTTGGATTGTATTTACTTTCCCACCATTTAGAGAATAATGGTGCTAAGGTGATAATAAAGAAGGAATTTAAGATTCCAAACCATGTTGCATCAACCTCATTCCCTTCTTGTGAAAATTTATCCATTAGTCTAAATATGACTAAAAACCATAATCCAGCAAAAGCTATGGCTAAAATAATATTAGATAAACCTATTCTTGAAAAAGTCTTTTTTGCTAATAAAAATAAAACCCAAGTAATAATAATTAAAGGAACTGTAGTTAGTAATGCATCAACTACTTTGAATATCATTGCCGAATTTCCGACCAATGTTCTATCTGTGTAATCTCTAGCAAACAATGTCATAGAACCCAATGACTGCTCAAAAAAAGCAAAGAAAAATACTGTAAATATCCCAAAAATAGAAACAGCAATTATTCTGTCTCTAACAATAGGAATATATCTTGCTATTCTAGTTACTAAAAGAATTAAAAATAATACTAAAGCAGTTAAAACAACAACGTTTGAACCACTTAATCCACCTATTTCAAAAGGAGCTAAACTTGTACCTTCAATTTTTTCTAATGGATCATTAAAAAGATAGAGTAAACCTCCTAAAGAGGATAAAATTATAAGTACTTTATCCATCATTGTAAATGGATTTAACTTTTCATCAACGTTAGCTTCTTCTTGTTCTTTTGGAGCTTCTTCATTAATGTTTTGAGGTATTTCGACCACATGTTTTAGAGAAGGTTTCCCACCTACATTTCCAAATAAATTTTTAGCCAACCAAAACTGTAACATACCAAGCATCATGAAGATTCCTGCTAATCCAAAGCCCCAAGACCAACCAAAATTTTCAGCTAAATAACCACATAGCATCATTCCGAAAAAGGCTCCAGCATTTACTCCCATATAGAAGATAGTGTATGCTCCATCTTTTTTAGACTCTTTGCCTTTATACATTTCAGAAATAATAGACGTAATATTTGGTTTAAAGAACCCTGTTCCAATTACAAGTAAGGCTAAGCCTAAATAGAACGTCATTGTAGTTTCAAGAGCCATAGCTGCATGGCCTAAAGTCATAATTAAACAACCTATTACAACTGCTACTCTATAACCTGTAATTTTATCTGCAATCCAACCTCCAATGATAGGTGTTAAATAAAGTAAAGAAGCATAGGTACCAATTAATGCTAAAGCATGCTCTCTTGGCCATTCCCAACCTGGATTATCGCTTAAAATTGGTGCAGTTAAAAACAGTACTAATAAAATACGCATGCCATAAAATGAAAAGCGCTCCCACATTTCAGTAAAAAACAGCACAAACAATCCGGCTGGATGTCCAATAACCTTGTCTTTAAAAAGATTTTCAATATCTGTATTCATATATAATTAATTTAGTTAGTTTCAAATTAGTGTACGTTCCCCATTAGTTTTTTCATTAATGGAGAAAACAACAAAACAACAAGTCCAGCTCCAAGTGCATATTTAGCGATAAGACCAAATCCATCAGTATATATTGATAAAGTTTGTAGACCTCCCACATTCACATCTGTGCTTTCAACTGCCAATTGTTTAGAAATAAATCCTACTATTTGGAAAGCATATGCTGAAGATAAAAACCAGATTCCCATCATAAAGGCTACAATTCTTTTAGGTGATAAATCTGTTATTTTAGATAATCCTACAGGAGACATAAACAATTCTCCAATGGAGATTACAAAATACATGATAAATAAATAGGCAAAAGGCACCATGCCATTTTCATTTGCACTTCCAGCACTCAACGCTAAAATATAAAAACTTGCGCCAGCCAAAACCAATCCAAGCCCAAATTTATATGGTGTTCTAGGGTTAAGATTTCTCTTAGATAAATATGCCCAAAGTAATGATATAGGAATTGCTAATAGGATAATAAACATAGAGTTTAAAGCATTTGTCTGACTTGCATTAATAAAAGTTAAGTCGACATTTCTAGATGCAAATAAAGTAATTACACTTCCGGACAACTCATGGAATCCCCAAAAAAGTGTCATAAAAAAAGTAATTAAAACGGCCATAATTAATTTCTTTCTTTCTTCTAAAGTCGCTTTCATCATGATTCTTATTAGGTAAATCAATATAGCAACACCAATAACTTTAAATATAATACTCACAATAGTCTCATCTCCTAGAATAGACTTGTATTGAGATAAAACATATGCAATGAGTGGAACAGCCAATACAGAGATAATGGGAATTAATGTTTTCTGAGGAATCCCTAAAACTTTCTTTTCATAAACTTCTATATTTGGTGGTAAACCTTTCTCTCCAAAAACATTATTTTTTATACCACTCCAAAAGAAAATAAGCCCTGTTAACATGCCAACACCTGCTAAACCAAAACCATAATGCCAGCCATACTCAATAGCTAACCATCCGCAAAGTAATGGTGCTACAAAACCGCCAATATTAATTCCCATATAAAAGATAGTAAATCCAGAATCTTTTCTAACGTCTCCATCTTTGTATAGTGAACCAACGAATGTTGAAATATTGGGCTTAAAAAAACCGTTCCCAACTACTATAAAAGCTAAAGCTAGAAAGAATGCCATATTATTCTCTATAGCCAAAACAAAATGCCCAATAGACATTAAAATACCACCTAAAAATATAGAACTTCTCATTCCAAAAATTTTATCGGAAACTTGTCCTCCAATAACAGTAGAAGCATATACTAATGAGCCATATGATGCATAAACCACAGCTGTTGCCGCGTCTTTATCTACTAAAGCTTTAAAAATCTCTTGAACCATGTAAAGCGTAAGTAGTGCTCGCATACCATAGAAGCTAAAACGTTCCCACAGTTCAGCAAAAAATAAATAAAATAATCCTTTTGGGTGCCCGAATAATTCTGGCTCCCCAGATTCAGTTAATACAGATTTTGACATATTAGTGTTTAGTTAGTTTATTATCCTTTAATCTTTACCTTTTCTTCTTTAACTTCTTCAGTTTGTTCTCTTTTATCTCCTAAAGTCTCATCAATAAAATTGGACATTTTAGTATATAAGTGTAATCGTGTATTCCCACCATAAATACCATGGTTTTTGTCTGGATAAATCATCCATTCAAATTGCTTGTTTGCTTGAATTAATGCTTCAGCTAAACGCATGGTATTTTGCACATGTACATTATCGTCTCCAGTCCCATGGATTAATAAGAAATCCCCGTCTAATTTATCTACGTGGTTTAAAGGTGAATTTTCATCGTAACCACTTGGGTTTTCCTGAGGTGTTGTCATATAGCGTTCTGTATAAACAGAATCGTAAAAACGCCAGCTTGTAACTGGAGCTACAGCAATGGCCATTTTAAAGACATCATTTCCTTTAAATAATGCATTGCTACTCATAAAACCTCCATAACTCCATCCCCAAATTCCAATTCTTGAGGCATCAATATATGGTAATTTTCCTAATTGTTTAGCAGCTTCTATCTGGTCTTCAACTTCATATTTACCCATTTCTTTTTGAGTCACTTTCTTAAATTTTGCTCCTTTAAATCCAGTGCCTCTTCCATCTACACAAGCCACTATATAACCTTTTTGTGCTAGATATTGGTACCAATAATCGTTAGAACTATTCCAGCTATTAGAAACACTTTGAGATCCTGGTCCAGAATATTGATACATGAAAAGTGGATATTGTTTAGATTCATCAAAATTGGCTGGCTTTATCATCCACATGTTTAAATCGTTTCCATTTACATGAATGGTACTAAATTCTTTTTTTGATGTTTTATAGTCTAAAAGTTTTTCTGAAAGCTTGTCGTTATCTTTTATACTTTTAATTAAGTTTCCTGATTTTGCTTCATTTAATGTATATTCTGGTGGTGTTGATGCACTTGAAAACGAATTAATAAAATAAGAGAAATCTGCACTAAAGGAGGCTCGATTACTTCCTTCGCTTTTTGTTAATCGTTCTTTATCTCTTCCGTTTAGTTTTATAGAATAAACATCTCTGTTGATAGATCCATTTTCGGTAGATTGATAAAATATTTTATCTTGTTTTTCATCATAACCATAATAACTAGTCACTTCCCAGTTACCTTTAGTTATTTGGTTTAATAACTCTCCATCTTTAGAATAATGATAAAGATGGTTATAACCATCTTTTTCGCTGGTCCAAATAAAGCTATTATCTTTCAAAAAGGTTAGATTGTCAGTCACATCCACATAGGCGTTGTCTCTTTCTTCTAAAACAAGATTAGCTGAATTTCTTTCTGCATGTATCATCCATAAATCTAATTCGTTTTGATGTCTATTTAAAAAATGAGCACTTAACACGTCAGGATTGTTTGTCCATTTTATTCTTGGTATGTAAAAGTCATGATATGCTTTGTTTACTTTAATTTCTGAGGCTCTATCTGTTTCTAAATTATATAAATGAAGTGATACAATGGCATTAGCTTCTCCAGCTTTTGGATATTTAAAAACCTGTTGTGTTTGATATAATTTATCACCATAAACATCCATTGAAAATTCTGGAACATCAGTTTCATCAAAACGAATAAATGCTATTTTATTACTATCAGCATTCCATTCAAAAGCTCTAACAAAACCAAATTCTTCTTCATAAACCCAGTCTGTAATACCATTAATGATTTTATTTTTTTCACCATCAAAAGTTATTTGAGTAGTCTTTCCAGAATTTAAATCTTTTACAAATAAATTATTGTTGTAACCATAAGCCATTTTTGTACCATCTGGTGAAAATGTTGGCTCTTGAATTTTTTCTTCTGCAACTAAAGACACCTGATTTGTTTTAGTATTAAATACATAAAACTTTCCTAAACTAGATCGTCTAAATATTGGCTCAACCTCTGTAGCTAAAAGAATCTGACCTTCATCATTACTAAACGTATAATCCGTAAAATATTTAATTTCTTCTAGTTGACTAGAATTAACTAAAGTTTTTACTTTTTCTAATGTCTTATAATCATATACATCGATAGAAGTTGTTCCTGATTCTCTATCAAAATTTAAAACAGAATATTGCTGTCCATTTTTCATAGAATGTAAGGCGTCCATGCCTTCTGTTCTAAAGGTTCCGTTCCATATGTCTTCGAGTGTGATTTCTTTATTTTGTGCTGAAGTAAAGAGAGTTGCTAAAAAGCAAAAAAGGAGAAGGTGCTTTGATAATTTCATTAATTAGTTTCTTTTAGATAAAATAATGTCAAGTTTACTAAAAAATAAACAAAAAACACTAAATATTAACAGATAAATGGGCTTTTGTAACATTACTCAGACATTATTAGTAACAAGTACATTATCTTTGTAATTTGAATATAATTTACATGAGCAAATCTGTTTCAGGCTTTTCTAAAATGTCCAAATCCAATAAAATTGATTGGATAGTAGCAACTTATTTCAACCATAATGAAGACGCCAAACATATTATAAAACAGTATTGGAATACAAATATTAAACTACAACAACTACACGACGAGTTTATAGAAAACACCATAACTAATTACTATTTGCCTTTTGGCGTAGCTCCAAATTTCTTGATTAACGATAAAATGTATGCCATTCCCATGGCTATAGAAGAGAGTTCTGTTGTTGCTGCTGCAAGTAAAGCTGCAAAATTTTGGTTAGATAGAGGTGGATTTAAGGCTGAAGTCTTATCAACCACTAAAATTGGTCAGGTGCATTTTATGTTTCATGGCAATTTTAAAACTTTATATGCTTTCTTTAAAACTGTAAAGCCAAAACTTTTTGAAGCTACGCAGCCTATAACTAAAAACATGGAGAAACGTGGTGGAGGAATTATTGATATTGAACTTCGTGATAAATCTGAAAGTATGGATGGGTATTTCCAACTTCATGCAACCTTTGAAACGCTTGATGCCATGGGAGCCAATTTCATTAATTCTTGTTTGGAGCAATTTGCCAAAACATTTAGAGAAGAAGCATTAAATTATGATGACTTTTCTGAAAAAGAAAAGAACATTGAAATAATAATGAGTATTCTTTCTAATTATGTTCCAGACTGTTTAGTTCGTGCAGAAGTAAGCTGTCCTGTTAATGATTTAACCGAAAATCCTGATATTAATCCTGAAGAATTTGCTAAAAAATTTATTCAAGCTGTTAAAATAGCCGAAGTAGAACCTTTTCGTGCAGTAACACACAATAAAGGCATTATGAATGGCATTGATGCAGTGGTACTTGCAACAGGAAACGATTTTAGGGCCGTAGAAGCTGGTGTTCATGCTTATGCTTCCAGAAATGGACGTTATAGCAGTTTAACACATGCTAAAATCGAAAACGATATATTTTATTTTTGGATTGAAATTCCTTTAGCTCTTGGAACGGTAGGTGGCTTAACTAGTTTACATCCATTAGTAAAATTAGCTTTAGAACTATTACACAATCCTAGCGCAAAAGAATTGATGCAAGTTGTTGCAGTAGCTGGTTTGGCTCAAAATTTTGCGGCTTTACGTTCTCTAACTACTACAGGAATACAAGAAGGACATATGAAAATGCACTTGATGAATATTTTAAATCAGTTTGAAGCAACTAATGAAGAAAAAAAGACACTAATAGATTATTTTAAAACACATACTGCTACACATAGTGCTGTTGTGGAAGCAATTCATAATTTAAGATCTAAAAAATAAAAGTGAAAGAATTCTATAGCAATGGTAAATTATTAATCACAGGAGAGTATGTGGTTCTTGATGGCGCTTTATCTTTAGCTATACCTACTAAATTTAGACAGTCTTTAGAGATCAATGTATTGGATGAACCAATAATTATATGGAAAAGTTTAGATTATCAAGATAATATTTGGTTTGAAGATGTTTTTACTTGTCAAGAGATTGCCACAGGTTTTTCAAACATTCGCAATGACAAATCAAAACGTCTTTTAGACATTTTACAAGTTGCCAAAATACTCAATCCTGACTTTTTAAAAAATGGATGTCATGTAGAAACCAAATTAACTTTTCCTCAAAATTGGGGTTTGGGGTCTTCTTCAACCTTAATAAATAATATAGCTAATTGGGCTAAAGTAGATCCTTATAAACTTTTAGAATTAACCTTTGGTGGCTCTGGATATGATATTGCTTGTGCGCAACATGATTTTCCGATTGGCTATCAGCTATTAAGTGATAAAAGGCATGTTAAAGAAGTGTCTTTTAATCCTTCATTTAAGGATGCACTTTATTTTGTGTACTTAAATAAAAAACAAAATAGTCGTGATGGAATTGCTCAATATAAAGCAAACAGATCAAATAAAAAACAAACAATCAAAGAGATAAGCGATATCACTTCAAAATTAATTATCTGTTCAAATATTTCAGAATTTGAGTCATTAATAAATAAGCATGAAACTATTATTGCCAACATTATTAATGAAACTCCTATTAAAGAAAAGCTGTTTCCAGATTTTAAGGGTTCTATAAAAAGTCTTGGCGCTTGGGGAGGAGATTTTGTGTTGGTGACTTCTGAAGAAAATCCGAAAGAATATTTTAGTTCTAAAGGTTATGATACCATTGTTCCTTATTCTGAAATGATTAAATAAAAAAGCTCCACAAATCCGTGAAGCTTTTTTTAAAATAATATTATTAATGCTTATTGTACAGTATTAGCTCTATTATCTTCAATGTCTGAAGCTTCTTTTAAGGCATTATAAAGTTTAGTATTTACATTTCCAATTTTAGCAGTTCCTACTTGGTTTGCAAATCCTTGGTAATTATCCAATTCTGTAGCTGGTGTCTTTTTAGTTACTTGAATCATGTAAACACCTTTTTCACCCTCTATCAATTTAGACGTTTCTCCTTCTTTTAATCCAAAAGCAGTTCCAACAACAACACCTTCTTTTCCTGCTCCAGAAATAGTTGGGTTTTTCATATTGATAGCTAAAGCTGTTTTAACTGTTTGACCTTCAGCAGTAGCAACTTCTTCAATTGTAGTTGCTGTAATTCTATCTTTAATTAATTTGGCTTTTTTCTCTTTTCTAATAGCTGGTAAAGCAGTTACTGATGCTTGTTCAGTATTCATTAGCCCTTCAGCATTTTTAGCTGTAATCTGTACAATTACATAACCTCCATTAATATTAAAACGTTTTGTATCTCCAACATCCGACCCTTCTTCAAAAGCCCAACGAACAATGGCTCTCTGACTATTTAAACCAGGTATGTTTTCATCTAATATTTTAACCCCATTTACAGGACGTACAGTATAATCTTTTTCTGCTGCTACTTCTTGGAAATCGGCTTTATCTATAGCAATTTCAAAATTAGAAGCATCTCTAAATACTTGGTTAATGGTTGCTTCAGAAGGCTCAATAACTCTTGCAATTGTACCTACTTTAATAGCACGTTGCGGGTTTTTCTGTCCTTCTATTTCAATAATATGAAATCCAAACATAGTTTGAACAACATCTATATCGCCTACATTATTTTCAAAAACAAAGTCTCTAAATTCTTCAACCATTGTTGGGTAAGTAAAATAATCATAGCTACCACCTTTTTCAATAGATCCTTGATCAGATGAATATGTAGTTACAAATTCAGGAAATCTAGCTTTATCTGTTTTTAAGATAGTTAATAAACTATCAGCCAATTGTTTTGCTTCTTCTTCAGTTTGCACTACCTCAGGCTGAGCGCTTGAAGCTCCAACATAAGGAATTAATATATGTCTTGCTTTAACTGAATCTGGCATTTGTACAGCTGCAATTATTTTAGATAATTTAAAATGATTACCATCTTTATAAGGTCCATACACATCACCAACATTCATATTAGAAATAGTATCTGCTATAGCAGCTGGTAAATTTGATTTAAATACAAAACGATCTTCAAATTTTATATCTGAATTAGAATTAATATAAACCTTGTTATTTTTTACATGCGAAAAACCTTTAACAGTATCATTGACCTTAGTCACCTCATTATAAACTACTTGATCATTAAGTAATTTAGTTAAATCTTGTTTGATGTTATTTTCATCTTCAACAGTAGCAACTTCTTTAAATTCTACAAATTGAAGATCTCTGGTAGCATCAACTTCATATTGCTTTTTATGCTTATTGATATATGAAGTGATTTCAGATTTAGATACTTCAACTGTACTATCTTCTATTGAAGTAAAAGGTATTTGAACATATGTAATATCTACAGTTTCATTTTCTAAGGTATGCTCTAATTTACCTTCAGCTAAAGTTCCAGACATACCTGCCTTAACCATGTTAAAGTAATCTTGTTGCAAAGAATTTACTGCAATATTATTTTCGTAATCAATCCATTGCTTATAAGCTACTTCTGAAGTTTCTTTTAAGTTTGCTATGTATTCGTTTAACTTGTTTTCGTCGAAAAGGCCAGCTTCGTTTTGAAACTCTGGACTATTTGTTAAGTTGGTTCTTAACAAATCTCTCATTTGATCTTTTTCAACACTAAGCCCTAATTCTTCAAATTGGGTTTCTAAAACTGCTTGTCTTACTTCTTGATCCCAAACTCTATTCATTGCTTGTGTGTTGGTTCCATTAGCTCCTAACTGTCTTTGAGCCACTTCAACCTTTTGCAAAAAGTCTTCACGAGTTATATCTTTCCCGTTGATGGTTGCAACAATGTTTTGAGATTTTCCTACTAATGCATCTGTATTTCTAAACAAATCTCCAATTACAAAAGAGAATAACGCTAACGCAATCACAATGATTAAGAAAAGTCCACGTTGTCTAATTTTATTTAAAACTGCCATTTTTTATTTCTATAGATTATAAATTATCGTGCGCGAAAATACCATTTTCTATTTAATAATAAAAACAGAATGACGCATTAATTATATTAAGATTAGGAAATTAGTCCGAGCCTAATATTTTAAGTTCAACCAAATCGATTTTGGTAGTTGAAACTTCAAGAATGGTAAATTGAAATCTGTCTATGTTAACGATTTCGTTTTTTTGAGGAATTTCTTCAGTGAAATCTACAATAAAGCCTCCTAAAGTCTCATAGTTTTCGCTTTCTGGAAGATTTATTTTAAACGTTTCGTTTATATAATCTACTTCTAATCTGGCTGAAAATTTATACAAATCTTCTTCAAGTTTTTCTTCAGTTAAAACCACTGTATCGTGCTCATCTTCAATTTCTCCAAAAAGTTCTTCTACAATATCTTCTACAGTTACAATTCCTGAAGTACCTCCATACTCATCTAGAACAACGGCAATACTTTTTCGTTTTTTGATAAGAATGCTTAAAATGTCTTTTATTAACATGGTTTCTGGCACAAACTCAACCTGAACCAAAATGGATTTTAAATTTTTTGGTTTTTTAAATAGTTCAAAAGAATGCACATAACCTAAAATATCGTCTATTGTATCTTTGTAAATTAATATTTTAGAAAAACCTGTTTCGGTAAAAAGTGCACTTAAATTTTTAGAAGATTCATTAACATCTACAGCAGTAATTTCTGTTCTAGGTATCATGACTTCTCTAGCTTTAACTTCTGAAAACTCTAAAGCGTTTTGAAAGATTTGAATTTCTGTATCTATATCATCGCTTTCTTCAACAGATTCCATTTGTTCACTAATATAATTACCTAATTCTACTTTTGAGAATGCTAGTTGTATTTGATCTCCATCTGTTTTAAAGAATTTTTTAAGAACAAAATCTGAAATCCAGATAACAAAATCTGAGACAAAAGTGAATATCCCGTAAAACATATAAGCTGGAATTGCTAATAATTTTAAAAGGGAATTCGCATAAATTTGAAAAAATACTTTTGGTAAAAATTCGGCTGTTATTAATATTACTAAGGTTGAAATTATGGTTTGTGTTAAAAGGCTAAAATCGACCAATAAAAAATTTAAAGCTTGAGAACTTGATGGTAAGAATGACTGGAACCATGCCACTAACAAATCTCCCATAAAAAACCCATAAATAACTAATGCTATATTGTTACCAATTAACATAGTAGCTATAAATTTAGATGGTCTAGCTGTAAGTTTTGTTAATATTTTTGCAAGGATTCCTTGTTGCTTTTTCTCAATTTCTATGTGTATTTTATTTGAAGATACATATGCAATTTCCATTCCTGAGAAAAAGGCAGATAAGATTAATGAGATTATGATTATAATGACATCTGGGTTCATTATTTATTTTCTCCTTTATTTTCGAATTTTTTATTGAATCTCTTTCTAAAGAAAAACATAAAAACTGCAGCAGCAGCTAATAATAACGATGTGTATTCTATTGTACCAAATTCTATATATTTAGAAATAACATCATATAAAAAGATAATTGCAAAAAGCAAATAGGCGTATTGAAAAAACTTAAATATTTTCATTTGAGTATTTTAAAATTGGTTGTGTAAAGATACTGAATTATTCGTCAAGTGTGATGATGCCATCAATTTCTAAAACTTCAGCTTTTGTAAATTTTATATCAGAGTCGAATCCTTTGCCATTAATAACATCTTGACCTGTTCTAAAGGTAACAGGATTGTTTGTGTAAAGCCATTCTCTGTTTTGATCGTAATATAATTGTTCTGCAAACAACGTGTCTTTATTAGCTGAAGAGAGCACTACGTTTCCTTGTAAGTCTATAATCCCTGTTTTATCGTAAACAATAGCATAATCTGCAATAACATTACTTTTTTGGTTTTGCTCGTCGAATAAATCTAAATCTATACCTTCAGGAAATTCGTTAAATGCAAAATCCCTATTCGAGTAATCTAGCATTTTGGGACTTTTTAAGTTGGCGGTTACGCGACCAGAATCTGTGTATTTTAAATCAATATGCTCTGCAATTCCAATGGGTGCATTTTCTGAAACACCTATTTTTTTAACTTCTTCGAAGTTGTTTTTACATGAAAAAAACATAGTCACAGCAATGGCTGTGACTATGTAATAAATATTATGTAAATATGTTTTTGTCATTATAAGCTTGGCACTGTAACGCTAGCTCCAATCCAGCATCCAATATTGATTTTTTGTCCAGCATTACCTTCGCTAAAAATCTCAGATTTTTGAGGAGCTTTAGCTCTATAACTAGCTGCTGCTTGGGCTGCTGCACTTGTTAAAGTAGGATCTACACGACCTGCTTTTTCTGCTTCATCTGCAGCCAACCAGAAAACAGCTCTCTTATTAAAGTTTGTATCTCCACAGTTATTTGCACTTCTGTTATACATATCTGCAATTTTTAAATGTGGTCTTCCATTAGATGGATTGAACTTTAATGCATTTCTGAAATAATTTCTAGCTGAACCATAATCTCCTTTGGCTTTTAATTTATCTCCAATTTTTTCGTAAAGTTTCGCTTTTTTGAAATTATCAGATTGTAAACTAATGGCTTGTTCGTAGAATTTAATAGCTTCAGAAGTTTTTCCTTCTTTATCTTTTAAGATTCCTAAATAATAAGCTGAATTAGCTGAAGGACTTAAATTATGATAAGCATTAACTAATTTAAAGAATAACGGATCGTCTGTACAATCTTTAGCAGACATGTTTCCTGCTGCTCTTTGTAACCAAAGAGCATTGCCTTTATTAGCTTCAAAGTCTTTAGTATATAATGGAATTAAGTTTTCGCAATTGGCTCTTGAACCTAATTTACTATCTATACTTCCAGCAATCTGGTCGTAAGCTTTTAAATAACTTTCATAATAGTTTTTATAGCTTTTTTCTTTACTTGTTAAAGCAGTTCCTGCATCTTCTTTTTCAATAAGTTTATTTAAACTCTCAGAATAGTTCCCTACTTCTTGTTCTACTTTTTCAACAACATCATCATATTTATTAAATAAGTCTGAAGCAGATTTTTTATCAGCATCATATAAATCAACCATTAATGAAAAATATGTGTATAAAGATTTAGGATTAGTAAAAGTGTCTGGATCAGATTTGTAAGCTGCATCAAAACAAGCATATAATTCTTCATCCGTTTTCTTTAACAACTCTCTATTATCATACATTAATTGACATGCTTTTGCTGCATATTCCCCTTTTGGTGTTTTACTAGCAAAATATTGTGAACGCTCTTCCCAAAGCTTCATTAAATCGTTAATGTATGCTGTTTTTTCAGCTCCTGAAGATTTTTCAATTTTATCATCTAAAATATCTTCACCGTAAGTATAAATGGCTCTGTTAAGCTGAGGACATTTTTTTCTTACTTTCATCCAAGTATCGTAAGCAGCATCATAATTTTTAGCTTTTGCATATTCAGAGAATATTGACAAATTAGTCATACATTCTTCGTCTTGCTGTGCATTAACGACATTGAATCCTAAAAACAGCATAAGAGCTAATAATGTAATCTTCGTTTTCATAATATTTTGTTTATTGTTTAATTAAATTTTCTTTTTTGGAACCATCTATCATTAAATGATAAACTTAGTTGGAAATTTATAAAATTCTCTTGAATTAGATTTTGATTGGTGGTTCCTTTTTTACCAAATTCAAATCCAAAATTCACATTAGAAAAAGTATTAGTATTCCCCATTGGTAATCCTAGACCAAAAGATATGCCAAACTCGTTTATATCTTCATCATTAATATTTAAACCAGTTCCTTCAAATCGAATTCCGGCTCTATAAACTACTCTTTTTAAATAACTTGAAAAAGAATTGTAATCTGGAATAAAGAAACCTCCTACAGCTATGGTTGAAGCATTCTTATATGTCACGTTTCCAGCAGAATCGCTTGATTCATATAAATCATTTTTAAATTCACTAGAATTTAACAGGCTATATTCTGCTCCAACAAACCATCTGTTTGGCTGTCCAATTCCTGCTCCTAATGATAATTTTGCTGGAAGTGCTAAATCTGTTTCTTTTAATCCTTCAGCATCTAAATCTGCTTTTATAGAGTTAACAACATACTCATCTCCATTTGCTGCGTTTATAGTAATTGTATTAAAGGTTCTTGAGTTTTTAGAAGTAAGATTAGATTTAGGTCTATAAGTTAGAGTTGTAGTTAATTCAAACCCGTTAGTTAAAACGGTCTTATATATAGCACCTAAATTAACAGTAATTCCTGCTAAATCAGATCTATTATCTTCTCTAGTCTGATATTGAGCTAAAGTTCCTTCATTTGTATAGACATACTCAATAGTTTTATTTTCGATATTTCCAAAATTAAAACCAAAATCAACACCTAAACTTAGCTTATCGTTAACCATATAACCTAAAGAGGTAAATGCTTTATTGACACCTCCTTTACCTCTAAACTGGCTAGAGAGATCATTGTCCATGTTAAGTGTTTCTAGTTTGTAACCAACAGATGTATAAGGAATCAAACCCAATCCTAATCCAAATTTTCCAATTGGAAAAGACATGGCTAAATAGTCTAAGGTTGTTGAATTTACCTCATCTGAACCATTATCGCTTTTTAGTTCTGCATTTGTATGACCACCACCTATAGCAAATTTTACTGGTCTACTTTCATTATTATAGGCTTCAATATTTTTGGATGCATAAGACGCTGGGTTATTTAAATTGACATGAATACTATCTGAGTAAACACTAATGCCACCCATACTCCTATTCTCTACTGTTCCTTTAAATTTCAAACTACCAATTCCGTAAAAAGAATATGGAGAAGCTGTGCCTTCTTGAGCGTAACTTTGAATTGCAAATATTGCAATAAAAACTATTAGAAGTTTTTTTATCATTCGGCTGTATTATATTGTAAAATATGGTTCAATCCTTGCAAAAGGAAATTTGAGTTGGCAAATATGCTACTTTTTAATTGTTTAGACAAAAAATTAGCGTCTCCACCTGTTAAAATAACTGTTAAATCTGAATTTTTTTCTTTATAACTCCCAATTACGCCTTCAATTTCGTTTAAAACTCCAAATACGACTCCCGAATGAATAGCACTTTCGGTTGAATTTCCAATAATGTTTTCAGGCATTTGTGTTTCTATTAACGGCAAATTAGCTGTTAAATTATTTAAAGATTGATAACGCATTCTAATTCCAGGAGAAATAGAACCTCCCAAGTAAATATTTTCTTTAGTTATAAAATCGTAAGTAATACAAGTTCCAGCATCAATAACCAGAACATTTTTAATTGGATACAGTTTTGAGGCTGCACTAATCAATGCCAATCTATCTACTCCTAAGGTTTTTGGTGTGGTGTAATTATTAATAAAAGGAAGTTTGATTTCAGAACTTAAAACAATTACTTTCAAACTATGTTTTATCAGTTTTAAAGCTGTTCCATTTAAATTTCCTACCGATGAAATGATACATGTATCAATGTTTGGGTACGTTTCTAAAATAATTTCAAACTCATTTTTAAAGCCCTGTTCTTCTACAGATGTTTGGTAAAACATCTCATCGTCTTGAAATACAGCCAATTTAACAAATGTATTACCTACGTCAATAACTAAATTCATACCTTTAATTTAGGTTGTAAATTTACAAAACCATTTTTTATTTATTTTCTTTTGGCGAATAATAAAAATGAATATATATTTGCATCCGCAATTATGCGACTGGTGCCTTAGCTCAGTTGGTAGAGCAAAGGACTGAAAATCCTTGTGTCCCTGGTTCGATTCCTGGAGGCACCACCACTAAAAACCCGAACAAATGTTCGGGTTTTTTGGTTTTTAAGAGGGTCATATAAGGGACTACTAGACTTCTAAATATCGTGATCTGAATGGTCATCACTTTTCTTGTCATCAGATTGGTTCATCATCATGTCGTGGTCATATTGACAACAACCTGGTAAATCTTTATAGGCCTCTTCACTTCCTGCTACTTTTTCGGTGTCGTAACCTGAAGCTGCTATTGCCTTATGAATGGCCATGGCATCTGTTTTGGTATCATCAAATGAGATATCAATTTTCTTTTTATCGACATCCCAATTGGCACTTGCTACACCTTCAACACCATTTGCTGCTTTTTCTATTGTTTTTTTGCACATGCCGCAATTTCCCCTTACACCAAAAGACAAGTCTGTCATTGCTATTTCTTTGGACATTTCAGTAGTTGATGATTCAGTTTCTTTTTTAGTTTCGTTTTTACAACTGGTTAAACCTAATGCTGCTATTACAGCTACACTTAAAATTACTTTTTTACTCACGTTCATTACATTTTCGTTTTTGTGTTCGTGATTTTTCTTTGAAAAATTCATTGTTTAAAAATTTAATTGTTATTATTTCTGTTTAATTATTCTATAACTTGTTTTACTTCTCCACAGGTTAGCATGGCGCTACCAAAATATGGATTGATTACTTTTTCTTCTTTACTTAACCAATACGCACCCTTGTTGTTATCTGCCATGGGACAAAATTCCACATACACTTTTTCATTAACACCAAACAATTGTACAGCATTTATTAAGTGTGATGATAGATGTTTGAAATGATCTCTTTGTTCTTTTATATCTGACGTTTTAGAAATAGAGATTGCAGAAGATTGTATGTCGCCTACTAATGACATCCAATGGGTGTGAGCATTGTTGTCTGATAATAATTTCATATTCACTTTACTTAAATTGTTTAATAAACTTGTTGCATTAACTGAAGTGTTTTTTGAATCTTCTTTAACTAAAGCATCTTTTAAATTGATATAATCATTGTAAACAACTTTTAATTGTTCTTGAAATTTCCCTGATACTGTCAATCTTTCGTTCATATTAGTATGATCACTTTCTTTTTTTGATGCATTATTGTCTATTCCTAAATGTCCTTCGTGACCAGTCATTACTTTGCCACCATCTTTATTCATCATAGATTTTTTACCTTGTAATTGTGCTGCTGCATCAACAGTAAACGTTCCGTTGGTTACTATTTCATTGCCAACAAATAAGCCTTCTAAAACTTCATAGTCATTACCAATTTGATTGCCTAATGTAACTTCACGCATTTCAAAAACTGGTTGATTAGGATTAACTTTTACATACACAACAGAACGTTCTCCTGTCCAAAGTACAGCAGAGGCTGGAATTGTTAATACCTCATCATGACTTCTTGAAACTCGTTCAATATTGGCGGTTACAAACATGCCTGGTTTAAATACATCGTTTTTATTAGTAAGTACCACACGTAAGGTTACTGTTCTTGTGTTAGTATTTAGAATGGGTTCAATAAAATCTACTTTCCCCTTAAACTCCTTATTAGCATAAGCGTTTGTAGCCACTAAAACGTCTTGTCCCTTTTTAAATACATCGATTTGATTTTCATAGACATCAAAGTTTGCCCAAACCGTATTGAGATTTGCAATTTTAAGCAATGGTTGACCTTGTTTGATGTAATCGCCTTGTTCTACTAATTTTTCAGTAACTGTTCCTGAAACCGTTGCATACACTGGAAAGTTTTCTTTTACTTTTCCAGTTTCTTCTATTTGATTGATTTGATTTTCAGAGAGCTTCCACAACTTCAATTTATTACGAACTGCTTTATATAATGCAGGTTGCGATTCCTTTAATGATGAAGCTGTAATCAATTCTTGTTGTGCTGCATACAATTCTGGCGAATAAATGGTGGCCAATAATTGACCTTTACGAACTTCTTCGCCTGTAAAGCTCACATTCAAACGTTCTATTCTTCCTGAAAAATAACTGACCTGTACTGCATTGGCTTCTTCATTTTCAGCAATTTTACCAGATAATTTAAGGGTGTTGCCATCAACATTTCCTTTGCCGACTATAGTTGTTTGTATATTGGCTAAAGCCATCGCATTTTCGGTTAACTTGAATTGGTCTGCTAATAGGCCATCACTTCCACTTTCGGCAGGAATTAAATCCATACCGCAAATAGGGCAATCACCAGGTTCTGGTTGCATAATTTGTGGATGCATAGAACAGGTCCACATTTGATTGGTCTCTGCAACCACATCGTGATTATGTTCTGTCTGTTCGCTTGATGAGCCACCAAAAAGCAACCATCCTAATAGAACACCTGCTACTAGCAACCCAATGTATATCAGTATTTTATTATTTTTCATTTTCTAATCGTTTTATCATGGCTTTCATTTCTTCTATTTCTTTACGTTGTGCTTTAATAATGTCTTCTGCTAATTTTTTAACTTCTAGGTCTTTAATATCTGCTCTTTCACTTGTTAAAATAGCGATAGAATG
Organism: Xanthomarina maritima; assembly: GCF_008084905.1. Classification (GTDB taxonomy): domain Bacteria; phylum Bacteroidota; class Bacteroidia; order Flavobacteriales; family Flavobacteriaceae; genus Xanthomarina; species Xanthomarina maritima. Next base: position 181,659 of record NZ_VSFC01000052.1, on the reverse strand, counting down.
ATGTGGTATCATGGCTTTCATCCAAAGGACATCACCAATAATTGGCGCTTGTGTTCTAACCAACCCTAATGCACCAACAAACAGAATAAAACTACCTGCAAGTATGGCGATATTCTTCTTTTTATCATTATACATTTTTCGCATATAAAACCACATGATGACTGCCATGGTTGAAATCCCTAAACAGGTCATATAAAAGCGTGTTAAACTAAACCATACGTGGTCTATGGAATAGGTATTTAAATACATGGTGATGTACATTGCTACAAATGAGCAAGCCAACATGATAAAGAAGGTTTTGTAATTTCGGTTGTTTAAGTGTTCTTTTGAATTTTCCATATTTTTTGATTTTATTGTTAAACTTTTTACTTACTTAATTTTAATATCCTGAATGCACCTTGTATCACCAATCCAAATACTATGATGCCTATTATTAAATCTGGAATACCAGAATGCAGCCAATTGACTAAAACACCTGCTGTAATTACGCCAAGATTTATTATAATATCGTTAGATGTAAAAATCATACTGGCACGCATATGTGCTTCTTGACTTTTAAATTTTTGTAAGAGGTACAAGCAAATGCCGTTTGCAATCAAAGCAAATATTGAAACGATAATCATTGTTGAAAATACAGGTAGCGCTTCATAGCCTAAAAATCTACGTATTACCTCAACAATTCCTATAATTGCGAGTGTTATCTGAAAATAACCTGCATATTTTGCAATACGTTTCTTTTTTAAAACAGTACCACCAACAGCTATTAAACTTAATCCGTAAACAAATGAATCTGCCAACATATCTAAACTATCAGCCACTAATCCCATCGATTTTGAAATAAGACCTGTACTCATTTCAACAATAAAAAACGCAAAGTTTATTATTAGAACTGTCCACAACAGTTTGGATTGATTCTTTGTAGATTCAGTAATTATTGTATCTGTTTCTTCTGAACCGATTAAACTTTCATTTAATTTTAATTCTTTAATGGATTTACTAATTAAATCCACATTACAATTATGATAGATAATTAAAGTTCTTTCTTCTAAATCAAAATCAAGTTTTTTAATACCATCTATATCAGATAGTTTCATCTTGATTAGATTTTCTTCAGAAGGACAATCCATTTTTGATATTTTAAAAATTGTTTTCTGCATATAATTATACTTTTGCTGTTCTTAATCGTAGTGCATTTCCTATTACAGAAACAGAGCTAAAACTCATGGCTAAAGCTGCTATCATTGGCGAGAGTAATATGCCGAAAAAAGGAAACAACACGCCTGCGGCTATTGGCACACCTAAGGTGTTATAAATAAGCGCAAAAAATAGATTTTGTTTAATGTTTTTCATCACAGAATGACTTAAATTTCTGGCCTTTACAATGCCGTGTAAATCACCTTTTACCAAGGTTATCATGGCACTTTCTATAGCCACATCTGTGCCTGTTCCCATGGCAATACCTACATCGCTTTTTGCCAATGCTGGTGCATCGTTAATGCCATCACCTGCCATGGCAACCACCTTTCCTTTTTCTTGTAATTTTTCTACTTCTTTAAGCTTGTCTTCTGGTAACATACTGGCTTTAAAATCTGCCAGATTTAGTTCTGATGCTACTGCTTGTGCCGTATCGTGATTGTCGCCCGTGAGCATTATAACATCAATGCCTTTATCTTGTAGTGTTTTAATAGCTTTAGCACTTGTTTCTTTTATTTTATCGCCTATAACTACATAGCCAACAACGCTTTCATCTATTGATAAATAAGAAACTGTTTTACCTTGCTTTTGATACGTTTTAGCTTCGTCTTTCATTTTAGAAGTAATATCTGCTTTGGCATAGTCCATCATTTTAGGATTTCCTAATGCTACTTTTTTATCATTTATGATAGCTTCAACACCTTTTCCTGTGACAGCACTAAAGTTTTCAGATTTTATTATTTCAGCATTATGTTCTTTTCCATATTTAACTGTTGCTTCCGCTAATGGATGTTCGCTATTATTGTTTAAGGATACTATATAACTCAATACTTGTTTTTCGTTAAAGCTATCACCAAAAGCTCCTACTGTTTCTACTGTTGGTTTCCCTTCGGTTATGGTTCCTGTTTTGTCAACTATAAGTGTATTTACCTTATCCATTTTTTCGAGAGCTTCGGCATTTTTAATCAGTACACCATTTTGAGCACCTTTTCCCACACCAACCATTACAGACATAGGTGTTGCCAATCCCAAGGCACAAGGACACGCAATGATTAGAACAGCAATGGCATTGACCAAGGCATATACATACACGGGTTCTGGTCCCCAAATAGACCATACAATAAAAGTGATGATAGAAATAAGAACGACTACAGGCACAAAATAACCTGACACCTTATCTGCTAAATTTTGAATAGGTGCGCGACTTCTACTGGCATCATTAACCATATGGATGATTTGTGAGAGTAAGGTGTCACTTCCTACTTTTTCAGCTTTCATTAAAAAGGATTGATTCCCATTAATGGTTCCGCTACTTACTTTATCATCTTGAGATTTGTTTACAGGAATGGGTTCTCCTGTAATCATAGATTCGTCAATGGTTGTTTCGCCTTCGGTTATCACACCATCCACAGGAATTTTATCACCTGGTTTTACTTTTAGGATATCATTTAATTCAATAGCATCAATGGTTACTTCAACATCTTCGCCATCAACTACTTTTATAGCTTTATTGGGTGCTAACTTTAATAATTCTTTGACAGCCGAATTGGTTTTACTATGGGCACGAGCTTCTAACAACTGCCCTAAAAGCACCAAGGTTAGAATAACAGTTGCTGCCTCAAAATAGACATGCACAGCTCCATGGTCTGTTTTAAACTGTGCCGGAAACACATCTGGAAACAACATACCTACAACACTAAATAACCAAGCCACACCTGCGCCAATCCCAATGAGGGTAAACATATTGAGGTTCCACGTTTTTATACTTCTATAAGCACGTTCAAAGAACATCCACGTGGCATAAAATACAACTGGAATAGATAATGCAAACTGAATCCAATTCCAATATTTCTGTTCCATGATATCGTATAATGGGTTGTTGTTGAGCATTTCGCTCATGGCAATTAAGAATATTGGTAATGTGAATGCAGTTGCTATCCAAAACTTCTTCAATAATTTTTTATAGGTCTTTTCTTCAGCTGAAAGGTCAGGTTTCATTGGTACTAAATCCATACCGCAAATAGTACACGAACCTGCCTCATCCTTTATAACTTCTGGGTGCATTGGACACGTCCATTGTTCTGTTGTAGCCGATGATAGATTTTGTTCTTCGACCAAATCCATGCCGCAAACAGGACAATCGCCTGGTTTTTCATAAGTTTTATCGCCTTCGCAATGCATAGGACAATAAAAAGCCCCCAACCACCGAAGGGGGCTGTTTTTACTCTTGTGCGCATGTGTTTCCTCTTTTTTTTGGCTCCTCCCCTTTGGGGAGGCTGGGTGGGGCTTTTCGCCTTGATTATGGATACTGTATCTCCCACCATCATTTTTTAAGGCTTCTTGAAAGGTCTCTATAGGAATATGCAATGCCATTTCGATGGTGGCTTCGGCCTTTTCTAAATTGACTGTTGCTTTTGAAACACCTTCCACTTTTGAAAGTGTTTCTTCTACGTGAGTACGACAACCGTTGCAAGTCATTCCGTGTATGTGATAGGTGTGTTTCATCTGTTGTTTATTTTTTCTTAATGGACAGATATAATTCGCTTTTAAAAATCTTGATTAGATTTAAAATAATACATCTGCTCATATCATTACTATTGTATTAAATAATTAATTATAGTGCTTTGCACATAGTAGCCCTTAATAGACTCTATTTGGTTCATTTGAAACTTTAATTGTAGTTCTTGAATATCCAAAACATCATTAAAATTGATCGTTCCTGTTTCGTAGCTTTTGATTAAAATATCTTCAGCATCTTTGGCTTGTTTTAAGTTCTTGGTTTGAGTCTCATAACTTATTCTTGCCGAAATACGTTCGTTGATGGCTTTGCTTAAAAGCGTTTCCAAAGTATTTAATCGTTCTTGTTTTTGAGCTGTTATTTCTTGCTGTTCTAACTCATTTTGCTTGGTTTGAGATTTATATTTTTTATTAAAAATTGGAATGGAAACCGAAACCATAGGCATTACAATATCTTTCCCGTTATCCGAGAAATTCATATCTGGTCTTGGTTCTACATTAATATAGTCTAATCCAAAACCAATCATGGGACTGTTTTCTTTTTGGTTTAGTAATTCGGATTGCTCTATGGATTGATATAGTTTGTCATACTTCAACAATTCAGGATGTAATGCTAAATTTTTAGTAGTGATTTCAAAGTCTTCTGAAGGCATCATTAAGCTCTCTACCACAGTAACAGTAACATTATTTTCTCTGTTCAAAAGGTTATTCAGATTCGTTTGTTCTGCTAAAAACTGTTGACTTAAAACATCTTTTAGTTGTTGCATTTCATTTTGACGCATTTGAAATCGCAACACATCTACAGCAGATGCTTTACCAACCTCAACAGAGGTTAATGCTAATGTTTCATAGGTCTCCAACAGTTTAATGTTTTCTGTTAGCACTTCTTGTTTGGCTTTGTTGGCGTATAAATTATAATAGGATTGTGATACGGAAGCCATCAATTTTCGTTTGGCAATAACAATGTCTTCATATTTGGCATCAGCTAACGAACTGATATAATTTTCTCGTGAAGTAATGGTGCCAAACCACGGTAACATTTGTTTAGCCGATACTTTAAAGCGTTGCGCTCCTGTTCGTGTTTCTGGTTCGCTTACAAAGTAACCTACACCAAATTCGGTATTTGGAATGGTATTGACTTCGTTTACCTTTTCTGAAACTCTTTTGTATTGCAACTCAAATTTTTGAATTTCTGGATTGCTTTCTAAAGCTTCAGTTACCAATACATCTAGCGATTGACTATTTATTGAATTGATAGAACAAAGTAAAATAGCAGTAATTAAGACGCTTTTGAAGTGAAAAGTGAAAAGCGAAAAACTAAAAATTACGACACGCTTTCGCTTTTGATTTATGTGTTTTAAATTTATCATTTTACAATCTGGATTTTGTTGTTTTAATTGAACTAACCAACATTGCAATCAATTCTTTATTTAAGTTATAATGAAATAAATGCGCTTCTTCGGTTACATAATCAGTATCTTTTAACAAGTCTAGCCAGTACAAAGTTTCATTAGCTTCCTTTAGTGAAATACTCATTTTATTTATAAAGTCAGCTTTGCTTTGAGCAAATTCAGCTTCGCGAATTATTGCTCCAACGGCCGTTCCGCTTCTTAATAGTTGTTTGCTTAAAACATATTCCTTTTTTTCATTTACTAATGATTGAGATAGTTTTACAATTAATATTGCAAAATCATAGCTCTTGTCTTTTAAGATACTTTTACTCATAACTTTTCACTTTTAGTTTTTCACTTTTTACTGTTCACTTTTCACTGTTCACTTTTCACTGTTCACTTTTAGCTTTTCACTTTAAACTCAGCTTTCCAGCTATATAATACGGGAACTACAAATAAGGTGATTAAGGCTATAAGCATGCCTCCAAAACTTGGGATGGCCATAGGAATCATAATATCACTACCTCGCCCTGTAGAGGTTAATATTGGCAGCAAGGCTAGAATAGTGGTTGCTGTGGTCATCAAACAAGGTCTGATACGTTTTTCTCCTGCTTCTACTATGGACGCTCTAATTTCCTTTTTATTTTCTGGTGTATTTCTATCAAAAGTTTGCGTTAAATAGGTTGCCATTACTACACCATCATCGGTTGCAATTCCGAAAAGGGCAATAAACCCAACCCAAACAGCAACACTCAAATTAATGGGATGCATTTGGAATAAATCACGCAGATTTTCACCAAAGACATTGAAGTTTAAAAACCAATCTTGTCCATAGAGCCATATCATTATAAAACCACCAGCAAAGGCCACTGCAATTCCTGTAAACACCATGAGTGATGTGCTTACTGAACGGAATTGGAAATACAGAATTAAAAAGATGATTGTCAAAGCTAATGGCACAACAACGGATAGCGTTTTTTCTGCTCGTAATTGATTTTCGTAAGTTCCTGTGAATGCATAGTTGATTCCTTTTGGAACAATCAATTCACCAGATTCTATCTTTTCTTGAATTAAGGCTTGTGCATGTTCAACAACGCTTACTTCTGCAAAACCAGCTTGTTTATCGAACAAGACATAACCTACTAAAAAGGTGTCTTCACTTTTAATGACTTGTGGCCCTTGTTCGTAGCGAATGGTTGCCAATTCGCTTAAAGGCACAGGACGACCTGTTGAAACTGGCACATAAATCTGTTGTAAGTCTGTTGGATTTGCTCGTAATTCTCTTGGGTATCGCACACGAACACCATAGCGTTCTCTGCCTTCAACCGTTTGTGTTAATACCATACCTCCAACAGCTACTTTTAATACGTTTTGTACCTCTTCAATACTTACACCATAACGTGCTATTTTCTCTCTATCAATATCAATTAACAAATACGGTTTACCAACAATACGGTCGGCAAAAACGGCTTCCTTTTTAACGCCTTCGGCTTCCTTGATAATGTTTTCTAATTGGACGCCAAACGCTTCAATTTGCTTTAAGTCTTGGCCTTTCACCTTAATTCCCATAGGGGCTCGCATGCCTGTTTGAAGCATGACCAATCGGGTTTCAATAGGTTGTAGTTTTGGTGCTGACGTAACGCCTGGTAATTTGGTGACTCTTACAATCTCATTCCAAATATCGTCTGGTGATTCAATTTCTGGTCTCCAATTGCGATAGTATTCGCCATCCTTGTCTTCAACTAATTGAGATTGCTCAACATTAGTTGTCACTTCGAGTGATTCTGATTTTTCATCAGAATTGTATCGAGAAGCATTAGGTCTCGATACATCACTCGTTCCTCGTGACACTCGACCTGACGATTCCTTTAGTCTGTCACTTCCATCAAAAGCCAATCGTCCATCTTTCAATTCAAACAAACCATCCTCATTGATTTTGTAGCGTTGACGTTCGCCTTGTTCATTCAGCATGTACTCTGGTTTATACTGAATGATGTTCTCATACATGGATAATGGTGCTGGATCCAAAGCTGATTCTGTTCTACCTGCTTTACCTACAACGGTTTCAATCTCTGGAATGCTGGCTACTGCCATATCCAATTGCTGTAAAACGCGTTTATTTTCTTCCACACCAGAATGAGGCATGGAGGTTGGCATTAACAGAAATGAGCCTTCATTTAAAGATGGCATAAACTCTTTACCTGTGTTCTTCATAATGAAAAACCCTGCAATGACGATGGCTGTTGGTACAGATAGAAACACTAATTTGTTATCTAAACACCATCTTAAAATACGCGTGTAGTATTTAATAAATAATGAGAAAACACCTAATAAACCAAAGCATATAACACTTACAAAAATGAGATTCCAAAAAATGCTTTTATCAACACCTAATGGTCGCCAATATTTGGCTAACAGAAATATGATTGCTGATGCTGAAATAATGATATTGATAAGATTAGCTTGTTTGTCTGTTATCTTATTTTGAAGATTGAGAAGTGCTGTAATTCCAAACGCTATCAAAATCAATCCTAACCAGTATCCATAGACTATGGCAACGATTCCCAATGCTATTAAAACACCATTTAAAATAGTTTTAAAAGTGGTTTTAATGGGTTTCTTTCTGAATAAAAAGGCTGCAAATGGTGGGATTAAAAATAAAGCGACAATAATAGATGCTGTTAGAGCAAAGGTTTTTGTAAAAGCTAATGGTCTGAACAATTTTCCTTCTGCTCCAATCATTGTAAAAACAGGAATAAAACTGATAATCGTGGTCATTACTGCAGTTACTATGGCTCCAGAAACCTCGGCCGTAGCATTATAAACAATTTGGTTTATTGAACGTTTGTCATTCTGAAAAGGGTGAAGAACCTCACCATTCACTTCTAACTTTTCACTATTCACTTTTAACTTTTCACTTTTAACTGTTCGCTTTTCACTTTCATCCAAGTGCCTTATAATGTTTTCTGAAAGTATCACACCCACATCCACCATAGTACCAATCGCAATGGCAATACCTGATAAAGCAACAATGTTGGCATCGACTCCAAAGAACTTCATCGCGATAAAAACCATTAAAACCGCAACAGGCAATAAGCCAGAAATTAATATGGACGCTCGAAGATTAAATACCATAATGATAATAACCAAAATGGTAATTAGAATTTCTAAAGTCAATGCCTCGTTAAGGGTGTCTAATGTTTCTTGAATTAATACGGTTCTATCATAAAATGGTACTATAGTGACTTGTGAGGTTCTACCATCTGCTAATACTTTGGAAGGTAATCCTGCGCTTAATTCGCTTATTTTGGCTTTCACATTATTAATAACTTCCATGGGGTTGGCACCATAACGTGCCACAACAGCAGCACCTACAACTTCTGCACCTTCTTTATCTAAAATACCACGTCTGATTGCTGGCCCTAAGGAAACTTTTCCAATGTCTTTGATTCGTATGGCTGTATAATCTTCGGAAGTAACTACGGCATTTTCGATGTCTTCTATAGATTTTACATAACCCAATCCTCGCACTAAATATTCTGCTTGATTAATCTCTAATGTTTGTGCTCCAATGTCTTTGTTGCTTTCCTTAACTGCTTTTACCACTTGGTTCAATCCAATATTATATTGACGCATCAATTCTGGATTTACATCCACTTGGTACTCTTGAACATAACCACCAATGGATGCAACTTCTGAGACGCCACTTGCAGAGGATAGTGCATATTTTACATAGTAATCTTGAATACTGCGTAACTCTTGTAAATCCCAACCACCAGTTACGTTTCCGTTTTCATCACGTCCTTCAAGTGTGTACCAAAAAATTTGACCTAATCCTGTGGCATCTGGACCCAAAGCAGGATTGACACCTTCAGGTAATAAACCACTTGGTAATGAGTTTAGTTTTTCTAATATGCGACTTCTGCTCCAATAGAACTCTATATCTTCTTCAAAAATGATATAGATACTCGAAAAGCCGAACATAGACGAACTACGAATGGTTTTTACGCCTGGAATACCGAGTAGTGTAGTTGTTAGCGGATAGGTAATTTGGTCTTCTATATCTTGTGGTGAACGACCATCCCATTTGGTAAATACAATTTGTTGGTTTTCTCCAATATCTGGAATGGCATCTACAGCCACAGGATTGCTTGGCAAAAATCCTGTGCCCCAATTAAAAGGTGCATTGACTGTTCCCCATCCTACAAAAAGGACGAGTAGTAGTACGGCAACGAGTTTATTCTCTATTAAAAATTTGATGCTTTTGTTTAGCATTGGCTTTGATTATTAAACAGTTAGACATTGGTGTTTTGACAACACTGAATACAGCGAATTATCCTTACAACATTGCAGTCATAGGGTAATACAGTCTAAAGTTTAAAATCAAATTAAATAGGTCTCGTCAATCTTGTAGATACGCCTTATAACGAGGGGTGGTTCGTATGCTTCGTATAAAGATACGTTGTTGTCTAATCCTTCAAAAAGATTACTATAAGCATATACAAATGATGCAATGAATACCTGTTGCCCAAACGTAATTTTGTCAACTTGCAGTTGTAGTTCGTCTTGACCTTCAATTGCTAATTGTTTATCATCGCAACAATTTTTCTTGGTAATAGAACATCCTTCAGTAGAAGGTTTTTCCATGTCCATACCGCAACCTTTGGCTTTATGGAAAATAGCCGTTTCTACTAAAGTATCGCCACAATAATGCATATTCATAGTAAATGACATTGTAGAGCATAACACGACAAAAGCCATGGCTAAAGACATTATTTTATGGAATATCTGTTTCATGCAATTACGAAGTTACGAATTTTTAACAACTTTTTGTTTTAGTTTAACAGAAGTTTAAAGTATAAACAAGGCTTTAACTGCACTCAACAATTTTAATTTCCTCCTCGGTCAACCCATACAATTCATACACCATCTGGTCTATCTCCTTTTCGGTTTGGGTGATTTGGCTTTGTAAAGTTTGGGCTTTTTTCTTGTTGTCTAAATCTTTGGTATTGGTCCCTTTCAACTCAATAACACCAATAGCAGTTTCTCCTTTTAAAATAGCGCCATCTGCCTTCCCTGCTCCTTGTTGGTTTTTATGCTCTGTGGTAATATTGAAGTTTGGTTTTGGGTTTAGCGTATAGTCCAGAAAATTAACAAAAAGTTCGTCTAAAAACTTCGCTTGATATTGCTCTTCTTTAGAATTTTTAATGTTTTCTTGAATGGTAGGGTTGTGAAAATATTTGGTGTATTTTTTATAGGCTTTATCAACCGTAGCTGTGTCTTGTAACTTAAGATGCTGTTTTAAAACAGAAGTTTGAAATAATGCCATTAAATTGAATGAATTTATTGAATGACTAAAGTTAAAATTTAAAGCTTAATTTCTGTCTTTCTTATGGAAAAAATTACCAAAGTTTTAAAGTGATGCATTTTTTGAATAGACAGACCCAAACTTAGTTAAGGCTGAACCTTACTAAAAGTAAGGTCTTCCCTTACCAAAAAATTCAATTGGCCCAAATACCAAACAAAATGAATGGCAAACTGGACTTAACATTCAAATCCAGAAACCTTTTTCTTCCAAAACAAACATCCCATAGATGACATGCATCATTTTAATCGATAAAGTCTTCGCCTACCTTTATGGCACCATCTCAATAAAGTTTTTATGTATTTGTAAAAACAACCGTTTGGGTATGAAAAACCTTGCTTATGTCTGTTGTAAAAAAAGGGGTCCTAATTTCGGTCTTCGGTTTGTTGGCCCTGTTGCTTTATATGCTGTAGGCTTACAACCCCTGCAATTACAGCCACAAAAAACCCAATCCCAACAACAAGTACCAACTTTTGATAGCCAGTGAAGGAAGCCATTTCAAAGATTCCATAGTCCATGTCTTGATAGCACATTACCGTTCCAAACCCCTAAAGATTGAAAGCGTCCCCTTAAGTGCCTTATCTCAAATAGAACCCAAAGAGTATCACGCCATAGTCCTCCTCTATTCTTGGCACACCTGGAATCCTCCTCCTGAAGTGGAAGAATTTGTACAGAAGCATCATAACTGCCTAGAAAACATAGTCAGCTTTAGCACCTCTTTTTATGGAAACCTGAAAATGGAGGAATTGGATGGAATAACGGGTGCCTCAAAAATGAGTGATGCAAATGGCTATGCCCAAAAACGTATTGAAAAAAAAAACCATTACTTAATAACTAACAAGCCTTACTTCAAACAAAATAGTCTAAATCTACCCTTTATATATTTTTCGTGACCTATACAACCCCTCTCTTTAAATATGAAATTATGGCACCTCAATAATCTCTAAAAATAAATCGGCTTTATTATTAATATTATCATGGATATCGTTCTTTTTCAACCCACTCGAAATCGACATTATGTCACCAAAAGCAGTTTCAAAAATAACTTGCGGATAGCCTATTGTAGAAACCGTATTTACTTGACCTGTATTTCTATTATAAATAACAGCCTCTTTGGCATGGATGCTAGTAGATGTAATTTGCCAACTAGGGTCATTGTTGGACCCTAATATTAGATTGCCATTTAAACTGGTTCCAGATGGAAAATAAGGCGCTCCAAAAGACTCTAAAATTGAAAAAGTTGTTGTTGAGTACAACCTATTTTCCAATAAATTTATAAGATAATTACCTCCTGCATTGTACTGGGTTTTATAATCCCAACCAGATTTAATAGAAATTGGCACTATCTGTTCTTGAACAAGAACACCTCCAGAACTTAAAGCATATACATAACTTGTACTTTCATTTTGATGCCCAACCAATACCTTATCACCATTAAGTGCAAATACCTGATAATTAAAACTACTTTGATGATTAGGAAAATGTGGCTTAGAATCCACTAAATCAAAATTAGCATGGTCTCGGGTAAATGTAAATACCTCATCACTATCAACTAAAATCCAGTAGCCCAAATTAGAGTATGTAAAATCATCCAATCCTGAAATACCAGTATCTATAGTATATTTGTAATCTAAAGTAATGGCATCATAAACAAACAAATCCGATGCTTGTTCAACAATTATTTCCTTGCCATAACCAGTATCCAAACACTTTATGGTAACATTTGTTCCGTATTGAGGTGCAAGATTCGATATGGCTTCTGTTTGCTTGGTTTGATAATTAAATCGATGAATATTCATGGTGTTTCCAGAACCACTCTCTCTTCCGTAAAAAAAGACAACAGGATTATCAATATCTATAGCATAAGATTCTATTTTTTGGAAATCAATAATGTCTTCTCTTTTATAGTCAACCTCCCAATAACTTGTAACTTGAGAACTAACGAAACTTGTTCTCCCTCCAAAAATATTATGAACATATAAAACGTAGTAAGGGTTCTCTAAATAGGGTGGCATTTCATCTACAAAACTAGTTGCATGAATATCATTTATGGTAGCCACTGTATACTCTTGTTTCCCAGACCCAGTCCCTCCTGAATAATTAGAGAATGCCAACTCATAATGGGAAAAATAAGGATCTGTACTAGCTTGCCAATCAAACTGAATCGTATTCCCTACAACTGTTGGCTGACTTAAAGCTACTGGACTTGGATACAACGTCTCTGTCCAAATAGTTTGGGCATAGCTCTCCCCTAATAGACCTTGGTCTGTATAAACTTTAAGGTAATAGCATAAAAAAGGTTCTCCAGGTGGATTCAAATCTGTAAACTCTGTAACGTTTACATCAGGTATAGTGGCTATAAGTTCAGCACTGGACAAACTGCAATTGTCACCAAGACTTCGGTAAATCTCATACTTATCAAACGCATTAAATCCTTCATAGGCTTGCCAAGTAAAACTTATTAGTTCATCATAAGCCTCGTCTGGGTTTTCCCAAAATGTACTTGTAACCATATCTATTTCTATAGGAGTGTAATGTTGCAGGTATAAAGTTACAATATCCAATAAGCCATCTTCGTCAATATCAAATCTATATTTAAAAATAAGCTGATTATCATCTAACTTGGTAATCACCCACTCTTCAGATTGATTAAATTGATTGGATAATGTGATAATTCCACCATCTAATTCCCAATTCAAATCATTAATATCATAAGTACAACCACTATTTTGAAATAAATATTCCGTATAGCGTCCATTTTCTGAAAACACCAAAAAATCCCTACCACATTCATAATATACTACTGGCACGTTCAAAATATTACCTTCATAACTAATATTGTAAATAGACCATATTCCCGTTAACTGTGAAGGCGAAGCTGAAGTATCAATTCCACTGTATAAACTGTCACCGGAATTAAAAGGTGCATCATCTTTTTCGCAGGAACTAACAAAACAAAAAAGTATAAAAAGTGAAGCAAAACGAATAAATTTCATGATATATAAATTGGGTGCACAAATATATATTATTTTACAATGTAAAATACATCCATACTCCTAAGTACAATACTTTAAGTGTATTTAAAACCTCCTACTGTTTTAATACTTATTTTACCCAACTCAATTATCCATGCTTCATGATTCATTTTTAATCTTTAACTTTCAAAAGCGCCTCTTACAAAATTTAATGCTTCGAATTTGGAACTTATGTCAACTCTCAACATACAAAACAGAAATCCCAACCCCTTCTTTAGCATTTAGCACATACATAACCCCATCAACTTCCTGATAAAAACGCACACCCATGACACTTAATCGGGTTCCAGTAATAGTTGGTGTCACAAAAGGACTAAGCACAACCGAATGCCCTGTAAACCCTTTAGAAAGCATCACTGGTGTTGCCAAATACAACTCAGAATTTAACCCAGTAAAATCAAAATCCAAAACCCCATATGTCAATTCAACATGTGTGGCACCAGATATAAACCCAACCTGCTTAATATCAAATCCAGAAATAGTCAAAGCATAGCTAATCGCAGCAACATCATAATTAAATGGTAAAACACGGGCTAGGTCACAATCAGGTGTGTAAATGAACGTTTTCAACAGAGCCAGTCCATTAACATCAGTAACACCTTCTCCAACAACACGCTTTCCTCTAGGATTAACAGCATCTAAATCTTTCAATCTTGTAAACAAGCTCATCAACCTACTGTGAAAAAAAGGAAACCTATATCCTTTATAAAAAGGCCGTAAAGCCATTCTAAAAGCCTTATTTACTCGAGAGCTTTGTCCAAATTCATGACCATTCTCCCGAACACGTTGCATCGATTTCTTAGATTTTATAGCCTTGCCATTAAATCCACCACCAGCCTTTCTGGCAACTAGTTCTCCGTTTAAATAATAAAAATTAACACCTCCTATTGTTCCAACTACAGGAAACAGACCTTTAAATTTTGCCATAATATGATTTTTTAAATGAATAATTAAATACGTCACTTCCAATCCCAAAACCTATGCTATTACAAAACCACAACTGCAACTGCTACTAAGTCTTAACTTCAACTTCGATTTCAATTTTAATTTCAACTTCAACTAATATACAAAATATTTTCATATGGGTTATAGCGTGCTTATAACATAGTTATTACAACTTTAATACATGTTTATAGCATAATATTTATATGATAGATTCTAAGCTCTTATAGCTTAAACAGCCTAATATGAAGCATAAAAAAACCCAGACTTTCGTCTAGGTTTGATAAATACCTTTAAAACAAATGGTTGTTCTTAAAACTCGAGCTTCAATACCTCCAAGTTTGCCAGCAATAATTTAGGACTCAATCGTACGTCATAATTTGGATTAATATACTCAAACAAAATACCACCTGAAGTGTCAACAACTAATACTGTTGGTACTGGAATAACATCTGTCGCCTCTTTATTTGTGTTTTCAAATATATACTTATGCACTTTTTCTGGTGTTTTAAATCCGATCCCCATATCTTTAATTAGTTGCCCTTTTGAATCTGATAAAACCTGGTAAGCTACTTTGTCAGCTTCCATAGTTGGCTTAATATTCTGGTAATTATCAGGACTAATAGCAACTATCTGATACCCTAAGGCAATAATTTCAGATTCTATTTCCGCCAAACCAGATAATTGATTATTACAATAAAAACACCAACCTCCTCTATAAAACACAAGAACTGTTGGCTTCTCTTTGATAATTTGGTTTAATTCAACTTCATTCCCATCTGCATCTGTAAGCTTGGCTTCAGGAATTTTTTCCCCTATTAAAAGGGGACTAATATCTTCAGCTTTTTCCGGTACTTGCGATTGAATATGAGATACGAGTGTGAAAGTAAAAATTGTAAATACAAAAAATATTTTTTTGGTCATGGTTCAAGGTTTTATTGTTGGTCTAACTACAGTTATATTCCTTACAATAATAATATCTTTTAGTCCTACTTCCATATTTTCTTTAGATTTTATGTAAACTTTAATATACAACTCCGACTTTAATCTGTAATTTCATCCTCAAAAATAAACGCTATGCAAAAAACCTATTATGATCCATCCGATCTTAAGAAATTTGGAAAAATATCTGATTGGAACGAAGAGTTAGGCTCTAAATTTTTTGAATATTATAATTCCGTCTTTAAAGAAGGTTCGCTTTCCGAAAGAGAAAAGTCTCTAATAGCTTTAGCTGTAGCACATACCATTCAATGTCCTTATTGTATTGATGCTTATACTGGAGATGGTTTACAAAGAGGCATTACTAAAGAAGAAATGATGGAAGCTTTACATGTAGCAGCTGCTATTCGTGGTGGAGCATCTTTAGTTCATGGTGTTCAGATGATGAATAAAGTAAATAAGTTAGACGGTTAATTGTAGTTGTATTCTAGAAATTGAAAACAAAATCTTTACATAAACGAGAAAGTGACTTAGCAAATAGCTCTAGACAGATAGAAATACTATCTAATGGTATTTTTAAAAATGGTGAGCTTGTTACTTTTAAAAATAAATTAACTGAATCAAATCAGTTCCCACTTCGTCCCAATAAACTGGAAATACTTCAAATCAATTTGGGTTATATGTGTAATCAGGTATGCGAACATTGCCACGTTGATGCAGGTCCAGACAGAAAAGAGATTATGACCAAAGAAACCATGCTTCAATGTTTAGAGGTTATTAAATCCACGCATGCACATACCTTAGATTTAACTGGTGGAGCTCCAGAAATGAACCCAAGCTTTAGATGGTTTGTAGAAGAAGCTACCAAAGTTGGTATTAAGGATGTTATTGTACGCTCTAACCTAACAATATTAAGAGCCAATAAAAAATATTACGACTTACCCGAATTCTTTAAAAATCACAACATCCATATCATTTCATCCATGCCTCATTGGACAAAAGGAAAAACAGATAAACAAAGAGGTTCTGGTGTATTCGATAATTCTATTACTGCGTTACAAGAATTAAATGCTATAGGATTTGGAGTGCCAAATAGCAATTTAAAATTAGATTTGGTTTATAACCCTTCTGGAGCTTTTTTACCAGGAAATCAGGCAGCTATGGAAAAAGATTTTAAAAAATCTTTAATGGATGATTTTGGCATCCATTTTAATAACTTATTTGCAATAACCAATCTACCAATAAGTAGATATCTAGACTATTTAATTGCTACCGATAATTATGAAGATTATATGTATGCTTTAGTAGAGGCTTACAATCCTGAAGCTGTTAAAAGCCTAATGTGTACCAATACCATTTCTGTTAGTTGGGATGGATTTCTATACGATTGTGATTTTAACCAAATGCTAGAATTAAAAGTAAACAGCGAAGTGAAACATATTAGCGAATACAATGAAGAATTACTTCAAAATAGAAACATCATAACGTCTCAACATTGCTATGGCTGTACAGCTGGAGCAGGAAGTAGCTGTCAAGGAAACCTAATTCCTGAGTAGGCAGGAAACCTATAGGTTCAGCTAAGCTAATCTCTAAAATATGAAAAAACAAATCACATTCATACTAGCCTTTTTATCAGGTATTCAAATAAGTTTTTCTCAAGATTCCCTTTCTCAATTATTAAATAAATACAATACCAACAATGTCCCTTATATTTCTGTTGAAGAATTAGCAATGCCAAAAAATCAAGCCGTTATTTTAGATGCTCGCGAACCTAAAGAATACCAGGTCAGCCATATAAAAGATGCCATTTTTGTTGGGTTTAGCGAATTTGACTTAGAAAACACCAAACAACTAGTTGGTAACAAACAACAACAAATTGTTATATACTGTTCATTAGGTATACGTTCAGAGGATATAGCCGAAAAACTATCAAAAGCTGGATACACAAATGTATTTAACCTGTATGGAGGTATTTTTGAATGGAAAAACAAAGGTTTTGATGTGTTTGATGACACTGAAACTAAAACCGAAAAAATTCATGGATTTTCCCCAGAATGGAGCAAATGGTTACTTAAAGGAGAAAAAATATATGACTAATAATTTAATAATTGTTTTTATTCGAAACCCAGAAATAGGTAAAGTAAAAACCAGATTAGCTAAAACAATAGGCAATCAATCTGCCTTAAACATTTATAAACACCTTTTAAATCATACTGAACAAACACTTAGGGAACTTGATTGTGATAAAGCTATCTTTTATTCAGAAAAAGTTAATGAAAATGATATTTGGAACGCAAATAGTTATCAGAAACATCAACAAATTGGAGAAGATTTAGGATCTAGAATGTTACATGCTTTTAAATATGCTTTTGATAATAAATATGAAAAAATAATCATTGTTGGAAGCGATATATTAGATTTAAAACCAGATCATATTTCAGAAACTTTTCTTAAATTAGAGTCTCATGATGTCGTTATTGGACCTGCACTAGATGGAGGATATTATTTATTAGGCATGAAACAACTTCAGCCACATATATTTAATAATAAATCTTGGGGAACAGCAACAGTTTTAGAAGATACTTTAAAAGATTTACAACTTCTAGACGTTTACCTTTTAGAAGAGTTAAATGATATTGATACTTTTGAAGATCTTAACAATTACAAACTACTTAAAGAGCTAATTACAAATGATTAAATATATTACAGAAACTGCCGAATATTTACAAGAAAAAGGATTTATTAAACCAGAAATAGGCATCATTCTAGGTACTGGTTTAGAAAAATTAATTGACGAGATAGACATCCTTGCAGAAGTTAGCTATAACCACATTCCAAACTTTCCAACAGCTACAGTCGAATTTCATAAAGGAAAACTCATCTACGGAAATTTAGAGGGTAAAAAAGTAGTAGTTATGCAAGGTCGTTTTCATATTTACGAAGGCTACTCGCTTCGCGATGTAACATATCCAGTTCGTGTTATGGAAAAACTAGGCATAAAAACACTTTTAGTTTCTAATGCTTCTGGAGCCATCAACAAAAATTTCAAAAAAGGAGAACTGATGTTAATTGACGATCATATCAATCTTCAAGGCAGCTCTCCTTTGGCATTTAAAGGTGTCGAATTTTTAGGCGAACGTTTTACAGACATGAGCGAACCTTACAACAAAAAATTAAACCAAGTTTTTAAACAAATTTCAAAAGCAAATAACATTAAGTTACACGAAGGTGTATATGCTAGTGTAGCAGGACCTCAATTAGAAACCAGAGCTGAATACAGAATGTTAAAAATTATTGGAGCAGATGCAGTTGGAATGAGTACAGTTCCTGAAATTATTGTAGCCAATCATTTAAATTTAAAAGCAGCAGCAGTGTCTGTCTTAACAGATGAATGTGATCCTGATAATTTAAAACCTGTAAATATTAAAGAAATAATAGAAATGGCTGGTAAAGCAGAACCAAAAATGATTATCTTGTTTAAAGAATTAATTAAAACACTTTAATTAATTATTATCATGGAAAAATATCTTGAAATAATAAAAAACTCCTATTCTGGCTATTTTAATTATCTTAAAAACGAGATTATTTATGTAAACCATTGGGACAATTATTTTTATGGGCTTATTATTATTTCAATACTAGTTTGGATTCTTGAAATTGCATTTCCTTGGAGAGAAAATCAATCTATTTTTAGAAAAGATTTTTGGCTAGATACTTTTTACATGTTTTTTAATTTCTTTCTACTAAATCTCATAGTTCTAATTGCATTATCAAATACCGTTGCCGAATTTTTTAATGATTTTTTAGGAGTTTTTGGATTGTCTATTTCCAGTTTTCAACTATTTGATGTTGATAATCTACCAAAAGTATTAGGTCTATTTATCTTTTTTATAGTTGCAGATTTTGTACAATGGAACACACACAGACTCTTACATTGTGTGCCTTTGCTTTGGAATTTCCATAAAGTGCATCATTCTGTAAAAGAAATGGGATTTGCTGCTCATTTACGTTACCATTGGATGGAACCTGTAGTATACAAATCTATCTTATATATTCCTTTAGCAATTATTGGAGGATTTGATGCTCAAGATGTCGCTATTGTCCACTTTTTCAACATAACAATCGGTCATTTAAATCATGCTAATTTGGGTTGGGATTATGGTAAATTAAAATACATCTTCAACAATCCAAAAATGCATATTTGGCATCATGTCAAAGATCTTCCAAAACATGCAAGGTATGGTGTAAATTATGGCTTAACCTTAAGTGTCTGGGACTATATATTTAAAACCAATTACATCCCTTATGATGGTCGTGATATTGAATTAGGCTTTTCTGGAGACGAAACATTTCCTAAAGATTTTATCCATCAGGAAATGTATCCAATCAAATTCAAAAAAAAGGATGACATTTAAAATCTATTCCTTATTCATTTTTTTTATTTGTTTAGGTGTATTTCAATCAACCAATGCACAAGCACTTCAATTTAATTCTTGGAATGAATTTCTTCAAAAACATGTAAATAATTCTGGCGATGTTAATTATAAATCAATAATTAAAAATCAACGCTTATTATTAAACAGTTTAAACGATTTTTCAAAAAATCAACCTAATAATTCTTGGTCTAAAGAAGAAAAATTAGCCTATTGGATAAATGCTTATAATGCCTTTACTATCAAACTAATTATCGATAAGTATCCTATTAAAAGTATTAAAGACATAAAAAAACCTTGGGAGGAAAAATTTATACCAATTGAAAAACAACTTATGTCACTAAATGAAATTGAACACAATATATTGCGTAAATTGGATGAACCCAGAATTCATTTTGCTATAGTTTGTGCTTCAAAATCTTGTCCAAAATTATTAAATGAAGCTTACACTCCTTCAAAATTAGATCATCAATTAACTATTGCTACTGAAGAGTTCCTATCAGATAATACTAAAAACAATGTGTCTGAAGATAACATCAAACTCTCAAAAATTTTTAAATGGTTTTCAGAAGATTTCACACAAAATGGAAGTCTAATCGATTTTTTAAATCAGTATTCGAAAATTGAAATATCTCCTAAGGCTAATAGGAGTTTCTTGGATTACAATTGGGATTTAAATGAATAAAATTTCCATCATCATACCTATTTTAAATGAAGCAGAAAATATTCAAAACCTGCTCCAACATCTTGCTCTAAATTCAAATCCAGAAAATATTTCAGAAATTATTGTAGTAGATGGAGGAAGTACAGATGGTTCTCAGGAAATACTAAAGTCATTCTTTAAAAAACATTACAACAACTCATTAGATAAAAAATTCTGTCTTATAGAATCTGCAAAAGGCAGAGCCAAACAAATGAATTCAGGTGCTGAATTTGCCAAAGGCAACATCCTATACTTTCTTCATGCAGATTCTTTTCCTCCAAAAAACTTCGATCAATTAATTATCAATGAAGTAGAAAATGAACATCTTGCTGGTTGTTTTAAAATGAAATTTGACAGCACACATTGGTGGTTAAAATTAGCTGGTTGGCTAACTCAATTTTCTTGGAGAGCTTGTAGAGGTGGAGACCAAAGTCAGTTTATAACTAAAGTATTATTCAACGAAATAGGCAAATTCGATGAACAATTCACCATTTATGAAGACAACGACCTCATCAATAAACTATATGCCAGAAAGCAATTTGTTGTTATTCAAGAATGGATAATTACTTCAGCTAGACGCTATCAAACCCACGGAATCTGGAAACTACAGTTTCATTTTTGGGCTATTTATGTAAAAAAATGGTTTGGTGCTTCATCTGAGGATCTATATAATTATTATAAAAAACATATTGCTTAAAACTTGTTAATAATCTGTAATATTCTGATTCATATTATCATTGATTATACAGTTTCGCTTCTTAAATTTGTAACGAATGTTCATTAATATTCTTCAAAAAACACACAACTAACTATGAAAATCAAAAAAGTACTTGTTGCCAACAGAGGAGAAATTGCTATTAGAATTTTTAGAGCCTGTACAGAAATTAACGTCAAAACAGTTGGTGTTTACACTTTTGAAGATAGATATTCTCTACATAGATACAAAGCAGATGAATCTTATCAAATAGGAGAAGACAACGAGCCTTTAAAGCCTTATTTAAATATTGATGAAATTATTAAAGTTGCTCTAGAATGTGGTGCAGATGCCATCCATCCTGGTTATGGATTCTTATCTGAAAATGCCCAATTCGCAAAAAAATGTGAAGAAAACGGCATTATTTTCGTCGGCCCAAAAGTCTCTGTTCTTAAATCTCTTGGCGATAAAATTACTGCTAAAGAAGTGGCAGTTGCTAATAATATTCCAATTATTCGTAGCAATGAAAAACCTTTAAAAAATATTGAAATCGCCTTGAGTGAAGCCAATATAATTGGCTTCCCAGTTATGTTAAAAGCAGCTTCTGGTGGTGGTGGTCGTGGCATGCGAGTTATTAGAAATGCCGAAGAATTGACTGGTGCTTTTAACGAAAGTAAACGTGAAGCCCTAAATGCTTTTGGAGACGATACGGTTTTCCTAGAAAAATTTGTTGAAAACCCTAAGCATATAGAAATTCAAATTGTAGCAGATAATTATGGAAATACGGTTCATTTATTTGAACGCGATTGTTCAGTTCAACGTCGCTACCAGAAAGTGATTGAGTTTGCTCCCTCATACGATTTAAAACAAGAAACAAAACAGGCACTTTACCAATATGCTATTAAAATCTGTAAAGCTGTTGATTATAATAATATTGGAACCGTTGAATTTTTAGTAGATGATGATGGTTCTATCTATTTTATTGAAGTAAACCCTAGAATTCAAGTAGAACATACAGTTACTGAAGTAGTAACAAATATCGACTTAGTTAAAACGCAATTGTTTATTGCTGGAGGCTATAAATTATCAGACCAACAAATAAAAATTCCAAATCAGGAAGCTGTAAAAGTTAATGGGTACGCTTTACAATGTAGAGTTACTACTGAAGATCCACAAAACGATTTCAAACCAGATTATGGAGAAATAACTACCTATAGAAGTGCTTCAGGTTTTGGAATTCGTTTAGATGCTGGATCTGTTTACCAAGGAGCAATAGTATCTCCTTTCTTCGATTCCATGCTTGTAAAAGTAACTGCCAACAGCAGAACTTTAGATGGAGCTTGTAGAAAAATGCGTCGTGCTTTAGCAGAATTTAGAATTAGAGGTGTTAAAACAAACATGCCTTTTTTAGATAATATCTTAAAACACGAAACCTTTAGAAAAGGAAACGTCACAGTAAATTTCATCAAGCAAAATCCTGATTTATTTGTCTTTAAAGCTCCTCGAAACAGAGCTACAAAACTAGTCACTTATTTAGGAGATGTTATTGTGAATGGCAATCCAGATGTCAAAAAAATGGATCCAACTAAAACCTTTGTAAAACCAATTGTGCCAAAATATGCTCCTAATGGTTCTTATCCACAAGGAACCAAAGATTTATTGACAAAGTTAGGCCCAGACAAATTCTCGCAATGGTTAAAAGCTGAAAAGAAAATTCATTTTACAGACACCACCATGCGTGATGCGCATCAAAGTTTATTAGCTACCAGAATGCGAACGTACGACATGCTTAAAGTAGCTGAAGGTTATGCTAAAAACAATCCAGATATATTTAGTATGGAAGTTTGGGGTGGAGCCACGTTTGATGTCTGTTTTCGTTTTCTACAGGAAAACCCTTGGGAACGCCTGCAGTTATTACGCAAAGCCATGCCAAATATATTGCTTCAAATGCTAATTAGAGGCTCTAATGGTGTTGGTTATACTGCATATCCAGACAATTTAATTGAGAAATTTGTGGAGCAATCTTGGGAAAATGGCGTGGATATTTTCAGAATTTTCGACTCTTTAAACTGGATGAAATCTATTGCTCCTTGCATTGAACACGTTCGAAATAAAACACAAGGTTTGGCTGAAGGTTCTATTTGCTATACAGGTGATATTCTAAATCCTAAAAACACCAAATACAATCTAAAATATTATACAACGCTTGCAAAAGACATAGAAAATGCAGGAGCTCATATTTTAGCCATTAAAGATATGGCTGGCTTACTAAAGCCTTATGCAGCATTCGAGTTGGTTTCTGCCTTAAAACAAGAAATCAATATTCCAATTCATTTACACACACATGACACCTCATCTATTCAATCGGCAACTTATTTAAAAGCTATTGACGCTGGTGTAGATGTGGTAGATGTGGCTCTTGGTGGGTTATCTGGATTAACATCACAACCAAACTTTAATTCGGTTGTGGAAATGTTGAAATTCCATGATAGAAAAAGCAACCTTAACATCGATTCTTTAAACGAATACTCCAACTATTGGGAAACTGTAAGAGAATACTATTATCCCTTTGAATCTGGTTTAAAAGCAGGTTCTGGAGAAGTCTTTAAACACGAGATTCCTGGAGGTCAATATTCAAATTTAAAGCCTCAAGCGCAAGCATTAGGTTTGGAAGACAGATTTCATGAAATAACTAAAATGTATGGAGATGTGAATCTACTTTTTGGTGATATTGTTAAAGTAACTCCTAGCTCGAAAGTAGTTGGAGATATGGCTCAATATTTAGTAAGCAATAACCTAACCGTTCAAGATGTTTTAGAACGTGGCGATACTATTTCTTTCCCTCAATCTGTGGTGAGTTTCTTTAAAGGCGATTTAGGCCAACCTGTTGGAGGCTTTCCAAAAGATCTTCAGAAATTGATTTTAAAAGATGAAAAACCTTATACAGATAGGCCAAATGCGCATCTAGAACCAATAGATTTTGAAGAAGAGTATAAAGCTTTTAGAAAAATATTTGAAAAAGATTTAAGCAGACCTTTAACAATCATGGATTTCTTATCCTATAAACTCTATCCAAAAGTATTTACAGATTCTTATAATAAGCATCTTAAATATGATAACCTGATGAATTTACCTACCAAAAATTTCTTTTATGGAATGGAAAGAGGTGAAGAAATAATTGTAGAATTAGACAAAGGAAAAACACTTCTTATCACATTAGATTCTGTTGGAAAACCTAATACAGATGGCATGGTTACGGTTTATTTTAAGGTAAATGGACAAGGCAGATCGGTTCAAATAAAAGACGAATCTATTAAAGTTGATAAAGTGGAACATGTAAAAGCAGACAAATCAAATCCAAAAGAAATAGGCGCTCCTTTACAAGGCTTGCTTTCAACGATGTTAGTTAAGAAAGGTGAAACAGTCACTAAAAATCAGCCACTTTTTATTATTGAAGCTATGAAAATGGAAACTACCATTACTGCAAACGAAGCAGCCACAGTAAAACAATTGGTGTTAAAAGCTGGAGTAATGGTAAATTCAGAAGATTTAGTGATTAGTTTAGAATAAAATTAACACCAATAACTGAAAGGACTTCTTATTTTTATGGACAAATCAGCAAAATAATCTCTATGAATTCTGAAAATGTGGAAAAACAAGAAGAACCAAATTTTTTTAAATGGGCATTTAAATATGCTGCTACTGCTGGAATAGCTGGAATTTTATGCTGTGTAGCTCCAGCTGTGTTATTCATGTTTGGACTCATGGGAGGTGTTTATGCTATCTCCTTTGCAGATTTCTTTTATGCCGAAGATGGCTCGGTTGGATTAGGTTCCTGGATTCTAAGAGGTTTTGCAATCATCATAGGGCTTTACGGCATTTATCTATATAGAAAAAAACAAAATCAGTGTTCAATAGAACCAAAACGTAAAAAGAAGAACTTGATTTTAATGATTATTATTACAGCTATTTTAGGATTAGGCATCTTTTTATCTTTAGAAAAATGGTCTTCATGGTATTTTGATGAACATATTGTCCCAGCTCAGCAGGAAGAATACAAACAGATGGAATTAGAAAATAACGAGAACTAAATTGTATTTTTGTTTTTGAAAAGAATTCCCAATGTCAATCATAAAAGTCATCATTCCTGCTTATAATGAAGCTGATTCTATTGCTAACGTAATAAATGATATTCCTAAAGTAGTTGATGAAATTATTGTGATTAATAACAATTCTTCAGATAATACTGAATTCAACGCTAAAAAAGCTGGAGCAACCGTTTTAACTGAAACAAACAAAGGGTATGGCTATGCTTGTTTAAAAGGCATAGACTATATTTCAAATCAGGAAACAAAACCAGATATAATTGTATTTTTAGATGGTGATTATAGTGATTATCCAGAGGAATTAACCAAAATTATTCAACCAATTATTGAAGATAACATCGATTTTGTAATTGGAGCACGTGTAAAACAACTCCGTGAAAAAGGCTCTATGACCAAACCACAAATTTTTGGAAACTGGCTTGCTACACAATTAATGCAAATCTTATTCAACTCAAAATTTACCGATTTAGGTCCTTTTAGAGCTATTAAATATGATAAATTATTGGCTTTAAACATGGATGACAAAACCTATGGATGGACTGTTGAAATGCAATTGAAAGTTTTAAAACATAAAATGACTTATTTTGAAATTCCTGTGAATTACAGAAACAGAATTGGTGTTTCTAAAGTTTCAGGAACCATACAAGGTGCTACAATGGCAGGCATTAAAATTTTAGGATGGATTTTTAAATACAGTTTTAAATGATCTATTTGATAAGTCTTATCATTGTTATTTACACCATGGCTTTATTGCTTATATTTCTATATGCATTAGCACAACTTAACTTACTTTCAAATTATCTTGCAGCACAAAAAAACAAGTCGAAAGAACCTAAATTTGATTTCTCAAATCCAGATGACATACCCTTCGTTACCATTCAACTTCCTGTATATAACGAAATGTATGTTATGGAACGGTTACTCAATAACATATCTCAAATAGATTATCCAAAAGATAAATTTGAAATTCAGGTTTTAGATGATTCAACAGATGAATCTTTTGAAACTACAGCTACTCAAATTGCTTCCCTTCAAAACAAAGGAATAAACATCTCACATGTTCATAGAAAAAACAGAAAAGGTTTTAAAGCTGGAGCCCTAAAAGAAGGCTTAAAAACTGCCAATGGAGAATTCATCGCCATATTTGATGCAGATTTCCTTCCAAAATCTAACTGGTTAAAAGAAACCATCCCATACTTTAAAAATGAACAACTTGGAGTGGTTCAAACACGTTGGAGTCATTTAAATAGAGATTTTTCTGTTTTAACAAAAATACAAGCTTTTGCTCTGGATGCACATTTTACCCTAGAACAAGTTGGTCGAAATAGTAAAGGGCATTTTATTAATTTTAACGGAACAGCTGGAGTTTGGCGAAAAACCTGCATCATTGAAGCAGGCAATTGGGAAGGAGACACGTTAACAGAAGATTTGGATTTAAGTTATAGAGCTCAATTAAAAAATTGGGAATTCAAATATCTGGAAGAAGTAGAAACTCCTGCAGAACTTCCAATAGTTATTAGTGCAGCGAGATCGCAACAATTTAGATGGAATAAAGGTGGTGCAGAAAACTTTCGAAAAATGGCTTGGAAGGTTATTAAAAGTAAAAATATTTCAGCAAAAACAAAAGCTCATGGTTTATTGCATTTATTAAATTCTACCATGTTTTTAAATGTGCTTATTGTGGCTGTTTTAAGCATTCCTATGTTGTATATTAAAAACGAATATGCGCATTTAAAACCATACTTCTATATGATGAGTTTCTTTGTAATAAGCTCACTCATATTCTTTGTTTGTTATTGGTTTATGTACAAAAAAATATATGGAAGTGGTTTAAAGAATTTCGTGCAATACATCATGATGTTTTTCACTTTTTTCTCAATAGCTATGGGATTTTCGTTACATAATTCCATGGCAGTTATTGAAGGTCATTTAGGAAAACGAAGTGATTTTATTAGAACACCAAAATTCAACATTCACGCCATTAAAGACAATAAGTACTTAAAGAATAATATATCCTTAAATGTTCTTTTTGAAGGTTTGCTAACCATCTATTTTGCGTTTGGAATGTATTCTGCTTTTGTTGTTGGAGATCAAGGTGGTGATTTTGGGTTATTTCCTTTTCACCTGATGCTTTTTTTGGGGTTTGGATTTGTATTTTTTAAATCTATAACTTCTAGAGTTTAAAGTTTTGTAACATCAATTTTAAATAGCTCTGCAGCATTTTTCCAAAGAATTCTATCTTTCTTGTCGTCTGAAAGTTCTAATTGATCCATAAATTTTAAATAAGATTTCATATTAGAAATAGGCCAATCTGTTCCATATAGCAAGTAATTCGGATCGCCAGCATAAGTAATCATTTCTTCAATTTCTTTTTTCATGAAGCGTTCAAACTTTTCGGAAAAATCGCCAAGAACCAATCCTGAAATATCAGCATAGACATTTTGGTTTTTATAAACGACTTCCATACAGTCTCTAATCCAAGGGTTACCTACGTGACAAATAACTATTTTTAAATCGGGATAATCTACTGCTAAATCGTCTATATGAAGTGGATGAGAATATTTTACTTTTCCTGTTGGAGCATACGTATCACCTGAATGAAACATGACAGGAACATCATATTCAATAGCCATTTCATACCAAACTTTCAATCTGGTATCGTTTGGATAAAATGGCTCATAACCTGGATAAAATTTCAAGCCTTTAATTAAACCCCTCTCAAGATATTCACCTATTTCTCTAATATCTCTATGATTATAATTAAGATAGCTTATCCCTGAAACTACACCTAGATTGTTTCTGCCTTTAATAGCTTCGACTACTTGTTTTGTACTAGGTCTATGCTCATTCACCTTATAAGAAGACAGCACTAAAGAATAATCTACTTTGTTTTCTATCATGGTTTCTGTAAGAAGATTTAAACAATCTTCTAAAGAGGCTACTCGATCTTCGTGGTAATTGTTAATGTGTGTGTGGACATCTATAATCATATATTTATCTAATAAGTTTTTATTTATTATTCAACAATAGAAATTAAATCTTCATCTTTTTCATTTTCTTGAAAAGGTAAAGCAATGGCTCTAAAAAATTCTAAAGTTGAAAAATCGCTACTTGGAACATAAGAGCTTTCATTATATTTTGGGTTGGCAGATAATTTAACAATAACCGTTTTGGTTGTTGGATTGATATATATATACTGTCCATAAACTCCCATAGCCATATACTCGCCTTGTTCGCTTTTAGGAATCCACCATTGATACCCATAACCAAATTCATTTCCTGGTTGCACATGTGGAGCATCTGGTGTTGTTGAAGCTTTTACCCAGTCTTCTGACACAATTTGTTTCCCATTTAAAAACCCATGATGTAAAAATAAAGAGCCAGCTTTTGCATAATCTCTCAACGTTAAATTTAAACCTCCAAGAACCATTTCCATATTTGTACCATCAAGCAACCAATATCCATCATACTCCATTCCTAAAGGATTGTATAACTTATCTTGCATATATTCTGTAATGGTTTTTCCTGTAGCTCTTTTAAGAATCATACCCAAAACATGGGTGTTAATACTCACATAATGACAAACAGTTCCAGGTTCAACCTCACGTTCTAAAGTGGCTGCAAATTTATCTTGAGAATTTCCCATAGCAAAACCTCTTCCCCAACGATTGATATCGCTGAAAAAATCGGCATAATCTTCATTAAATTTAACTCCAGTAGACATTTGTAACACATCTTTTATTCTAACTCCTTCATAAGCTGTTCCTTTTAATTCTGGCACATAGACTTCTACATATTCTTCAATACTATTAATATGTCCTTCTTCAATAGCAATTCCCGTTAAAGCAGAAATGAAAGATTTTGCCATAGACCAAGAAATATTTCTAGTAGATTCTGTATTGCCCAAATAATAGTTTTCATATACAATGCTGTCATTCTGAATCACTAGCAATCCAGTTGTCCATGAATCTTCGATAAAGTTTTGAATATTGTAATCTTTACCTTCAAATTGAAAACTTTCAGGTAAATTTAAAGGTGTTCCTTCTGAATAAATATGTTTATTAGAAGGTGCTTCCAAGACAGAAACTGGCCAAATAGAATCGAAAGATCTAAAATTAGTTACAATTTTATCTTCATCAAAAAGATGCATCGTTAAGTTTACCATTTTATATTTTGGGTAAAGCCAAATACAACAAACAATGAGTATAAATAAGAGTACTAAACCAATTTTTTTCCAAGTTTTCATGATAGAATGGGATTTTAAAAAACAGTTTGTAAGATAGCATCAAAAAAGTATTTTATTAAACGAATTGCCTATTTTATTTATATTTGATGGATGCTTTTAAACCCTTCCTTTTTAAAACTTCATAAAATCCCTATAGCTTTTGTCATTTCAAGCTTGCTATTCTATTTTAGCTTTGCTTATAGTTTACAAAGAGCAGATTCTATAAAGCTTATATCCTTATATGTTGCATTGTTCTTTTTATTCTATAAACTAGTTCAAATAAATAAAAGCAACTTCAAGTTTTTAACCGTTTTAGCTTTTCTATTTCGAGCAGTTTTTATTTTGGCGATTCCAAATCTCTCACAAGATTTTTATCGTTTTATTTGGGATGGACGAATGATTCTCGAAGGCTTCAACCCTTATCTTTATACTCCAGATTTCTTTATATCCATAAATGATTTCCCAATTTGGCAAGCTAAAGAATTACATGAAGACATGGGAAGTTTGAGTGCCAACCATTACACAAATTATCCTCCATTAAATCAGTTATGTTTTGCTCTTGCTAATCTATTTCCAGGAAAGAGTGTTTTAAGTTCAGTTATTGGACTACGATTGATTATTATAGCAGCCGATTTTGGAACACTTTACTTTGGCAAAAAACTACTAAAAAAATTAAAATTACCTAGTTATAATATATTTTGGTATGTCTTGAATCCGTTTATAATTATAGAATTTACTGGTAATTTACACTTTGAAGGTGTCATGATTTTCTTTTTGGTGTGGAGTCTGTATTTATTGTATTGTAATAAATGGATGCTTGCTGCGCTTGTATTTGCTTGTTCTGTTTCTGTAAAGCTTATCCCTTTATTATTTTTACCATTATTTTGGCAGTGGTTTTTACACAATAAAAAAGATGCTTCTACTACGCTAAGCATGGCAAAATTAATAGGATTTTATGTTATTGTCGGGTTGGTTGTTGCACTGCTTTTTATTCCTTTTTACTCTCAACAATTTATTATAAATTATGCTGAAACCGTTGGTTTATGGTTTCAAAACTTTGAGTTTAATGCCAGCCTCTATTATGTTGCTAGGGAAATTGGCTATGTGTATACAGGTTATAATCAGATAGCCATTATAGGAAAATATATGGCAATTTTTGTTATATTATTCGTTATTGGTTTGGCTTTATTGAGAAAGAACACTTCCATGGTTCAGCTCATTTCTGCCATGTTACTGGCTTTATCCTTTTATTATTTTACAGCCACAACAGTGCATCCTTGGTATTTGGCAACTCTTTTAATTTTATCCGTATTTACTAAATACAAATTTCCATTGGTTTGGAGTTTGGTTATAATTTTAAGCTACTTAGCTTATACTAATTCCAACAATACAGAAAATTTATGGGTTATTGGTTTGGAATATATAATAGTTTATGCTGTATTTTTGTACGATATTTTAAGTAAGAAATCTGTTGAATCTAAATTATCCGAAAATCTTTAGACGTATTGCCAGAATTATTGCAACGCTTTTTGCATTGTATTTGCTTTCGTTAGTTTTTGTTTATTTTAAACAAGAGCGTTTCTTTTTCAACCCCAAAATATTAGCAAAAGATTATCAGTTTGAGTTCAAAGAGACTTTTGAAGAGTTAAATATTCCGGTTGCTAATAACATAAATTTGAATGCTGTTTTATTTAAAGCAGAAAATTCTAAAGGTGTTATTTTATATTTACATGGTAATGCTGGAGCCATTCATGATTGGGGAAAAAGAGCGCCTTTATATTTAGAAAATAATTACGATATTTTGTTTGTAGATTATAGAGGATATGGAAAAAGCGATAGTGAATACTGTAACCCTGAAGATCTGTTTAGCGACATGCAAAAGGTTTACAATTTCACAAAAACCCGTTATAAAGAATCAGAAATTGTGGTACTTGGCTTTTCTTTAGGATCTGGATTAGCCAGTTATTTAGCTTCAAAAAACAATCCGAAAATGCTTATTTTAAATGCTCCTTACTATTCTTGGAAGACTTTAATTTCTGAAGAAATTGCACCTCCAATTCCAGAATTTATTATTAAATACGATATTCCTTCGTATCAATTTGTAAAGCAAGTAAGATGTCCAATAAAAATATTCTATGGCACTCGAGATTTTTTAATTCATCCAGATACCAATGCTAAAAAACTTGAAGCTTTGCAACCAAGTAATATAAAACTTTTTCCCATTACAGATGCTGGACACAACGGATTACATATTACCAAGCAGTATTACGAGGATTTAAAAAAAGTACTTTAAACTTTTTCAATCTTGTTTTTGCTTCGTTTTCTATAAGACAACAAAACACCAGAGAGCAAACCCAATAAAAAACAACCAAGAATAACCAGAACTAAGGACATGGAGATATCGAATGTCAGTAGCTTGATGGTTACCACTTCGGTATTTTGCATGGTAAAAGTTACAATTAACAAGATAAGGATGATTGCAATTATGGCTTTTGTATTCATAACTATAGAATTAAATTCTAATGAAGATAGCTAATTTTTACTTATAAAAGTAATTTGGCAATAAACATATCTACCACTTCTATAACTATAAGGATTATTATAACCCATTCCAGCCTACTGCTTTCTTTGTGGTCCATAATGTCTTTAAAGAGCTCCAAATTTTCTTTAATAATCTCAATTCTGTCATGAATTTATATATACCTATCATTTAAATCGAACGTTTGTTTTAAATCTGTATTCAACTTGTTAAGCTGCTCATTTTCCCAAGTAATGACAGGAGAATCAAAAATATATAGGTTTTCTAAAATACGATTTTTTATGTTTAATATCTTTCCAATAAATCGTTTCAATTTGTTTCCAGAAATATCTAGTTTTCCTTTATTTTCAAGGTATTTGGTGTGTTTGTTGGTTCAATTAATAGTTCTTCGGTAATTTCAGAATAGCTATTAAGAGTGACAGATTGGGAAGTGTTTAACATTACCAACGAATCATCTCGTGATTTAATTCAGGCAAAATAACATGATCAAATTGAATCAGGCTCAATGTAAATAGGCATTTGTTCTGATTGGGCTTAACTAAAAAAGTATCACAAAATGGCTTTATGTCTTGTAAAGCTTTTTCAATTTCGGTAGACGTCATGTTAAAAAAACAAACCAGTCCCGTAATGAAAAATGTAAATGAATTTGTCTTGAGCTCTTTTATAAAAAAGTTCATCACTATCTTGAAACAGCAATTGCCATGACAATTGCTGCTTACTTATTTTAATTTGGATAGTGTTTGCTACTTGATAAGCAACAACTGTGTAATTAGGATTTAAATATGTTTTTAGAATCTTTAAAGCATTTAAATTCCAACATATAATCGTTTGGATCTTTTATAAAAAAAGAAGCATGCTCTCCTGCTTTGTTACTTAAAAACGTGGTTTTCTCAACAATTTCTAAATTTTGTTTATTTAATTTAGAATAGATGTCTTGCCAAGTTTTTTCGTCTACTATAATTCCAAAATGAAACGAGGGTAAAATTTTACCTTCGAAAACATAATTTGGACTATTAAAGTTAAATTTTTCGGCTTTTATAAATGTTAGTTGGTGACCAAATAAATTTATATCAACCCAATTTTGGGCATGTCTGCCTGAAGTTGCGCCAATACTGTTAGTGTAAAAATTTTTTGTTTCTTTTACACTTAAACATGGTATTGACATGTGAAAAGACGTATTCATAAATTTACAGATTAGAGTGGTTTTAAACTTTCTACTCTGTAAATTACGAAATCTTCGTCATTATCTTCATAAACTTCAATAAAAGTTATTTTAAAAGACTTGTTAATTAAACTTTTATCGTTCTTTAAATCGAATTGTTTTAAAACTCTAGGATGAACTTCATCGAAAACTAGTTCTTCTCCATTTTCAAATAAGAAGGTAAAGTAACCATCTTTATAAGATAAAAATTCAGCTTCTCTCATCACTTCATTACATTAATCTTCATCATCATCTACATCTACTACGTCTTCAACATCATCTACATCGTCCACATCGTCGTCTGCATCATCAAATTCCAGATCTTTTACAACTTCCTCATCTCCAACAACATCATCATCGTCAGTATCATTATCATCATCTGAATAATCTTCCATAGCTTGAACTAATCTAACACCAACTTTAACTAGGTAAATGGTGTCTTCTGTTCTTACTTCTACGGCTTCAACAATTTCATTTTTAATATTTCTGAAGGAAATGATATCTTCATCATCATAACCATCAGGGAATTTTTCAACTAGAAGATCTAATATATCTTCGTTTAGTTTTTGATAATCTACTATTACTCGTTTCATTTTTTATAGGTTACATGTCTAATAAATAAGCAAATATTAATGGTGCAACGATGGTTGCGTCACTTTCAATGATAAACTTTGGCGTGTTAATATCTAATTTTCCCCAAGTTATTTTTTCGTTTGGAACAGCTCCAGAGTAAGATCCATAACTGGTTGTAGAATCGCTAATTTGGCAGAAATAACTCCAGAAAGGTGTGTCTGTACGTTCCATGTCTTGATACAACATAGGGACTACACAAATTGGGAAATCGCCAGCAATTCCTCCTCCTATTTGAAAGAAACCAATCCCTTTCTCAGAATTATTAGTGTACCAATCTGCTAAGAATGTCATGTATTCAATTCCAGATTTCATGGTACTTGCTTTTAACTCTCCTTTAAGCACATAGCTAGCAAAAATATTACCCATAGTACTATCTTCCCATCCTGGACAAATAATTGGTAAATTTTTCTCTGCAGCTGCATACATCCAAGAGTCTTTTATATCAATTTCGTAATACTCTTCTAAAACTCCAGAAAGCAATAATTTATACATAAATTCGTGTGGAAAATAGCGTTCTCCGTTTGCTTCGGCATCTTTCCAGATTTTCACGATATGTTTTTGCAAACGTCTAAAAGCTTCTTCTTCAGGAATACAAGTATCTGTTACTCTATTAAGTCCTCTTTCCAATAAATCCCACTCTTCTTGAGGTGTTAGATCTCTATAATTTGGTACTCTTTCGTAATGAGAATGAGCCACCAAATTCATAATATCTTCTTCTAAGTTTGCTCCTGTACAAGAGATTATTTGCACTTTATCTTTACGAATCATTTCAGCAAATATTTTACCTAATTCGGCAGTACTCATAGCTCCTGCTAGAGACACTAGCATTTTAGCACCAGAATTTAATTGGTCTTCATATCCTTTAGCTGCATCTACTAAAGCAGCTGCATTAAAGTGTAAATAATATTTTTCTATAAAATTTGAAATCGCTCCTTTAGTACTCATCGTCTTCATTGAATTTTGAATTATTATTTTTATTTACGTATGAATTATCAAAAGAGTTGTCATACTCATCGTCCACACTTTCATTTTGAAATTTATAGCTCAACATTTTATAATACAATTTTGCTGCTAAGAAATCTGAAGACTTATCTATTTTGTTTGGACATAACTCCACAATATCAAAACCAACCACGTTTTTTTCTGCAAATACCTGCTTTAAAAAATCCATAGTTTCGTACCATAACAAGCCTCCTGGTTCTGGAGTTCCTGTACTTGGCATGATAGAAGGATCGAAAGCATCCAAATCTATGGTAATAAACACATTGTCTGTCATTTGGTCAATAGCACTATCTACCCAAGTATCATCTTCAGCCATTTCATGAGCAAAATACGTTTTATCTGTATCCATAACCGTAGTTTCCATCACGTCCATAGAACGAATACCTATTTGAATTAAGTTTGTAGTTTGACTCGCTTCATATAAAGCACAAGCATGATTACATTTTGAACCATGATATTCTTTTCTTAAATCTGCATGTGCATCTAATTGTACAACAGTTAGATTGTCGAAACATTCATTAAAAGCTCTTATGGTTCCAATAGAAATAGAATGCTCACCACCAAAAGCGGTTACAAATTTATTTCTTTTAATATACTTTTTGGTTATTTGATGAACAGCTTCAACCATAGCTTCTGGCGAAGAATTTTCAGTAACAGCATCAGCTAAGAAAACTCCTTGTTGATATACTTCTGTTCCTGTTTCTATATCATAAAGCTCCATGTTTTCAGAAGCATTTAAAAAGGCTTCTGGACCTTTATCTGCTCCTTTTTGCCAAGTACTAGTCCCATCATAAGGCACAGGTATTAATACTATTTTTGAACTGTCTAATTTTGAATATTCTTCTGCTATTCCAGCATACGTTTTATTATCCATGGTAACCTAAAATTTTAAGTAAGTCTTCACTTTTTTGTTGTTCACTAAATAATTTTGTTGAGATGTTTCCATCGTCATCTTTGTCTATTAATATATGTTTCGGCGAAGGAATTAAACAGTGTTGAAGTCCTCCAAATCCACCTATGGTTTCTTGATAGGCTCCTGTATTAAAGAACCCAAGATACAATGGTTTTTCTTTATTATATTTTGGCAGATAAATAGCATTCATATGCTGTTCGCTATTGTAATAATCGTCGCTATCGCAAGTTAAACCTCCTAACAAAACTCGTTCGTAACTATCGTTCCATCTATTAATAGGCAGCATAATAAAACGTTTATTAATAGCCCATGTATCTGGTAAGGTTGTAATGAAAGATGAATTAATCATGTTCCATTTTTCACGATCGTTTTGTTGTTTTTGGTAAAGCACTTCATAAATAGCTCCTCCACTTTCTCCTACTGTAAAACTACCAAATTCTGTGAATATATTCGGTACAGGCACTTCTTCTTGTTCGCAAAATAATTTTATTTGATTGATAATTTCATCAACCATATATTCGTAATCAAAATCAAATGCCAAAGAGTTTTTAATAGGAAATCCTCCTCCAATATTTAAACTGTCTAAAGATGGACAAATTTGTTTTAAACTTGTGTAAACCTTTAAACATTTAGAAAGTTCGTTCCAGTAATAGGCATTGTCACGAATTCCAGTATTTATAAAAAAGTGCAACATTTTAAGTTTCACTTTTTTATTATCCTTGATTTGATTTTTATAAAAAGGCACAATGTTTTTGTAACCAATACCTAAACGAGAGGTGTAGAACTCAAATTTTGGTTCTTCTTCTGATGCTATTCGAATTCCAATATTAAATTTTCCTTTTATTTCTTGTGAAAGCAGGTCTATTTCTTCGTAATTATCAATAATTGGGATGCAATTCTTTTGTCCATTATTAATTAGTCTGGCAATATTAGTAACATATTGAGCACGTTTAAAACCATTGCTAATCACATAAGTTTTATTTGTAATTTTACCTTCTGCCTTTAGGTTTTCAACAATATCAATATCGAATGCAGAAGAGGTTTCTATGTGAATATCGTTTTTTAAAGCTTCGTTTAAAACATGCTTAAAATGTGAACTTTTTGTACAATAACAATAATGGTATTTACCTTTATATTTATGTTTTTTAATAGCTTTTGCAAACCATTGTTTTGCACGACCTATATTATTTGAAATTTGTGGTAAATATGTGAATTTTAATGGAGTGCCATATTCTTCTACTAAACCCATTAAATCTATAT
Organism: Xanthomarina maritima; assembly: GCF_008084905.1. GTDB lineage: Bacteria > Bacteroidota > Bacteroidia > Flavobacteriales > Flavobacteriaceae > Xanthomarina > Xanthomarina maritima. Next base: position 144,567 of record NZ_VSFC01000052.1, on the reverse strand, counting down.
CGTGGAATTGAAGATGTCTGTCTTCAAGTTTAAATTCTTCTTGTGGGAAATAAAAAGTTTGATTGATTAAATCAATATATTTTGTATTCATTCTATGTTTTTAAAAATGTAATTATTCTAATTTTTTGGAACTAAAAGTTTAAAAGTAAACAATAATGAGTACAAATCAAATTTGTATCTGACTTTGTGTTGTAGGGACAAAGCCATAGTTATGCTGACTAGCATAAATTGGTATAACGGAAATTAGCTTTAAAATTCGGTAGCTTAATCTGTAAGCAGCTTTTGAGTATGACTTCCTAATTTTCAAAAGCCCGAACATAAAAACATGGTTCAATGTGTTCAGCTAAAAGTTTTGTCTTTGTGTAATAAGTTTCAAAAAGCGCTGCAAATGTAATTTATTTTTTGACACACAAAACTTTTTTGATTTTTTTTAAAGATTTTTCACTATCTTAAATAGAATTAATAACTTAACTTTTTATGAAGCGTTTATTCCAATAAACAATCATGGTAAATTGTAAAAGAAAAATTAATAAAACTATAATATTATGAAAACGCACATGACATTAACGCAAAACAGAAATAGCTTAAAACTAAAAAAAGCTATGGGCTTGATTGGTATTTTTATCTTTACCTTACTAGCTTCAGTTCCTATCAACGCACAAACAGATATAACTGTTAAAGGTATAGTGACTGATGAATTTGGCCAACCTCTAGAGGCTAATATTACTTTAAAAGGTGCCAATGTAGGAACATTTTCTGATAAAGATGGGACATTTACATTTCCAAAGGAATTAAAAAAGAACGATGTTTTAATTTTTACACATTTAGGATTTAACACGATAGAAAGAACAATTGATGAAAAAAGTAGTTTTCTAGAAATTTCAATGGGAACTGAAATAGTTGAAATGGCAGGTGCTCTAGAAGTAGATAAGCCTTATAAATCCAAACGCAAAAAATAGTCTAAATTCTCCAGATGAAAAACCTCTGGTATATAATAGCATTCATTTTTGTATGCCAGACTTTTGCTCAACAATCTGATTTCAGTCATATTGATTTTAGCAAAGCTGATAGTAATGCATTAGCATGCAAGGATGAAAAACTAAATAAGTTACCAAAACTAGTTTATAAACTAACTTCTGGATTACCTACAGAAGTTGAACGCTTTAGAGCTATTTATATGTGGGTTTGCACTAATATTTCGAATGATTATAATTTGTATTTAAAGAATGAACGAAAAAGAAATAAATTTTATAATGACAGTCTAAAACTTAACGCTTGGAATACTCGATTTAATAAAATAATATTCCATAAGCTATTAGAGGAAAAAAAAACAATTTGTACTGGTTATGCTTATTTAGTAAAAAAACTCTCTGATTTAGCCAATATAAAATGTGAGATTGTTCATGGTTATGGCAGAACGAGTACTACAAATATTGAAAAATTAAAATCTCCAAACCATTCATGGAATGCTGTTGAGTTAAATGGAAAGTGGTATTTATGTGATCCAACATGGGCAAGTGGTTTCCAAAATGCTGAGACATTAGAGTTTACTTTTCAATATAACGATGGATTCTTTTTATCTGAACCTGAATTATTTGCGGTAAATCACTTTCTAGTTGAAAATAAATGGATTTTTCTTGAAGGTAACACAAATACATTTGAAACTTTTTTAGAATCACCTATAATTTATGGTAAAGCTTATAAATACTTATTAGCTCACACTGCTCCAAAAAAGATGCATCATTCAATTACTAAACATGATAAGGTAACCTTTGAATTTGTTCTTCAAAAACCTATTGAACAAAAAGATATTAGTTTTTTAATTGATAATGGCCATCATATTAAAAAAACCAACCCTACTAATACTTTAATTGAAGACTTATCTTTAACTATAGATTACCAGTTTAATTCAATTGGTTTTTATGATGTGCATCTATATTTTGGGGATGATTTAATTTCCACATATACAGTAAAGGTCAAGAATTAATTGAAACTACAACATCTTCAAAGTATTCACTTCCTGCTCTGTAAGATGTTTCCAATGTCCACGAGGAATATCTTTTTTTGTAAGATGTCCTATAGCCACACAATCCAAGCTTATAATATCATATTTCAACTCATCGAAAATAGTTCTTATAATGGTATTTCCTGTGTTCTTAATTTTAAGACCAATTTCTTTCTTAGAGGCTCCATCTATATAGCTAATTTCTTCAACTGCTATTAGTTTCCCATCTACTTTAAATCCTTCTCTAATTTTTTTAAGATCTTCAATCTTTAAATTCTTATCTAATTCAATTTGAAATAACCGAGCAACACCATTTTTAGAATTAGTGAATTTTTTAACAATAGTTTCATCATTAGTAAATAACAAAAGTCCTTTAGAATTTCTTCCTAAACGTCCAATTGGTTTAACACGAGAACTCGTTGCATTAGCAACCAAATCCATAACCGTTCTGCCTTTCCCTTCAGCAGTAGTTGTAGCAAAACCTTTTGGCTTATTAAGTAATACATATGCTTTCTTTTCTGGGTTTATGCGTCTACCATCGTATCGAACCTCATCTTCTAATTTCACTTTGTAACCCATTTCTGTTACTGTTTTACCATTAACAGTTACTAAGCCAATAGCAATGTGTGCATCTGCTTCTCTGCGAGAACAAATACCAGAATTAGCAATATACTTGTTTAATCTTATCTCATCTGGATCCGACTTTTTTACTGGCTCTTTTTTCTCAGTTTGAGGTTTAGAAGTAGGAGATTTTTGTTTTTTTATAGGTGAATTTCCTCTAGAATAACTTTTGTTATGAGATGTGTTTCCACCACGAGCAGATGATTGGTTTGCTCCTCCCTTTTGTTGTCCTCTTCCTGAAGATTTACCTTTATTACTGCTACCTTGATGTCTGCTCATGAATACTAATTTTGTGCAAAGATACAGAAAGACCCTTTGCAATCATGCAACATAATAATAAATCTTAAATTCTATTTAAAAGTAAATCTACATCTATAAGAGATAAACTAAATACTCCTGCAACAATTATAAGTTTTAATATATTATGTAAAATAAGATAATGAGTTTTTGATTTAGATTTCCACAACAAAACAAGGAATAAAATTAAGAGTAATAAACTAAAATAAAAATAATAGCTCATATACCCAACATTAAAATAATTTACCAATAAGTAGATTGGAATAAGCGTTAATAGAATTAAAACGGTTAGCATTATCTTAGATACATTTTCACCATATACAATAGGAATGGTCAAATAATTTTGTGCCAAATCGCCTTTCATGTTTTCTAAGTCTTTAGTTAATTCTCGCATCGAAATAATTAAAAATAAAAACATGGCATGAACAAAAACGACAGTTTCAAAATTTTTATAATAAATAAAAACAATGAAAAATGGTGTGATAGTTAAAATGTCCGAAGTTAGATTGCCAATAAATGGTAATTTTTTTAATTTATGTGAATAAAACCAAATGGCAAAAATATAAATAGAGAAGAAAATAACAGCCCTAAAAGACACGTAGCTTGACAAAACAACAGCAATAAAATTTAAAACGAAATAAAAAGACAGTTTGGTGTTTTGGCTGACTAATCTATCCAACATTGATTTTTGAGGACGATTAATTAAATCTTTTTCAGAATCATAGAAATTATTGATAATATAACCTCCAGCAATAACTGCAGAAGATGCCATTACTAACATGAATAAATTGAGATCTAAAACTACCTCTTTTAAAGATTTATTGTGTGCTAAAATGTAAATGGAAGCTAAATATTGAGCTATAACAATAATTAAAATATTATAACCACGAACCACAGAAAACATACTAAAGAACTTTAGTAAAATGAGTTTGTGTTTATGCGAAAGCATCTTTGAAAAATTTAGAAGTTATAAACAACTTCTAATTTGTAATCTTTAAGAGATTGTTTTGCTTTATCTATATCTTCAGTAAAGCCAAGGATGTAACCTCCACCACCAGAACCACAAAGTTTCAGATAATATTCATTTGTTTCAATTCCTTTTTTCCAAAGTTCATGAAATTGTTGAGGAATCATAGGTTTGAAGTGATTTAAAACCACTTTAGAAAGTTTTTTTGTGTTTCCGAATAAAGATTTAATATCTCCTTTTAGAAAGTCGTCCACACAAGCATCTGTATGTTTAATAAATTGGGTTTTAAGCATTTTTCTAAACCCTTCCTGTTTCATATTTTCCATAAAAATATGAACCATTGGAGCTGTTTCTCCAATAATTCCACTATCTAATAAAAATACAGCATTTTTACCATCTGTGTTTTGCGAAGGAATTCCTGTAGCTTCAATATTATCTTTGGAATTAATAAGAATTGGAATACTTAAATAACTATTTAATGGGTCAAGACCTGACGATTTTCCATGGAAAAAAGATTCCATTTCAGAGAAAATGGCTTTTAGTGTCAATAACTTCTCTCTAGTTAAATTCTCTAAAACAGTTATCTTATCAAAAGCATATTTGTCATAAATAGCAGCTACTAAAGCTCCACTACTTCCAACTCCATAACCTTGAGGAATTGAAGAATCGAAATACATTCCTGCATCGACATCTTGTTGTAATTTTTCAATATCAAAAGTCACTAAATTAGCGTCTAAGCCTTTTAAATAAGCTACAAAACACTTTAAGCTTTCATTAGATTTTAAGACAGTTTCAGATGAATTATCTGCCATTTTTAAGGCACCATTATAAAAATTATAAGGTATAGATAAACCTTTAGAATCTTTTATGATTCCGTACTCTCCAAAGAGTAATATTTTTGAGTAAAACAGTGGTCCTTTCATGTATTTAGAGCAATTTACGTATCAAATATACGTATTATTCATTTATCTGGTTTGCGCCAAAACCAATTTGATCACAAATATATTGTTCGTTTTGACAATATACAACTAATTCATTCTTAATGAATTCTAAAATTTGTCTTGTTTCTTTTTTTGGATATAACACATGCACATTAGCTCCTGCATCTAGAGTGAAACTAATATGCAAACCTGTCTCTTGTCTAAAACGCCATATTTTATTTATTATTTCAAGTGTATTAGGTTTCATTAAAATAAAATAAGGCATACTAGTCATCATCATAGCATGTAATGTCAAAGCTTCACTTTCAACCAAAGCTATGAAATTCTTTAAATCTCCAGTTTCAAGAATTGGTTTTAAGGTATTTAAATTATTATGTGCTTGAGCAAAGCGTTGTTCAGCAAAAGGATGGTTGTGCATTAAATTATGACCAACTGTACTGCTTACTTGTTTTTCGCCTTTATCAACTAAAAGAATAGTATCCTGATAGTTTTTAAAATTTTCATGGACTTTATATGGGTATTTTACTCCAAATAAATCTGAACTGTTTTCAATTGAATCCGTTTTTCCCCAAACAATTAAATCGCCTTCGATACTTCTGCATGCAGAACCCGAACCTAATCGTGCTAAAAAAGATGCTTTTTGATTGGAAAATTCTTCAGTATTTCCTGTGTTATATAGTTTTTCAACACTCATTAAACATAAAGCCAAAGCGCTCATTCCTGATGCAGATGATGCAATTCCTGAACTATGTGGAAAGGTGTTTTTTGTTTCAATTTTAAAATGATAATCTCTTAAAAAAGGCAAATACGGTTCTACACGTTCAAAAAAAGTTTGAATTTTTGGTTTGAAATCGTCTTTCTTTTTTCCCTCAAGAAATACCTCAAAGGAAAAATAATCATTGCTTTCTTTTTTGGAATACGTTAATGTTGTTATCGTTTTACATTCATTTAACGTAAAACTGATTGAAGGGTTTTCAGGAATTTGATGTTTCTTTTTTCCCCAATATTTTACTAAAGCTATATTACTTGGCGATTCCCAAGTGACACTTCCGCTTTCTATTAAATTAGAATATTTTTCAGGAATAAAATCTTGTTCTGTCATTTTTAAATTCAATCAGTTGACAAAAACTGTCTAAAGACAGATTTTTAATTTGTTAATTTATATTTTGCAAAAATATGAAATATCTATTGACCTTTTTCAATAGCTAAAGACATTGCTAATAATTTTACCATGGTGTTATAATTTCTTGCTGTTACAAATGTTTTTAATTTTCGCTCAAAAAAATTCGCATTGAATTTGGTCTTTGCAAATCCTTTTGCGCTATAATAATAAATACAATCTTCTATAATTTTATATGCTTCATTTTCATATATTTTTTCTGATGCAATTTTTACCAAATCATCGTCAGGAATATCGTGTAGCATCATAAAATAACTAGCCTTCTTTTTTTCTACATTAAAAGGTGAATTATCAACAATTCGTTTTAAATCTTTTCTAGTTAATACGAGTACGGATACCTCAAAACCGAAATAATCTACTATGGCACTTTTGACAGATGCTTCTATCTTTAACCTATTCTTTTCTGAAGATTGGAGAATTACATTGCCACTTTGAATATAGGTTTGCACTTTTTCAAAACCAGATTTACCGAGCAAATCACGCAGTTCTGCCATTGGTACTTTCTTATGACCTCCAACATTAATGCCTTTTAAAAGTGCAATATATGTAATCATTCGCTAATTGATTTGGCCACAATGTAAGCTCCTGTCCAGGCATTTTGAAAATTAAATCCTCCTGTTACTGCATCCACATTAATGACTTCTCCAGCAAAATACAAATTGTTATGCAACTTGCTTTCAAAGGTTTTAAAATTGATTTCTTTTAAATCGATACCTCCAGCAGTGACAAACTCTTCTTTAAAGGCACTTTTACCATCCACCTTAAAAACGGCCTGTGTTAATTGGGATGATAAATTTTCCAGTTGCTGTTTATTTAAATCTGCCCAACGTTTTTCAATATCCAAATCTGAAGCCAAAACCAGTTTATGCCAAAGTCGTTTTGGTAACTCAAATTGTGTAGATTTATAAACTGTTTTCTTTCCTAATTCCTGTTTGAGTTCTTTTAAAATTTCCAAACAATCTTCAAACGACTGTTTAATAAAATTGATTTCAATTTCAAACTTATAATCACGTTTTGCGAGTTCTAAAGCACCAAAAGCAGACAGTTTTAATATGGAAGGTGCACTCATTCCAACATGAGTTATCAAAAGTGGCCCTTCACTCCACAAATTGGTTTCTAAAACCCTAACCTCAACGTTTAAGGCTACAACTCCAGGAATATCTTTGATTCTTTCATCCTTAATATCAAATGTAAAAAGTGATGGAACTGGCTGTGAAATGGTATGACCTAAATTTTCAAGTAGCTTCCAAATTTTAGGATTGCTTCCTGTTGCAATTACTAACTTTTCACAAGTAAATTCATCAGATTTAGTCGTTATTTGAAAACCATTCGACTCTGCTTGAGGTGACAAATGTGTTACCACTTGGTTATACAGCACCTCAACCTTATGCTTTTGTGCTTCATTTAAAAAACAATCGATAATAGTTTTTGAAGAATCACTTACTGGAAACATCCTGCCATCATCTTCAATTTTGAGTTCTACACCTCTTTTTTCAAACCATTTAATAGTATCTCCTGTCATAAATTGATGAAAAGGTCCAAGTAGCTCTTTTTCACCTCGAGGATAATTCAACACTAATTCTGATGGAATAAATTCAGCATGTGTAACATTACAGCGTCCACCACCAGAAATTCTCACCTTCTGTAAACCTTCTTTCCCTCGCTCCAGAATGGCAACTTTCAGGTTTGGGTTTCGTTCTGCAATATTAATGGCTGCAAAAAATCCAGCTGCTCCTCCTCCAACAATGATGATGTCTTTTTTATTCATAATCTATCTGGCACATCAGAGATAATTCCATCAACTCCATAAGTTTTCATGCGTTGAATAGTTTTAACATCATTCACTGTCCAAGTATTGATTTTATAGCCTTTTGATTGTGCTCTCTTGACGTTTTCTGTAGTCAATAGGGCGAAGTTAGGATTAATGGCAACAGCTTTTATGGTTTCGGCAAACTCAATAGCTTCATCGACATTGGCTTTAGTTAGAACTCCTAAGGGTATATTTTTATCTATTTTAAAGGTCGCTTCCAATTCGTGATGCTGAAAACTAGACACAATAAAATCTGTATAACTCCAATCTTTTTCAGCAATATATTTCTGGACAACTTCACAAGCTTTTAGAGCCGTATTTCTACCTTTTAATTCAATATTTAAAAAGCATTTTTTATCAATAACATTTAAAACTTCTTCTAGAGTTGGAATAATAAATTGACCATTTACTTTTAATTGTTTTAACTCTGAAAGTGATAGTTTTCCAATTTCACCTGTTCCATTGGTCATTCTATCTATAGTGAAATCGTGAAATACCATCAATTCTCCAGAAGCACAAACATGAACATCTATTTCAATACCATCTACACCAAAATCAAGTGCTTTTTGAACAGATTCAATGGTGTTTTCTGCAACATATCCTTTTGCTCCTCTGTGTCCTATTTTTAAACATGTTCTCATTAATTTTTTGGTCTCATTAACCCTTCTTGTGCTACTGAAGCAACTAATATTCCTTCCCTTGTATAAATATTTCCTCTTGCAAAACCTCTAGCATTTGAAGCATTTGGAGATTCCATTGAAAACAACAACCAATCATCAAGTACAAAATCTCTAAAATACCACATAGAATGATCTAAACTTGCCGTTTGAGTGTTTCCCCAATGTGCCACACTTGCATGAGGATTTAAAGCAGAAACTAAAATGTTATAATCTGAGATATAGGTTAAAATTTGTTGCTTTGTAGCTAAATCAAGTTCACTTACGTCTCCTTTTACTTTAAACCAAACATCACTATAAGGAGGCAAATCTTTTCTATCTAAAGGATTTACAAATTCAGTTGGCTTGAATTCTACAGGACGGTCTATCTCTAAAAAAGATTTAACATGCTTAGGCAAAAAATCTCCAAATTGATTATACATGTCTGACCAACTTAAAAGCTCTTCAGGTTGTTTAACATCCTCATTTATTTTCATCTGGTGATTATATCCAGTTTCGCTTTTATGAAAAGAAGCTGATAATATAAAAATAGTAGTTTCTTTTTGATGTGCAGTAACTCTTCGTACTGAAAAACTTCCACCATCTCTAACAATATTTACATTGTATGTTATAGGCAAATCTAGATTTCCAGCTTCTAGAAAATAAGAATGCATTGAGTGCAGAACTCTTCCATTTGTAATGGTTCTGCAAGCGGCATTAATAGCTTGAGCTAAAACTTGTCCTCCAAACACATTTGGACTTCCAACTGTTTTACTAATGCCATTAAATTCAGTTTCTTTTATCTTTTCTAAAACTAAAAGGTCAAGTAAATCATTTACTGATGTCATAAAATAGAGTTCAATTCTTTAATTTATCAAAACTATTAAATTCATTTTTGGGTTTGTATATTTTTTATAATTAGTTTTGAAATATGCCTTATTTAAACATAAATATAAAGCTATTTACTATTAGTTTATTAGTGCTAAGTATATTATTAACGTCCTGTAAGTCTGATAATTTAAATAAAATTTCTAGTTTCCCTGTTTCATTAAAAGAAGTTTCTGCTGCTGAGAAAACACCTTTTTCAAATTTGATTTGGGTTATTGAAGATTCTAGAAATCAAAACACTCTTTTTGGTTTAAATGAAAAAGGTGAAGTTATTAGAGAACTTTATATAACAGATGCGATAAATATTGATTGGGAAGACTTAACAAGCGACTCTTTAGGTAATATCTATATTGGTGATTTTGGAAATAACAAAAAAGACCGAGTTTTATATATTATCTATAAAGTAAAAAAGCCTAATAAAGATTCACTTAATGTAACTGCAGAAAAAATAACATTCACCCTTCCAGCTAAATTGAAACAAGAAAATTTTGAAGCATTTTTTGTTTTTAACCAACATTTTTACATTTTTAATAAAGAGAATAAGAAAGGGAGAATGTTTAAAGTCCCAAATAAAATTGGAGAACACGAAGCAAAACTCGTTGCAGAATTTCAACTGGATAATAACAAAAACAAAATTACATCTGCAGATATTAGTGACGATGGCAAAACCATAATTCTACTTGTAAAAGATAAGTTATGGAAGTTATCTAACTTTACAAAAGATAATTTTTTTAAAGGTGATATTAAATCTTTAGAATTTAATCATCTTACTCAAAAAGAAGGTGTTTGTTTTAAAAATAATCATACTCTATATATAACCGACGAACGAATTGGTTTTGTTGGGGGAAACATTTACACTTTCGACCTTAATTAGTAAGCTTTCAATTTATCAGCATAAAGTTTTCTAAGCTTTGCTAATTTTGGCAAAATTACAAAACTGCAATAACCTTGTTTTTGATTATTCTTGTAATAATTTTGATGTTCTTTTTCAGCTTCATAAAAAATTTTAAATTTAATTACCTCTGTTACAATAGTATCCTCAAAATAAAGCGCTATTTCTAAAAGAACTTTGTTAGCAATTTCTTTCTGCTCTAAATTATGGTAAAAAATTATAGATCTATATTGAGTCCCAATATCTGCTCCTTGACGATTTAGTGTAGTTGGGTCGTGTGTTGTCATGAAAATAATTAAAAGATCTTTATAAGAAATAATATTTGCATCAAAAGTAATCTGAATTACTTCAGCATGTCCTGTTAATCCAGAACATATTTCTCTATAAGTAGGTTTTCCTGGAACAGTTCCACCAGAATAACCCGAAACTACTTTTTTAACTCCTTTTATTTCTTGAAAAACAGCTTCGGTACACCAAAAACAGCCTCCTCCAAAAGTGGCTTGTTTCATATTATTAGTCATAATCTTCTCTTTTTAATTGAATGGATTCTGAATTTACACAATACCTTAATCCACTGGGTTCTGGTCCATCTGGAAAAACATGCCCTAAATGTGCATCACAAGTATTGCATAAAACTTCAACTCTTATCATTCCATTTGAAGAATCTTTTTCATACTTAATTGCGTTTAGTTTTATTGGTTGAGTAAAACTTGGCCAACCCGAACTCGAATCAAATTTTATTATAGAATCAAATAATAGTGTATTACAACAAACACAATTATATTTTCCTGAATCATATGTACTACAAAGTGATCCACTATGTGGACGCTCTGTTCCTTTTTGTCTAGTAATCCTAAATTGTTCAGGAGTTAATTGAGCTTGCCAATATGCATCTGGTTTATTTACACGTTTATCAGGTGTAGGATTTCCATTTACTGAAAAATTTATAACGTCTTTCCAAGTTAGCATAATAAAGTTTTTTTAATTAATACTCTTAAAATTTTAAACATAATTATAGTAGCCAAATAACTTCCTTCATTACAATTCTAATGTAAAAATTTTATTATTGATTATCGAATAAAAAAGCACCTTTATCGAATTAATTAATCATATTAAAATAAAAAATAAAAAATTAGTATCTTTTCAGTTAGCTATTAATCTATTATACTTATTCATACCATTTTATGAAACATCTTAAGGGTCTTTTTAAAAAGAAACTCACTTTACATCTCTATATCCCTTTATTCTTTTTCACTATAGTAAATTCATTATATAGTCAAACGTGGACACTTAAGGATGAAGACGAAAACTATATAGCAAGACATGAATGTGGTTTTGTTCAAGTAGGTGACAAATTCTTACTTATTGGTGGTCGTGAAACACAAGTAGTTGATATATATGACTACTCAAATAATACTTGGACTCAAGGCGCTTCTTCCCCAATTCTACTGCATCATTTTCAAGCTATTGAATATGAAGGATTAGTATGGGTAATTGGAGCTTTAATAGATAATAATGATCCACATGAGGCACCAGCAGAATATATTTACATGTATAATTCTGCTAGTAATCAATGGATACAAGGATTAGAAATACCTTCTAATAGAAGACGTGGTGCAGGTGGTTTAGTTGTTTATAACAATAAATTTTATTTTGTAGGAGGAAACATTGGAGGCCATAACGGAAATTATCAGTCTTGGTTCGATGAATATAACCCTCAAACAGGAATTTGGACTCAATTAACAGATGCTCCACACCAAAGAGATCATTTTCAAGCTGCAGTCTATAGTGATAAATTATATCTTTTAGGAGGTAGACAGTCCGGAGGACCAGGTGGATCAAGATATCCATTAATTCCTGAAATTGATGTTTATAATTTTACTACTCAAACATGGTCTACATTAGATGCTTCTAAAAATCTTCCTACTCCAAGATCTGCATCTGCTGTAGCAGTATATGAAGACGAAATTTATGTAATAGCAGGAGAAGTAGAAGGGACTTTTAACGATGTAGAAGCTTTAGATCCAGTCACTAATACTTGGACTATAAAAAATCCAACAAGAAAGTATAGAGATGGCACTCAAGCAATTGTTTCAGGAAATGGTATATTTATTACAGCAGGTAAAAGTGGATTTCCTTTAAAAGACATGGAATATTATAACGAAGATAATCCTGTTGGAAGTCCTAATATTGAAAGCACATTTTCTGCTGATGAGTATATAAAATCTTTCGTTTATTCTGAAGAAGATGGAACAGTAACATTACAATTAGTACTAACAAACAGTTTTGGAACAACTGGCACTTTTATAGACTCCATTGAAATAATTGGAAACGATTACAGTTTTTCTCAAACTTTTAATAATATTTTTCTAGGCGCTAATTCAGATTTAATCATTGAAGTTACTTTAAATAATACAACACTTCCTGAAAACAACGGGATAGTAACAGTTACTTACAATAATAGTTCTTCATTTAATATTTTCTTAGAAGGTGATTTAGACAGTACTCTAAATTTAGAACCTAATGAAAATAATTTAGACTATCTGAAACTTTATCCTAATCCTACAAGAACATCATTCTCAATAAATAAATCAATAAATCATTTACAAATATTTGATATTACTGGAAAACTTTTAAAAGAATTTGTAGGCAATTTTGACAAAACACATGTTTTTGATGTTTCTAACTTAACTAATAGCATCTATTTTGTAACAGTTAAAAATTTAGAAGGACAAAAAAACACAATAAAATTAATAAAACGCTAAACATTTTTTTTCGCTAAACATTTTTTTTTAAGAAAAAAAAGCTTCAACATTTGTTGAAGCTTTTTACTTATTATTGTGCGGGTGGGGAGACTCGAACTCCCACACCTCGCGGCACCAGATCCTAAGTCTGGCGTGTCTACCAATTCCACCACACCCGCAATAAGGAGTGCAAATATAAAAATTAGTTTTAATATACAAACTCATCTTATCATAAAAAGTTATACTTGTTTTTGTATTTTTGAGGAAATTCAAAATTTAAATATGAAAAACATATCAATTTACGTGAATCAACATAAAGATCGTTTCTTGAACGAACTTATCGAATTATTAAAGATTCCTTCTATAAGTGCAGATTCAGCATACAAAGATGATGTTATTAAAACTGCTCAAGTTGTTAAAACTAGGCTTGAAGAAGCTGGTTGCGACCATGTAGAAATATGCGAAACAGATGGTTACCCAATTGTTTATGGCGAGAAAATAATTGATAATAATTTACCAACGGTTTTAGTTTATGGTCATTATGACGTGCAACCACCAGACCCTTTAATTTTATGGAATTCACCACCTTTTGAACCAGTTATTAAAAAAACAGATTTACATCCTGAAGGAGCTATTTTTGCTCGTGGTGCTTGCGATGATAAAGGGCAAATGTACATGCATGTAAAAGCAATGGAATTTATGACCAAGACGAATCAGTTGCCTTGTAATGTGAAATTCATGATTGAAGGGGAAGAAGAAGTAGGCAGTTCTAATCTGGCTGTTTATGTTAAAGAGAATCAGAAGAAACTAAAAAATGACGTCATTTTAATTTCAGATACTGGAATGATAGCTAAGGATGTGCCATCCATTACTACTGGTTTACGTGGTTTAAGTTATGTTGAAGTTGAAGTTACAGGTCCAAATAGAGATTTACACTCAGGTTTATATGGTGGAGCAGTTGCAAATCCGATTAATATTTTAACAAAAATGATTGCTTCATTACATAATGAAAACAATCATATTACCATTCCAGGTTTTTATGATAAAGTAGAAAATCTTTCGAAAGAAGAAAGAGCTGAAATGGCTAAAGCGCCTTTTTCGTTAGAAGCTTATAAAAAATCATTAGACATTGACGCTGTATATGGAGAAGCAGGATATACAACTAATGAACGTAATTCTATTCGTCCAACACTAGATGTTAATGGTATTTGGGGTGGGTATACAGGTGAAGGAGCAAAAACAGTAATTGCAAGCAAAGCTTTTGCGAAAATATCCATGAGATTAGTACCACATCAAGATTGGGAAGAAATTACTCAATTGTTCAAAAAACATTTTGAAAGTATTGCACCAAAAGGTGTTACTGTAAATGTAAAACCCCATCATGGAGGTCAAGGTTACGTAACTCCAATCGATAGCATTGGTTATCAGGCAGCAAGTAAAGCTTATTTTGATTCTTTTGGTAAAACTCCAATTCCACAACGAAGTGGAGGTTCTATTCCTATTGTATCTTTATTCGAACAGGAATTAAAAAGTAAAACCATACTTATGGGATTTGGTTTAGATAGTGACGCAATACATTCTCCTAATGAGCATTTTGGATTGTTTAATTATTATAAAGGCATTGAAACCATTCCTTTATTTTATAAATATTTTACTGAACTAAGTAAGTAATTTAATAAAAGCCGTTCAAATTGTGAACGGCTTTTTAGTTTTCACTAGTAATCATTCAATGTAAAAAATTTCATTATTTTAACTCTACATTTGTAGAATTAAAATATTTGTTCTACATTTGTAGAGTTAATTCTAATATTGTAGAACAATGCAACCATTATCTAAAACTGAAGAAGACTTAATGAATTACTTGTGGAAGTTAGAAAAAGCTTTTATGAAAGATTTATTAGATGCCTATCCAGAGCCTAAACCAGCAACTACAACTGTTGCAACTTTATTAAAACGAATGACTGAAAAAGGGTTTATTGACTATAAATTATTTGGAAAATCAAGAGAATATTTTCCATTAGTTAAAAAGAAAGATTATTTCTCAAAACATGTAAATGGTTTGATTAAGAACTTTTTTAATGATAGTGCATCTCAATTTGCTTCTTTCTTCACTAAAGAAACAAATCTGACTATAGAGGAGCTAGAAGACTTAAAAAAATTAATCGATACCGAAATTAAAAATAAGTAATTATGTTAGAATATATTATTAAATCCAGTACGTGTCTTGTTGTTTTTATGCTCTTCTATAAATTATTTTTAGAAAACGAAAACATGCATGTTTTTAAACGTTTTTATTTATTAGCATCTGTTTTAGTTTCATTTGGAGTTCCTTATATAACCTTTACTCAGATTATTGAAGTTCCAGTAACTTCTAGTGAAGCAATAATTAACAATTCTACGTCAGCAACTATAATTTCTGTTGAAGATCCATTTCAATATTTATCATTTATTTTATGGTCTATATACTTTTTAGGCGTTCTGTTTTTTGCTGTGAAATTCATTTACAATTTGAATAAAATCTTCCTTAAAATAAAACAAAATTCGAAATTAAAAACAAAGAAATCAATAAATGTTCTGTTGGAAGAATTGATTGTTCCACATACATTTTTAAGCTACATCTTTTTAAATAAAATACATTTTGAAACACAACAAATTCCTAAGGAAGTCTTGATTCATGAAGAAGCACATGCAGTTCAAAAACATTCTTTAGATATCTTATTTATAGAAATATGTCAAATTGTATTATGGTTTAATCCACTAATCTATATACTCAAGAAATCCATGAAATTGAATCATGAATTTTTAGCAGATAGAGAAGTTATTAATCAAGGAGTATCTCTTTCTACTTATCAACAAATATTATTAGCATTCTCATCAAATGTATTAGAACCACAATTAGCATCTGCCATAAATTATTCATCAATTAAAAAACGATTTACAGTTATGAAAACATCATCATCAAAAACAGGAATTTGGTTGAGAAGCATCGTGCTACTCCCAATGTTAGCACTTTTAATTTATAGCTTTAGCACAAAGAAAGTTATTGAAAAAGATACTGCTATTTTAAGCGAAATATCTCATGAAACACAACAAAAAGTAAGTCCAGAAGAACTTGCAGAATACAACAAGTTGATTAAACAATATAATTTAAAACCTGAAGCTACACGTGTTGTTCCCTTAAATGATTTGAAAAAGCTAGAATCTATTTTTAATAAAATGACAGTTCAACAAAAAGAAAATGCACAACCATTTCCTAATTATACACAACAACTTATCCCAACCATTAATGGAATTCCTTGTGAAGGAGGCTGTACAGTAAACATATCTAGAGAAGCAACTGAAAAATTAATTTTAGGCACCAATACAGACGAAGAGGTTATCAGTTTTCTCATTAAATTTATAGGTAAACCAACTGTTAAAATAACTGGCAACAGGCTAAATAAAGAGGCTATTGCCTTAGTAAACGAAAACGAACCAAATAAAAACATCCAAATTTTTAATATTAAAACTACAAATTCAAATATACCATTACCTATTTTAATTCAATTAGTAGATAAAAACGATAAAAATTATTCAGATTCTCCTATTTTAAAAAAAGGAGACTTATCTAATATTCCTCCTCCTCCAGTTCCACCAAAGGCACCAGAAATGAAAAAGGCTCACGATTTGCCTCCACCTCCTCCACCAATTCCAGCAGATGCAACTCCAGAAGAAAAGGTTAAATATCAAAAAACAATTGAAGAATACAATAAGTGGTATAATACAAAAGTAAAAAAAGGTGAAGTGTCTAATATTCCTCCACCACCTCCACCTCCAAAGTCACCATTAGATTTTGTTATAGATATGGCAAAAAAAGGAGCTACATTTTATTTTGAAGGAGAAAAAATACCTTCAGATAAAGCTATAAGTATTTTAAAAGACAATAAATCTATGAATATTTCCTCTAAAAATTCGTCTTCTAAAAACCCAAAAGTTTATCTAAGTAAAGATCCAATTACAATAGACGATTAGATTAATCAAATTAGTTTCAAAATTTAAAAGCTTCGAATTTTGAAGCTTTTTTTGTAACAAATAACCATAATTTGCGTTCTAATAGTCTATCAATCAAAATCAATCAAATCATGTTAAAGAAATTCTTCATCCTTTGTTCTGGATCAGATTCAGACATTTTAGACACCTGTTCCAATGGCGAACAAAACAAATATGCTGGTATTGGAGCTACCGTTTTTTTTACTGCAATTATGGCTTTTATTGCTTCTAGCTATGCACTTTACACTGTTTTCGATAATCCATTTATAGCTATAGGCTTTGGACTTATTTGGGGTTTACTAATTTTTAATCTAGACCGATTTATTGTATCTACTATTAAAAAACGCAATCAATTTTTAGACGAAGTTATTCAGGCTTTTCCAAGAATTATATTAGCAATTATTATAGCAATTGTTATTTCAAAACCATTAGAACTAAAAATATTTGAAAAAGAAATTAATCAAGTTTTGTTAGAACAAAAAAACGATTTAACTCTTGCCAATAAAGAACAAATTGCAAAACAATTTAATCCAAATATTAATAGTTTAGATAATGATATTATTGCATTACAACAACAAATTACAACAAAAGAAGCTGAAGTAAATGCCTTATACAACTCCTATATTTCTGAAGCCGAAGGTACTGCTGGAACCAAACTATTAGGTAAAGGACCTGTTTACAAAGAGAAAAGAGATAAACATGATGCTGCTTTAGCAGAATTAAATCAACTAAAAGCTGAAAACAAAGAGAAAATTGCAAGTATCGAATCTCAAATTGTAAATTTAAATAATAGTTTAAATTCTGAAATTGAAACAACACAACCTATAATAGATGGATTCGATGGACTAATGGCTAGAGTAAATGCTTTAAACAAACTGCCTTGGTTACCTTCTCTTTTTATATTTTTATTATTCCTAGCAATTGAAACTTCACCAATTTTTGCAAAAATTTTGTCTCCAAAAAGCGAATACGATTTTAAACTTGAAGATGCTGAAAGCGCATTGAATACTCGGGTTGAGCGAAATGTAAAAGAGAGAAACATCTTATTAGAAACAGATATTTCTATTAACAATAAAATTTATAATGATATTGCTAATGAAGAAGAACTGTATAACTATAAACGTAAAAAAGCAAGAGAATTAATGCAATTGCAAACAGATGCGTTTTTTATAAAGCAACAAAAAATTCTTAAATAATCTATAGTTTATAAATCATTTCAATTTTAGTAAGAATATTTATATGACTATAAAACTTGAATATGAAAACTATTTATATACTATTATTTTTAATTTCTTCAACTATTTGTGTTGCTCAGTCTAATGAGAATCAAGATAAAGAGGCTATATTAACTGTCATGAAATTGCAAGAAGAAGCATGGAATAAGCATAATCTAGTAGGTTTTATGCAAGGCAACTGGAAAAGTGAATCTTTAAAATTTTATGGTGGAAATGGTTTAACTTTAGGATGGGAAAACACATTATCTAACTATAAAAAAGGATACCCAACAAAAGCAGAAACAGGTACTTTAAAATTTGTAATTAACGATATCTCTAAAATTGAAGGAGAAAGTTATTGGGTTATAGGTGAATACCATTTAACTAGAGATGTTGGTAATGCCAATGGCGTTTTTATAATTATCTTTAAAAAAATTAAAGGTGAATGGAAAATCATAGCAGATATGTCCTGTTAATTAAGCAGTATCATTAGATTTAAAATGCTCGTATAAGTCTTTACATCCAAAACCAATAATGGACAATTGTTTCTTTTGGATAATTGATTCGTTATGTAATTTTGCTAAAGCATTTACACCATCTCTATCTATACTTTCTATACCTTCAATGCTTATCGTAATTGCATTTAGCTTTTCAAATACATCTTGGAATTCTTTTTGGAATATTCCAACAGATTGTCTGTTTAAAATACCTTTAACTTTAAAAAAGTTGTTGTAATGAGTAATTGTAAGATTCATAATAACATAAATTAAAATTTGTAAATCTGGTTATGCTATTAATCAGGTTCGATGAAGTAAATATATACTGATTAGTGATTTTCAAATAATAAAATCGATAAAAACCCCAAGAATTAGTTGAATGAAAAATTAAAGTTTTATTATTCGACAATCTACTTATTTTGAAACTATTATTAATTAAAATCCTGCAAATTAAGAATATTAAATTCTACGTTTTCTTAACAAATTTAGTTATAATAACAATATTCTGCCCTTCTACTTTACCTTCAATATATTCAGCATTTTCATGGTCTAAACGAATATTTCTTACTGCAGTTCCTTGTTTAGCTACCATACTAGAACCTTTCACTTTTAAATCTTTAATCAACACAACAGAATCTCCATGTTCTAAAATAACACCATTAGAATCTCTATGAATTATTTTACTTGCTTCATCTTCATGTTCGCCAGTGGCTCTTGCTAATGCTAGAGCTTCATCGTCTAAATACATCATATCTAGCAAGTCTTTTGGCCAGCCTTCATTTCTTAGTCTTTGTAACATTCTCCAAGATAAAATTTGCACTGCAACATGTTCGTTCCACATACAATCATTTAAACAACGCCAATGATTTGCATCCATATCTACATTTCCTTCTATTTGATCTAAACAAGTTTTACAAACCAATACACTATTATCTACATTTTCATTTAATGAAGGAGGCAAAGTGTATTGTGATAAATCTTCGATAGTAGTACATAATTCGCAAGTATTATTACTTCTTTCTTGTAATGTTTGCAATACGCTCATGTTATTTTGGATTTTTAATTGTTGATTTTCAGAATTAATATTTCTAAACTGCAAACATACTATTTTATTGAAGAGAATCTAGCATTTTTTTGGTCATACCTTTTACAACCATATCATAAGAATGGTCTATTAGTTCAAAGATTAATTGAGGTGGCAACTCTCCTCGATGAATATAAACACTATTCCATTGCTGTTTATGCATATGGTATCCTGGTTGTATACTTTCATAAGACTCCCTTAATTCTATGGCGTAATCTGGATTACATTTTAAGTTAATATAACCATCACCACTTTCCCATTGTTTCAATGAAGCTAATGCAAACATTTTATCTAACACTTTAAAAACCAAAACATCATTATCAAATGGAAAATGTTCTGTAGTGCCTTTTTTATTTAAACAATATGTGCGAAATTGTTCTATGTTCATATTTTAAAACTACTCAATAATTTCATACAAAACAGGTTTACTTGGTGAAGCATCGTTTTCAAAAGGAGCTATTTGCAGATTTAAAAAATAAGTACCATCTAAAACAGAATTTGGCACAAAAATAAACTCAGTAATAGTTGCATCCATTCTTGTTCTTCCTGCTGTATTCCAAAATTCGTTATGAGCTAATAATTCTCCATCATCTTTTTCTTTATCGATACTTGGTAAATCTATAAGCAAATGTTTTACACCTTTTTCTCGTAAATATATTGCAGCTTCAGATAATAAATAAGGAGGGTTGGTATTTGAATATTGTTGGGATAATTTTTCGTTTGTATTAGGAATGGTTTTAATAACAACAGCATCTCTTTTTTTATTGCCCAAAGCAAACTGAAGTTGTTTTTTAGATATTACAAAGTCTTTTCCTTTCTTTTCTGGAGCAACCGTTATCACTTCAGCTAAAAAGAAGAACTGCTTTAAATTCTGATTGATAGAATGTACTTTTTTGGTAATATGTCCTACACATTCGGTATGAGTGCCATGTGCATGCGGATTAAACCAAATATTATTAAAATTAACATCAGCTCCTTCTGCAACACTTGCAATCCACTCGCCATCTTTTACTGGTTCAATTTTAGGCTCATCTAAATACCATGCATTGACATTAGTTTTAGAGGCTTTTAAAGGAATTGAAATATCTAAAGGTTTTGATAAATCTATTTTATATTTTTTCGAATTGGTTTCTATAGTAGCAATCATGCTCAAATATAATTAAATCATAAAAATTTCTGAAGCAATTCCATCGCTTAAAAATTTTCCTTTTTTAGTTACTAACAATTTACCTTCATCAATATACAATAATTGCTGATTAATAAATTCTTCAGACTGTTCTAAAAGATAGGTTCTAAAATTATCACCAAAGTCTTGCGCTACTTTATCAATAGAAACTCCCCAAATAGTTCTTAAACCTGTCATAACGTATTCGTTATACTGCTCTTGTACTGTTAAAATTTCTTGAGTTTGTGGCAAACTATTTCCCTCAATACTTTTTATGTATTTGGTATTATTAGAGACATTCCAACTTCTAATATTTCCATGAAATGAATGTGCTGAAGGTCCAATTCCTAAATAAGGTTTCCCTTGCCAATAGCTCGTATTGTGTTTTGAGAAGTAATGAGGTTTTCCAAAATTTGAAATCTCATAATGAACAAAGCCTTGTTTTTCAGTTTCAGATATTAAATGATTAAAATGAAGCTGCGCCAACTCGTCATCCATTGGAGGATATTGTCCTTTTTTTATAAAAGTGTCCAAAGCAGTTTTAGGCTCTACCGTTAAAGCATAACTAGAAATATGATTCACTCCATAACTGAAAGCTATCTGTAAATTTTCATGCCATTTTTCCAAACTCATGTTTGGTATTCCGTAAATTAAATCAATTGTTATATTATCGAAATATTGAGTTGCTATAGTCAAACAATTTTTCGCTTCTTCGGAAGAATGAGCACGATTCATGGATTTTAAATCGTCTTCAAAAAAAGATTGAATACCAATACTTAATCTATTTATTGGTCTTTTAGATAATTCTATTATTCGGTTTTCATTTAAATCATCTGGATTGGCTTCTAGAGTAATTTCTGGATTATCAATTACATGATAGTTTTTATAAACTGCATCAATTAACAAACTCAATTCATCATTCGACAATAATGAAGGTGTTCCTCCTCCAAAATATATGGTTTCAACTGTTAGGTTACGGAATTCGTCTTTTCTTAAAGCCAGTTCTTTTACTAATGCTTGAATCAATTCATCTTTTTTCTTCAAAGAAGTTGAAAAATGAAAATCGCAATAATAACAGGCTTGCTTGCAAAACGGTATGTGAATGTAAATTCCTGCGATGATTTTAATTTTTTGAATTACTTTTTAACTCGTCCTTCATTCTGTTTTACAAAACTTGCCCAACCAGAATAACTTTTACCAACTTCAATTCTTCCTTCATTATAAAAATGACAAACTGCAGCTGCCAAACCATCCATGGAATCTAAGTTTTTTGGAAGTGTTTTAATACCTAACAAACTTTGAAGCATTTTAGCCACTTGTTCTTTACTAGCATTTCCGTTTCCAGTTATAGCCATTTTAATTTTTTTAGGCGAATATTCTGTTATTGGAATTTCTCTACTTAAACCTGCTGCCATTGCAACTCCTTGAGCTCTTCCTAATTTTAGCATACTTTGTACATTCTTACCAAAGAAAGGTGCTTCAATAGCAATTTCGTCTGGATGATGCGTTTCAATAAGTTCTATTGTACGTTCAAATATGAGTTTTAGTTTTAAATAATGATCATCGTATTTTTTTAAATCCAATTCGTTTAATTGCATAAACAACATGGTTTTTCCAACTACTTTTATGAGACCAAATCCCATAATGGTTGTTCCTGGATCAATACCTAAAATTATTTTTTCTTTACTCATTAATCGCAATAATAGCAACCACTAAGAGAGTAAGACACACCAATAGTTGCAGTTAATAAATTTCCATTAAAAGATCCATATCCTTCAGAAACAGGGTCGAAATCACTACTAAATCCATAGATATAAGAAGTGTCTAAATAAATGGTTAACAATTGAGTTATACTGTAATGAAATTCAATACCAGCCATAATATTTAAAAAAGAAGTATTATTATCTGTATAAATATCTAAAGGTTTAATGATACTAAGGCCAGGTCCTGCATGAGCAACTACTCCCATTCCAACTGGTAAAAATGTTATAACTGGTGTTGGATCGTATATAAATTGAGCATTTATTCTTGTGTAATTTACTTTAAAATTTGGTGAAGAATCTACATTCGAGAATCTATTGTATCCAAAATCCAATTTAGCTCCAAACTGTCTTTTAAACATGTGTTGAACTCCTAAATTAATTGTTGGGAAGTTAATAGAATTGGCTTCAAATCCCGTAACAAAACCACTGGAACTTGGACTATTAATTCCTACTGCAAATTGCACTTTCCATTTGCTAGTTTCAGCTTGACCAAAACCTAAAAATGTGATGAGCAAAAAAATAATAGAAACCGAAGCTTGTTTGAAGTTTATATAATATGCGTTCATATAAAGGATATTGTTTAATTTGCGGCAAATAAAATAGTCATACTATAAATGTATAGAGCCTTACCTTACAAAACTAAACAATTCTTTTTTGTGCTACTTAAATTTAGCATCGTTGTTGGTGCTTTTTATTTTATTTACAACAAACTGACTACAAACCATCAATTGGATTTTAAGGTTTTTAGTGAATTTTTATCCAAAAACAAGATTTTTTCATTAAAAAACATCACTTTTTTATTCATATTAAGCAGTTTTAATTTGTTTTTTGAAATTGCAAAATGGCAAAATTTAGTATCCATTATTAAAAAAATAACATTTAAAGAAACACTTCAACAAAGTTTAGGATCTTTAACTGTGTCTTTATTTACTCCAAACCGAATTGGAGAATATGGAGCTAAAGCAATGTTTTATGTTTCAGGGTTTCAAAAAAAAATTGTGCTTTTAAATTTTCTTGGTAATATGATGCAAATGCTAGTTACTATATGTTTTGGTGTTTTTGGTTTATACTATTTTATTACTAAATATCAAGTAGATATTAATTATCATAAGTCGGCTAGATTTTTAATTATTCTAGTTTTAATATCAACATTCACTTTTTGGGGATTAAAGAAAAAGGAAGTTACTATTAAAAGTATTTCCATAGAAAAAGTATTGAATTTTTTTAAAAACATTTCATTCAAAAAGTATCTATTTTGTTTCAACTTTTCTGTTTTACGTTACTTTATTTTTTCATTTCAGTTTTATTTTTTATTACAATTATTTGGTGTAGAGGTATCTTATAAAAACGCCATGATAGTTATTAGTTCCATGTATTTATTAGCTTCTATAATTCCATCAATATTCATTTTCGATGTGATTATAAAAGGTAGTGTGGCTGTATATTTATTCTCCATAGTAGGAGTAAACGAATTAACCACTTTAAGCATTGTAACTTTTATGTGGCTGTTAAATTTTGTGTTTCCAAGTATTATTGGCAGTGTGTTTGTGTTAAAGTTTAAACTTCCAAAACCTGTGCAACTATGATGATTTTAATTTTTTGCATCACATTTTGTTATCTGTTATTAATAGGAAGCTTTATCTATGGTTTTAATAAAATTCCTAACTTTATTTGTCAAGTAGAAACCGAAAAAATCAAATTTTCGGTTGTAATACCTTTTCGAAATGAAGCTGAAAACCTTCCAGTTTTATTGAATTCGATTTTAAAACTTAGATATCCAGTCGCAAACTTCGAAATTTTATTTATAAACGATGCATCTGAAGATCCTTCAGAAGAAATTATTAAAAAAAAACTCGAAAACACTAATATTAATTTTAAAATCATTCAAAATAAAAGAATTTCAAATTCTCCGAAGAAAGATGCTATTTCTAGAGCAATTGAACTTGCATCTTACGAGTGGATTATTACTACAGATGCCGATTGTTTATTACCAAAATATTGGCTTACTTGTTATAGCAATTTTATACATAAAACAAATTGTAATCTCATTGCTGCTCCTGTAACTTATTATAATATCAATTCTTTTTTAGACATATTTCAAACTCTGGATTTTTTAAGTTTAATTGGAGCTACTGTTGGAGGCTTCGGATTAAAAAAGCCTTTTATTTGCAATGGAGCCAATTTAGCGTACAAAAAAGATGTTTTTAAAATACTAAATGGTTTTGAAGGAAATAATGATATTGCTAGTGGAGACGATGTTTTTTTATTACAAAAAGCCATAAAAAAACATCCTAAATCAGTATTATTTTTAAAAGCAAAAAAAGCCATTGTTTTAACAAAATCTCAACCAAATTTTAAAAGTCTAATATCACAACGTGTTCGTTGGGCTTCAAAAACAACTCACTATAAAAATAGCTTCGGAAAACTAACTGGATTTGTTGTTTTGTTAATGAATACTGCTTTAGTTTCTTCTATTCTTCTTACATTATTTAACGCTTTTAGCTTCAAATATCTGTTGATTACTTTTACTATAAAAATAATCATAGACTATATGCTTCTATTTAAAACCACTTCATTTTTTAATCAGAAATACTTATTAAAAAGCTATCTTATTAGTTCAATATTTTATCCTTTTTTTAGTGTCTATATTGTTATTATTTCACTTTTTCCAAACTACAAATGGAAAAATAGGAGATATCGAAAATAGTGCAAGAATCATTTATTTTTGCTAGATTTACAAGAATTGTAAAACCTCAATCTAATGAAAAAGTTAGTTATTCTATTATGTTTGTTTTTAAGTTTTTCATCTCTTAAAGCTCAAGAAACTTACACTATAAATGGTGAAACACTTCAATTAAAAACTGAAGTTGAAGGCAATTTAGATTTATTATGGAATACGTTTGATGGACAATTCAGATATTTTGTAAAAACAGAAGATGGATCTATTCAAGAATTAGTAAATACTAAAAATCCAGACACAAAAAAATATCAAGAACAATACAAAACTACATTAAACAATTTAACAAAAGAATATAACCTAAATGCCGAAAAAGTAAATTTAACTCTTGCTAGTTTAAAAGATTATATAAATACATATAATTCAACCACAGATTTAAACTATAGTTATGAGCCACGAGCTAAACTTAAATCACGATTAGGTGTTTTTGGAGGCATTACAAATCAACCTTTTGTTAATAACCCAGAAAATACATCTGTTCCGTTTTTTGGAGCAGAATTTGAAGTTTATGGTGACACACGTTTTAAACGTCATGCTGGATATTTTAGTTTAAAGACTGCTTTAGAATCTAATGATTTTCAATATGCCTCTACAGAATTAGGTTTAGGTTACAGATTTCGTTTTATCAATAAAAGCAACTTTAGTATTTATGGCAATTTAACTTTTGTTACTTATACTTTTTTCAATGAAACTATTAGTTTTGAAGACCCACTAAATCCTGGTACTTATATTACAGAAGATGAATCTGGCTCAAACCTTGAAGCACCATTTATTTTTGGTTTAGGAAGCGATATAAAAGTAACTAAGAACGGTTTTATTACAATTGCATATAATAATCTATTTGCCATTTTTATTGAAAACCAAGGAAATTTTCCAATAGATTTTGCTGTTGGTTTTAAATTTAACTTATAATAGATGCGTTTAGACAAAACATCTAATCCTGCATTTAACAATTATTTTTGGGAGAGCGATAAAAGTACTTCAGAAAAGTTGAGTGTTCGTGGAATTATTTTAAAATCACTTTTTTCAATTTTAATTATTGCCTCTATAACAGTTTATGTCTGGCAATTATATTCTAAAGGAACAAATATAAAGTGGTTTGTAACAGGAGGTATGGTTTCTGCTATTGTAATTAGTATTGTCATTTCAGTTAGAAAAGAATGGGCAAAATATCTAGTACCACTCTATGCAATAGCTAAAGGGTTTTTTCTTGGTGGCATAAGTAGTTATGCACATGCTAAATTTCCTAATCTTCCTTTTCAAGCTATTGGAGTTACAATCATTACTTTTTTTGTCATGTTAATGCTTTATCAGACTCGAATAATTGTAGTTACAAAAAAACTTAGAAGTGTAATTATTATAGTATGTGCTAGTATCTTTTTAGTTTATTTAATTTCATGGATTTTAAGTTTTTTTGGCATAAAAACCTTTATTTGGGGAACATCTTGGGTTGCTATTATCTTTAATATGCTGGCAGCTGTTTTTGCTTCCTTGGCTTTACTTTTGGATTTCGATTTTATTGAAGAACATAAAAACAAAGCACCAAAAGACAAAGAATGGTTGGCAACTTGGGGACTTTTAGTTACTCTTATATGGTTGTATGTTGAAATATTAAGGTTGATGAAGAAAATGGCCATTAGGTTTTAATCATTTTATTCTGCACTGAACAAGACACTTCTTCAAGCTTCGTGTAACAACTTTAATTTACTTGAATAATTACAGGTAAAGTAAAAGCTGTTTTTACTTGTTGTCCTCGTTTAATGGCTGGATAAATTTCTGGCAACGAATCTAAACTACTTGCAATAAGTTGATCGATATTTGGAATTTCATTTTGAGTTACAGAATCTACTTTGGCTTCCAACAAGGACAAGGTTCCAGTTTCGGAAATTTGAAATTTAATATAAATGGTATCCTTAACATCTTGTGAAACTACTATGGTGTCTCTTTGAATTTTATTGGCAATAATGGCTGTTAAGGAATTTTGAAAACAACGTTTTTTTTCCTCTTTGGAGACTTCGTCATTACAAGATGCAAAAGAAGGATATTCGTCTACTTCACTCCAATTAAATGTTTTTAATTCTTCATTTAAAATGGCGTCTGATGTTGTTTTCTTGACATCAAAATAATTGCAAGAAACCAGCAACAATAAACCAAATAAAAGGTACAAATGTTTCATACACAGATTTGAAATGGAAAAGTACAATTTTTTTGATAATCCTACATAAATGAAACAATTTAAACATAAAAAAAACCGAAGTTAAGTCTTCGGTTTTTTTATGTTTTATAACACTTATTCTTTAATTTCAAATTTAATAGGCAAGTAATAAGGTACGTTTACTGCCTTTCCTCCATGCATTCCTGGTGTCATTTTTGGTAGCATATTGACAACGCGAACAGCTTCTACTTCCAGTTCTGGTTTTGGAGCTCTTGCTTTGGCTTCAATAATATTACCTTGGTTATCTATTTTAAAGAAAACAGATATTTTAATAGACCCTTTTAAATCTAAGGTTTTAGCTAAATCTGCATTGAAGTTTTTAGCAACAAAATTACTTATTCCCTCATTAAAACAAACTTTTTTTCCAGCTTCATCTGCCTGTGAGTTGCAACCTGGAAAAACAGGGACTTGACTAATTACTGAAAACGGTACTTCGGATTTTCCTTCATACTCTGATGAATTTAATGAAGATCCTTGTGTTATTGTTATTAGTTTTTTTATTGCGAAAATCTCTTCATCTGTTATACTTCCTTCTGTTGGAAGTGACTTAAACAAGTATGTTATTTTTTTATGAATTTCATTCTTATTTTCTGCTTCATTATATTCATCTACTTTATCGAGGAAATCTTGGTTTATATTAAAAGTTGTTCTTCCTAATAATAAAAACAAGCCTTTTTCTCCTTCTTGTGTAACTTCTCCTTGTATTTCAATTTCCTTTTTAATTGCTTCAATTTGTTCTAATATTGAAAGTTCTTTTATTGAATTTTCTTCCATTAGATCTTCTCGTTTTTGATTTTCATCTGAACACGATGAATAAATTAACATGCCAATTACCATGGGAATTAAGAGTGCATACCTTACTAATTGAATTTGTTTTGATTTTGATTTTTGTAACATAACGATTCGTTTTTTGATTAATGATTCTTTAAAAAATGGATTGATAAATGATACCTGCTTGGCATGAAACACTTGCGATAACAGGTTTTGATAATATTGTGTTTTATTGTGCTTTACAGCTTCGGCATCTGCAATAAATTCGTGTACTACAGAAATCCGGTTTTGATACATATAAATAAGTGGATTGAACCAAAACAAGACACGTAGAATTTCGAAAAACAACATATCGAACGTGTGCTTTTGCTTTACATGTACTAGCTCATGTTTTAAAATGGTTTCTCTTTCTTCATTTTCCAATTGCTTACCAATAAATATGAAGTTGAAAAATGAAAAGGCATCACGACTGTCTTCTAAAGTGATAATTTTTAGATTTTGTTCTTGATGTTTTTGATTGCTAAAAATCAATTGGATGATATTTTTCAGCTTATAAACAAAAATTACAAAAGCAATTGCAGAACCTAGATAGAACAGATACATCCAAGACCATGAAAAGCTTGAGATTTGATTAGTTCCCTCAATGAATACTTCATCTAAAACTATTGGGTTTTGTTTTCCAATTACAACTTCAGGAAGTGTAATTATATATTGTTGTGGTACGATGTTTTTAAACATCTCGATTTTAATAGTTGGTAATACAAAAGATAATATAGCTGTTATTAAAAGATAGGCTCTATTCCAATTAAAGAAAGTTTCCTTTTTTAAGAATACATCGTAAACTAATAAAAAGAATAACTGAAATGCAATTGTTTGAATGATATAAGTTACCATAATTAGTCTTTTTTATTAATGTCTTTTAAAACAGATTCCAACTCTTGTAAACTGATGTCGTTTTTCTTCACAAAAAAAGATACCATGCTTTTAAATGAACCTTGAAAATAGTTATCTACCAACGTATTTAAACTCTGATTGCTATAATCTTGTTTTTTAACAATTGGAAAATACACATGTCCTTTCCCTTGTTTTTCATAATCTACAAATCCTTTACTTTCTAAAATTCTAACTATTGTAGAAACTGTATTATAAGCTGGTTTTGGTTCAGGCAATAAATCAATAATTTGTTTGACATTGGCTTTTTCAAGCCGCCATAACATTTGCATGATTTCTTCTTCTGCCTTGGTAAGCTGTTTTGTATGATGCATAATTAATATGAATTATTTTAAAACTAAAATTTTAGTTGAACACAAATATAACTAAAATTTTAGTTTGAACTAATTTTTTAGTTAAAAATGTGATAATCATTTTATATCTTCGTCTTATAAAGAAAATTATATGGACATTTTATTAACCCTTATTGGTTTATTATTTATGCTAACAGGTGTTTTAGGAAGCTTTTTACCTGTTTTACCTGGACCTCCATTAAGTTGGATTGGTTTACTATTACTCTATTTAACAAATGCTGTTCCTAATAATTGGTTGTTTTTAGGTATTACTCTTGCTATTGCAATAATGGTTTTTGCGCTAGACTATATTATTCCGTCTTTAGGAACTAAAAAATTTGGAGGAAGTAGGCATGGTGTTTTTGGTACAACACTTGGTTTATTAGTTGCTATAGTTTTTCCAATACTGGGAGTTTTTGGTATTATTATCTGGCCTTTTGTTGGTGCTTTTATTGGAGAAAAAATTAATAAAACTAATTCTAAAACAGCAGTAAAGGCAGCTTTTGGTTCATTTTTAGGTTTTTTAACTGGTACTTTTATAAAGTTTATTGTAGCTATAATCTACTTTGGGTTTTTTATTATGAAAGTCTGGGAATATAAAAGCAGCATCTTTACTTTCTAAAAAAAGAAACCTCATGACTATTATTAAGGAATAAAAGTCACGAGGTTAGTGTAAATGCTATTATCAACGAAATATCTTTTGAGGGATTAACTAATTGTTGTTGATACTTCAAATATAATACGAACTTTTAAAATTTTGTTACGGTAAAACCACAAATTAATTACGGAAAAACCGTAATAGTCAATAATATCAACCTTTTACAGAGAGTTTAAAGTTATAATGAAGAGTGATTTTAACACTTTTTATTTGATAAAATTATACAAATCCTTTGATTCTAGCTTCATTTAACAAAGTTTCATCGCTTCCATCTTCTACCATAAATAATTCTTTTAAATGCTTTTTACGTTTTTCTATAGCACTCATAGATAAGTTTATATGGTCTGTTAAACTCTTAGTTTTTACACCTTGAGATAGTAAGTGAAGTATTTTTCTGTTTATTTCATCAACAATAATATCGTTAGAAATGTTTTTCCTTATAATACTATTTACAGTTCCACTATAAAAGGGTGGATTATTTATTACTGCCTGAAATGCGCTTGATAACTCTCTTGAAGTTAAATCGCTTTTTATTAAAAACCCTTCAGGATTAATTGTTTTTACAATATTATGTATTCTATAAGACTCATTAAACATGGTAAGAATGACTATTTTTGCTTTAGGCATAATCTTTCTGGCATAAATTGCTAAATCTTCACCAGACGTATATTTTCCATCACTTGAAGGGGGTAAACTAATGTCCATGAATAGCATATCGTAAGGGTTTTCTAACGAAATGGCTTTATTCATAAACTTTATAGATTCATCGCAACTATTTGCTATATCAATTTTTAGATCTTGATGCTCTTTTTTAGTCGCTATTAATGTGTTTTGATATCCCTCAATAATCATTGGATGATCGTCTGTCATTAATATGCGAATAGTTTCTTGCATGAGTAATTTAGTTTTTAGATTGGGGCTTTAATGATTAATTCTGTTCCAGAATCTATAGTCGATTTAATTTCTAGTTCACCATTAATTTCGTTTACTCTAGAGTTTATATTTTTTAAACCAATGCCTTTTCTTGCTTTGCTTACGTCGAAACCAACACCATTATCTGAAATCGATAAGCAAATTACATTATTTTTTTGTTTAAAACTAATATGAACTTCTGAAGCATTAGCATGCTTATATATATTTTGAAGCGCTTCTTGAATAATTCTGTAATAATGAATTTTAGTTTTATTAGACACACTATCCCAATCAATGTTATCGTCATTTCTTAAAATATATTCAAGTTTATAAGCTTTTGTTTGGTTATCTAGAAGAGTTCTGATAATATTTATATAATTTGAACCAGATACAAAATCTGTATTCAGTTCATGAGAAACTTTACGAATATCTTGTTCAATCTCTTTTAAATCTTCTAAATATTTTTCTCTAGACTTGATAGCTTCTGGTTGAGTACTCATATTTAAACTATCCAAACTTAACCTGATTCCAAAAAGTCTTCCTAAAATTCCATCATGCATTTCTTGAGAAATTCGTTTTTTCTCAGCAACTCTGGCTTCATCTATTTTATCTTGTTGAGAAAGCATCAAGTTATAGATTTCCTCGTTTGTTTCCTGTTGTTGTTGATTAAATCTCAACTCCTTATTTTTATTTCTTTGAGTGATAATGATGTATAATAATAGTAAAGTAAAAATCAATCCTATTGAAAGAATCAATAGCCATAGTCTTTCTTTTGCTATTTGTTTGCTTCGTTCAACTATTTGATCTGTTTCAAATTCTATTCTAGCAAATTTGTTTCTAATGGCACGTTCTTTATTCTGGAGACTATCACTTAAATGCACATATTCATTTAAATATAATTTAGATTTTGTAGGATCTTCAATGTTTGATTTTAACATAAGAGCTTGCAAAATCACATCATTAGTATTAGTTTCTTTACCAAGATTATATGCTCTATTGGCAAAGAAAAGAGCAGAATCTTTATATTCAATATCTTTATAAAATTCTGAAGTATTTAAACTAACAGACATAATACTATAAAGGTCATTTAAACTATCGCTTAATTTATAAGCTTCGGAAAACATCCTTGAAATATCATCTATTTTATAATTCTTAGATAAATGTTTTATATATGCATAATCACCTAAAATAAGAGCATAATTATTTGGCTCTTTCAATAGTATCTCTTTATTTTGAAATAATTCTTCATAGATTACTAAAGCTTTACTATATTGTTTTAACTCTTTGTAAATTAATGCAATATTGCTATTAGAGTATAAAGTATATATAAAATTATTTTCAAGCTGATTACTATAAGTTAAAGCCTTTTCATGATATTCTATAGCTTTATCATAAAGCCCTAATTCATCAGAGGCAATTGCAATTAAATTATGCAATGCCCATAAATAATCTAATGACTTATCAGTTATTGGTAATGTTTGTAATAATCTAATAGATGCTACAGCATTTTGTTCACAACCTATATAATCTCGTTGACTAAATTGAATATTAGCCATAAAAAATAAAGATTCAGCTTCTCTTTCTACTTCATTAAGAGCCTTAAAAATTTTATATGTAGAATAATAATAATAATAAGAACTATCTATTTGAGCTTTTTGCTCATGATACCAACCTAAAACATTGGTTATATTTGCAATAGCTAAAGAATCATGCAATTTAGTAGCCAGTTTTAAATTTTCATGATTTAAGTTAAATAAAGAATCAACATTTCTCTCTCTGATATAAAGAGTTGCAAGAAGTCTTTTGCTGTTTAAAATTGTAGAATCTAGTTTAGTTTCTTTCGATAATTTTATGGCATATTTAGCATAATTTATTCCTTCTTTAGTATTTGAAGATTTATCTGCTAATTTTCTGTAAAAATAAATACTATCCAATTGCCTATTAAAAGACGTGTTTTGTGCATTTAATGGTAAGAAAAATAATAAAGTGAGTATGAAGATTATTTTCTGATACAATACAAGTTTATTTCAATGTCATCCAAATTTAAAATATTTTATGACATGAATGCAAAGTATCATATAATATGATTAAAATATTATATATATGGACATGGAAAATCACACCTTTATTAATAAAAAGTGTGCGTTCCCATCATAAAATGTATAATGTTTATTCTATCCGTTTGAAGGAAGACTTTGTCCTTTTTTAACATGCCTATTTACTTCAAAATTATATTCAAAGTTGTCTGTTTTAGAAATAGTTTTTTCTTTGGTTGTTTTAGCAACTGTAGTCTCTTGTAGGTTAATTCCAGATACGGTTACACAAAATAATGCTACTAATAATGTAATTGTTAGGGATTTCATATGTTCTCAATTTTTAAGTTTAACAAATAAATAATGTTTAACAAGTCCTGCTTCAGGCAAAACTTAATTGAGGGAAAAGATGGATTATTAATTTTTAAAATACACGTATAAATTAATTACAAACATATTTTAAGAACATGAGGGAATAAGACTAAACTGTCTTGAATGGAATAATTAACCTTTTTAAGTTGGGTTTCGATTTAGGGACTTAAGAAGGACTGCTAATATAATTCAAACTTGAGTCATAATTGATAAATAATCGTTAAAATGTACTATTTAATCGATGAATTGCGTATATATTATTTTTATAAGTAAAAAAGATTGATTTTATATTTAGTTTTATAAAAAATTCAAAACCACCCTAAAACAAAAAAGCATCCCAATTTTCATTAAAGAAAAAAGGAAAGCTTTCCATTGGTTAACTACTTAACCTATTGATAGACTACTACATCTATCAAAACAACACAACTAAATTTTATTGCCAAAAAAAGCTCCAACTTCTTGGAGCTTTAGCAATTTAGCGGTCTGGACGGGACAATTAATTATAGTTATAATCCTACTTTCTACTAGTGTTCTCATTGATTTATTATTAATAGCATGCCTTTAAACATACCCTTTTAGCTCTTCTTAACTATTAAATTACAAGTAACTTCATCATTAATTAATACATCAATAGTTACCTCTTTAAATGTACACTGATTAACTTTAGATTTAAGATAACTGTAATGAGATAGCTCAAACTCGCAAATTATGCTATAGAGTATATCTCCATTATACTGTAAGATTGGATTACTAAAAAAATCTATTCCAAAAAGTGTATTAAAATCTCCTTTTATATACTCGTAATTTTCATACTCTAATCCATTACTAAAAGTTGATTTAAGACTCTTAAGATTAAACTCATTTAATTCATACTGTTCTCCAATCTTAAAGCGAAATTCTTTTAATAAGGAATTACACATACCTTAATTAAAAGTATATTGATATTGGAAACTTTGTTGGTTTATGGTTTCTTGATACACATTAACATTATCTACAGAACCATAAAAGCGCATTTCAGCTTGAGATGAATCTTCTATATAAAATTCCAAATCAAAACTAGCTGTGTTCTCTGGAATCTCAACACTTACAATATTTAAAGCATAATCAAAATCTGAATTAATAGTAGATTGTGTACCATCTTCTAAAGTAATTGTAGTAGTTAAAATTACCGTTACCCAACTTTCAAGAATTCCTGTTGTAAACTCAACAATGTGGGATTGACTTATTGGTTGTTCTTGCTCTTCTTGGTTATCATCATCACTTGAGCAAGCTGTTAACGATAAAATAGCTATTAATACTAAAAATGTGTTCTTCATAATTTGGGTTTTTATTGTTTGTTTAATTTTTTTAAAATGGTAAGTCATTATCTTTTTCATCTATAAAACTTGCTGGTTCTAATTTTGACATATTAATTGTTGTAGGTTGTTCGCTATTTAAAAGCTCAATTCTCCAGCCTTGAATAGCGTTAAAGTATTTTGCTACTCCTTCTGGATTTATCCATTCTCTACCTCTTAAATTGAGGTCTATTTTGACTTCCTGACTTACAACAAAATTATCTAGCAAATCACATTTATCTTGAATGAATTCTACTAAAATATGCTGTGGGTACTGTTCTTCTGTAGTGATAACAACTTCTCTTTTTCTAAAGCCATTGCCACCTATACTTTGAGTCTCGTTTAAAACTTTTATTGTTCCTTTTATTTCCATTGTTTAATTAGTTTAAAATTTTGATATCCCAACCTGCAAGACTTAATGAATATCCTTGTTTGTCAGTTTCATTTCTGCCCCCTGTCAAGTCTGCGTAAACCTTTACTTTCTGTCCTACTTTAAGTTTATCAAGTAATCCTATTTTACCTTTTAAAAACCTAACCAGTAATTTACTTTGATTAAAATCATCTACATATACTACAATAGATTGCCTATTATAAACTTGATATTGGTTTAATTTAATAACTTCCAAAATATTTATAGTTTCAATAACACCAATAATCTCGATTTTACTAGACCTTTCTAATAATTCCAGAAACTTAAGTGTATAGTGAAATTCTGATTCATCTAATTTTACTTTTACTGGCAAGGACAAAGGATAGCCTATTTCAAGCTTAAACCCACTGATAGTGCTATTATTCTGAAATAAAGAAACAAACTGATTATACTTATAACTATTATCTATTTTATGAAGCTCAAACCAAGCATTTAATTGCTCTACATTGTTTTTCACTAAATCATAAACCTCCAGTTTATCTTTGTAATAAGCTTCTTCTTTATAGAACTCTAAAACTTTGCTTAAAGCTTCATACAAATCAAGAAATTGCGCCTCTTTACTGAACTTTGTCAAGTTTCTAGGACTATCACATGCTGTTGATAAGGTATCAAAAAAGCTTACTTGTGAATGATATTCTTCTTCATGTTTAAGTAACCACCAAGCAATTTTATCTCTAGAGTAAAAACCTTCAATAGATGATAGAGATTCTAACTCTTTAATTAACGTAAAACACCTCACATTAAACTTCGTTAGCCACAAAATCAATAGTACCTTCTAGTAAATTTTGAGCAACTTTTTGCTTCCATTCCATGCCCAAATCTTTCCAATCATTTTTCACAATGTCAATTTTGCCCTCTATTTGAATTGCTGATTCTTTAATTAAAGTCATTGCACGGACTACATTCATTAAGTCTGTTTCTATGTATGGGCTTGGGGGTAACATATTATCTTCCAATTTAGATATATCTTTCCAATATAGTCCTTCAGAATATGATTTACTGCTCGCCCTTTTAACACCTTGTTCATAGCACTTAACTGCCAAGTCATATACAATTCTATATGGCATTTTTTCTTGGTATTTGTCTATCAATATTATTGTTATATCAGTAAGCGCAACTACTTCATTCACTTTAGTAGTTTGACTCGTTGGTTTCCACATCTTTGCCTTCATAGCTTCATAATCATCTTTTAATTGAACTTTAGCTTCACTGAAACCTTTAAGTTTGTCACCATAAATAAATGGCTTAAGTATATCGTCAATAACATTGATATTTTGGTTCAATTTTAGTGCAAGCTTACGACAGAATAAAAACTCTCTTACATCTATTTTACCATCTGTAATCATAAGAGAAACAAGGATATTTAATAACTGTCTAATATCTTCTTCCTTTTTCGGTAGGCTTATTTTTGCTTTCTCGAAAGGAGTTGATAGCACATCATCAATAATAGATTTAATAGTTTTTAGAGGTACGCTAAATTGAACTGATATCTTTGATATTAATTCCATTTCATCTACCGATATATCTCCATCAGATTTTGCTAGATAAAGCAATATTTTGATAGTTTCAGAATTATCATATTTCTTTTTAAACAGATTCAATAGTTTCATTCGATAATAATTTTAACGTTACACAACAAACATACTTATTTTATCATTTATGATAACCAAAATAGTACACTTAATTATCATTTTTGATAACTAGATATTAGATAGAATAAAATGGATGATAAGGAACAACTTCAGTTAGCAATTGGAAAGCGAGTAAAAAGTTTAAGAGAAGAAAGAGATATTCCTCAACAAGACCTTGCCGCTAAATGCAACATAGAAAAATCTAATTTAAGTCGTTTAGAAGCTGGAGGAACCAACCCTACTTTATACACATTAAAAAGAATTGCTGATAATTTAGGTATTAGCTTATGTGACATTGTAAACCTTGAGGATAAGAAGTAAGATTTAGCTATTAATACTAATCTATACTACTTCCAAACTGTAAATTTTTTGCTTAAAAAGCCTACTCACACACTCATTCATAAATAAACAAAAGACAAAAAGTCCCACTTTTTCCAAATCACTATATATAGAAATGGAAAAAACAGGACTATTTTAACAATCCATTATCAGCAAAACTATAAAAATCATCTTTAATTACTATTAAATGGTCTAACAGTACAATATCTAAATACTGACCTGCTTGTTTTAGCTTTTGAGTGAGGTTCTTATCTACCTCACTTGGATTTAAATTGCCTGAAGGATGATTATGTGCAATAATAATGTTTGATGCATTGCATTTAAGAGCAACACTAAACACCAATTTTGCATCCACCACAGTTGAAGATACTCCTCCTTTAGAGAGAGGATAAATACCCAACACCTGATTATACCTATTAAGCATTAATATCTTAAACTCCTCTTGCAATTCTATTGTAGCATCACACCAACAGGATCTTAAAACATCATAAGACTGTTTACTATTACTTATTTTTATTCTATTACTCCTATTATTTGAGTACGAGACACTTATTTCTGATATTTTCATGTTTTTTAAATTTAGTTTCCTAGGAAAATAATTGCCTAATTACTTGCATCTTAATTTTAGAATATATAACTTTGTAACAGAAAGTTTCTTTCGTACACTTCCGAAAAAATTCTTAACAAACTTTTATAAATATAAATTAGAGGAAAGGAATCACGGTTTCTTTCTTTGGAAGATTTAAAAATGACACCCTGAAATACTCTTACCTTCAAGATTAATTATATCCTTATAATAATAGACTTAACTGGCTACAGCTAGACTATTTTTTTATGAAGGTATTTGGCAATCAAGCATAATTATTTTAAAGTTTAAAAAACAAAGCCTAATCTATACAAATAGACTAGGCTCATATTTTACTCTGCATGTTCTAATATGCCATTTTTAGAAAACAAAGCGGAGTTTGAAACAAAATCCAGTTCATTCTTAACAGGTTGCTGTTTTTGATTAACAGCATCATCTGGAACATACATCCATCTATGACTCAAGGTTATTTCCTCCCCTGTTTCCTTTACAATATAATCAAAAGGCTCACAGTCCTCTTTAATGATGCTTCCTGGCATTTCTGTACCAATTAAACTTGTACATACCTGTTCATCAAATGTTGAAGATATAAATGCCTTTTTTGCAGTAGCATAAAAGTTGCCAGTCTCTTTAGATTGCACCATTTCAATGCCACCTTGGAGTTCGAGAACAAAGAATGATGTTCCATCCTCTTTCAGTCTCTCTTTGTAATTAATAATTCTAACCATCTTTCTAAAATTTTTGAGTTGTAGTAAACCACATAGAAAACAAATTACCTACAGAAAATAAATCTCAACTATCACCTTGAATTTATTATCCTGCCTGTAAAATTTCCTTTCTAAAAAAGTGGTAGGGGGAGTTTTCCACCTGTGAATGGGTGCGGGTCTCAGAGTAAGGTACTCTGCTCTCTCACAAGGCTTTCAAAAAAAAAAATATTTTTCAAAAATTTTTTATACCAATAATTCTAGCTAGATTTAGACAATCTTTGACAAGAACTAATTTGACTACCAAATGATACTCTCAGAATTTCTAAAATCTAAAAGAGAAACTAAAAACCTATTACTGCGCGAAGTAGCTTCTATGATAGATACGGATACTGCTTTAATAAGTAAAATTGAAAAAGGAGATAGAAAGCCAACTAGAGAACAAATTGAAAAACTTGCTTTAGCTCTTGATATTGAATATAATAAACTATTAACCCTTTGGTTAAGTGAAAAAGTATATGAAGAAGTAAATGGGGAAGAAATGGCAATTGATGCAATAAAATTAGCTCTAAAAAGAGTAAAATCAGATAAGCAATAATCTTATAATGACAGCAACACAATATCAAAATTTAGTATCACCATTATTATCAAATAAACTTGAAGGTCTTGATGTGGTAGAAGAATGGAGAGCATTTACAGGAGTTAATTATCAGTATTCTCCAAGAGTAGACATAGCAGCTGGACCTTTTAGCGTAGCACCATATAACAACCAAACAGCTGAGTATAATAATATTTTACGAAATGATAATATTGATGCTTTTTTAAAACAAATCTATGATTGTCATGTAGAAAACATTGGTGAAGAATGGTTAAATGAGATTAAAATTCCTGAATTTGACTTTCTAACAAGAAAAAATCAAAATGCAAGATGCTTTTTAGCAATAGAAATTGAGAACTCAAGTACAAGAAAACACATAATGGGTAGCATGATAAATGCTGCTTCATTAGGTAGAATAGGAATAGGTATTGCATACAATGAATCTGTAAAAAGAACTTTTGTCAGAATACTTAATTATATGGCATTCTTAAAAAGAGTAGAAAAGAACACCTATGACACCACAAACTTTATGATTTTAACTAAAGAACAATTTCAAGAAATAATTACACCTTAATCTAAATGCATCAACTAACTAAAACAGACTTTATACAATATCTTAATTGCCCTGAATCATTATGGCTTCTAAAAAATAAGCCTAATGAATATCCTAGGGGAGAATTTTCATTGTTTTTAGAAAAGTTGATTAAAGAAGGCTATGAAGTTGAGGAACATGCAAAACTATTATTTCCAAATGGAGTTGACTTACCAGAAAATAGTAGCCCTCAGTTTACACTACAACAATTAAGCTCAAATAGTAAAGTGTTTTTTCAACCATCATTTTCAACCCAGAAAGGAGTATTTGCAAGAATTGATGTTTTAGAAAAATTGGTTAATGGGACATATCATATTTATGAAATTAAATCTGCTTCAAGTATAAAAAAAGGTAAATTAGAAGATGCTTGTTTTCAAAAATACGTGTTGCAAGAGTGTGGTTATATTGTTTCAAAAATTTCCATTATCCACCTTAATAAAGATTATGTTAAACAAGGAGGGATTATCCCAAATAAATTATTAGAAATTATAGATGTAACTGAACAAGTGGATAACTTATATTCTTCCGTTGTAAATGACATTAATGCAGCTTCAAACTTCATAAATAAAGAATCAATTAGCGAAGATGAATGCTCTTGTAGATACAAAACAAGAAGCAACCATTGTGATAGTTTTAAATACTTTAATAAAGATGTTCCAGATTTCAGTATCTATGAAATCGCCAGAATTTCATCTAAAAAAATAGGTAAGCTAGCTGACAATAGCCAATTAAGTATTTTAGACATTCCTCTTGACTTTGAGTTAAGTGTAATTCAACAAGCACAAGTTGAATCTGTAAGAAAAGAACTTGTCTTAATTAATAAATCTAGAATTCAGCAAACCTTAAATAATCTCAAATTCCCTTTACACTTTGTAGATTATGAAACTTTCCCAACAGCTGTACCAAAGTTGGACAATATGGGACCTCATAATCACCTAGTCTTTCAAGTGTCTATTCACACTATGAAGGAAAATGGTGAAATAACTCATTTTGAATGGTTAGGGAGTAAACTAGAACAACCTATTGACATGCTTAAACAAATGCAGGATTTTACTGGTCTGATAGGTACTTTTATATCATGGAATGCACCATTTGAGATAAGCAGAAATAAAGATATGTTGGTTTGGATTCCACAATTTACAGAATACTTAAACTATATGAATACTCATATGTTTGATTTAATGAACATTTTTAAAACAGATTATGTTGATTATAGGTTTCACGGCTCTACTTCTATTAAAAAGGTACTACCTGTTTTATGTCCGCAACTTTCATATTCAGATTTAGAAGTTCAAGATGGCACAATGGCATTAGATACTTGGGGCAGAATGGTATCTGACCCTAATTTTAATGAAGATGTAGAACAAACAAGAAAAAACTTATTAGAATATTGTAAATTGGACACTTTAGCTATGGTAGAAATTTATAAAGAATTAAAGAATCAATGATTACAGATTACCAAGCTAAATACTTTGCTCACGAATTAACTAGAAGACTTCCTGCTAATGATATTGGTAAGTTTACTGCATCTTTACAAGATGCCCAAGTAGATATGAACCCACATCAAGTAGAAGCTGCATTGTTTGCTTTTCAATCTCCTTTGTCAAAAGGAGCTCTTCTTGCTGATGAAGTTGGCCTTGGAAAGACTATTGAAGCTGGTATTATTATCTCACAGAAATGGGCTGAAAGGAAAAGGAAGCTACTTATTATTTGCCCAGCAAATTTAAGAAAACAATGGAATCAAGAGTTATCTGATAAGTTCTTTATTCCTTCAACTGTATTAGAGTCAAAATCTTTTACCCAATTAAAAAAACAAGGTAAAAAAAACCCATTTAACCAAGAACAGATAATTTTAGCATCTTTTCAATTTATAAGGTCTAAAGAGGAGTTTGTTAGAATGATAGATTGGGATTTAGTTATTATTGATGAAGCTCATAGATTAAGAAATGTATACAAACCTAAAAACAAAATAGCTAATGCAATAAAGTCAGCTATTCAGCATGCACCTAAAATCCTTCTGACTGCTACCCCATTACAAAACTCAATTTTAGAACTATATGGACTTGTTAGCTTTATTGATGAATATGCTTTTGGAGATTTAAAAAGTTTTAAAACACAATTTGGTAGAATAACTACAGAAGATTCTTTTTTAGAATTAAAGGAAAGATTAAAACCAGTTTGCATAAGAACTTTAAGAAGGCAAGTATTAGAATATATAAACTACACCAATAGAATTGCAATTGTTGAAGAGTACTTTCCTTTTCAAGATGAAAAGATTCTATATGATTTAGTATCAGAGTATTTACAAACACCCAAATTATATGCTTTACCTAATAGTCAAAGACAGTTAATGACTTTAATTTTAAGAAAGTTATTAGCTTCATCTACTTATGCTATTTCAGGTACTTTAGAGGCTTTAGAAAACAAGTTGAAAGCTATTTTAGCTGACCAAAAATTTCTCAATGAAAAGGTTGAACTTGGCACTGAATTTGAAACCATTGATGAACTTGAAGAGGAATGGGGAGATGAAGAACTTAATTCTTTTGAATTACTAACTGATGAAGAATTAGCTGAAGTACAAGCTGAGCTAGATAATGTCTCAACATTTAGAGAGCTAGCTGTTTCCATTGAAAAAAATGCTAAAGGAGAAAAATTGCTAACTGCATTAAATAAAGGCTTTGAGAAACTTGAAGAATTAGGAGCTAACCAAAAAGCTATCATCTTTACAGAATCTACTAGAACACAGAAATATTTACTTGACCACTTATCTAGTAATGGCTACAATGATAAAATTGTACTATTTAATGGTTCCAATAACGACGTTAAATCAAGACAGATATACAAAGATTGGATTGAAGAACATAATGGTACTGATAGAGTTAGTGGTGCAAAAGCTGCTGATATTAGACAAGCTATTGTCGATTACTTTAGAAACACGGCTACCATTTTAATTGCTACAGAAGCTGCTGCTGAAGGTATTAATCTGCAATTTTGTTCTTTGTTAGTAAATTATGATATGCCTTGGAATCCACAGAGAATAGAACAACGAATTGGTAGAGTGCACAGGTATGGGCAAAAACATGATGTTGTTGTTATTAATTTCTTAAACAAATCTAATGAAGCAGACCAAAGAGTTTATGAACTACTAGACCAAAAATTTCAGCTTTTTAATGGGGTTTTTGGTGCTTCAGACGAAGTTTTAGGTAGTATCAGTTCTGGTGTTGATTTTGAAAAAAGAATAGCTCAAATATATCAAGAATGCAGACAACCTTCAGAAATTAAAAATGCTTTTGATACACTCCAACAAGAAATGGATGAAAGTATTAATACTAGAATTGATGAAACTAGAGAGCAGTTATTAGAACATTTTGATGATGAAGTACACCAAAAACTTAAAGTAAACCTTGAGAAAGGAAAAAGCTACTTAAACCAATATGAAAACTGGTTATGGGCTGTTACTAAACACTATTTAAAAGGTTATGCAGAGTTTGATTTTAAAAGAGATATTTTCAGACTTAAAAAAAATCCATTTCCCCAATTTAAAATTAATGAAGGTCCATATCAACTTTTAAAAAGTGGGGATTCTATTAAGAAATCTCAACAAGAACTAGATAATGATGCAAATTTATACAGAATTGGTCACCCTCTAGCCAAACAAATAGTAGAAGCTTGTAAAACAAAACAATTAGAGGTGCAAAAAGTAATTTTTGATTATTCTAACCACCCTAAAAACATGGCTATTTTAGAAGATTATATAGGTAGCACAGGTACTTT
Organism: Xanthomarina maritima; assembly: GCF_008084905.1. Lineage (GTDB taxonomy): Bacteria > Bacteroidota > Bacteroidia > Flavobacteriales > Flavobacteriaceae > Xanthomarina > Xanthomarina maritima. Next base: position 100,845 of record NZ_VSFC01000052.1, on the reverse strand, counting down.
AAGAGTTAACCAATTAAGCATTTTATCTTTTGAAGAAGAAGATTATTTATTAATACAGATTATAGATAAACAAGATAATAAAATAGATAGTGAAATAGCTCAAAAAATGTTTAGCTTACCTGCAAAAACAAAAAACATCAATTCTATCTCCTATGATATAGACCAGTTACTAAAAAAAATATTTAAAGCTCAAAAACAAGTAGTTTTAGAAGATAACTTACAACGTAATGCAGAGTTTTTTGACCAAGAGTATGATAAGCTAGATAAGTGGGCTGATGATATGAAGATTAGCCTTGAAAGGGAAATACAAGATATTGATGCAGAAATAAAATTACGCAAAGCAGAAGCTAGAAAAAAGTTAGATTTACAAACAAAAGTAAAAGAACAACGTGCTATTAAAGAGTTAGAAAAAAAACGTAATGAAAAAAGAAAACATCTTTTTGAAGCACAAGACCAAATAGATGATAAAAAAGATGATGTTTTAAGTAATATAGAAGAGCGTTTAGCACAACGTATAGTAGAACAAGAATTATTTACCATTGAGTGGGAATTGATATAAAATTATGGCAAACAAAAAACAACAAAAACTAGAGTTAACGTGGATAGGTAAAGGAGAAGAACCAGCTCTAGAACCGAGAATTTTAATAGAAAACCCTGAGTACAGTTATGGAGACCCTAATACAGAAAACCTGCTGATTCATGGAGATAATCTTCTAGCTTTAAAAGCTTTAGAGCAAGACTATACAGGAAAGATAAAGTGTATCTATATAGACCCACCTTATAATACTGGACAAGCATTTGAACATTATGATGATGGTTTAGAACATTCTATTTGGCTTGATTTAATGAGTCAAAGATTTAGATTGTTAAGAAACCTTTTAACTAATGATGGTACCTTGTTTGTTCAATTAGATGATAATGAAGTTGCTTATTGTAGAGTGATACTCGATGAGATATTTGGTAGAGAAAATTTTTTAAATCAAGTTAGTGCTAAAATGAAGCAAACATCGGGTGCTAGTGGTGGTGGTGAAGACAAAAAGTTAAAAAAGAATATTGAATACTTACTTATATACTCAAAAGATAAAAATCATTTCCAATCTTTCAATCCTCTTTATGATGAAACGAATTTATTTGATTTAATCAAAGAAATGAGAGACCAAGGAAAAAGCTGGAAATACACACGAGTTATTTATTCTGGTTTGGAAGAAAGAGAATATTTTGGTGAAACAAAAGACGGTTCTGGAGATATAATTAAAATTTTCAAACATAATAATATTGTCTTTAAAACCATCAAAGAGTTAATGAAACAAGATGACTTAACTGAAGAAGAATGTTATGTAAAGTATCATGACAAGGTCTTTAGAGATACTAATGCTCAAAGTTCAATACGAACAAGAGTTATGGAGGCTACTGAAGGAAATGGTGATTTTTTCTCTATTGATTATATACCTAAATCAGGTAAAAATAAGAACAAACTTACCACGCTTTACTATAAAGGTAATAATTGTGATTTGATTGCATGGTTAAGTGATGTTTGTATCAAAAAAGGCAAATCTCTAGTAAAACTTGAAAAAGCAGGAACTTACTGGGATGGGTTCCCTTTAAATAATTTAACAAAAGAAGGAGGAGTAAAATTTCCTCATGGAAAAAAACCTGAAGCGCTTATTCAGAAGGTATTATCTCTGGCAACTCAAAAAGGAGATTTTGTTTTAGATTCATTTTTAGGTTCGGGAACCACTGCTGCTGCTGCAATGAAAATGGGCAGAAAATTTATTGGGGTTGAACTCGGTGACCATGCTCTAACCCACTGTGTCCCTAGATTTAAAAAAGTTATTAAAAATAAGGATACCGCTGGAATAACTAAAGCAGTAAACTGGGAAGGTGGTGGAGGCTTTAAGTTTTATGAATTAGCACCAAGTTTATTAAATAAAGATAAATATGACAATTGGGTAATTAGCAAAGAGTATAATGCTGATATGTTAGCTGCTGCAATGGCTAAACAAGAAGGGTTTAGGTATGCACCAGATAAAGACAATTATTGGAAACAAGGTTATAGTGCAGAACAAGACTTTATTTTTACCACTACACAATTTGTAACAGTAGAGTTATTAGACCAACTACAAGACCAATTACAGGAAGGAGAAAGTTTACTTATTTGTGCTAAAAAATTCCAACCAGAATGCCACAATAAGTTCAAAAATATTGTACTAAAAAAAATACCTAAAATGTTATTAGGTAAGTGTGAATTTGGTAAAGATGATTATAGTCTAAATATTATCAATCCACCAGTATTAACCGATGAAGAATTAGCAGATGGAGAATAGTACTAGAGATTATATTATAGAACAAGCCAACCCAAGTGTAGATACTATTGTTAACAGAATAAACAATAGATTATCATTAAGAGACCCTTTAAGAGATTCTTTACAATTGGTGGCTTATTTAACAGAAGAATTGGAGCTAAAAAAAGAAGTTGATTTAAAAGCAGAATTAAAAAAAATAAAAAAACATTATCCTAGTTGTAAAGACTTTGAAAGGGATTTTGTTTCCCTTTGTTTTTCTATTGCTACAGGTGTTGGTAAAACCAGATTAATGGGTGCTTTTATTACCTATTTATATCTTAAAAAAGGGATTCGTAATTTTTTCATTTTAGCCCCTAACCTAACTATCTACGACAAACTAATTGAAGACTTTGGAAATCCAAACTACAAAAAATATGTGTTTAAAGGTATTAGTGAGTTTGTTACAAACAGACCAGTAATTATCAATGGTGATAATTATGCTGAAAAAGGTAATCTTTTTGGAGACCAAGAGGTTAGAATTAACATTTTTAATATTTCAAAATTTAATTCAGACATCAAATTAGGAAAAGGAAAAGATGATAAAGGAAAACCTCCAAAAATGAAAAGGTTATCAGAGTATTTAGGTCAGTCCTATTGGAACTATCTTGCAGGACTAGATGATTTAGTTATTTTAATGGATGAAGCTCATAGGTATCATGCAGATGCCTCTAAAAAAGCAATTAATGAACTAAAGCCTGTTCTAGGTTTAGAACTTACAGCCACACCAATAGACGAAAAAGGAAAAGCATTTAAAAATGTTGTGTATGAGTATAATTTAGCCCAAGCTTTAGAAGATGGGAAATATGTAAAAGCCCCTGCAATAGCAACTCGTAAAGATTTTGACAAGAAAAACTTAACACCTAAAGAGGTGGAACAGTTTAAATTAGAAGATGCTATTTCAGTACATGAAGACACTAAAAATGAATTAGAGTTATATGCTAGAAATAATAATGTTCAACTTGTAAAACCATTTATACTTGTTGTTTGTAAAGATATTAATCATGCTTCAGAAGTTTATGATTACATAAGTTCTAATGCTTTTTATAATGGTAAATATGAAGGTAGAGTTTTACAGATAGACTCATCAACTAAAAAAGTTGAAGAAATTGAAAGGCAATTTTTATCCTTAGAAAGTCCAGATAATGAGATTGAAATTGTAATCCATGTAAACATGCTAAAAGAAGGTTGGGATGTAACCAACCTATATACTATTGTTCCTTTAAGAGCAGCCAATGCTTCTGTATTAATTGAGCAAACTATTGGTAGAGGTTTAAGATTACCCTATAATGGTAAAAGAACAGGGGTTGATAAAGTAGATAAACTCACTGTTTTAGCTCATGATAATTTTAACAGAGTTATTCAAGAAGCTAAAAATCCAGATTCTGTATTAAACAAACTAACATTTATAGAGTTAGACGAAGAAGACTTAAAAACAGAATCTACAATTGTTACTTCTGAAACTAAGATTAATGCAGAAATAAGAAGAGAACAAGCTAAAATAAATGCTGTTGTTAATCCTGAAAAGAAACTAGAATTAACACACGCTTTAGAAGCTAAAAAAGCTATTGTTAATGCTATCCCTACCTTTTCATCTAATGAAGGTGTAAATAGTGTAAATGATTTATCCAAACCTGAAGTAAAACAAAAGGCACTTCAAAAGATAAAAGACACTTTATCTAGAGGACAGCAAAATATTTTCATGCCTCAAATTGTTGCAGAAGCAGAGGCTCAATATGATTCCGTAATTGCTAATTTCAAAAGTCAGATTATAGAAATCCCAAGAATGGATTTAGTTCTAGAAGAAGTAGAAACTTGGTTTGAAGATTTTGATTTAGACACAACCAAAGGTTTTGATTTAAACATCATGCAAGAAGAGATTTTAAGAATGGATTTAAAAGACCAATCTAAAATAGACTCTCTTGGAGTAAAACAAGGTGCTTTTGTAAATGAAACACCTGTAAACCAAGTTATAGCCGAACTTATTAACTTCCCTGAAATTGATTATGATGAGAGTGCAGATTTATTACATAAATTAGTTACTCAAGCTTTAGAAAAACTATCAGAAAACTTATCAGATAAAAAACAGCTTCCTGTATTGATTAGACAGTACAGAAAAGTGATTGCAGGTAAGATTTATGACCAGTTAAAAACTCATTTTAAAATGAGTAACCCTGATTATATACCACCAACTATTTTACCTTTTGTAAAAATAGAAGATTGGAACTTTACAGTACCGAAAGAGAATGGTTACAAACACTATACTGATGTAATCACACCTTTAAGTCTTGTAACAAAATATGTCTATAGAGGTTTTGAAAAATCTTGTCATCCAGAGTATAAATTTGATTCTAACACAGAAAAAGATTTTTCATTTGTAATAGAAAATGATGCTTCTGTAATAAAATGGTTAAGACCTGCTACAAATCAATTTAGAATTTATTGGGGTAAAAACTCTAACAAATATGAACCTGACTTTATAGTAGAAACTGAAGATTCAATCTTTATGTGTGAACCTAAAAAAGCTAAAGAAATAGAAACTGAAGAAGTACAGTTAAAAATGAAAGCAGCTTTAAAATACTGTCAATATGCTAATGAATTTACTAGTAAAAATGAAGGTAAAACTTGGCGTTATTTATTAATTCCCCATGACCAAGTAGACAAGACTTCTAGTTTTCAAAATTTGGTAAATAAATTTGAAAAAACATACTAACAATGGGAAGAATAGCAACAACAGTTGATAAACAAATAAAATTACTAACAGATAGAGGATTAGTATTAGACTGTGGGGAACAAAAAGCTAAAGAACACTTGCTTGACATTGGCTATTATAGGCTTGGATTTTATTGGAATCCTTTTGAAATAGATAACCAACACAACTTCAAAAAAGACACAAATTTTTCAACTGTTATAAACTTATACTATTTAGATGTTGATTTAAGGTATCTACTAATGAGGGCATTAAATAGAATTGAAATTAACATCAGGACTCAAATTATTTATCAGGTATCAAATAACTATAAAAATAGCCCTACTTGGTTCTCTGACCCTAAAGTAATGAAACCTAAATTTATTCAAGATTTCCCTAAATTTTATGACTATAAATTTATTGAAAACAATAAACCTATAAAAGAGCATCACAACAAATACATAAACGACATTTATGCTCCAGCTTGGAAAACTTTAGAATTCTTAACTTTTGGTAGTATCTATAGTATTTTTTACAATCTAAAAGATGACACTTTAAAAAAGAAAATCATTCAGCATTATGGAATCAAAAAAGTTGATGTTTTTATCAACTATTTCAGAACCATTATTTTTATAAGAAACATTTGTGCTCATAGTGGACTGCTTTATGATGCTAACTCACCATTAGCTATTAAACCAACTCCACTTATTAAAATAAATAATAACAATAGACATTCATTGAATACTGCTATTCAAGTTATTATCCATTTTTTAGGAAAAATTTCAACTAACAGAAAAGTAGATTTAGAAAAAGGTATAGAGAAATTATACACTCAACACAAACACAATCAAGAGATTAAAAATATTATTGAAAATAAAATAGGATATGATTTTTGTTAAAATACTTTCAAATATGAAAGTATTTCGTATCTTTGTATAACATTTATAGTGCCCAGCTAGTCATTTGCATTAGTGCTGCACTTAAAAAAAGTAAAATTGCCCAGACTTGCTCTGGGCTTTTTTATTGGTATAAACTTAAAATAACACAACCTCTAAATTAATAGAGATTGGGTCTAGGTTATTACTTCTTGAAACCAAAAAATTAAAATTGTTTTTAGTTTATAAACTTATAACTTCACCATCTTTATAGAAGATTTCAAACAATATTTCACCTTCTTCGTTCCAAAGTGTATGAACTCCATCTTGTTTACCTTCTTTGTAATTTGCTTCTGAGACTATCTTACCATCTACATTGTACATTTTCAGAATTCCATCTATATTACCATCTCTATATGGAATTTCCTCGAATAACTGACCATCTTTATTATACTTTTTATGAACACCATACTTTTTTCCATCCTTCCAAATTCCTTCAAATCTTAATTGGTCATTATCATCCCAACGTTTATTAGGACCATTTTCTTTCCCCTCTTTATAAGTAATTTCCTCGAATAATGGCTCTCCTGCTCCATACCATATACCTTCATCTCCACGCCACTCTCGAACTTTACCGGTCACTAAACTCATATCGTGTTTAAGGTAAGTAATACCATCTATTCTAATTATATGTTCGGAATCAATGATTATTTCTTCAGAACATAATTTACCAAATCGGTCCCAATGTCTCCAAACACCAACACTTCTACCATGAAAATATGTTCCCTCTTCAGCTAATTGACCATTTTTCCACCAACCTCTAATTTTTCCTGTTACTAAAACCGCTTTCTCTTTTAGAGAAGCTATACCTGAAAAAATCACAATGTCTTGTCTCTTAACTACCACTTCTTTACCATCCTTAAAATTATGTATAAATTGTATATAACCATTTGAAAACCGATTTACAACTTCCCCAGTCACTAAACTCATATCACGTTTCAGATAGGCAATTTTATCTATTATTTTTATATCGCTATAATTTATATATTCCTCTGTCATTATTTTATATAATTATCTATCCATAAAGATAAATAAAAACTTTTTTCTTTTTAGGCTTCTTTACTACTTATGAAAAAAATTGAAAAAAGTATATTAACAACTTAATAATCCAATGTTTATTGAAAACCCAACCTCTAAATTAATAGAGATTGGGCATCACTCAACTCAAAAACCAACGATGTTTAGAATCATCATTGATAGCATTAGCCAGACCTTTTGTGAAATCAAAGGCATTGACATTTCTTGATAGAAAAGAGTCTATATAAGAGCTCTTATTGGCTCTAGTGAAAAGATTATATACTTTCCATAAGTTGATGTCTCCATTCTCGTTTCTACAAAAGCTTTCATCTTGATAATAGTCTTTTGCTACTGTAGAAATCTGTCCATCATTAAGCAATAATTCTGGTATTTGAGATTTTTCTTCTTTAGGTAAAAAGTTATATAATCTTGCTCTACCAACAAGTTGAGCAAATTGTTGTTCTGTGATACTCTGTTGAGATAACTGCTTCATTTCCTGTAAATGGGATTGAGCATTGTAATTCTCTACTAAGTCCATAATTTTTGACTGTAATTCAGAATAGTTTCCAACTCGCATTTCATCTTGATAACCATCTGTAGAAATACATAGATTACAACACACCATGTTTTGAAAACCTATAAAGAACTTAAATTTCTCATAAGTTTTCCTGTTATAAAGGTTTTCTTGGTTGTAAGCTCTAACTCCTCCAACAGTCAATGAAACTTCATTCCCATTAATGTTTTCAGTAATAGAAGGAATTCTTATAATAAATGCCATCCTCTCAAAGTACTGCGTTTTCTCATGGTCTAAAAGTTCTTTTACAGGCTTATAAATAGCATCTGCTGTCCTTCCTTTAATCTGATGAGAAACTCTCACTTCTGGTGCTTCTATTGTATGATGTGAAAACACTTTACCCACACAATCTTGAGCTATTTCTATAAACTCTTGATGTGCTAGAGTCTTTTCGTTATCTTTTGAAAATACTGGAATGATGCAATCATGCTTTAAAGTAGAAAGGCTAACCTCTTTTGTGTTAGCCTCTATAAATGGGTTATGTTGATATACTTTATTTTCTGAAGGTATTTCTAAATTATGAACAACTTGTGACTGACCTTCAGGCAAATTAAATACTCCATTACTTTGCTTGTTATACTCTACTACTGGTATTATTTCCATTTTGTGAAAAGTTTTGTGGGTTAACTAATTGTTCTAATTGGTCTTTTTTAGCTTGATACAAAGCTTTTAATGGTAACTGAAAACTTGGATGTTCTTTATACAGCTCCATTAACTGACTTACAGATAGGCAATCTTCTATTTTCTGTTTTACATCTAGCTCTTTTATAGGTGATGTACACCAATCTAAAATGCGTTTTCCTGTGGCACTATTTATCATAAATTCTGGCTTACCAGAAAACAAATTGGTTCTATCTTTACTTGCTACTGCAAAGTGCTTGATGTCTATATCAAATACTATGGTAAATTCATAAGAAACATCATCTCTTTGTACAGCTTTAAGTCCTACTTTTTCAGGGACAAACTTTCCATCTTTCTGTTGCAAAACATAATCTTGCTTTGTTCTCATAGTAGCTATAACATGAGCATCACATTGTAAAATCTTATTGATAAATGCTTTCTGCCTTGGTGTTACTTTGGACCAATTAGCAAATGAATTGCCAGGAAGTTTTGAATGAAAATCCAAGAGTTCATCCCAGACTTGGGATATGGAATCTAAAATTATCACTTCCATTCCTGCTTTTTCACAAACCTCTATAGCCTCGATGAATTTCTCTGGTGTATAAGGTGGTTGTAAAGCCAATACATTATAATCACCTAAATGAGCATAAAGGTCTGCTGAGCCATTTTCTGTGTCAATTACAGCTACTTTGGCTAGATTGTCATTAGTTAGTCCTTTTGCGAGTAAAAGAGAGCTTAGACTCTTACCTGAACCTGATGAACCTTGCAGAGCCATTTTAATTTTTGCTTGTTTTCTTTCTGATTGTCTTAATTGCATAATCTTATGTTTTTGAAGGTTAATATTAAATTGAATAATTGTATGTTGAATCTGAATAGATTCAGTACATAATGAAAAAGACCCTCATAAAATGAGAGTCTTTAAAATGGTTTAGAAAAGTCCTTATTTTTCCTTAATCCTATATAGTAAATTGGAAAAAGAAGGACTATTACAAAATTACTTCTGGTAATGGTTTGTAAAGTAGATTAGGTAAGTTTTTGAAATTAAGTGATGCTACTTCATAGTAGCTAACTTTTTTTCCATTTTTAGAAGTTTGTTTTGTTATAGGTTCATAGCACACCTTAACACAAACCTTGTAAAATGTATCAACTAGAGTCTTGTTCTTTATAGCATTAATAATTGTATTCTTAAACTGAAATACATCTGTTCCAAGTAGGAAATCATTATTTAGAAGATAATCTAAATTCTCTTTAAAATCAATCTTATAAAACTCTGCTTCAAACTTATCACTAGGAATTATTGGCAATCTAAAAACACCATCATCCTTTTCTATTTTAGATTTATCAATCAACTCTATAAGTTGATACCATTTCTTAAAGACCTTCACACTAGTTAAATCTCTAGTTTTAAGATTGTCATTAACTTCATAAAGGTTATTACTATAAAATAAGCATGACTTTAGATAAAGCTTATACATTTCTACTTTAGCTTCCCTTAAAACAAAGTCATTTGATTCAGAGAACACAGCACTTAAAATCATTAACAAAATCTTATTCATTTCTGCTTGAGTAGCCTTTTTAAAATCTAAATCAACCAACATTTGCCCTGTTAATTTCTCTATAAATTCTAACTTTTCATAAGCACTAAAGCTATCATAAAGATTGAACTCTTCAAATGTGTTATTAAGTTCTTCTAACTCAAAATTTAAAAAGCTTTTAACATCATCTAATAAGTTTTCTTTATCAAAATTCAATTTAGTTGAAGCTTTTATGGAATTTAATTTACAGTTTAAAAACTGATTACTCAAACTTGCCCAAAGTATGTAAGCAGATAAATTTCCTCCAAAAAATTCTTTTGTAATATATTTTTCTCCTTGATTAAGGATAAATATCTCTTTTGCAGGATACAGTAATCGATTTAAACCTGCCCTGTTAGTTGTTCTTAGCTTTTCTTCTGCATAACTTACATCATCAATCAACTTCTCATAGGCATTCTCTAAAAGTTTAGATTGACCATTAATTGAAGAGTAATTTGAGTACTTATCAATACCTCGTTTATAAGTTTCAAAACATTCATACATTTCTTTATTTTGAATTTCAGTATAAGGTAAAGACTCTAAACTTAAACCATTAGGACTGGGTAGAAAAATGTGAATATCTCCATTTTTTCTTTGTCTAGCTAAAGCCTGTACAATAACATTTGAACCATTTGTAAACACACCTTTATTATTTACATAGTCAACTGATAAGTCTTTAGGAAATAGTATAATTAAAGTATGTTTTTCTTGCTCAATATTAACTCCTGTACTAAAGTTTGTCCCTATGTTGATTACATCTTTATTATCATTGTATTTTTTATTTGCTTTTGGATTAAAAGCATCTGAATAACATCTATTAACTTGATGGATTTGGTCTTTAAGAACATCACTAACTTTCTTGACTTTTGAGTTTGATGTTTTATTAATATTTATAAGCTTTTCAGCTAAAGTCTTTGAGTAAACCAAAATATCAAAAGGCTTCTTTTTTTTAACTAAACTTGAAACCAAACTAACCAAATTAGAATCTTGATATAGTTTTTGGTCTACATAAAAGTTAAGATGTAGATTACTCTGTCTTAAAGGTTTTGGCAACCTTTTAGATTCAATTATAAATATGTTTTTATCTGTAAATTCAGACACATACTTTATTACCTCTTTTGAGGCTTCATTAAATGTAGCACTTATAATATATGCCTTATGCACTAAACCTTGAAAATTCCAAAGGTTGAAAACAAACTGCTCTTTAAAGTTATGAATACTATCATGTATCTCATCCATTAACCAAATCACCTTTTTATCAGTGCCCTGACAATAATTTTTTAATAATTTAAAGTAGTTACTCCTGATTTTAGAAGTAAACAGGTTATCATCTCCTGGATTACCTATTAAAGCATTAATAGTCATAACGTGTATTTTACTACTTAATCTAGATGTAATAGGCAACATGTCAACGTCATTTGTAAACCCCCAACTTTCTTTTTTGGTCTTATTTACACCTTTTTTAATATTGGTTTCATATTTAGATAAGTTGAAAATTTCATCTTTTGAGATATACTTTGAGCAGTCTTTAACGTATTGTTCTATTAGACTCTTATAAGGAACCGCTATTATAATAATGTAATCTGGATTCCTAGCATATTTAGTTAGAACTTCTATTATAGCTCTAGTTTTTCCTTGTCCTACACCAGCATTAATAATAGTAGTATTTTGGTTATTAAGGTCTGTTTTAAGCTTGGCGCTTAAATCATCACTTATATATCCTTTTTCATTTGGTTCTACAACCTCTTTTGACTTTACATTATAAAGGTTGTTATCAAAATCTTTTGGATTTATTTCTTTGAACTCTATTGTAGCTCCTTCAAAGTAGATGTTAGGTAAAATCATTTGGAAAATTTAACTGTGCCATAAATGTATTACAACACAGTTATTAATCATCCTTTTTTCTTCAATTTATTACTTAACTTACTCATTTCCTCACTTATCTTTTTTTGCACAACTTCACCATAATGTTCTTGAGTAGTTTGCATCTTACTGTGACCTAATAATTTTGACACTATTTCCATAGGCACATCATTATAAAGCAATACAGTTGTTGCAAAAGTTTTTCTGGCAATATGATGAGTCAGATTGATTTTGATACCTGTAACATCTGCTATTTCCTTCAGATAGGCATTGAACTTTGGATTAGAAATCCTTGGAAACACATAATCTGATTCATCTTGATTATATTTTTCCATTATCATTTTTGCTTGTGGCATTAATGGAACTTTATAACTTCTTGAAGTTTTAATCCTATGCACAACAATCCAAAGATTATCATCAAATTCAACTACAACATCAGATTTCTTTAACCCTATCATTTCTTTGAAAGCTAATCCTGTATAACAACAGAACACAAACATATCTTTAATTTGTTGCACTCTTTGAATTTCAAAAGTTTGCTTTTCCAAATTTAGAAGTTCATCTTGAGAAAGATATATAATGTCTTTTTTGACTCGTTTTGCTTTGTAAAGCATAAAAGGGTCTTTGTCTAAATAATCTTCTGCAATTGCATACTTTATTGACCTCCTAAACCTCTGAATTACCTTATTTAAAGTAATTTGAGCAAAGTTCTTTTCTGTTTTAAGGTAATATTCATAATGAATCACAAAACTGCCTTTAACAGTAGAGAGCTTTATATCCTTAGATTTGTATTTCCATTTAATAAAACTCTTTAAATGTTTACCATAGGCTATATATTTCTTATGAGTATTTTCATTCAACTCCTTACCTATTAACCTTTCAAGGTATTTTAAAAACATATTATAAACTTCATAGACTCCTACATCTTTTTTAACCTTTACTCCTTTATACTGTCTATAAATATCCTCTACATCAAAACTTACTTGATTAACTTGAAGCATTAAAAAAGCCTGATTCAGTTTTGCTGAAATCAGGCTTAATTGTGTGTTCTTATAATTATGTTCTTTATCTAGTGACTCTATAATCTGCTGTAGTCTATTCCAGTTATCAGGTTCAGTAAATAATCCTGTAGAAAACTCTTTTCTTCTTTTAAGATATGTCAATCTTGCTTGAATGGGGCACTTACCTTGTTTATTTATCTTAGACTTCTGTATATAGTACAAAATACTTAATGTTCTGATTTTCATTTTTTTGTGGTTTTAATTTTGGGACACCTGAAGAAAAAAAGTGGGACACCTAAAAGGACACCTTATTTTGAAGAATTGAAAGTTTTTGAAGATTAGTACCTCTCTAAAACAAAAAAGCATCCCAATCTTCTATAAAGAAAAAAGGAAAGCTTTCCATTGGATAAAACTGAATTAATCAGCTCTACTACCATTGACAGACTACTACATCTGTCAAAACAACACAACTAATTTTAATTGCTAAAAAAAGCTCCAACTTCTTGGAGCTTTAGCAATTTTAGCGGTCTGGACGGGACTCGAACCCGCGACCTTCGCCGTGACAGGGCGACATTCTAACCAACTGAACTACCAGACCGTTGCTTTATTGCGGATGCAAATATAAGCGCCTTTTTTTATAAGTCAAACCTTTTTTAAAGTTTTTTTAGTTTTTTTTTATTACAGAAATCTTTGTCTCTCTATCATGTACGTTGTGAGTATATTATCAAATTTTTTATTAATATCTGCCTCAACATACTTTATTTTATATTGCCCACATTTTAGCCTTATCGTCTCAAAATAATCATTAACTAATTTTTTATAATTATCCTTTATGTTTTCGGCATATAAATTTATATACTCACCTGTTTCAACATCTACATATTTTTTTGGTGTATTATCAAAATCAAATAGTACTTCTTTTTCATTATCAAACACATGAAACAAAACTACTTCATGCTTATTATGTTTTAAATGTCTTAAGGCTTCAAATAATTTATCTTGATCTACAAATGTTTGTAACATATCTGTAAAGAAAAAAATTAGGGAACGTCTTTTAATTTTTTCAGCTATTTGATGAAGATACGTATATGTTTTAGTTTGTTTTTTTTCAGGTTTAGAAAGTACAAGCTCACTTAATTGATGTAAAAGCATTTGATGATGTCTTTCACTACCTTTTTCAGGTGAATAATAATCATAAGAGTCACTATAAACACTTAATCCTACCGCATCTCTTTGCTTTTTCAACATGTGCATTAATGAGGCAGAAGCTAAAGCAGAAAAGGCTATTTTATTTAAATTTCCTATAGAAAATAATTTTAGTTCAGGAAAATGCATCGAACTACTATTATCTATAATTAAATGACATCGTAAATTAGTCTCCTCTTCATAACGCTTGGTAAAAAGTTTATCTGTTTTTGCATACAGTTTCCAATCTATATGCTTGGTACTTTCTCCCTGATTATAGATTTTATGTTCTGCAAATTCTGCTGAAAATCCATGAAACGGACTTTTATGCATACCTGCAATAAACCCTTCTACTACTTGCTTAGCAAGTAAGTCTAAGTTTTTAAATCCTCCAGTTTTATTAAGTTCTTGTTGTATATCCATGAAGTCTCTAAACTAAAAAAGGTTTGCCGTTAAAGCAAACCTTTTATCTTTTCTTTTAAAAAGTATTTTATAAAAGTGAGTCAATAGCTTCTGTATAAGCACTTTTTTGTGCCACACCAACTTGACGACCTACCACTTCTCCATTTTGAAAAACTAAAACTGTTGGTATGTTACGTACACCATATTTTGCAGCAAATTCTTGGTTTGCATCTACATCTACTTTCCCAACAACAGCTTTACCTTCGTATTCTGTACTTATTTCATCAATGATTGGGCCAACCATTCTACATGGACCACACCAAGCTGCCCAAAAATCTACCATTACTGGTTTATCACTTTTTAATACTGTTTCTTCAAACGTTGCATCTGTTATTTCTAATGCCATAATTTATAATTTAATAAGTTCTACTTCTAATTATTATACAATATTAGTCAAAAATTCTGCCAAAGCTTACACCCTGACAATTTGTTTTGTTTATGAATGCATTGTTTCACTTTATATATGTTTCTTGACATCTCAAGAATTCTAATTTAATTTATAAAAAACATCATTCAAATCTAACTCATCTAATAACTCTTGAGAAATTTTTACTTTTTGTTTTCTACTTGGCATATTGAGTTTTATTTGTTCTTCATTATCATAGATAATAAAATTTAGCATATGTTCTCCATTATGTATTTTAAATAACTCCTTGAGTTTTGTAATGCGTATGTCTTGTAAATCCGAAATATTTATTTGAATAGATAGTTTTTTCGCATAGGTATCCATAACATCATGTAATAACTGGAAGCTATTAAACTGAATTCTAGGATCACTTTTTTTACCTGTTTCTCTATTAATCCAACCTTCTCGAACAAATAGTTTTACATAAACAAAAGAGTTTTTTAATAAGAAATGCCTAAACTTTAAATATTCTTCTCCAAATATTCTAAATTCGAAACTATCAGTATAATCATCTACTGTAAATAAAGCCCAACCTTTCCCTTGTTTACTTACTCTATGCTGTACATCTGTTACAACACCACCAAAAGTTAACTCCCTATTTATAAATGGTTCTAAATCTTGCAATAATGCCAAATTGGCATTACAGAATGTTTTCATTTCTATTTTAAAATCGTCTAACGGATGACCAGAAATATAAATACCAACTACTTCTTTTTCTCGAGCTAATTTTTCCATAGTTCCCCATTCTTCGCAAGGTGGCACTAATGGTTCTGCTATCTGTACATCGCTAGATTCGCCAAATAAACTTACTTGTGCTGAGTTTTCATTTTCTTGATGTTTAGCGCCATATTTTATGGCTTTTTCCAGAAATGTGATTCCATCTCCTTCATCTTGAAAATATTGAGCTCTATGCGTTTCTTTAAAACAGTCAAATCCTCCTGCTAAAGCTAAATTTTCAAAGGCCTTTTTATTGGCTGCTCTTAAATCAATTCGTTTTGCAAAATCGAAAATGGATTTGTAGTTTCCATCTTCTTTTCTATTCTTAACAATTGTTTTTACAGCTCCATGACCAACACCTTTTATGGCTCCCATTCCAAAACGAACAGCATTATCTTTATTTACAGAGAATTTATAATATGATTCATTAATATCTGGCCCAAGCACATTTAATTTCATTCGTTTACATTCTTCCATAAAGAAAGTCACTTGCTTTATATCATTCATGTTATTTGATAAAACAGCTGCCATATATTCTGCAGGATAATGCGCTTTTAAATAAGCTGTCTGATAAGCAATCCATGCATAACAAGTAGAATGTGATTTGTTAAAGGCATAACTAGCAAAAGCTTCCCAATCTTTCCAGATTTTTTCCAATTTGTCTTTATCATGTCCTTTTGCTCCTGCTTGCTCAATAAATTGAGGTTTCATTTTATCTAGAACTGCTATTTGTTTTTTACCCATAGCCTTTCTGAGGACATCTGCTTCACCTTTCGTAAAACCTGCCAGTTTTTGGGACAAAAGCATTACTTGCTCTTGATACACAGTAATACCATAAGTTTCTTTAAGGTACTCTTCCATAGCAGGAAGGTCGTAATCAATCTCTTCGTCGCCATGTTTACGTCTGGTAAAACTTGGTATGTATTCCATTGGTCCAGGACGATACAAGGCGTTCATGGCAATTAAATCCTCAAAAACGGTTGGTTTTAGCTCTTTTAAGTGTTTCTGCATTCCAGGAGATTCATATTGAAAAACTCCAACAGTTTCTCCTTTTTGAAAGAGCTCATACGTTTTTTCATCGTCTAATGGAAAGGTATCAGGATCGAGAGTGATATTGTGTTTGGCTTTTACAATTTTTACCGTGTCTTTAATTAAAGTCAAGGTTTTCAAGCCTAAAAAATCCATCTTTAACAAACCTGCATCTTCCACAACCGAGTTGTCGAATTGGGTGACATACAAATCGGAATCTTTGGCAGTTGCTACTGGAACAAACTTAGTAATATCATCTGGTGTAATAATTACACCACAAGCGTGAATCCCTGTATTTCTAACAGATCCTTCCAGAGTTCTAGCCAAATTTACTGTTTCTGCTTCCAGATCTTCGCCTTCGGAAATGTTTAAAAGTTGATTGACTTTTTCTAAGTCTTCAGCTCTAAACATATTTTTGAGGTTTTTTTCATCTGCACCAAAAATTTTGTGTAATTTGGACATGGTTGGAATTAACTTCGCTATTCTATCTGCATCAAAAAGTGGTAAATCTAAAACTCTGGCAGTATCTCGAATGGAAGATTTGGCAGCCATAGTTCCATAAGTAATAATTTGCGCTACTTGATTACTTCCATATTTCTGAATAACATAATCCATGACACGACTTCTACCTTCGTCGTCAAAATCGATATCGATATCTGGCATGCTAATACGATCTGGATTTAAAAAACGCTCAAAAAGCAAATTGTATTTTAGTGGATCTATATTTGTTATTTTAAGACAATAGGCCACAACAGAACCTGCAGCAGAACCACGACCAGGACCTACAGATACATCCATCTTTCTTGCTTCTCGAATAAAATCTTCAACAATTAAAAAATATCCTGGATATCCTGTGTTTTCTATAACCTCTAACTCAAAATTTAACCTTTCGGTGATTTCTTCTGAAAGTTCGGCATATCTTTTCTTGGCTCCTTCATAGGTTAAATGACGTAAGTAAGCATTTTCACCACGTTTACCTCCATCTATAGTGTCTTCTTCATTTTTAAACTCGTTTGGAATATCAAACGCAGGCAATAAGACTTCTCTAGCAAGTTGAAAATTTTCAATTTTATCAACTACTTCTTGAGTGTTTGAAATAGCTTCAGGTAAATCTTTAAAGAGGTCTTTCATCTCTTTAGAAGACTTAAAATAATATTCTTGATTTGGCAAACCATAACGATAACCACGACCACGACCTATAGGAGTAGCTTGTTTTTCACCTTCTTTTACACATAGTAAAATGTCATGTGCATTGGCATCTTCTTTTTTACAATAATAGGTATTATTTGTTGCTACAAGCTTGACACGATGCTTTTTAGAAAACTCAATAAGCACTGGGATTACTCGATTTTCATCTTCTTGATTATGACGCATCAATTCAATGTATAAATCTTCTCCAAACTCTTGTTTCCACCATAGCAAGGCTTCTTCAGCTTGGTTCTCACCAATATTTAAAACCTTACTTGGCACTTCGCCATAAAGATTTCCAGTCAATACAATCAGATCTTCTTTGTATTGCTGAATGAGTTTTTTGTCGATTCTGGGTACATAATAAAATCCATCTGTATAGGCATAAGATGATAGTTTGGCTAAATTATGATACCCTTTTTTAGTTTTAGCAAGGAGCACTATTTGATACCCATTATCTTTTCTGGATTTATCTAAATGATCTTCACAAACAAAAAATTCGCAACCAATAATGGGTTTTATTTCTTGAATATTTGCTTCTTTCCCTTCTTCTTTTAATTTAGCATTTTTAGCTTGAACACTTTTATTATGAAGGGTTACAGCTTTCACAAAATGAAAAGCTCCCATCATATTGGCATGATCTGTTAATGCAACAGCTGGCATATTTTGATCTGCAGCAACAGACACTAAGTCAGGAATACTGATTGTTGATTGTAATACAGAAAACTGAGAATGATTATGAAGATGAACAAAATCTATCTCAGCTAATTCTGAGATGTTTTCTTTTATCTCAGCTTCTGAAAGATCATCAGATTGCTCCTTTTGCAATCTTTTATTAATTTTTGAACTTTCTTGTTTTAGGTTAATATGTTTTAAACCTATAAGCTGAATTTCTTCCGGATTTGCTTCAGAAAAATTCTTAAAATAATCTGGTTGGACGTTTAACTCTTCTTTTGTGTATTCTTTTCTTCTTATTAATTCTAAAAAACAACGCGTGGTTGCTTCCACATCTGCAGTAGCATTATGTGCTTCGGCAAAAGGTTGGTTGAATAAAAATTGATGTAGCTCTGTTAAAGTAGGTAGTTTGAATTTTCCATAGCGACCACCAGGAAGTTGACAAAGTTCAGCCGTATGTTCAGTACAAGTATCCAAAACTGGTAATTCCTGAAGTGGATTTACGACATCTTCTCGAACAAATTCAGCTCCCATAATATTAAGATCAAACTTAACATTTTGCCCAACTACAAATTTGGTTTTTCTTAACGCTTCATTAAACTTTTCTAAAACCTCTAACAAAGGCACACCTTGCTCTTGCGCTAATTCTGTAGAAATCCCATGAATTTTCTCAGCATCATAAGGAATATTAAACCCTTCGGGTTGGATTAAATAATCTTGATGTTCGATACATCTTCCCATCTCATCATGCAGCTGCCAAGCTATCTGAATACATCTTGGCCAATTATCTGTATCTGTAATTGGTGCATCCCAACGTTTAGGCAAACCTGTGGTTTCTGTATCGAAAATTAAGTACATAAAGAAGTTTTATTCAAAAAAATAAGAACGTTAAAATTACATATAATTAATGCTTTTTTAAAGTGAAGTTATAAACAGTTATAAACAAAAAATGCAGCTCTTTTGAGTTGCATTTTAACATCTAAATATTATTCGTATTAAGAAACTAATTCTTCATGAACTTTTTCTGTATTTATGGCTGCTTGAATAGCATTTTTATGCTTAATCAGCAACGAATCTATACTTGGAGGTAAATTACTTTCTTTTAAAATATCTTTATATTCTTCAAGACTTGCTTTCTCTCCTCTAATAGCTTCTTCTAAAACAACTTCTTCATTATTTGAAGTAAAAGTAGATTTTAATTTCATCCAATTTCTGTGCATTGTTCCTTTTAAACTACCAGAATTTTCAGGTATTTCACCATATTGTAAAATTTCAGTTCTTAATTCTTTAGCAAATTGACTTCTTTCTGTAGCACGACGTTTAAAAAACATTTTTAAATTTGGACTCTCCACATTGTTCATTGCATCAATATAGCCTTTTTCGGCATCATAATTTTTTACTAATAGTTCGTTTAACTTTTTTGAAATTTCTTCTGAATAACTCATAATCTTT
Organism: Xanthomarina maritima; assembly: GCF_008084905.1. Lineage (GTDB taxonomy): Bacteria > Bacteroidota > Bacteroidia > Flavobacteriales > Flavobacteriaceae > Xanthomarina > Xanthomarina maritima. The sequence continues at coordinate 81,118 of NZ_VSFC01000052.1, read as the reverse complement.
TGCATTTTAAATTTCAATAATTTCTTTAAAGATGTGTATTGTTTCACATCTGCATATATAGTATAACGAATAGATAGCTTCAAGTCAAGTATTATGGTTGTTAATTTAAAAACTTTAAGATTCATTAACAAAAAAAGCAACTCATTGGTTGCTTTTTAAGATTTAATTATACTTTTTATTATGGCATACAATCTCCTAACGAATCTATAATAGCTTGTAACCCTCCTGAAGTATCTCCACAGGCTGCAATTTGAGCTATTAAAGCGTTTTTATAAGCGTTGCAAAGATCTGTATATTCTGGCATTGTTGGGTCTGTTGCAGCAAAATTTTGTCCTGCAATATTTGCTGCTTGGGTAACTTCTAAACAACTACTACCTTCTGAGACCAGGCCACCTAATAATGGTACTTTATATACTATACCTTTACTAAAGTTTACGGTTTTTAAACCATCAACAGTATAAGCGTTGAACCAAAATGTTCCTTTAAGAGTTTTCGGATCTGTATTTATAATATCTTCTATAATAATTTCTCCATCAGCAGGATATAATGATATACTTGGGTCAGGATTGAAAGCTGTTGAATAAACTTCTCCTTGATCGTCTATAAAGATTGCCTCACTTGTACTTCCTTCTCCTAATTCAAAAGTTCCACGTGCATCATTACTAGTTATTAATTGAACGGTTCCAAAATTATCAACTCCTTCAATAATAAAACCTCCATAATCTATATCGGCAGAATAAGAAAGTGCCTTCCAATTATTACCATCTTTTTTGCCTTGCATGGCTGGGGAATTAAATTCTATATCATCGCTACAACTTACAGCAGTTAATATAGTTATTGCAAATACAAATATTTTTTTCATAATCAACTTTGATATTTATAAGAATTCAAAAATATGACAAAAAAAATAAACAATTAGTTTTTTGATAAAAAGTTGAAAATTAAAAAAATATAGTATCTTTGCACACTTATTAATAATCGAGGTCGCGAACCTCACTAATTAATTTTTATGTCAGTTAAAATTAGATTACAAAGACACGGTAAAAAAGGTAAACCTTATTACTGGATTATTGCAGCAGATGCAAGATCAAAAAGAGATGGTAAATACTTAGAAAAAATAGGTGCTTACAATCCAAACACAAACCCAGCAACTATCGAATTAGATGTTGATAGTGCTGTTAAATGGTTACAGAATGGTGCACAACCTACTGATACTGCTAAAGCAATTTTATCATACAAAGGTGCTTTACTAAAAAACCACCTAGCTGGTGGAGTTAGAAAAGGTGCTTTAACTGAAGAGCAAGCAGAAGCTAAATTTACTGCTTGGTTAGAAGAAAAAGCTGGTAAAGTTGGTGCAAAAGCAGAAGGTTTAGCTAAAGCTGATGCAGATGCTAAAGCTAAAGCATTAGAAGCTGAAAAAGCAGTAAATGAAGCACGTGTTGCTGCAGCAGCTCCAGTTGAAGATGCTACCGAAGAAGCTGTTGAAGCTGAAACTACTACTGAAGAAGTTGTTGAAGAAACAACTGAAGAAGCTGCTAATGCAAAAGAAGCTTCAAACGAAGAAGAATAAAAAAATTATTTTTTATACTTTTAAACTCCGATAAATTATCGGAGTTTTTTGTTTTAATAAATTACATTTTCAATGCGAAAAAAAGACTGTTTTTATCTTGGTAAAATTGTTAAAAAATACAGTTTTAAAGGCGAATTACTTATAAAATTAGATACTGATGAGCCAGATATTTACGATGGTCTAGATTCTGTGTTTATTGATCTTAGGGGTAATTTAGTTCCTTTTTTTATTGAAAATTCACAATTGCATAAATCCGAACTTCTTAGAATAAAGTTTGAAGACATAGATATTGAAGCTGATGCTGATGCCCTTCTAAAATGTGATTTATATTTACCCCTTGAATTCTTACCAAAATTAGAAGGAGATAAATTTTATTTCCATGAAGTTATTGGATTTAAAGTAGAGGATTTGCATCATGGAAGTATAGGTATTATTAAAGCTATTAACGACTCTACAGCTCAAGCTCTTTTTGAAATTGATAAAGATGGCATTGAAATTTTAATTCCAATGAATGACCATTTTATAAAAAAAATTGATAAACCTAACAAGACTGTATTTGTTGATACACCCGAAGGACTTATAGATTTATATTTAGAAGAATAACTGTGTCAATAAAACCTTTCAAATTCAAACAATTCTCAATAAATCAAGATCGTTGTGCTATGAAAATTGGCACAGATAGTGTGTTACTTGGAGCATGGGTTTCTTTAGAAAAAAATCCGTTTTCAATTTTAGATATTGGTTCTGGAACTGGCATTATAGCTTTAATGCTAGCTCAAAGAAGTTATGCTGAACTTATTGATGCAATAGAAATTGATGAGAATGCATACGAGCAATGTGTTGAAAACTTTGAAAATTCTTCTTGGAGTGACAGACTCTTTTGTTATCATGCATCGCTAGATGAATTTACAAATGAAATTGAAGATAAGTACGATTTGATTATTTCAAATCCTCCATTTTATTCCGAAGACTACAAAACGGAAAATAACCAACGTGATTTAGCTCGTTTTGAAGATGCCATGCCTTTTAATCATCTAATTGAAAGTGTTTCGAAACTATTGTTAAAAAGTGGTAGTTTTTCATTAATAATTCCTTCAAAGGAAGAAGAAAACTTAATTTCGTTAGCTTTAGAAGTCAGCCTATTTCCAAATAGAATATTACATGTAAAAGGAACTTCAACTTCTAAGACAAAAAGAAGTCTTATTGAATTTTCATTTAATAAAACTGAAATTCTAACTGAAGAACTTATCATAGAATCTTCCAGACACCAATACACTTCAGACTATATAAATTTGACTAAAGAATTCTATCTTAAAATGTAGCATTTTGTTACATTTGCTTTTCTAACAAAATGATATAACAATGAAGCCTGATTTATTTGAAGCTCCTGATTATTATAATCTAGACGAATTATTAACCGACGAACATAAATTGGTACGTGATGCTGCCAGAGAATGGGTAAAACGTGACGTATCTCCTATTATAGAGGAATATGCTCAAAAAGCAGAATTTCCAACACAAATTATAAACGGTTTAGCTGAAATTGGTGCTTTTGGCCCTTATATTCCTCATGAATATGGAGGAGCAGGATTAGACCAAATTTCTTATGGTTTGATTATGCAAGAGATCGAGCGTGGTGATTCAGGCGTGAGAAGTACAGCTTCGGTCCAGTCTTCTTTAGTAATGTATCCAATATGGAAATATGGAAACGAAGAACAACGTCAAAAATACTTACCAAAATTAGCTTCTGGAGAATGGATGGGTTGTTTTGGACTAACAGAGCCAGATCATGGTTCAAATCCTGGAGGCATGGTAACCAACTTTAAAGATATGGGAGATCACTATCTTTTAAATGGTGCTAAAATGTGGATCTCAAATGCGCCTTTTGCACAAGTGGCAGTTGTTTGGGCTAAAAACGAAGAAGGTAGAATTCATGGTTTAATTGTGGAACGTGGTATGGAAGGTTTTTCAACTCCAGAAACACACAATAAATGGTCACTTCGTGCTTCGGCAACTGGAGAACTTATTTTTGATAATGTAAAAGTTCCTAAAGAAAATCTACTACCTAACAAATCTGGATTAGGTGCTCCACTTGGATGCTTAGATTCGGCTCGTTATGGTATTGCTTGGGGAGCCATTGGCGCAGCAATGGATTGCTATGATACAGCTTTGCGTTATAGTAAAGAGCGTATTCAATTCGGAAAACCTATTGGTCAATTTCAATTACAACAAAAGAAACTAGCAGAAATGATTACCGAAATCACCAAAGCCCAATTATTAACTTGGAGACTTGGTGTATTACGTAACGATGGCAAAGCAACTTCTGCACAAATATCTATGGCAAAACGAAACAATGTAGATATGGCTATCAATATTGCTCGTGAAGCAAGACAAATGTTAGGTGGTATGGGAATTACTGGTGAATACTCAATCATGAGACATTCTATGAACCTTGAAAGTGTCATTACCTATGAAGGTACTCACGATATCCATTTATTGATTACTGGAATGGATGTTACTGGCTTAAACGCTTTCAAATAAAGCCTAAGGCTTATTTAAAATCTCACTCGGTCGGAAACTGGGTTACTCTAAAAATTATAAGAATGCTCCTTAAAAATTGAGGAGCATTTTTTATTGAAATTTGATTACATTTACTTGATATGTTTTCATCCAAAAAACGATTAGACAAGGCTTTTAAACATGCGAAAATCATCAACTTTGATGATTCTAGTAAATTTATACTATTTAGTGATTGTCATCGAGGCGATAACAGTTTTGCAGACGATTTTGCAAATAACCGAAACATTTATTTTCATGCTTTAAAACATTATTATGCTGAAGGTTTTCAGTATTGTGAGCTTGGAGATGGAGATGAACTTTGGGAAAACTTATCTTTTCAACCCATTTTTGAAGCTCATAAGAATGTGTATTTGCTTATGAAACTTTTTCATGACCAAAACAGATTGCATATGATTTGGGGAAATCATGATATGGTCTACAGAAACCCTGACTATGTAGAAAAACACCTATCAACTTATTTCGACCCTAAACTTGAAAAAGATGTGGATTTATTTTGCAACTTAAAATATCATGAAGGGCTTATTTTAAAACATTCTGAAACTAATCAAGAATTATTTTTAACTCATGGACATCAAGCAGACTGGTGGAATTATACCTTTTGGAAATGGAGTAGGTTTATGGTTCGCGTGTTATGGAAACCTCTAAATGTTATGGGAATTGCAGATCCAACTAGTCCTGCTAAAAACTACAAAGAACTTATAAAAGTAGAGCGTAGAACTAAAAAATGGATTATTGATAACAATAATTTAATTACTATAGTTGGTCATACACATAGACCTCGTTTTCCAAATCCAGGAGATATTGCATTTTTTAATGATGGGAGTTGTGTGCATCCAAGAAGTATAACTGGAATTGAAATTGAAAAAGGTGAAATTTCCTTAATTAAATGGTATATAGATACCACAGAAAACGGTACTCTCCAAATTGTTAGAGTTTTATTAGAAGGCCCTAGGAAATTGATGGATTATAAAACAGAATAACTAAAAAGACCTTTTCTAATGAAATATGATATTCCTGTCTTCACAGTAATTTATTATGATTCTGGAGCCAATTCTACTTCCAAACCTTCCATTTCTGGAGTGATTTGAATTTGACATCCTAAGCGAGAATTATCTTTTACATAGAATGCTTCTGATAACATAGCTTCTTCATCATCTTGCATTTCTGGAAGTTCATGTTTTGATAACACATAACATTGACAGGAAGCACACATAGCCATTCCACCACAAATGCCAATGGTACCATCTGGAGCTAGCTCGTAAGATCGAACAACCTCCATTAAATTCATTGCCATATCTGTTGGTGCAACAATTTCATGGGTTACACCATCTCTATCAGTTATTTTTATGTTTACATCTTGTTGTTCCACTATTCAATTGCTTTTACAACAGCTTTTGGCGCTTCTTTTCGTGTTCCATCAAAACCATCTATGCCACTAACAGTTGTATATTTTAAGACATATTTTTTTCCAGGATTAATAATTTGATAAGCTGCCTGACACATCAAAGTAGCTTCATGAAAACCACATAAAATCAATTTTAATTTGCCTGGATAAGTATTCACATCACCAATGGCGAAAATACCTGGTATATTGGTTTGATAATCTAAAGCATTATTTACTTTAATGGCATTCTTTTCAATTTCCAGTCCCCAATTTGCTATAGGTCCAAGTTTTGGTGACAAACCGAAAAGAGGAATAAAATGATCGCATTCAATTTCGAATTCTTTTTCAATGTGTTGCGATTGCGAAACTACAACTGCTTCAACTTTATGATGACCAACTATATTCATTACCTCAGCTGGAGTTACTAAATTTATTTTTCCTTTATTTTTTAATTCTTGAACTTTTTCAACAGAATCTAAATGCCCACGAAATTCGTTTCTTCTATGAATTAAAGTTACTTCTTTAGCAACATCACTTAAAAAGATACTCCAATCTAATGCAGAATCTCCACCACCTGCTATTACAACACGTTTGTTTCTATAAATTTCTGGATTTTTAATTATATACTCAACGCCTTTATCTTCAAAGCTTAAAATATTATCGATTAAAGGTTTTCTAGGCTCAAAACTGCCTAAACCACCTGCAATTGCTACTACTGGAGCTTGATGTTTTGTGCCTCTATTTGTTGTTACAATAAATGAACCGTCTTCTTGTTTCTCAATCGTTTCTGCTCTTTCTCCAAGTGTAAATCCTGGTTCGAACTGCTTACATTGCTCTAGTAATTTTTCGGTTAAATCTCCTGCAAGAATTTCTGGATATGCAGGAATATCATAAATAGGTTTTTTAGGGTAAATTTCTGAACATTGGCCTCCTGCCTGAGGCAAAGCATCAATAAGATGGCATTTTAATTTTAATAATCCGGCTTCGAAAACGGTAAATAAGCCAGTTGGACCAGCTCCAATAATAAGAATATCTGTTTTAATCATGAATTGTAAATATCAAGAGACAAAGTTATTATTTACTTTATTAATATAATGTGACAAAAGTCACATTAAGCTTCAATATTAATAACTTGTTCGATTTGTGGTGCATATTTTTTTATAGTCATCTCTACACCAGACTTTAATGTCATTTGATTTACAGAACAACCTACACAAGCTCCTTGGAGTTGTACTTTTACAAGTTTATCATCTTCAATTGACAACAATGAAATATCGCCACCATCGCTTTGTAAAAACGGACGAATTTCGTCTAGCGCTTTTTCAATATTTATTTTTAATTCTTCTGTAGTCATAACCTATTTTTTAACTGCTGAACAACCAGCCATAGTTGTAATTTTTATTGCTTCAGTTGGAGGTAATGCTGTATTTCTATTTACCACTTCTTGAACCACATTTTGTGTTAACTTCTCAAAAGCTTCCTCTAAAGGAGTTGCCGTTTGTAAAGCTGCTGGACGACCAACATCTCCAGCCTCACGAATACTTTGTACCAATGGAATATCTCCTAAAAATGGCACTTTTAAATCTTCAGCTAAATGTTTAGCTCCTTCTTTTCCAAAGATATAATATTTATTATTTGGTAATTCTTCTGGTGTAAAATATGCCATGTTTTCGATGATTCCTAAAACTGGAACGTTGATGCTCGCTTGCTGGAACATGGCAACGCCTTTTTTAGCATCTGATAGAGCCACATTTTGAGGTGTACTAACCACAACAGCTCCTGTAATTGGTAAAGATTGCATGATACTTAAATGGATATCTCCTGTTCCTGGCGGCAAATCTATAAGCATAAAATCTAATTCTCCCCAATGTGCATCGAAAATCATTTGATTTAATGCTTTTGCAGCCATTGGACCTCTCCATACAACTGCTTGATCTGGTTTTGTAAAGAAGCCTATTGATAATATCTTTACACCATAACTTTCAATTGGTTTCATTTTAGATTTACCATCAATATTTACAGCTAAAGGCTTCTCATTTTCAACTTGAAACATAATTGGCACAGATGGTCCATAAATATCAGCATCTAAAACACCTACTTTGAAACCCATTTTAGCTAAAGTAACAGCTAAATTGGATGTTACTGTAGATTTCCCAACTCCACCTTTACCTGAAGCTACTGCTATAATATTTTGAATTCCAGGAATGGCTTTCCCTTTAATTTCATTTTTCGATTTTGCTGTTGCTGCTTCTACTTTTACATTGACTGTAATTTTAGCTTTCTCATAAACCAAATCATGAATGGTTTTCATGATATCGACTTCGGTTTTCTTTTTAGCTTGTAAACTTGGGTTGTTTATGGTAATATCTACAATCACTTCATCAGCAAAAGTAACTACATTTTTAATTGCTCCACTTTCTACCATGTTTTGCCCTTCTCCTGGAGCAGAAATGGATTCTAAAGCTTTTAATATGTCTTGTTTATTAAGTTTCATTATTTGAAAAACTATTGAAAATAAAATCTAGAGAATAGAGAGTATTTTCGATTTTTATTAAGATTAATTCTAAACAGCAAATATACAGCGAATTGTTTAGAATTTGAAGAAGATTAATTGAAATGATTGATGGGTTATTTTTAAAATTTATAATTCTTTTGAAGGATCCCAAAACACAATTTCAAACTCTTGAATTTGATTATCTTTAACCTGAATACCCTCACTCTCCAAAAGTTGCTGCATTAATTTAGTGCCATCAAAATGATGTTTCCCAGTTAACAAGCCTTTTCTGTTTACCACTCGGTGAGCAGGTACATCTTTATTATGCGAACCATTCATGGCGTAACCAACCATTCTAGCACTTCTTACTGCTCCAAGATAGTTTGCTATAGCTCCATAACTGGTAACACGGCCGTAAGGTATTTGTTTTGCTACTTGAAATACTTTATCAAAAAAACTAAGTGTTTCTGGCTGCATGAAGTGATCAATAATATTTTTTAAGAATGCTTATTAATGTAATAATAGAAATAATTCCTGTAATAATTCCAATAAGAAAATTCATCTTTTTTTGAGAGGTTTCTTTGGTCTTTTTTATCTTATCAAAAAAGAAAATATATACATATAAATTTACAAAAGAGCCCATTGCAGCACCAGCCACATAAGTAGAAATTTCAGACGCATCAAACGTTAACCATCCAAAAGAAGCAAAAGTAATAGTCATATATGCTTGAAATGGAATTGGAAACATATTAATACTTGACAAAAACATGCCTTGAAAAAAACGGCTTCGCTTGCTTTTAGATTCTAATTCTGTATCTGGTTTACTCTGTTTTTTAGCAATTAATAAGAAGTAAATGGTAATTAAAACAAAAATAACAAATGCTACCTGTTGCAAAATATCTATAACATCTGGGTGTTTGCTTAAATATCTAGCAAACACAGTGGCTATTAGTGTTTGGAATAAAAATACCAGAGCTGCACCAACCGAAAACATCACACCTCTAGCATAACCTTCTTTTAGGCTTATTTTTGCAGCTGTCATGTTTAACAGTCCTGGTGGCACTGCAGCTAAAAATGCAACAAGCATGGCTATTAAAAAGATGGCTGGTAAACTCAATTTTATTTTATTTTAAACCGAATATACGTAATTGGTTTGTTTTGTTCTAAATATTGACTCTCATAAAACGTCTGAATACTAGTAACTTCGTCCGGACTTCCTTCTTGTTTATACACATTATGGTTTGCATAAAGTATTTCATGTCCTTCGCCATGAAGCAACCCAAGCGTGTAACCATGCATAAACTCGCTATCTGTTTTTAAATTAACAACACCATCTGGCTTTAAAATAGTTTTGTATCTTTTTAAAAACTCAGAATTTGTCATTCTATGTTTTGTACGTTTATATTTTATTTGAGGGTCTGGAAATGTAATCCAGATTTCATCTACTTCTTCTTGAGCAAAAGCATAATCGATTAATTCGATTTGAGTTCTTAAAAAAGCAACATTTGGTAATTTTTCCTCAATGGCAGTTTTTGCTCCTCTCCAGAATCTTGCTCCTTTAATATCTATTCCTATAAAATTCTTATTTGGATATTTTTTAGCTAATGCAACAGAATATTCGCCTTTACCACAGCCTAACTCTAAAACTAAAGGGTTATTATTTTTAAAGAAAGTGGCATTCCAATTTCCTTTTAAACTGTATTGATTATTTACCAACCGATCTCTTGTTGGTTGAAACACATTAGTAAAGGTTTCGTTTTCTTTAAAGCGTTTTAATTTATTTTTACTTCCCACCGAATTAATTTTACAATTAAAATATAATTCGGTAAAATTAAGGAAATATATGCAAGTGGTATTATGCTTATCTTTGTTTTTAGTAAAAATTTGCGTGAAGGATTGAAGTGATATCTTTTTTAGATTTATCTAAAAAAATTTAACGTAAAGCCTGACTTTTGCTTGCAAAAGGCACGCCATAATAAACCATATGATTAATAGAATTTTAGTTGCACCTTTAAATTGGGGATTGGGTCATGCCACAAGGTGTATTCCTATTATTAATGCTTTAATTAAATTTAATTTTAACCCAATTATTGCTAGTGATGGTGTAGCTCTTGAACTTCTTAAAAAAGAATTCCCTGAACTTATTACTCTAGAATTACCTTCTTATAATATTAAATATTCTAAAAGTAGAATTGGTTTTAAATATAAACTACTTATAGACTCACCTAAAATATTTAAGAGTATAAAAGCTGAAAAAGAAGCTGTAAAACAGATTGTTAAAGAATATAATATTACTGGAATTATATCAGATAACAGGTTTGGTGTTTACAGTAAACATATGCCATCGGTTTTTATAACACATCAATTGCATGTATTAAGTGGGAATACTACTTGGTTAAGCACGAAACTACATGAAAAATTTATGAAAAAATTTCATAAATGCTGGATTCCAGATCTTCAAGATGAAACTAATTTAAGTGGAGCATTAGGACATAAGGATACACATGTAATTAAAGCTAAATATATTGGCCCTTTAAGCAGGTTTACTAAAAAAGATTATGCTATTAAAAATAAGATTATGGTTTTACTTTCTGGTCCTGAACCACAAAGAACCATGCTTGAAAAAAAATTATTTGAGCAATTAATGCACTTTTCTGGAACTGTTTTATTTGTAAAAGGTGTTGTTGAGGAAAAGCAAACTGTTGAAAAAATAAACCATATTATTGTTTATAATTATATGACTTCGGAGCAATTAGAAACATCTATAAATGAAAGTCAACTTATTATTTCAAGGTCTGGTTATACTACCATAATGGATTTAGCTAAATTGAACAAAAAAGCATTTTTTATCCCTACTCCTGGACAATTTGAACAAGAATATTTAGCTCAAAGATTAGATAAATTAAAGTTAGTTCCAAGTTGCAGTCAGGACACTTTTAATTTAAACGAACTTAACAAATGTAATGAATATACTGGTTTAAGTGATTTTGAATTTGAAATAAATTACAAAAAATTATTCAGCCTTTTCAAGGCTAAATGAAAATTCACTTCCTACATCTAATTCACTTTCTATATATATTTTTTCGTCGTGAGCTTCTATAATATGTTTGACAATAGATAAGCCTAAGCCAGAACCTCCTTCTTTTCTTGAACCACTTTTATCTACTCTATAAAATCTTTCAAAAACTCTAGCCAAATTTGTTTCAGCAATACCTTCGCCATTATCTGTTATTCTAATAATGACTTTATTTTTAATTAGGTTCTCTATACTAATTTCTGTAGTTCCTTTTTCTCTTCCATATTTAATTGAATTAACTATTAAATTGGTTAAAACTTGCTGAATACGTTCCATATCAGCATTTACTAAAATTGGTTTTTTGTAATTTGCATCAAAAGTTAAAGTAATTTTTTTCTTGGCTGCTTTCATTTCAAGAAGGTCGAACACACTTTTAATTAATTCTACAATATCAAACGTAGTGAAGTTTAGTCTTAAATCACCTGCTTCAAATTTAGTAATCATATCTAAATCCTTAACAATATAGATTAGTCTTTCAACTCCTTTATTTGCTCTATTTAAATATTTATCTCTAATTTTTTTATCGTTTATAGCTCCATCTATTAAAGTTAAAAGATATCCTTGAACTGTAAATAGTGGAGTTTTTAATTCGTGAGATACATTACCAATAAATTCTTTTCTATATTCTTCTCTAATTTTTAGGGTTTCAATTTCAAGCTTTTTGTCTTTTGCATATTTATCTATTTCCTTAGTAAGCGTAGCCATATCTGTTGTTATAGGCTGCTTAGTTAAAGAGGTTGATTCGAGTAGTGTTAGATCGTCGTATATTTTTTTTACTCGTCTATAAATAAAGCGTTCAACTCGATATTGTATTATGAAAAAACAAATGAAGTAACATAAAACTCCAAATAGCAGAACATGTGCATTAAGAATTTCAATAACATATAAAAAAACACTCAATAGGAGTGTTAATGATATAGAGATGTATAATGCTGTTTTAATAGCAAACTTGTATGTTTTTTTTATTTTTTGCATTAATCTACAAACTTATATCCAACACCTTTCACGGTTTTAAAAGAATCGTCCCCAATTTTCTCACGAAGTTTTCTAATATGAACATCAATAGTTCTTCCACCAACTACAACTTCATTACCCCAAACTTTATCAAGTATTTCTTCTCTTTTAAAAACTTTTCCAGGTTTAGACGCTAAAAGAGACAGTAATTCGAATTCTTTTCTAGGCAAAATAATTTCTTCGTTCTTTAAAGTAATTTTATATTCTTCTCTATTAATAATTAGGTTTCCAATTTTTACAATAGATTCATCTATTTCTGTGTCTTTTATTCTTCGTAATAAAGCTTTTACTTTACTTATTAATACTTTAGGTTTTATAGGTTTAGTAATATAATCATCAGCTCCTGCATCAAATCCAGCTACTTGAGAATAATCTTCCCCTCTTGCTGTTAGAAAAGTAATAATAGTATCTTTTAATTCAGGAATTCTTCTAATGTTTTCACAAGCTTCAATACCATCCATTTCAGGCATCATTACATCTAGAATAATTAGCTGAGGCTTTTCTTTTTTTGCTTTTTTAATAGCTTTAATTCCATTCTCGGCTGTAAAAACTTGATATCCTTCATTAGATAAATTGTAACCTACAATTTCTAAAATATCTGGTTCATCATCCACTAGAAGAATTTTAATATCCTTTTCGTTCATTTAATATAAAAATTACTTTTAAAGCGTAAATATAGTATTATTAGCAAAGATTTTAGATTAAAAAAAGACAAATAACATTTAGGTAACCTGTTAATTACAATGTGTTAACATGAAAAATTCAAAATTCATGTTTAACACTTTTTTTGGTACAATTATTGTCAATATTCCTTAAATTTATATAAATTCTATTTGAATGAAAAAACAATACTTATTATTTCTAACTATTATAATGTGTCTATATAGCTTTTCAAGTTTCTGTCAGACTCAAGAATTAATTGAAAATGATTATACAGATATAGAAAACTTGTCAGTTTACCCTAATCCTGTAAGTCAAGGAAAAATTTATATAACATCAAAAAATAATGCTCCAAAGAAAATTGAAATCTTTAATGTTTTAGGTAAGAATATTCAAACAGTTATAATTACACAAAGAGAATTGAATATTTCTAAACTAAAAGCAGGAGTTTATATTATAAAAATTACAGAGAATAACATTTCAGCAACAAGGAAGCTAATTGTTAAGTAATGGCTATTAATGTTATATAATTGTAAAAAAGGATTTAATTAAATCCTTTTTTAGTTAAAAAGCTAAAATCTCCTTATATTTGTTAACCTAATTTTATATATAAATCAATTATGAAAAAAATTTACTTTTTATTATTTACATTAATTGCTACTTCACTTACGTTTGGACAAGCTTCAGACTTATATTTTAGTATGTATGGCGAAGGTTCTAGCAATAATAAGTTTCTAGAAATTTATAACGGAACTGGAGCTCCTGTTGATTTAAGTGGATATTCTTTATCTTCTTGTTCTAATGGATGTAATGTAGTTAACGAATTTGATTTTCCAGATACTTTAACATTTGCTCCTGGCACAATGTTAGCTAATAATGATGTTTACGTTATTGCGCACCCAAGTGCAGATGCAACTATTCTTGCAATGGCTGATGTTACTTTTACTTTTTTAAGCAATGGTGATGATGCTTTTGCTCTTACTCTTGCTGGAGCAACTGCTAGCACTTACACTATTATTGATATGCTAGGTGATTTAGCTGTTGTTGATGGATCAGGATGGGAAGTTGCTGGTGTATCAAATGCGACTGTAGATCATACTTTAACTAGAAAAAGTTCTATTTGCGATCCAAACCCTACTGAATTAGGTTCTTTTGGCACTGATGCTTCTGACTCTGAGTGGATAGTTGGTCCTCAAGACAGTGGTTGGGCAGAACTTGGCATGCACACAGGTTGTGTTTCTGACCCAGTTTTAACAATAGTTTCTCCTGCTGATGCTGCTATTATTGCTTCTGGAACTACTAACGTTGATATTACAATTGATGTGCAAAATTTTGATGTGGATGAATTACCTAGTAATGGTGGAACCGGAGATGGTCATATTCACTGGACATTAAATGGTGGTAGTACTACTATGAAGTATGATACAGATCCAATATCTATTCCTGTTGTAGATGGACAATCTTACACAGTTTTTATGCAATTGGTTGATAACTCGCATACTCCTATTGTTCCTGCAGTAAATGCAACTGTTACATTTTCTGTAGCTTTACCTTGCGATTTACAAGTTGGAACTATAACAACTACTTGTGATGCTATTACAGGTGGATCTACAGACACTTACACTACTACAATAGATTTTACAGGTGGTAACACTTCTACATATACAATAGATACAGAAGGAAATGGAACAGTTGGCGGAGATAATCCTTCAAGTGTTGCTTCTGGAACTATTACAATAACTGGAGTTGTAGAAAACACAAATTTTGTAGTAACATTTACAGGAGACCCTGGAAATAGTGGTTGTAACTTTACAAGAAATATTAATAGTCCAGATTGTGACCCTGAATTAGTTTTACCTTTATATGATGGATTTACTTATGGAAATGGCTCAAATCTTTCTGATGCTCCTAACTGGGAAAATGTTTCTGTATCTACAGATGAAATTTTAATTACTTCAGGAAATTTATCTTATTCTGGACTTGCAGCTTCATCTGGGAATAAAGCTAGTTTTGATGGTGGTGGTAGTGATACTGCTATTATGTTTGCTCCAATAACTACTGGAACAGTTTATGCTTCATTTATAATGAGAGTTACAGATTTAACTAGTGTTTCAGATGTTGATGGAGGATACTTTGCCTTTTTAGGAAATTTTGATGGTAGATTATGGGTAGTTCCTTCTGGTGCTACACAATACCAGGTAGGATTAGGTTATAATACAAATTCTGCTGATATTATAAACGCAGATACTCACGATCTTGATGATGAGGTTTTTGTAGTTATGAGTTATGAAACAACTACTGGTTTAATGAATGCTTGGATTAATCCTTCTAGTACTGATTTTGAAGGTTCTGCACCTGCTGTCTCAATTACAATAATGGATGGAGGCCCAGTTTCTAGTATTAATCAATTTGCTCTAAGACAAGATAGTACTACTGAAACTGGATTTATGGATGTAGACGAATTAAGACTTGGAACAACTTGGGCTCAAGTTACTCCTTTAACTTTATCTACTGCTTCTTATGATATAGATGGCTTAAACGTATACCCAAATCCAGTTACATCTGGGTTTGTAAATATTACAAGCAAATCTAATGAAGCTATAAAAGTTGCTGTATTCGATATCCTTGGAAAACAAGTAATAAATAATACCGTAAACAATAACAGACTTAATGTTTCGACACTAAATACTGGTGTTTACATTATGAAATTATCTCAAAATGGAAATACAATTACTAAAAAATTAGTGGTTAGATAAACATTTCTAATATTACATTTTAAAAGCGTTATCAAAATTGGTAACGCTTTTTTATTTTATATACTTTTGTTGTGACTTATTTTATATGATAGATATATCAAACATTTTTAATATTAGAAGTGAAGAAGAGTTTGAAGCAATAGCTTTAAATATATTCAATTTTCAGTTTGAACACAATACTGTATATCGTTCTTTTTGCGATTTACTTTATAAAAATCCATGTGATATAAAAGTTATAAAGGACATTCCTTTTCTTCCAATTCAGTTTTTTAAATCACATCAAATATTAAGCACGAAACATAGTATCCAAAAAACATTTAGTAGTTCAGGAACAACAGGGAACACTACAAGCAAACACCATGTTACTAATCTAAAAATCTATGAAGCGAGTTTTAATAAAGGATTTAAACAGTTTTATGGAAATATAGAAGATTATACCATTTTGGCCTTATTACCTAGTTATTTGGAACGTGATGACTCTTCATTAATTTATATGGTTGACTCTTTAATTAAACAATCTGGTAAACCTAAAAGTGGTTTTTATTTAGACAACCTATCTGAATTAAATGATACAGTAATTCAATTGGATCAATCTGGTGAAAAAGTTCTCTTAATTGGAGTATCATTTGCATTATTAGATCTAATAGAAGCCCATCAATTCCAATTAAATAATACAATAGTTATGGAAACAGGTGGTATGAAGGGTCGAAGAAAAGAACTTATTAGAGAAGAGCTTCATACTAAATTAAAAAATGGATTTGGGGTGAGTAACATACATAGTGAATATGGAATGACAGAATTATTAAGTCAGGCTTACTCTAAAGGAAATGGTGTTTTTGATTGCTCAAGTACAATGAAAGTTTTTACTCGTGATACTGAAGATGCACTTACTATATTAAATCAAAATAAAACTGGAGGCATCAATATTATTGACTTAGCAAATGTCAATTCCTGTTCGTTTATTGCTACTCAAGATTTAGGACATGTAAATAACAATGGTACGTTTGAAATAATTGGAAGGTTTGATAATTCTGATATTCGAGGATGTAATTTAATGGCTTTGTAAGTTTATTATTTATAATACGACTACATAATTGCTCTGAAAAAGAGAACATAGTTTTTAGTTAGTTATTAAAACAAAACGCCTGATTTTATAGCATCAGGCGTTTTACTTTTAAACTACTTTAATAATGTATGTATTTTTCTTCCCTTTATTAAGAATAATATATTTATTATTTATTAAATCTTCTGAAGTTAACAGATATTTTTCATTAACCTTCTCCTTATTTACAGAAACAGCATTTTCTCTCAAAGCTCTTCTTGCCTCACTATTTGATGCTAAAAAGTTAGTTTTAGCATTTAAAGCAGCAATCATGTCTAAACCTTCATTAAAATCTGATTGAGAAATCTCTGCTTGAGGGACACCTTCAAAAACATCTAAAAAGGTAGCTTCATTTAAAGTTTTTATATCTTCTTTAAACGATTTACTAAAAAGAATATTCGATGCTTTTTCAGCATTTTCAAAATCTTCTTTAGAATGTACAAAGGTTGTAACTTCTTCAGCTAACCGTTTTTGCAACAACCTTAAATGAGGCATGTTTTTATGTTCTTCAATTAAAGTATCAATTGTTTCTTTATCTAAAAAAGTAAAGATTTTTATATACTTTTCAGCATCTTCATCGCTAGTATTTAACCAAAACTGATAGAATTTATAAACTGAAGTTTTATCAGCATCTAACCAGATATTTTCACCTTCACTTTTACCAAATTTAGAACCGTCTGCTTTAGTTATTAAAGGACATGTCATGGCAAACGCTTTAACTTCTTCTCCAACATTCATACGTCTTACTAATTCGGTTCCAGTTGTAATATTTCCCCATTGATCACTGCCTCCCATTTGCAACAAGCAATTGTAATTTTTCTGTAAATGGTAAAAATCGTAACCTTGAATTAATTGATAGGTAAATTCAGTAAAAGACATTCCTACACTACCTTCTTCTCCAGATAATCGTTTTTTAACAGAATCTTTAGCCATCATGTAGTTGACAGTAATTCGTTTTCCTACTTCTCTAGCAAAATCGATAAATGAGAAAGATTTCATCCAATCGTAATTATTTACTAAAATAGGCGCATTTGTTTCTCTTGAATTAAAATTTAAAAAACGAGAAAGTACATTTTTAATACCTTCCACATTATGATTTAAAATATCTTCTGTTAGCAAATTACGTTCATCACTCTTTCCTGAAGGGTCTCCAATCATTCCAGTTGCTCCACCTACTAAAGCAATAGGCTTGTGGCCAGCTTTTTCAAGATGCACTAATAATATGATAGGAACCAAACTTCCAATATGTAAAGAATCTGAAGTAGGATCAAATCCCACATAACCTGTAGTCATTTCTTTATTTAACTGCTCTTCTGTTCCTGGCATGATATCGTGTAGCATTCCTCTCCAGCGTAGTTCTTCAACAAATGTATTGGTCATTTTCCTATATTTATAAATTAATTTGGGCAAAGATAAAAATCAAAGAATAATTACTCTCTCTTTATTTATAATTCTTTATTTTAGTTACATGATATTAGTTACTGGAGGCACTGGATTGGTAGGATCTCATTTATTATATGAGCTTACAAAAGGGAATAAACCTGTAAAAGCCATTTATAGGAATGAAAAAAAGCTGTCTATTGTTAAAAAAGTATTTTCTTATTATAATGAAAATCCTGACGAACTATATAATAAAATTGATTGGGTTCAAGCAGATATATTAGATATTCCTTTACTAACAGAAGCTTTTAAAGATGTAACTTATGTTTATCATTGTGCTGCTTTTGTATCTTTAGAACCAGATAAATACCATTTATTACGAAAAACTAATATTGAAGGAACTGCCAATATTGTTAATCTAAGTATAGCAAATAATATTAAAAAATTATGTTATGTTAGTTCAATTGCAGCTATAGGAACCACAAATAATAATCAAGATATTGACGAGGATACGCACTGGAATCCTGAAGCTGATAATGGTATATATGGCATTACAAAATATGGTGCTGAAATAGAAGTTTGGCGTGGAACTCAGGAAGGGTTAAATTCAGTAATTGTTAATCCAGGTGTAATTATTGGTCCTGGTATTTGGTGTTATGGCAGTGGTAACATTTTTAAAAAAGTTGCTAAAGGTCTAACACATTATACAACTGGAGTTATTGGCTATGTTGATGTGTTTGACGTCGTAAATAGTATGACAAGGCTAATGGAAAGCAATATTAAAAACCAACGTTTTATTCTTATTTCAGAAAACTGGACCTATAAATATTTTATTGATTGTATCGCTAATTCTCTTCATGTAAAACCTCCAACAAAAAAAGCTGGACCATTAATATTAAGTATTGGATGGAAACTAGATTGGTTATATTGTAAATTGACTGGTAAAAGAAGAAGTTTAAGCAAGCAATTAGCTAGTACCTTAGAATCTAAATCAATCTACAGTAATGATAAAATAAAAAGCACATTAAATTTTAAATTTAAACCTGTAGAAAAAAGTATCAAAGAGGTGTCTAAAATTTATTTAAACGAACACAAATAATTAATCTTTATTCATTAAAGCTTGCGAATCGTCTAATAAGAATCCTTTGTTTTTACGTTTAGATCTTTTAATTGAATCTTGTTTCTTTTTCTCTTTTTCATCTTCCTCAGCTAAGACATTATATTCATCTCTTAACTTATTTAAACTGTCAGTTACTCTATTAATAATGTCCTGATATTCCTTTAAATTATACGTATAATAAGCATTACTTTCTATAAACTGTAAACTGTCTATATTGTGTTTGGCGTATACATAACTTTCTGGAACAATTCCATTTTCCTCAATTTTTGTTTTATTAATGCCTTTAGCAGATGTTAAAAAAGACATATCAATTAACACATTTACCATTTGGTTTTTTGACATTAGGTTTTCTGGCTTTTTGATTTTTTTATTTCCAGAACAAGAAATACAAAAACAAACTAACAATATGTAGGTTAAACTATTTTTCATCTAATAAAAGTTAATCGCTTTCCAAGTTTGTTAGGGATAATTTTAGAGTTTTCATAAACCACATGTCCATTTAAAATAGTATGTGTAACTCTTGATTTAAATGCTGTACCTTCAAACGGAGACCAACCACATTTATATAATATATTTTGTTTATTTACAGTCCAAGGTTTATTAAGGTTAACAATAACTAGGTCTGCAAAATATCCTTCTCTAATAAACCCTCTTTTTTCAATTTGAAATAAGATTGCTGGATTATGACACATTTTTTCAACAATCTTTTCTAATGAAATTTTTTCTTTATGATAAGCTTCTAACATAGCTACCAATGCATGTTGCACTAAAGGTCCACCAGATGGCGCCTTTGTATATATCTGTTTTTTCTCTTCAAGTGTATGTGGTGCATGATCTGTAGCTAAAACATCTATTCTGCCATCAAGAAGTGCTTTCCATAATTCTTCTCTATCTTTTTCTGTTTTTACTGCTGGATTCCATTTTATTAAGGTGCCTTTAGTTTCATAATCTTCCTCAGAAAAATATAAATGATGGATACAAACTTCAGATGTAATTTTTTTATCCTTTAAAGGAATTTTATTTGTAAAAAGTTTTGTTTCAATTCCAGTTGAGAGATGAAACACGTGCAACCTTGCACCTGTTTTTTTAGCCAATTCTATAGCTTTTGACGATGAGATATAACAAGCTTTTTCACTCCTAATATAAGGGTGTAACTTTATAGGAATATCATCTCCAAATTCTTTTTTATAAATTTCAAGATTAGATTGAATGGTAGCTTCATCTTCACAATGAACAGAAATAATCATGTCTGTACTTGAAAATATTTTTTCTAACACTTGAGGGTTATCAACCAACATATTTCCTGTAGATGAACCTAAAAACAATTTTAATCCTGCTACTTCTTTAGGATTAACTTTTAAAATTTCCTCTAAATTATCGTTAGTACCACCAAACATAAACGAATAGTTTGCATAAGATGATTCTGAAGCAATTTTAAACTTATTGTTTAAAGCCTCGATGGTTGTAGTTTGCGGATTTGTATTAGGCATTTCAATATAAGATGTGATTCCTCCTGCAATAGCAGCTTTAGATTCAGACTCAATATTGGCTTTATGCGTTAATCCAGGTTCTCTAAAATGAACTTGGTCATCAATAACTCCAGGTATTACATAATTTCCTTCTGCATCAATTATTTTAACATTAGAAGATTTTGCACTTATGGAACTGGATATCTCTTTTAAAAAATCGTTTTCAATAAGAATATCTCCTTCAAAGACTTTACCTTCATTTACAATTTTTGCATTCTTTATAAGTAGTGTACTCATTTCCTAATTTCTATTGAAAAAACTCTTAAACTTCATTTTAATAACACCAAATATTGCTTCAGATATGATACCTCCACTCATCTTTGATTTTCCTTTTTTTCTATCCGTAAAAATAACTGGTATTTCTACAATTTTAAACTTTTTTAAATAGGCCTTAAATTTCATTTCAATTTGAAATGCATATCCTATAAATTCAATCTTATCTAAGTTAATTGCTTTTAAAACTTTTCTATGGTAACATACAAAGCCAGCTGTTGTATCTTCAATTTTCATTCTGGTAATAAACCTAACGTATTTAGAAGCAAAATAAGATAGTAAAATTCGACTCATGGGCCAATTAACAACATTCACTCCATTAATATACCTAGAACCAATAGCTAGATCTGCATTATCAATAAAACATGCATTATAAAGTTTAATTAAATCTTCTGGGTTATGCGAAAAATCCGCATCCATTTCAAAGATATATTGATAATCTTTATTCAAACACCATTTAAAAGCATCTATATAAGCTGAACCTAATCCAGTTTTAGCTTGTCGTTGCAACAAAAACAATTTATTATTAAATTCCTGTTGTAGCTCTTTAACTTTTAATGCTGTTAAATCTGGAGAATTATCGTCTACAACCAGAATATGAAATTCTTTATTTTGAG
This sequence comes from Xanthomarina maritima, assembly GCF_008084905.1. Classification (GTDB taxonomy): domain Bacteria; phylum Bacteroidota; class Bacteroidia; order Flavobacteriales; family Flavobacteriaceae; genus Xanthomarina; species Xanthomarina maritima. The sequence goes on along the minus strand of NZ_VSFC01000052.1, from coordinate 59,563 downwards.
AAAACACAGCTCTTATAATAGCTTCAATATTTTCTATTTCATTATAGGTTGGAATAATGACAATGGCATCCTTCATTAAAAGCAAATAATTTTAACAAATGTAAACTATTTAAAAGAGATTGTTTTTTAAATATTCCTTAAAAAAATTTAAGTAAGTAATATTTTTTATGATAATTTTACATCATGTTACGTCCAGAAACTTCAAATGATTTATTTATTATTTTAATAGTAGTTAGCCTAATCTTTATTGCATTAGCTAAATTATTATTTGAAAAAAGATTCAATCATTTTGCTTCAGTATTAATTAATTCTAGCTATTTAAATGTTTTTTCGAGAGATCAGAAATTTTTAGATTTATTTGATGGGCTATTATTTTTAAATCAAATATTTTCAGTTTCTATTTTTATTTTTATTAGCTACAACTTTCTGGTAGATCCATTAGAAGTATCTCCAAGTTTTATTTTTAATTTAGTAATTGCAATAGGGATATTTATTTTAATTAAAGTCTTAATAGAAAGACTAATAGGTAGCTTATTTAATATAGATAACTTAATAGATCGATATCTTTTTCAGAAAACTAGTTACAAGAATTTTCTAGGTTTAATATTAACTCCTATAAATATCATATTACTTTTTAGTATAACTCCAAATAAGTATCTAATTTTTAGTATTATTATTATACTCTTTTTCATTAATTCTATTGGCTTACTAACGTCTTTTAAATCAAATCTAAATTTAATAAAAAGAGAGATTTTCTATTTTATTTTATATCTTTGCGCACTTGAAATTGGACCTTATATTATTTTATACAAGGTCATTATAGAAAATTAAGTTTAAAACATTTTTAGCCTATGAAAGTGAAAACAATTTTAGTGTCTCAGCCAGAACCAAAAATTGAAAATTCGCCTTATTTTGATCTTCAAGAAAAACAAAAAGTTAAAATTGACTTTAGACCATTTATTCATGTTGAGGGAGTTGATGCTAAAGAAATTAGACTTCAAAAAGTAGATTTAAAAAATTATACAGCAATTGTATTAACTAGCAGAAATGCAGTTGACCATTATTTTAGAGTAGCCGATGAAATGCGTTTTAAAGTTCCGGATACTATGAAATACTTTTGCCAATCGGAAGCCGTTGCATATTATCTTCAAAAATATGTAGTATATAGAAAGCGTAAAATTTATGTTGGAAAAAGAAACTTCGCAGAATTAACACCTTTAATTAAAAAATATAAGGATGAAGCTTTCTTATTACCAACCACAGATAAATTAAAACCAGAAGTACCAGAAATTTTAAATGATTTAAATATAAACTGGAAAAAAGCTATTTTTTATAAAACTGTAATTAGTGATCTATCTGATCTTGCTGATGTTTATTATGACATTCTTGTGTTCTTTAGTCCATCAGGAATCGATTCATTATTTTATAACTTTCCAGATTTTAAACAAAATGAAACACGTATAGCTGTTTTTGGCAATACAACTATTAAAGCTGCTGAAGAAAAAGGATTAAGAGTAGACATTGCTGCCCCTACTCCTGAAACTCCATCAATGACAATGGCTTTGGAAAAATATATAAATGAAGTTAATAAAAAGAAATAGTAATTCTTATAAGTAAATATAAAAAGAGCAACTAAATAGTTGCTCTTTTTATTTATAATCAATTAATATTAATTATTACTTTATGATGAGTTTTTTAGTATCTACTTTATTATCTGAAACAAATCTAGCTAAATAAACTCCAGAAGCTAAGTTAGAAACATCCACTAAATTTTCACCTTGAGTTAATGTTTTTGTTAAGACTACTTTCCCTGTAATGTTATAGACATTTACAACAGAATTAATAGATTTTGTAGAGATATAAAGCTCATTGTTAACTGGATTAGGATACATATTAAAAGAGATACCATTAGCTTGATCTATAGTTAAAGCGTTACATTCTGATAAAGATTCAACAAAGTTACTATTAGTATCAATAATCCAAGTAAGCAAATGAGAATCTGTTGAATCATCTACATATATACATTCCAAACCTGGATTAAAATCACCAACAAATGAAGTTGATGCATTATTACCATTACGCATATCTAAAAAGGTTAATCCATTATTTTTAACATCTACAATACTAATAAGCGGATTTAAGCTTAAATCTAAACTTGTAATATCACAATTTCTAACATCTAAATCTACTAAGGAAGGATTAGATGTGACATCTAATGCTGTTAAACTTGCTGATCCAAAATCCATTTCATTAACTAGTAATAAGCCAGACACATTTATTGACAATAAATTAGAACAACTTCTTGCTCGAACACGAGTTAAATTTGGACTGTTAGAAACGTCAACACTAGTCATTAAGTTGCCATTTACATTAATTTGATTAATAGATGTAAAAGCTTCTAATCCAGAAAAATCTGAAATATTTTCATAAGCCACATTTAATTCTCCAGTATGACCTGCAGCCTCAGAAGTTAAAATCTGTCCATCAATTGTTAAATTAGAATCTATTCCATCATCAATTAATGCTTGCTCAAAATTTGGATCTGGAATTAGAGTGTATTGAGCATAAGCAAAAGAGCAAAAAGCAAAGCAAATTGCTATTAAATAAGTAGTTTTTTTCATAGTATTATATATTATAATTGTAATTTATAAAGCTAATGCATAAAAAAATCATTTCCAAAAAAAAAGTCAGCTATACAGCTGACTTTATATACTTTAATCTAATTTATTTTTTAAAATTAGGTGCTCCAGCAAGTATTTCTTCGTTAGCAAATTCTTCAAATTTCTTGAAGTTTTCTCTAAAAGAATCAGATAATTTATATGCTGCTTTATAATATCCATCATCATCATTCCAAGTTGCTCTAGAACTTAAAACTTCATCAGGTACTCCTGGACAAGTTCTTGGTTGTTTTAATCCAAATACAGAATGTGTTCTGTATGTTTCAGGAGTTACTTCATCTAAATCTCCATTAAGAGCTGCACTAATCATAGCTCTTGTATATTTTAGTTTAATTCTACTTCCAATTCCATAAGGGCCTCCTGTCCAGCCTGTATTGATTAACCAAACATTTACTCCAGCTTCTTTCATCTTTGCACTTAACATTTCTGCATACTTCGTTGGATGTAAAGGCATAAATGGTGCTCCAAAACAAGCAGAAAAACTTGGTAATGGCTCATCTATTCCTGCTTCAGTACCAGCTACTTTTGCTGTATAACCTGAAATAAAATGATAGGCAGCCTGACCTGGAGTTAATCTTGAGATTGGAGGCAATACTCCAAAAGCATCAGCAGTTAAAAAGAATATATTTTTAGGATTTTTACCTATTGATGGTACTTGAATATTATTTATGTGTTCTATAGGATAACTTACTCTGGTATTCTGAGTAATAGATGTATCATCAAATTGAACCTCACCTTTATCATTCATGATCACATTTTCAAGAATAGCTCCTGGTTTAATAGCATGATAGATATCTGGTTCGTTTTCTTCTGAAAGATTTATCACTTTTGCATAACATCCACCTTCAAAATTAAATACGGTGTTTTCGTTAGTCCAGCCATGTTCATCATCACCAATTAATTTACGTTCTGGATCTGCAGAAAGGGTAGTTTTTCCTGTACCTGAAAGACCAAAGAAAATAGCTGTATCATCATTCTCACCTACATTAGCACTACAATGCATTGGTAAAGTGTTTTTAAATACTGGCAAAATAAAGTTTAAAGCAGAGAATATACCTTTTTTAATTTCTCCTGTGTAACCAGTTCCACCTATTAAAGCTATTTTTCTTGTAAAATCTAGAATGGCAAAGTTATGTTGTCTAGTTCCGTCTACTTCAGGATTTGCCATAAATCCTGGCGCATTAACTATAGTCCATTCTGGAGTAAAGTTTTTTAACTCAGCTTCAGTTGGCCTTAAAAACATATTTGAAGCAAACATATTACTCCAAGGGTATTCGTTTATAACACGAATATTTAATTTATATTTTTCGTCTGCACAAGCATAACAATCTCTTACAAACACTTCTTTTTCTGATAAATAGCCTACAACTTTATCGTATAATTTTTGAAATTTATCAGACTCAAAAGGGATATTTATATTTCCCCACCAAACTCTACCTTCAGTAATACTATCTTTTACTATAAATCTATCTTTAGGTGATCTTCCTGTAAATTCTCCTGTATTTACGGCTAGTGCTCCTGAAGATGCTTCTACACCTTGTCCTTTAGCTATGGTTATTTCTTGAAGTTGTTTTGGGGATAATTGATATTGTACTTTGGCATTTTTTATTCCATAAGGTTCTAGTGAAATCTTATTGGATGCTTGGGTATGTTCTACCATAATTATTTTGTGTTGTTTAAAGTGCAAAATTAAAATTTTATTTTAAAGTAAACACCTATTTTACGAATTATCAGTCTTCAGTTTTAAAAAGTTTATTAACAATAAAATCCAGGATAAAATTAAAAACAAGCCTCCAATTGGAGTAATAAATCCAATTACCTTAAAATCAAAACTTGTTAAATTATTTGTTGCCAAACCATAAATTGAACCAGAAAAAAACAACAATCCTAATAGCACTAAGTAAAAAATTACTTTTTTAGACTTTAAACTAATTAGAGATGTGCTTCCAACAAACAGCAACAAAATTGCATGATACATTTGATATCTAACTCCAGTTTCAAAAGTTCTTAAAAATTCTAATGAAATTAATTCCTTCAATCCATGAGCAGCAAAAGCTCCTAAAACAACACTGATTATACCCAGAATTGTTGCTGCAATTAATATTTTTTTGTTCATATAAAATGATTCATTGTGTTTTTATTGCAGTTAGTATTTATTACATTCGTAACACAAAAATACTCAACAAATCTCATTATGCGAAAGATTTTAGTAATTGGTGCTGGAAAATCTGCATCATACCTTATAAAATATTTATTGGACAAATCAGAACAAGAAGAATTACTTGTTATGGTTGGAGATGTCAATTTTTCAAATGCAAAAAAACTAATAGGAAATCATGAAAATGCACAAGCCATTATGCTTGATGTTTTTGACAAAAGATCCAGACAAAATGCTATTCAAAATTCAGATATTGTAATTTCAATGCTACCTGCTAGGTTTCATGTTGAAGTTGCTAAGGACTGTATTAGTTTTAATAAAAATATGGTTACAGCTTCTTATATAAGTGAAGAGATGCAAAAACTTGATAAAGCGGCAACTGAAAAAGGATTGATTTTCATGAATGAAATAGGTGTTGATCCTGGAATAGACCACATGAGTGCCATGCAAGTAATTGATAGAATACGTGACAAAGGTGGCCATATTATTCTATTTGAATCTTTTACTGGAGGATTAGTAGCTCCTGAAAGCGATAATAATCTGTGGAATTATAAATTTACATGGAACCCTAGAAATGTGGTTGTAGCTGGTCAAGGTGGAGCTGCAAAATTCTTACAAGAAGGCACTTACAAATACATTCCTTATAACAGACTTTTTAGAAGAACTGAATTTTTAGATATAGAAGGCTATGGTCGCTTTGAAGGTTATGCCAATAGAGATTCGCTAAAATACCAATCTGCTTATGGACTTGATAGTGCCAAAACACTTTATAGAGGAACCATGCGTCGAGTTGGTTTTTCTCGTGCTTGGAATATGTTTGTACAATTAGGAATGACAGATGATGAATATACTATTGACGATAGCGAGAACATGAGCTATCGCGATTTTGTTAATGCCTTTTTGCCATACAGTCCTACAGATTCTGTTGAACTTAAATTTAGACATGCCTTAAAAATAGATCAAGACGATATTGTATGGGACAAGCTTATTGAACTAGATATATTCAGTAATACAAAGATGGTTGAGCTTAAAAAAGCTACTCCTGCACAAATACTTCAAAAGATTTTAGAAGAAAGCTGGACTCTTAATGATAATGAAAAAGACATGATAGTCATGTATCATAAATTTGGATACGAACTTGAAGGTAAAAAATATCAAATAGATTCTACTATGGTTACCCTAGGCGAAGATAGAATTTATACTGCCATGGCTAAAACAGTTGGTCTTCCTGTTGCCATTGCAACGCTTGCCATTTTAAATGAAAAGATTATAACACCTGGTGTTCAAATGCCAATTACCAAAGAAGTTTACGAACCAATTTTAAAAGAATTAGAAGAATATGGCATTGTGTTTAAAGAAACTGAAGTGCCTTATTTAGGTTACAACCCTTTAAACTTATAAACTTATCTTATTGAAAGTTGTCAACCAAAATATAGAAATAGATGGTATTGATAAAGCTATTCTTAGAGCTTTAATGAGCGACGCAAGAACACCTATTCTGGAAATTGCCAGACAGGTTGGAATTTCTGGTGCAGCTATTCATCAACGGTTAAGGAAACTTGAAAAATCTGGTATTATTACTGGTTCCAAATTTGTTATTAACCCGAAAGTATTAGGTTATACAACTATGGCGTTTATTGGAATTTATCTCGATAAAGCAATGAGTAATCCAGATGCTGTCAAACAACTTAAAAAAATACCTGAAGTACTGGAATGTCATTACACCACAGGAAACTGGAGTATATTTATCAAAATACTTTGTAAAGACAACGAGCATTTAATGCATTTATTAAATAAAGATATTCAATCTATTGAAGGTGTTTCGAGAACTGAAACCTTTATATCTTTAAATCAACAAATAGATAGACAGATTAAAATCTAATAAAGAGCTTCTGTTATTAGAAGCTCTTTTTCAACTTTCAACCTTAGCTTATATTCTAGGAAACATTCCTTTTAAATGTTTTTTAAAATGAAATGGACATACAATTAAGTCGACATATAGTCGACATATAGTCAGTATATACTCAGTATAAATACGCTATAAAATAAGAATTAATATGAATAGGTTAGTTGCAATTATGAGATTTGCAGATATAAAAAAACCTTCAGTTTAGAAACAACTGAAGGTTTTTAAATTTTATAATATCTAATTTAATCTTTAGACATAAAAATGCTGAGAATGTACCAGAACAGCAACATGAGTGACGCAAACAAGCCTAAAGCTGCTGGAATGTAGTCGTCTGTAGTGTATTTGTTTACCAGATTAGAGGTTTGATACAAGATAGAACCTCCTGCCAATAAACACATGCCTGCTGAGAACCAAAGTCCTAAATTAAATCCGAATAAACTGCCTGCTATAATTAATCCTATGGCAATAAAAAATCCAATAGTTAAACCTGTTCTTAAAAAGGAAAAATCTTTTTTAGTGACAAACACCACAGCAGATAACCCTGTAAACAAAGCCAAGGTTACAATAGCAGCTTGATTTAAAATCTCTGGACCAGAATCCATATAATAAGCTGCAATATAAATTAATGGTACAAAAATAAAAGCTTCAGCAAAAATGTATAAGCCATATGCCAAGTATTGTATGTTTTTATCTGGAGACTTTAATGTCATTTTCTCAGCATAATTGGTAATAAACATAAAGCCTCCCAACATTAGTAACCATTTAAAACCTTCAGTCATAGACAGAGCAAAATTGACTATAGTTTCACTTTGAAGTAACAGATATTCAAATAAAATAAATACCAAGACGCCTCCTGCCACATGCGCATAGGTTTTTTTGTAAAAAACCACTCTATCTGTTTGAGATAAAGCACTTAGCAACACTTTTGATTCGGTAGGTTCAAAAGGATTTTGAGGTTGATTTTCCATAGGTTATTTTTAAATTGGTTATTTTAGTTTGATAAATGTAATAAAAAAATATACCGAACACTTTATAAAAAAGCATTCGGTTTAAAATATGTATTTTACTATTAGTCTCTACTTCCACCAAAAACTTGCAAAGCCCAATATAATAAAGAAGCTAAAGCACCAATGGCTGCTACTAAATAAGTTCTTGCTGCCCATTTAAGCGCGTCTTCAGATCCTTTATATTCATCAGGTGTTACCATGTTTTTAGCTTTTAACCAAGCCAAGGCTTTATTACTAGCATCATATTCAACTGGAAGCGTTATAAAACTAAATATGGTTGCCATTCCCATAAAAATAACACCCAAAACAGCCACATACCATCCTAAGCCAATACCAGCAGCTCCACCTAAAATTAAACCTCCTATAATTAACCATTGAGACATTCCAGAAGTCACACTAACTACTGGCACCAAAGAAGATCTCATTTGTAACCATTGATAAGCTTGTGCATGTTGAACCGCATGACCACATTCGTGAGCTGCAACTGCTGCTGAAGCTGCATTTTTTTGATTATAAACAGATTCACTTAAGTTAACTGTTTTATTTTTAGGGTTGTAATGGTCTGTAAGTTGTCCAGGTGTTGAAATAACCTCAACATCATAAATACCATTATCTGACAACATTTTTTCAGCAATTTCTTTTCCACTCATGCCATTACGTAATTGCACTTTAGAGTAAAAAGCAAATTTCTTTTTTAATTGATTACTTACCAACCAACTTACAAGAGCTATAGCTCCAATTAATATATAATATCCTATCATTTTTATTTTGATTTAAAAGGTAAAATTACAAGATATATAGCAAAAAATAAGCCAAATATTCGTTAAGAAATTTTGTCAGTTTATTGTTTGTTCTCGATACATTTATTTTATTCACTCTTGCTAAAAAATAAACACTCGAACTGACACATAGTTTATTTATTTCTGTTTGATGAGATGTGCTTTTTGGACTGCAAAAACAGGGTAAGAAACCACCTCTGTAGCATCTTCTACTTCTGTTCCTGTAATCACCTTTTGTGTTTTGTTAGTAACTGTTATTTCAAAATCCATAGCCTCTTTATAGAAACGTTCGGTTGTAGTTAAAATATTGTCTTGCACTTCAAACATGCTGTACATAGTGTTATCGATAAGTTTAGCATCTAATAAAATGCCATTGTTTTCGTCTACAATATATTCGCCTTTTGACGCATCTTTTTCAATGAGGTTGTATTTGCGTTCTTGGCGTTCGCCATTCATAATATAAACCAACATATATTGGTATTTTCCAATAGAATCTGTTTTGTTTAAATGAAATTCCATTTGAATGGTTTGTCTGCCACGCATATTAACAATGTATAAATCGCCTTTATAGATTCCGTAAAAATCTTGTGGAAATTGCAAGGAATCGGTTTGAGCATTAGTTGAAAAGCTTGCAACAAGAAACATGAATAGCCAGAGAGATTTCATAATATGTGTTTAGCTTCTAAAATACAAAATATTATGCTTTGGATGTTCTCGATACTATTTTCAGTTTTTAAAACTGAAAATCACTCGAACTGACGTGGGTTGGTTTTTGTTGTTAGGTTCTGATTCATTGATTGAATACATGTTCTCGATACATCCCGATTCATTATCGGGATACTCGAACTGACGCAAGGCTACTTTTATATATCCGTCAACGTCACTTCGAGTGGCTTTTAAGACACGAAAAAATTGCCTGCCTTTCGGCAGACAGGTATCGAGAAGTTACCCAACAATATTCACAATCTTTCCTGGAACAATAATTACTTTTTTAGGTGTTCTACCTTGTAATTGATCTTTGGTTTTTTCGTGAGACATAACAGCTGCTTCTATCTCGTCTTTACTCATATCCATTGGTAACTCTAGGGTAAAACGCATTTTACCATTGAATGAAATGGGATAATTCTTTGAGCTTTCTACTAAATAACTTGCGTCAAACTTAGGGAAAGGTGCTGTTGAAATAGATTCGTTATGACCTAACTGACTGTATAGTTCTTCAGCAATATGTGGTGCATAAGGCGATAGTAAAACCAATAATGGTTCTAAAACGTGTTTGCTTGTGCATTTTTGGGCTGTCAGCTCGTTAACTGCAATCATAAAGGTAGAAACAGAGGTGTTAAAAGAGAAATTCTCAATATCTTCTTCTACTTTTTTAATGGTTTTATGAAGGGTTTTTAGATTGTCTTTTGTTGGTTCTGAATCATTGACATAAAGTCCGTTTTCTCCAACATACAATTTCCATAGTTTTTTAAGAAAGCCATGAACACCTGTAATTCCTGCTGTATTCCAAGGTTTTGCTTGTTCAAGAGGTCCTAAAAACATTTCGTACAAACGTAAGCTGTCTGCGCCATATTGCTCGCAAATACTGTCTGGATTGACTACGTTTAACCAACGTTTAGACATCTTTTCAACTTCTCTACCAACTGTAAAAACTCCTCCTTCATCTTCTATGTGTCCACTATCATTTATAAAAAGGGCATTTTCAAATTCATTCCAAAGCTTCATTTTATCAAAATCAATAATTTCATCTGAATTGTTAATATTATTTACATCGATTCTAATTGGATCATAAGTAATCTCTAAAACACAATTTCCATCTAAAACTTGTTCAACATATTCGTTTTCAACTTCAAATAACTTCATTAAAGAAAAAATCAATTCTTTATTTTTTGCTTCAAAAAATAATCCTGAATTTGTACTTGAAGGTTTTATCTCATTATTAGAAATTGATACTAAATAATTATAGGAAGCAAAAATGTTTGATTTAACAGAAATATACTTAAATGCTCCATCAGAAATAATTCTATCTTTAGATGCGTCTACGGTTTTGATATTAATTCTATAAACGATAGCACTAGTACCAAGAATCATCCCTTGATTAATAAGCTTTTTAAAAGGTTCTTCTACATTTACAAAACCTCTATCTTTCATAAACTTCACCCAAAAACGTGAGTATAATAAATGCCCTGTAGCATGCTCGCTTCCTCCAATGTATAAATCGACTTTTTCCCAATATTTTAGCGCTTCTTCACTTGCAAACTCCAAGTCGTTATGCGCATCCATATATCTAAAGAAATACCAGGAACTTCCAGCCCAACCAGGCATGGTGTTTAGTTCTAGTGGGTAAATTCCGTTGTCTTGAGATGCTTCGACAGGCTCAGCATGACAAAGGTCGTTACTCACTACTTGATTTGTATTAGTGTCCCAAGCCCAAACATCTGCACGACCTAAAGGTGGTTCGCCAGTTTCGGTTGGTAAATATTTTTCTACTTCTGGCAAACGAATTGGTAAATGTGCTTTATCAATCATTTGAGGCATGCCATTAACATAATACACTGGAAATGGTTCTCCCCAATAACGTTGTCTTGAAAAAACGGCATCACGTAATCTGTAATTGGTTTTACCTTCGCCTTGACCTAATTGCTCTAATTCAAAAATAGCACGTTTGGTCGCTTTTTTGTAGTTCATTCCATTTAAGAAATCGGAATTAGCAATAATCACGTTATCTTTTGAAGCATAAGCTTCTTCAGTAATATCTACACCTTCAAAAATATTAGGAATTGGAATATTAAAGTGTTTTGCAAAATCGTAATCACGTTGGTCTCCACATGGCACTGACATGACTGCTCCTGTTCCGTAACCAGCTAAGACATAATCGCCAATCCAAATTGGAATCGGCTTTTTTGTAAAAGGATGCTTAGCATAAGTTCCTGTAAACGCACCAGAAATGGTTTTTACATCTGCCATTCTATCGCGTTCGCTACGTTTTGCAGTGGCTTGAATGTAAGCTTCAACTTTCGCTTTTTGCTCAGGTGTTGTGATTTCTGAAACCAATTCGTGTTCTGGCGCAAGTGTCATAAATGAAACTCCAAAAATGGTGTCAGGACGTGTTGTAAATACTTCGATTTTATGAGATGCTTCGACAAGCTCAGCATGACACTCTTCATTTGGAAGCACATTAAAAGTTACTGAAGCACCAACCGATTTTCCAATCCAATTTCTCTGACTTTCTTTTAAAGAATCTGTCCAATCAATCGTATCAAGACCTTGTAATAATCTTTCAGCGTAAGCCGAAATTCTCATAGACCATTGGGTCATTTTTTTTCTAATTACGGGATGACCACCACGTTCTGAAACGCCATTTACTATTTCATCATTCGCTAAAACAGTTCCTAAAGCAGGACACCAGTTTACTTCAGTTTCAGCTAAATAAGTTAATCTATATTGTAATAAAATTTCCTGTTGTTTTTCTGAAGAAAAACTATGCCATTCTTCAGGTGTAAAAATTTCAACATCATCATCGCAAACAGCATTGATGTTGGCGTTTCCTTCCGAAGAGAATGTGTTTATTAAAGTTGAAATTTCTTCTGCTTTATTACTATCATTATTATACCAAGATTCGAACAACTGTATAAAAATCCACTGAGTCCATTTATAATAACTTGGATCAGACGTTCGTACCTCTCTGCTCCAATCGAAAGAAAAACCAATTTGATCTAATTGTCTTCTATAGGTTTTGATGTTTTCTTCCGTAGTCAAGGCTGGATGTTGACCCGTTTGAATGGCATATTGCTCTGCTGGCAAACCAAAACTATCGTAACCTTGTGGATGCAACACATTAAACCCTTTATGACGCTTATAACGAGCATAAATATCGGAAGCAATATAACCTAGTGGATGACCAACATGCAATCCTGCTCCACTTGGATAAGGAAACATATCTAGCACGTAATATTTCTGTTTTTCGCTATAGTTAGAGGCTTGAAAAGTTTTATTTTCAGCCCAATATTTTTGCCATTTGGCTTCAATCTCGTTAAAATGGTAATGCATCTGTTTCTATTTCAAATAATATATGACATTGAAAGCAAATTTATGACTCCAACAAAAAGTTTGCTTCGTCCTTTGTCCTCGCAATGACAGCTTGTAAAAGGGCAAATTTAAACTTATTATAAGAATATTGAAAGTTTAAACGTTGTAAACATAAATAAAGTGAAACATTTAAAATTTAACTTATTAAGAGTTTGAAGGAATTAGTTTAAAAAGATTCCAACTTTTGTTGGAATGACAATTTTTATTTGAAATCAAAAGACTTTTGTCTTTTGAAGTTTCTTTTCAATTTCTTTTATATTTTTACATCATTAACAAAACATTTATGAGTTCATCTTTTGATAAATATCAAAAACGCAGATTGGTATCTTCCTATTTTTCGGTGGTTTTAAGTATTGCTTTGGTTTTATTCCTTTTAGGCTTATTAGGTCTATTGGTTTTAAATGCTAAAAAAGTTTCCGATCACTTTAAAGAACAAGTAGTTGTTACTATTTATTTGAAGGAAGCTGCCAAAGATGTAGAGATTAAACAACTTGAAAAAAGCTTGGCCATGTCTGATTATGTAAAAACGACAGAATATGTATCTAAAGAGCAGGCTGCTGAATCTATGAAAGCAGAAAATGGCGAAGATTTTATGGAGTTTCTTGGTTATAATCCATTACAAAATTCGATAGATGTCCATTTAAAAGCAGACTATGTTACTTCGGAACATCTAGAAACCATTAAAGACGAAGCCCTCTCCAAAAATTTTGTAGATGAAGTACGTTATGATAATGACTTGGTGACTTTAATGAATAACAATGTGAAAAAAATAAGTTTTTGGGTATTGATGATTAGTGGAATTTTTACCATCATTGCTGTTTTACTTATTAATAGTTCGATAAGACTATCTGTTTACTCTAAGCGTTTTACCATAAAAACCATGCAAATGGTTGGAGCAACAAAACATTTTATTAGAAAACCTTTTGTATGGAAAAGTGTTCGATTAGGTATTGTAGGAGCTGTTGTTGCCTTAATAGGCATGGCTGTAGTTTTATATTATTTAAACCAAACTTTTCCTGAATTGAATCTGTTACAAAGTCCTATTTTAATAGCTGCTTTATTCGCTACCATTTTTGTATTAGGTATAGTAATTACTTGGATAAGCACATTTATTGCTACACAACGTTTTTTAAACTTGAAAACAGATCAGTTGTATTATTAGATATTTTATAACCTCTTTAACGTTCTTTTTTAAATAAATCCGTTAATTTGTATCATTATTTTATAAAATTATGGGAGAACAAAAACGTAAGGAACAAGCTAAAAGCGACTTTATTTTTGGAAAGAAAAATTATAAGTTCATGCTTATTGGATTAGCATGTATCGCTATAGGATTTGCATTGATGTCTGGTGGAGGAAGCGATGACCCAAATGTTTTTAATCCAGATATATTTAGTTTCAGACGTATCAGGTTGGCTCCTACTTTAGTTCTTATTGGATTCGGAATTCAGGTTTATGCTATTTTATTAAATCCTAATAAAAAATCAAAATCAGATAAATAACAATTACTTCAACCTATTCTCTTTAGGTTAGTCAATTTTGATATTTTTGCCTCATGGATATTATTGATTCAATTATTTTAGGTGTTATTCAAGGTCTTACCGAATTTTTACCGGTATCTTCTAGTGGACATTTAGAAATTGGAAAAGCCATTTTAGGCGATCATTCCATTCCTCAGGAAAGTTTAATGTTTACTGTAGTGCTTCATTTTGCAACAGCTTTGAGTACCATGGTAGTATTTAGAAAAGATATCTGGTTACTACTAAAAGGTGTTTTAAAATTAGAATGGAATGAGGATCTTCAATTTGTTTCAAAAATAGCTATATCCATGATTCCAGCTATTATAGTTGGTTTATTTTTTGAAAAAGAATTAGAACAATTATTTGATGGTAATATTATGCTGGTTGGTTTTATGCTTATTGTAACTGCCATCCTATTATTTTTTGCAGATAAAGCAAAAAACACTTATAAAAAAGTAAGTTTTGGGAATGCTTTTGTTATTGGTATTTCTCAAGCTATTGCTATGCTACCAGGTATTTCTAGATCTGGAGCAACCATTTCAACTTCTGTTTTATTAGGAATTGATAAAACAAGAGCTGCTCGTTTTTCATTTTTAATGGTAGTCCCTTTAATATTTGGGAAAATAGCAAAAGATATTGTTACTGGCGATTTAACTTATGAAAGTTCTAATTTCATGGCTTTAAGTGCAGGATTTATTTCTGCTTTTATTGCTGGATTATTTGCTTGTACTTGGATGATTGCATTAGTTAAGAAAAGCAAATTGACATATTTTGCTATATATTGTGTGATAGTAGGAATGATTGCTATTATTTATTCCTCCTTAAATTCATAATATGAGTGGTGAAGATTACCTTTCCGGACAAGTCCTATTGATTGACAAACCGTTGCACTGGACGTCCTTTCAGGCTGTCAATAAACTTCGTTGGGAAATAAGGCACGCTTTTAACATAAAAAAAATAAAAGTAGGTCATGCAGGCACTTTAGACCCTCTTGCAACAGGACTATTGGTTATTTGTACTGGAAAAATGACTAAACAAATAGATACGTTTCAAGGTCAAATAAAGGAATACACAGGAACTATTGTTTTAGGAAGCACCACACCTTCTTTCGATTTAGAAACTGAAATTAACGAGACCTTTAAAACAGACCATATTACTGAAAAAGTGATACATGAAGCTACTAAACAATTTATTGGTGAGATTGAACAAATTCCTCCTGTTTTTTCAGCTATAAAAAAAGATGGTAAACGTTTGTACGAATTTGCAAGAGCAGGTGAAGACGTCAAAATAAAATCCAGAAAAATTACCATTTCAGAATTTGAAATTACCAAAATTAACAACAATGACGTTGATTTTAGAGTTGTTTGCAGTAAAGGCACTTACATTCGTTCTTTAGCTAATGATTTTGGAAAGGCACTAGGTTCTGGCTCACATTTATCTGCTTTAAGACGAACAAAAATTGGTGACTTTAAAGTTGAAAATGCACTAACTCCAGAAGCCTTTATAGAAAGCTTAACAACCAAATAGTGCTATTTTTCGTATATTAGATTAAAGCCTTTAAAGGGTTTTTACCCAACACGAGACATTTGAATTTAACAAACAAACATAAATCGCTTATTATTACGTTCCTATTTTCAGGGACAATCATTCTTACTTTATTCAATTTTAATATTAGAAAACAAAATGAATTAATGGCTGAAAGTTATTACTTATTAGAGCCTGAAGAACCAAAGACTCCAGAAGAACTTGAAGCCGAAAAATTAGCTGATGCTGAAGCTAAAACAACTGCTGAAACTAATAAAGCTTTTAATGAAACTCAAGAATACAAACAATTTGCACAAGCATATCAACCTATTGCTCCACCAAAAGATTATGTACCTAACCCTTCAGAAAACACAGATGAAAGTGACCATTCAGAATCTGGTACTTCAACTGCTTCTTCTGAGATTGATGACGATGTTTTGTCTTCTTATAGCAGTGTTAACGATGTATTGAATAAGCGAAAACCTAATCAGAGTGCTCAATCTGTCAACAAAAAAAGTAGTATGCATTATTCTTTAGTTAACAGAACACATGAATTTTTACCAACACCCATTTATTTATGTGAAGAAGGGGGGAAAATAGTTGTAAATATTACGGTAAATGCTGCTGGGCTAGTAACAGATAGTTATGTAAACGCCTCTTCAACTTCATCAAATGAATGTTTAAAAGATCATGCTTTAGCCTATGCAAAAGATGCTAAATTTAATAGAGACACATCCAAATCTTCTCAAATTGGCACCATTACCTTTTATTTTGAAGGGAAAAATTAAAAAATCTTAACATTGAATTATTAGAACTGTTAGAGATAAGTTTCGTGTTTTTTTAGCCTCAAGAAATTATGCCTGTTTAATTTTTGCCTCACCCAAAACTGTCTAAAATAACAGTTCTGACCTCTCCAAAGGAGAGGTAACTATAAAGGCTCAATCTAAAATTGTTGAATTATTTTATTACACTGAAACTGTAAGCAGATTCATCACATCGCTAATCACATTTTGACCTTTATCTTTATTATACCATTGCTGTAATTCTTCTTTAAACTCTGGAGTTATTAAACCATGTTTTGTTTTATAATCTAAAACAAGTTGAGTCGCTTCAGTTGGTCTTGGACCATAAGAATTAATGACTTGATTGGAAATATCATCAATTATAATCAATTTAGGAATAGATTTTCCACCATTGGTTAAAAATTGATTCATTAAAGTCTCATTATCATCACGAAGAACCACTCTAAAATTAATATTTGGGCTTAATTCGGCTAATTTATTAAACACAGGAACTATATGTGCAGCATCACCACACCAACTCTCTGTAAGTACTAACCAAGTTTGCTTAGCTTCCAAATTGGCTAAATCTTCTTTTGCACTATCAGAAACTTTGATAGTTTTATCCCAACGTTTCATACGTTGGTCATTCAACTTGGTAAAATTCACCATGTCTTCACCTTTATCGTTTCCAGTAGTGGAATTATTTTCTACTAATTGAGACATTAATTCTCTGTATGCTTGATAAGATATGCTCTTATCTAAACTATCTTTTAATATTTGTTCCATGTTTTTGTATATATAACTTCGCAAAAATAAGATGTAAATTCTATTTGAATTATGATTTTTATCATATCTATGTCTATCTTTATTACGAATACTTACAAATACTAATTTTTATGGAAAAGCATAAATGTGGCTGGTGTGTAGGAGATGATTTATACGAAGCCTATCACGATGAAGAATGGGGAGTTCCTGTAACAGATGATGATAGGCTGTTTGAATTTCTAATTCTTGAAACTTTTCAAGCTGGATTGAGTTGGATTACCATTTTGCGTAAACGAGAAAACTTTAGAACCGCTTTTGATGATTTTGATTACAATAAAATTGCTCACTATAAACAAGATAAAATTGACAGTCTGCTCCAAGATGCAGGCATTATTAGGAACAAATTAAAAATACATGCTACAGTTAGCAATGCGCAAATGTTTATGAAAATCCAAGAAGAGTTTGGAAGTTTCAGTACCTACATTTGGAAGTTTGTGGATGGCAAACCCATTAAAAACAAGCGTAAAAATTATAAAGATACTCCTGCTACTACAAACATTTCGGATGCGTTGAGCAAAGACTTAAAAAAGCGTGGTTTTAAATTTGTTGGTTCCACTGTTATGTATGCACACATGCAAGCCACAGGAATGGTAAACGATCATGAGGTTGGATGCTTTAGGTATCATGAGGTTTAAAATCAAACTCTTAAGGAACCTCGAAACCCTCTTCCAGCATAATAAGATTCTGCGCCATTGTGGTAAATAAAAACATTCTCAAACCGATTATCGCCAAAAATTGCGCCACCAAGTTTTCTAATATTTTGAGGTGTTTTTAACCAACTGGAGGTTTTTAAATCGAAGGTTTCCAGTTTTTGTAAGTATTGGTATTCCTCAACGGTTAAAATATCTATTCCCATCATTTTTGCCATATCTATAGCATTGTTTTCTGGTTTAAACTTTTTTCTTGATTCAAGTGCTTCCAAATCGTAACAAGCGCTTCTTCTACCAGATGGGCTTTCTTTAGAACAGTCGTAAAAAATATATTCGTCAGTCTGCTTGTTGTAATCAACTACATCAGGTTCTCCGCCTGATTTTTCCATTTCGTTTAGTGACCATAATTTTTTGGGATTTTGATCTAATTTTGCTTTTATTTTTGACCATTCTAGACTTTGATGGCGATGGGTGTTATTTTCAAAACGCGTTTTAAGAACTTTAATAAGCGCTTCAGACTCGGTAGACACTAATTTTTTCATAATGATAAAACTACTATTTTTTAATAAAATAACATGCGACAATTATTACAAATACTTCAAAAATGCTACTCTTGAAATTTCTTCTGCTCCCAAACTTGATAAATGATTTGTATAAACCTGACAATCTATTAATTTGTAATTGGTGTTTTGAATAAAGCTTATAAAGCCAGCTTTACTTGCATTACTAACATTTGTAAACATGCTTTCGCCACAAAATACGCCATTGTTTAAATCCACACCATATAATCCTGCTACCAACTTTTCTTTTTGCCAAACCTCAACCGATTTAACGTAACCTTGGTCATGAAGTTTTATATAAGCATCAATCATACTGCTTGTAATCCAAGTGCCATGTTGGCCTTCTCTTTTGGCTTTGGCACATTCTGTTATTACTGATTTAAAATCTTGATTAATAGTAACTAAAAAGTCTTTGTTTTTTAAAACTTGCTTCATGCTTTTGGATACTTTTAATTTCTCAGGGAAAAGCACAAATCTAGGATCTGGAGACCACCATAAGATGGGTTGCCCTTTTTCAAACCAAGGAAAAACACCTCTTTTATATGCAAGAATTAGACGTTCAACTGAAAGATCTCCTCCAACTGCTAATAATCCTTTGGAATCGGCTTGATGAACATTAGGAAAGATTATTTCTTTTGTTAAATGAGTAATCATAATTTAGAGATATAAAAAAACCTCAATGCTTTCGCATTGAGGTTAAATTTATAAAAATTATACCTTACTTAGAAAGGTAAATCGTCGTGATCGTCTTCATTTAAATTACTAGCTGGCTCGAAAGCATCTGCTGGTGGCATTGGAGGCATATCTCCAGAAGTTTCTGGTTGAGCTGCTTCAATTCTCCAACCTTGAATGGAGTTAAAATATTTTACTTCTCCTTGAGGATTAGTCCATTCTCTTCCTCTTAAATTAATACTGATTTTTACTTGTTGACCCACTTGGAAATTGTTTAATAAATCAGTTTTATCCTGAACAAATTCAATCATAATATGTTGTGGATATTGCTCTTCTGTAGTTACTACTACTTCTCTCTTTCTAAACCCATTTGTTCCAAAAGTTTGTGTATCTGCAATTAATTTAATTCTTCCTTGTACTTCCATTTTAATCTAATTTAATTTTTATAGTTTCCTTTTTATAGGAATTTTATATTTATGATAATAATATTTTCCAGGCACTTTGTATATCGCCAAAACTCAAATAATTATGAGCTAATTTATGTTTTTCCCTATGAGATGCAGTTGCAATATCTGGATAACGTTCGCTTACAGATGTAATAAATTTTTGCACCTCTTCTTCTGTTGGAAGTGCTTCTACGTTTGCCAACATTCCTATATCGTTTCCAGTTAAAATCATACTATTTTTAACTTCATCAGGAAAATTATCGACACCAATTCCTAAACTAGAAAGTGGTTTTGGTAATTCGAAAAATCCACTTCTGGCACGAGAGTAATAATTTCCACCAGCTCTTGCAACCAAGTCTAATTTTTCTTGATCAAT
Source organism: Xanthomarina maritima (assembly GCF_008084905.1). Classification (GTDB taxonomy): domain Bacteria; phylum Bacteroidota; class Bacteroidia; order Flavobacteriales; family Flavobacteriaceae; genus Xanthomarina; species Xanthomarina maritima. The sequence continues at coordinate 39,588 of NZ_VSFC01000052.1, read as the reverse complement.
AAAATCATCTACATCTAAAATGTCGTCTTCCATATGGATTTTAACCACTTCGCAAATTACCAAATTTCCTGCTCCTCCTTCATTTCCTAACGCAACTATTTCGTTTACTTTACATTCTAATTGTATAGGAGATTCGGCTACTCTAAAAGGTTTTACAAGGTCAGATTTTAGCATGGTTAAACCTGCTTTATGAAACTCGTTAATACCTTCTGGATATTCTGTACTACTAAGTGAAGCTTGATGAACCATGTCGTAATTAACCACATTTATTACCACTTCCTTTGTTGCAATTACATTTTCTAATGTATGCTTGGTGGTGTTATTTCTAACACGTCGAGCAGGAGAAAAAATCAAAATTGGTGGGTTAGCACTAAACACATTAAAAAAGCTAAATGGAGATAGATTTGGGTTTCCGTCTTTATCCATAGTACTTGCAAAGGCAATTGGTCTAGGTGCTACTGCACTTAATAAATATGCATGCAATTTTGCTACAGACAACTCTTTTGGCTCGTATGATGTCATTTATCTTTTTTAATTTGCACAAATGTAACTAATCTGTTATTGAACTAAAAATGATTTGTTTACTAGTAACACAATATTATTAACAGATTTACATTATATTTCCAAATTAAAACTATTTTATGCTTTTTTCTAAACACAGAAATCTAACCAGATGGATTATTGTTGTTGCATCGTTTGGTATTATTTCGCTTATTTTATGGAATACCTATGTGTTTTTTCAAAAATTTAAAATTGAAGAACAATCTAAAATGGATATTTGGGCTGCTGCCCATCAAGAAATAAATTCCAATCCTTTAGACGAAAATGTCAATCCTCTCGTTGATAAAGTATTTACTTCTGAAATTACAAACCCCATGTTTGTTTATAACAATGGAAGTGTCTTGTTATCAAATAATATAGATGAAAACAGAATTAATAATACCACATATATTGAGAAACTAATCACTCAATATTCTGAAGAAAACAAACCTATTGTTATATCTTATCAAGATAGTGAAACCAAAGAAACTATAGTTTATGGCACTCTTTATTATGGTAATTCTGAAGTATTAAATAAGTTAAAATATTATCCTTTAGCCTTATTACTTATTATCTTTTTGTTTGGAGCTGTTGTTTATTTCTTTTACCGAAGCTCTAAAATTGCCACACAAAATAAATTATGGTCTGGCATGGCAAAAGAAACAGCCCATCAAATTGGAACGCCTTTGTCTTCATTAATAGGTTGGACTGAAATATTAAAGTCTGAACATGTTAATCCAGAATATATTACAGAGATTGAAAAAGACATTAACAGATTACAAACCATAACTGAACGATTCAGTAAAATAGGTTCTCTACCAACTTTAGAAAAAGCTGATATAGTAAAAGAAACAATAGACTCTTATGATTATTTAAAGGCCAGAAGTTCGAAACTTATTGATTTTGAGATTATTGCGCCTTCTAATGAAATTTATGTAAATTTAAACAAGCAATTATATAGTTGGACTATTGAAAATTTAGTCAAAAATGCTATTGATGCCATGAAAGGCAAAGGAAAATTAAAGATAGAGATTACCCAACTTGAAAACAACGTAAAAATTAATGTAAGTGATACTGGCAAAGGACTTTCTAAAACCCAATTTCATGCTGTTTTTGAACCTGGATATACTACAAAAAAGAGAGGTTGGGGATTAGGGCTTTCTTTAGCTAAAAGAATTATAGAAGAATTTCATGGAGGTCAGATTAAAGTATTACAATCTGAAATAGGAAAAGGAACAACCATGCAAATTTCAATGAAATCGATTTAAATATGAAAGAGAAATTTATTACAATCAAAGAAGTTTCTTTAAACAACAACTGCCCCGAATGTTACAACAACTCTGGACTACAATTAACGTTTAAACAAAAATTTGTTGAGTCTAGATTTTACAAATCAATTACTAAAGAAACTTCACATCAATTAGAATGTAGTAATTGCAACACAAGTATTTATCCTGTTCGTTGGACAGAAGATATTGAACGTGTTTTTAACTATCAGCAGAAAGCATTTACGCCTAAAACACCTTCTACTAAATTAAAAAAGGCTGCTTGGTTATTAATTATTATTAGTTTGATTGTTTTACTTACTTTGATTGGAATTATAATTCTTCCATATTTATAAGTATTTTTTGATGGCAATTACAGTGTCATTAAATTCTTCTGATGACATCTTTTCCTTATTAATAAATCGTGCATCTTCCATAGAATTTAACGGAATTAAATGCACATGCACATGAGGAACTTCTAGTCCAATAACTGCCATTCCAACACGCTTGCATGGAATTGCTTTTTCTAAAGCAATGGCCACTTTTCTTGAAAAAGACATTAGTTCTAGATATGTTTTTTCATCTAATTCGAATATTTTATTGACTTCTTTTTTAGGAATACAAAGCGTATGTCCTTTTGCATTTGGATTAATGTCTAGAAAAGCTAGAAAATTATCTGTATCAGCAACTTTATAAGAAGGAATTTCACCAGAAATTATTTTTGAAAATATTGAAGCCATAATGGTATTTAGATATACTTGTAAAGATAAAAAGATTCTTGTTTAGCAAGAATCTTTTTTGTGAAAATTTAGAGGCACCTGCAGCTGCTGGAAAACCTTATCTTGATATTTCTAAAATATCGAATTTCATAACGCCATTAGGCACCTTTATTTCGGCTACTTCACCAACAGCTTTACCTAATAAGCCTTTACCAATAGGTGAATTTACTGAAATTTTACCTGAGGCTAAATCGGCTTCTCCATCTGCAACCAATGTATAAACCATTTCCATACCATTGGTTTGGTTTTTAATTTTTACTTTAGATAAGACTAAAATTTTAGAGGTATCTAATTGTGATTCATCAATAATTCGGGCACCAGCAAGTTGCTCTTCTAATTTAGATATACGCATTTCTAACATGCCTTGAGCTTCTTTGGCAGCATCGTATTCAGCATTTTCACTTAAATCGCCTTTATCTCTAGCTTCTGCAATGGCTTGAGATGCTCTTGGACGTTCAATATCTTTTAATTGTCTTAATTCGTCTCTTAATTTTTTTAAACCTTCTTCCGTGTAATAAGATACTTTACTCATAACTTCATCGTTTATATATTATAAATATCCCGAAACACATTCCAACATTCTAGGAGAAATTGTTCGGGAATAACGCAAAAAATCTCGTAAATACGAGACCGTTATACAAATATACAAAATATTTAACTGTGTTTGCTTTTTGTTGTAAATTGCAACCTAAATTTTTAAAGAAAAATGAATCGTATTTTATCTATATTTTTATTTAGTTTTTTAATAGTTTCTTGTAACAAAAATGATGATGACAACAACAATAACCAATATCTTCCAAACATATCATTTGATTCAGGCACATTAGTAAATACTAATTTACCTCAATATAGTAGCTTACAATTTCCCAATAACCATGTTATTCTAAACAACAACTATGGTATAAATGGAGTGGTTTTATATCATGCTGGACTTGGTAACTATAGTGCATTTGAACTGAGCGATCCAAACCATATTTTACAAGGCTGTTCTACACTTAGTGTAAATGGAGTTCTTGCTGTTTGCGATTGTGACGACGGTAATACTTATGATATTTTAAATGGGGTAGGACAACCTGGCACTACAGGAAATTATGCCTTAAAACGTTACTTTGTAGAAGTTTCTGGAAATATAATTAGAGTTTATAATAATTAGTTTTAGATGAAAATTTCATAATAAAAAAGCCACTCCAATTAGAGTGGCTTTTTTATTATGAAATTCTAACTTTTAAAGAAAATTAAAACGTCAAAGTTAATCCTAACAAAAAGTTTGTAGTAGCTTGTGGATAATAACCAGTACCTTCAATAGTGGTTACTTGGTTTGGATCTGACCAAGTGTCATCATAGGTATAATAGAACCCATTAGAACTGTACTTTTCATTAAGTATATTATTTACCAATCCTGAAATAATAATAGATTTAAAAATAGATTTTGTTTCAATTTCGTACATGATATTAAAATCGTTCACAAAATAACTGTCCAACTTTGAAGCTTCAGAATCTGTATTTCCCATGTATTGTTCTCCAACAAATTTGCTTAATAAAGACATTTGCAAGCCATTAATTGGCTTAAAAACAAATGCATTTCCTGCTACTATGTTTGGTGAAAACGAAATATTTGTTGATCCAAGATCAACTAATTCTCCATCTAAAGATACAACTGTTTCTTTATTTTTGTTCGTGCTTAAAGCAAAGTTAGGTTGAATGCTGAATTTATTTGAAACATTAATTACAGCGTCAACTTCCAAACCTAATCTGTAACTTTTCCCACTATTATTCCTAATAGGATTCCCAACATCATTTATCTCTCCAGTTAATACCAATTGCTCGTTATACAACATATAATATACGTTGGTATTGATACTAAATGCATTTGAACTGTGTCTCCATCCTAATTCAAAATCGTTTAATTGCTCTGGTTTAATATCTGCATTGTTTTCAAAATCGTCTCTATTTGGTTCTCTATTGGCTCTTGCATAAGAAAAATACAGATTGTTATTAATGTTTACATTATAAGTAATTCCTGCTTTAGGGTTGAAGAAATTATAATCCTTATCTACAATAAATGGAGACACATCTGAATTTGTTCCAGTAGTTTTATAGCTAACATATCGCGATTGTAAGTCAAGATATAAACTAATATGATCATTTAACCTATAAGATGCTTTTGCAAAAGAACTGAAGTCTACTTTTTCTCCATTTCCATTATAATATCTATAATTATTGTCGCTATTGCTTGCATATTGAGCCCAAATTACTTCCCCAAAATGATCTCCAGAATACCAACTATAAGAGGTTCCGAAAATAACATTTAAAGCATTGTTTTTATAGTTTGCGTTTGCATTCACCACATAAAAATTATTATCTAACCATCTGCGTCTTATTAAATCTGTTTCTGTGATGATTTCGTTGCCTATTTCAACATTATCTAAACCATAATCTGCCAATTCTTGATCTTCTTTGTATTGCTCAAAATAGCCTTTGCCTTTGGTATAATTCAATGCTAAATTAGTTGACCAATTGTTATTAACTCGTTCATTCCAGTGTAACTGATAATGGTCTTGCTGGTAATTATCAATTTCATTTTCGTAAAACTTAATGTTTCCATTTTCATCTGTGTACATACCAGCAGAATTAAAAGTTCTATCATGTTCTAACACATAAGGGTCTTCAATACCATTCCAAGATTGATACGTTTTCTCTTTCCCACTAAACGTTATGGCTTTTATTAAGGTCGTGTTATCTACATATGAAGCTTGAAGAAAATACGATTTTAAGTTAGAAGATGCTCTATCAATATAGCCATCAGACTTAATTTGAGATAAACGACCCGCAATTTCAATGTGATCGTTTAGTAATCCAGTACTAAATTTAACCGTATGTTTCCATGTGTTGTAACTCCCAAAACTATTAGCTATTTCGCCAAAGGCATTTTCTGAAATAGCGTCTGTTAACACATTTATACTAGCTCCAAAAGCACCAGAACCATTGGTAGATGTTCCAACACCACGTTGCAGTTGCAAACTTTCAACTGAAGAAGCAAAATCGCCTAAATTCACCCAAAAAGTACCTAGAGATTCAGCATCGTTATATGGAATTCCATTGATGGTTACATTGGTAGATTGTGAATTAACACCACGAACACGAATGCCAGTATAGCCAATACCTGCTCCAGCATCTGAAGTGGTTACAACCGATGGTAAATAGTTTAATAAGACAGGTATATCTTGTCCTAAATTTCGTTTTTGCAACTGTTCTTTAGTTACATTAGAGTGTGTAATTGGAGATGTGGCATCTACACGAACTGCTTTAACCAAAACTTCGTCTAAAGTTTCTAGTTGCGTAGAGTCTTGTTGTTTTTCTTGTGAATAAATTGAAAAACTAAACAATAAAAAAAGTAATAAAACTTGTGAGTTCTGCCTACTTTTAAATGACAGATTGTTGAATAAAAGTTTCATCCGATAAAATAAATTTATACGAATAAAAAGAGGTTATTATTCTTTGTTAATAATTGATAGTTTAAAAATGATGAGATTGCCACGTCGTTATATAACTCCTCGCAATGACATCATCATTTTGTTTAAAATTCCTAAACAGCATTACCTGTTCTAGGTTCAATGGGTATGATCTCAGCCGATAATAGGCACCCCTTTTTGAGAACGCTGCAAAGATAGGTATCAATTAATAATTTACAAGTAGTAATTAAAAATTATTTAAGTTATTTCTGGTGGTTTCCTATTCGCTTTTTTATCAGCTTGTTGCTTCTTTTTCGATAATCGTTTTAGCTTGACCGCTTTCGGAATTTTAGTAGGTTTTCTCTTTTTAGGTACCATTAATCCTTGATGAATCAGTTCTAAAAAGCGTTTTATAACTAACTCTTTATTTTTATGTTGACTTCTGCTTTCGTCGCATTGAAGAATTAGAATTCCATCTGCAGTTAATCTGTTTGCCAAATTTTTAAACATTAGTGTTTTCTGTTCTTCTGAAAATACTTGAGAATTTGTTAAATCGAAATTCAGCACCATTTTAGAAGACACTTTATTTACGTGCTGACCACCTGAACCAGAACTTCTAATAGCTTTGAAAGCTAATTCATTTATAAGTAAACCTTCATCGAACATATTACTTTACTTGATGAGTAGGTTTTAATAAATCTGTTACTGTTTTTACAGGATTAAAAGTAATAAGTGGTACTTCAACAAAAATGGTATTCCAGTTTGCCATGCTTCCATTCCATAAACCTGGTAACTCTAGAGCTTTTAAATCTTTTCCAGTTTTTGTTTTCATGGTTATAAAAGCCGTTTTATGGTCTACAAATTCCTCTAAATTAAAAGGGTTGCCTTTGTAATCTTTAATACCACAAACCAAATCAACAGGATTAAAATGTGTTGCATTCTTTAAGATGTCTTTTTGGTGTTTATCCTTTTTATTAATTTGAGCAGATTCCACAATTTGAAGTGAAATTTGTCCACTTTCATCTTTTACCCAAAAAGGACCACCACCTGGCTCTCCTTCATTTTTAACCATCCCACAAACACGAATCGGACGGTTTAATTTATCTTTTAAATAAGCAACTTGATATTCGGTTGCATATTTTTCAAATTCAGAAGATATAACCACATTCATTTTGTTAGTCAAAAACGTAGCAATTTCTAAAATATCTGCTTCAGAAGTATGGTTAGATTCTAACTTCTCTAAATAATTAAAAGCTTTTGTTTGAACATTAATTAATATTCCAGCTAGCATTTTTTTGAACTCACTAACTTCACTTTCGTATTTAAAAACTACAACATTATCAATATTTTTAATAAAAATGATATCTGCATCTAAATCGTTTAAATTTGAAAGCAAAGCTCCATGACCAGAAGGTCTAAACAATAAACTTCCATCTTCTAATCTAAAAGGTTTGTTATGTTCTGTTACTGCTATAGTATCTGTGGCTTCTTTTTGATAAGAGAAAGAAATTTCAAATTTTGTATTGGTTTTTCGCTCTACAATAGTTTGTATTTTTTTAAATTCATCATCAAAAATATCTTTATATTTCTCTGAAATAGTGTAGTGTATATTAGCCTTATTGTTACTAGAGGCATATAAAGCTGCTTCGAATAAATGTTCTTCAAAAGCTGTAGCAATATGCTCTTTATATTGATGAAATGGTAATAAGCCTTTTGGATAAAAACCATAGTTTAATTTATCTACATCTAACATGGTTTTTACAAACATTAAGCGTTGTTTATCTGTTGATGATGTATCATATTCAGGATATACTTTTTCAATTTTATTTAAAACTTTTTTATAAAAAGGTAATTTTTCCAAGCCTACAAAAAACACAGCTAAAGCAGATTCTTTTGTTCTATTTATATACGCATTTACTGTTTCTTGATCAGGATTATAATCTTCAATAAAACTAAAAAAAGATTTAAACATTCTTGTAGCAGCACCTGATGCTGGAACAAACTTAATAATGGAATAGTTATTTCTTTGCGCCTCAAACAAATCTATTGATGCTTTTTTTTCTTCATTAGTAAGTTGTAAAATTCCATTATTAATAATGGCTACAGATTGCAAATTTACATATGGCAATCCTGTTTTAAACAACTCTATTTGTGAGGTTACTTTTTCTACAGTTAAACCTTTATTCTCTATTAGATGTATGTCTTTATCTGAAAACATTCAGTTATTTTTTAGCAATTTATCTATGTGCTTTATGGCAATTTCCAATCTGTTTGGTAAACTTCCATTTAATAACACATAGGGAATTTTATTTATTGTTAAAGCTTTTTGAAATGCTTTAAACATGTCTTCTCTTTTATTGGGTTTATCTCGAATACCATCTTCTTCCCAAGGGACATCAATATTAGTTAAAAAATAGAGATTATAGCTATTTTCAAGAGCATATTTGTCCAATACTTCAGGAGAATAGCCATTATAATATTCTTGGCTATACACTTTTGTTTCTAACAAATTAGTATCGCAAATAAGTAATTTGTCTACTTGTTTTGCTAAGGCATTTTCTAATACCATTTGTCCAATAGCTATAGGCAAAACATCATTTTTGGTTAATAACTCGTTGTCTTTAATTTTTTCTTCGGCATATATTCTTGAAAACTCCGGAACCCAAAGTGTTTTATAATATGCTGCCAGTTTTTTAGCTAAAACTGTTTTGCCAGTAGATTCTGGTCCAAATAAAACTACTTTTATGCAGCTACTGTCTTGTTGTTTAAGAGTTTCTTCCATGCTACATATCCATAAATGGCAATTATTGTAAATCCTAAATATTGAAAACTGGTAAAGGTAAATCCTTTATAAAAATACAAAGGGATTGAGATTAAATCGCCAATAATCCAAAAAATCCAGTTTTCTACTTTTCTTCGTGCCATAAGCCACATCCCAACAAAAAAGATAGCTGTAGTTATGGTATCAACATAAGCAACCCAACTGGTCCACATGTTAAAAGATTTATAAACAATAAAAACAAATAACAAGGTTGCTAAAAATATCCATAGGCTTGTTGTTTTCTCTTTATTTGTTGTAAATGAAACAGGTGTTACATGAGTAGCATCTACTTTTCTTGTCCAAACATACCAACCATAAATACTCATAATAAAATAGTAGGCATTAATCATCATATCTCCTAATAATCCCCATTTTAAAAGTAAATACACAAAAATACTGGTGCTTATTAGGCCTGTTGGGAAAACCAAGATATTATTTTGTTTGGAAAACCAGACCGATAGAAACCCAAAAATAACGGCAATAATTTCTAAAACAACATCTATGGTTTCATAGGTTACGTATTGCTCAAAAAAGAAGTTAAAAATGTGGTTCATAATCACTTCTATCTGTTTTAACAATTTTCATGGTTAATACACATATCTTTTGTTCTTCGAAGGATTTATGGATTTGTGCTGTTAAAAATGGCATTAACTCATCGTATTCTCCATATATTTGAGTGCTTAAAGGATTTTCTAAAACCGTAAATTTAGAATTTCTCAATTCTTTTATAAAGTTAATAACATGTATTTCGTAATCATCTTGTAAAGGTGATAAGGTTAAATCTACAGATATATCCATTAAATTTTGTTTTTATATATTTCAAAATTAACAAGAAAAAACAGACTATGCTTTAAATCCAAATTAAAAGTACTATTTTAAGTTTTTTTGTGAAGCTATAATCGTAAATTTCCTTTTTAAATATATTTTAATAGTTATATGGCTGGTTATAAAAAACTTTTTAAAAGATTATTCCTTTTTTTACTTACAGCATTTCTTCTTTTAATGCTGGCCATTGCTATTGCACTTAATTTTGTGTTTACACCTGAAAAAATAACGCCTCAAATAGTAGAGTTAATTAACAAGAATGTAAACGCTACTGTTACTTGTCAAACAATTGATCCTGCTTTTTTTTCTACGTTTCCTAATTTTTCTATCACTCTAAAAAATGGAAGTATTGTTAATTATAAAGTTTTGAAAGATGAAAAGCTTGTTGAATTTAAAAACGATACTCTTGCTAAATTTGAATCTTTACAACTTACTTTTAACCTGATTAAATTACTTCAAAATAAAGAAGTCGATATCAAAAAAGCATCGTTCATAAATCCTGAAATTCATGCTTTAATTAATGAAAACGGCTTTGCTAATTGGAATATTTTAAAAACATCAGAATCTGAAACAGAAATAGAAACAGATACAACAAGTATTGATGCCACAAAATATCTTAAAACTTTTAATGTTGATAAATTAGAAATTGTCAATGCTAATTTGCACTATGAAGACTTATTCACCAAAGCCCTTGTTGATATTCCCGTTTTAAATCTAGATCTCACAATCAACAAGAATGAGGAAGGTGTAGACTTAAATGTAAATACAAACGGCTTGGATATTGTTTTTATAAAAGATGAGGTTCGTTTCTTAAACAAGCTAAAATTAACTTTAAAAACAGATGTGAATTACAACAAGCAAAATAAGGAACTTGTTTTTGGTAAAAGCATTCTAAATACCAATAATATCGAATTTTTAGCAGATGGAAATATAAAAATAAACAAGCCTGAAAAACAGGTGTTTACAAACTTGAACTTGAGGCTAAATGTACCTTCGTTAAAAACCTTTATCGATTTAATTCCAGAAAATATTTTAGAGTATAAAAAAGATTTAATCACTGAAGGAGAAGTTGTGCTTAACGCCCATATTATTGGTGCTTATGGCAAAGATGTTTTTCCAGACATTAATGCTCAATTAAACATTGAAAATGGGTCGTTTAAATTTAAAAATTTCCCTGGTGAAATAGAAACATTTCAAGCAGACATAACTTCAACCATCGATTTTAATACCCTTTCTAATTCAAACGTAACAATTGATAAACTAGAATTAAAAGGTACTGGTATTCATTTAAATTCCAAAGGAACGATTACAAATGTTATTCAAAATGCTTCTGTTAATGCCAGCCTGAATGGAGATATAGATTTTACCAAATTAAAAGAAGCCTTTCCCATTAATAAAAACATAGATGCTAGTGGTATTGCTAAAGTAGATTTTAAAACATCCTTTACAAAAAAAGCCATTATAAACCAGGATTATAAACGTATTAATGCTTCTGGAACCATGCTTTTAAAGAACGTTAATTTGCATCATAAAACGGAAGATTTTAAATTTCAATCTCAAAATGCAGATGTGATTTTTGGAAGAGAATTCACATCAGAGGTTAACAACGATTTAAACGGAAGGATCGATTTTAAAGGCTTAACCTTTAAATATAAAAACAAACATCAGCTTACCTTGGAGTATTTAAATTTAGTTTTAGATACACAAGTTCAAGCATCAGATAATAAAACGCTCCATGCAGAAATATCTCTTAAAGATTTAAATTACGCTTATGGAGATTCAATAAAAGGAATGATTAAAAATAGTCATGCCAAAGTGTTGTTTAAATCTACTGCTTATAAAAAAAGACCTTTAATTGTTAGTCAATTTACCATAGACAGTGTTGCTATTTGGGGCTACAAACGGTTTATTGGGATGAAAAACGGAAATTATAACCTTACTTTTGAAAACGACGAAACCAAGCATTGGCAACCCAAAGGAAGCGTGGAATTTAATGCGCTTTATGTGAACACACCAAAATTTCCGTTACTATTAGAAATGAAACAAACGGTTGTTTCCATAAAAAATAACGACCTCCTTTTGAATAAAGCAGCCTTTAAGTTTGGGAATTCGGATGCGACACTTACAGGAAAGGTTTCACATTTTATAGCATCCTTACAGAACAAAAAAGATTTTGAAGCAGAATTAAATTTAGATGCCGACTATATTGATACAAATCAACTTATGTCCATACTAAACAGCAAACAAGAAGCTTCAACTGAAATAATTGATCCAAACACCATAAAAACAGACACAACTGCCACTTCAAAAAAATCAACTTTTATAGTTCCTGATAATATTCAATTCACATTTAACACCAATATTAAGAAAGTTAGATTTGACAATCTAGATTTCACAAATATTCATGGATTGGTAACTTTAAAAAATCAGGAATTAGATCTTCAAAACTTATATTTAGAAACTTTGGCTGCCAATATTATAGCAAGTTTAAATTATAAGGCCAAAACAGAAGATGAAGCTGAAATCAATTATAAAATGAATTTGGAACACATTCAAATGAAAAATTTAACTGCACTTTTTCCAACGTTAGATTCCTTATTCCCAATGTCTAAATCTTTTGACGGTAAAGTGGATTTTAGAATGAAAGGTTCTGCTAAACTCAACAAAGACATGCATGTTTTAATTCCATCTGTTAAAAGTATTGCAGCGCTTCAAGCAAAAAATCTCATTGTGTTTGATAGTCCAACCTTTGCTGAAATTTCAAAAACATTGATGTTTAAAAACAAAGAACGAAATCTTATAGATAGTTTTCATGTTGAAATGAGTATTGAAAACAGTCAGTTAGAAATTTTTCCTGCCGAATTAACATTAGATCGCTATCGTATTGCTGCTGGAGGCATTCAAAATTTAGACAAAACTTACAATTATCATATCTCCATCCTAAAATCGCCTGTCCCTTTTAAAGCAGGAGTTGATGTTTTAGGAGATTTTGAAGATTATAATATAGATATCACTAAAGCCAAGTACAAATATTATTTTACTGAAAAAGAACGCTTGTTGAATAAGGCAGATAGTACTGTTATTAATAAAAAATTAAGTATTCAAAAAGAATTAGATTTTTAGCTCTTTAATTCTTCAAAAAAGCTTTCATCATTTTCAAAGGCAGTACCTATAACAACTAAGTCTGCTCCAGCATTATAAGCGTCTTCTAATTGTTCTTTTGTTTTAATGCCACCACCAACAATCAAAGGTACGGTTAATTCGCTCTTTACTTTAGATATAATGTCTAAAGGAATTGGATGCAAAGCGCCACTTCCAGCTTCCAAATAAATTAATTTCATTCCTAATAATTCGCCAGCTTTGGCTGTATCAACAATATTTTGAATATGCGTTCTTGATAGTGGTTTAGTTTCTGTTACTCGTTGAACAGCAGTTTTTTTCCCATTCTCTATTAAAACATATCCTGTTGAGATTATTTCCAAATTCATTTGTCGTAATTTTGAAACAGCCTTAACTTGCTTTCCTATTAAATACTCTGGATTTCTACCCGAAATTAAAGATAGAAATAGCAAGGCATCTGCTTGATTGGTAATTTGTGACACATCTCCAGGGAACAATACAATTGGTAATTGGGAGAATTTTTTTATTTCAGAAATCAAGGTTTCAGTGACAAAATCATCCACAGTACTTCCTCCAATAAAAATATGTGTTGCTATAGATTTTTCAATCTTATCTATAAAATTTTGTGTGTTATTTAATAAAAATTTATCAGGATCAATAAGAATAGCCAGTAATTTTTCACCATTAGAAACTGCCTGTAATATGTTGGTGTAGATGGCTTTCATTTATGATGGTAAAGCGTAAGCACAAGTAAAACCTTCAAATTCTAAAAACGTGGTACTGTATCTATATTTTTTATCTTCGTAATCTATCCAAGCAACTGTTGATTCTTCATCCATTGTAAACGGAATAACTAAAGTGTGCTGCAAAAAACTTAAGCCAGGCGTTGCAAAAAGCTTGTATAAGGATTCTTTAATGCACCAAATAACCGTTAATTTATTAATATAATCAGGTTCGTCTACTTTTAAATACTGAAACTCATATTCCATGAATTTATGCGCAATGACACCAATTTTTTTTCGTTGCTTTTCAATATCAATCCCAACCTGAAAGTCGCTTACCACAAGCCCTGAAAAAGTAAAAGAATGTGTAATTGAAATATGTTTTCCATCTTTTAAATGTGGTTTTCCGTTTTCGTCGTAAAACAAATCGGAATCAGTATAACCAAATTCAGCGAGCAAATGTCTGACACTTAAAAAGCCACGTTGATGCAATTCACTTTTCATTCCTAAAACACGTTTCAAGTTTTCAGGTTTCAATTTAATTGGCTGTAATAAATCGTTATAAGATTCTGTAATCTTCCAGATTTTAACAGTAGTTTGTGAATTGGGATTAAGGGTTTTATAAAGAGGCATTTAATATTCTAAAAGTTATTAGTTATCTTTGCACTGCCTAAGGCAGATTTAACCATTCTGGCAAGCGAATTTAACTATTTTAAGTGCTATTGCCAAAGTTGTTAGACTATAAAAAACATTAAGAAAAAATTAATTATGAATACAAAAACTGTTGCTTACGTACCAAATAAGGTAAAAGATATCTCACTAGCAGCTTGGGGAAGAAAAGAAATTGAATTAGCAGAAGCAGAAATGCCAGGATTAATGAGTCTTCGTGAAGAATACAAAAACTCACAACCATTAAAAGGTGCTAGAATTGCTGGATGTTTGCACATGACCATTCAAACGGCTGTTTTAATAGAAACCTTACAAGCTTTAGGAGCTGAAGTAACTTGGAGTTCTTGTAATATATTCTCAACACAAGATCAGGCTGCTGCTGCTATTGCTGCTACAGGAACTGCTGTATATGCTTGGAAGGACATGACTGAAGAAGAGTTTGATTGGTGTATTGAACAAACCTTATTTTTTGGTGAAGATAGAAAACCATTAAACATGATTTTGGATGATGGTGGCGATTTAACCAATATGGTTTTAGATAAATACCCTGAACTAGCTGCAGGAATTAATGGTTTATCTGAAGAAACGACTACTGGTGTACACAGATTGTATGAGCGTATGAAAGCAGGAACCTTGCCTATGCCAGCAATCAACGTAAATGATAGTGTAACTAAATCAAAATTTGATAACAAATATGGCTGTCGTGAAAGTGCTGTAGATGCCATCCGTCGTGCTACTGATGTGATGTTAGCAGGTAAACGTGTAGTTGTTTGTGGTTATGGCGATGTTGGAAAAGGAACAGCTGCATCATTTAAAGGCGCTGGAAGTATTGTAACGGTTACAGAAATCGATCCTATTTGTGCATTACAAGCTGCTATGGATGGTTTTGAAGTGAAAAAATTAGAAACGGTTGTTGGTAATGCAGATATTGTAATTACAACTACAGGAAATAAAGATATCGTTCAAGGACGTCATTTTGATGCCATGAAAGACAAAACTATAGTATGTAACATTGGGCACTTTGATAATGAAATTGATATGGCTTGGTTGAACAAAAACCATGGCAACACTAAAAATACCATTAAACCACAAGTGGATAAATACACTATAGATGGAAAAGATGTAATCATCTTAGCTCAAGGTCGTTTGGTAAATTTAGGTTGTGCCACAGGTCATCCAAGTTTTGTTATGAGTAACTCGTTTACAAACCAAACTTTAGCTCAAATAGAACTTTGGACAAACAAAGATGCATATGGAAACGAAGTTTATATGTTACCAAAACATTTAGATGAAAAAGTAGCCAAATTACATTTAGCTAAAATTGGTGTCGAATTAACCGAACTTCGTGATGACCAAGCAAAATATATTGGTGTAGACGTTGAAGGGCCTTTTAAACCTGAATATTACAGATACTAATTAAGCTCGTCAATACGAGGAATGAATGACGAAGTCATTTTTTATAAATAAATTAAAGATTGTAACGGTAAATTATAAATTTACTTCTCAATGACAATAAAGTATTTTAACCCTTGCAGACATGTAAGGGTTTTTTTTGTTATTTTAGAACATGCTAAATAGAGATCCCGAATTACTTCTGCCTTTAATAAAAGAGTTAGAAAACTATATTGAATTTAAAGATAAAATAAACAAATTAGTTTCGACTTCTGATGTTGCTTGGCAAATTGACCATTCACTAAAAGTATTTAATTTAGTTTCTGAAACTTTATTAAATTCTAATCCTGAATTATATACTAGTAAATTTAATAAATGGCGTTTATTACTATTTACAATTGGCTATTTTCCCAGAGGTAAAGTAAAAGCTCCAAAATATGTTCAACCTCCCGAGAATATAACAATAGAAGATCTAGAAACACAACTTGAAGTTGCTAATAAAAATATTGAAAAGATTAAATTAGCTGATAGAAATGCCCATTTCAAGCACTTTATTTTTGGAGTTTTAAATAAAAAAAGAACAATCCGTTTTATAGAACTACATACCAAACATCATCTTAAAATAATAAGAGACATGATAAAATAAAAAATCCCTTTCAAAAAATTGAAAGGGATTTCATTAGAGTAAAGAATTGTTTCTTAAGCTTCAAAAGGCTCAATAGAAACATAAGATTTGTTATCTTTTTTCTTTGTAAATTTTACTACGCCATCAACTTTAGCGTGTAATGTATGGTCTTTTGAAGAATATACATTCTCACCTGGATGATGTGTATTTCCTCTTTGTCTAACGATAATATTTCCAGCAATAGCAGCTTGACCACCAAAAATCTTTACACCTAAGCGTTTGGATTCTGATTCTCTACCGTTTTTCGAACTTCCGACTCCTTTTTTATGTGCCATTTTATTTCGATTTTAGATTTTTAAATTAACTTAAAGCATCAATTAACTCGGCTTTCTTCATAGAAGAATATCCAGTAATTTCTTTTGCTTTTGCCATTTCTCTTAATTCAGCAACAGTTAAACTGCTTAAATCTTGAGAAGCTTCTTCTTTTTTAGCAGCTGGTTTTGCTTCTGCTTTTGGAGCAGCAGCTTTTGGTTCTGCTTTTTTCACTTCTTTTGCTGGAGTAGCTTTTTCAGCTTTTGCTGCTGGCTTAGCTCCTGAAGCTACTATATTTTCAATTAAAATTTCAGTTAAAGATTGTCTGTGTCCGTTTTTTACACGGTAACCTTTACGTCTTTTCTTTTTGAAAACGATTACTTTATCACCTTTAAGGTGCTTTAAAACTTTTGCTCCTACTTGAGCTCCGGTTATAGCTGGGGCGCCTACAGTTACTTTGTCTCCATCTGCTAAAAGAAGTACATTGTCAAAAGACACTTGCTTTCCTTCTTCTGTTGCTAAACGATGAACAAAGACTTTTTGGTCTTTTTCAACTTTAAATTGTTGCCCTGCTATCTCTACAATTGCGTACATAGCGTAACTTTTATTAATTAATTTGTTCAAAAAATGAGTGCAAATATACTGCTAATTAATTAAACTACAAACGTTTTATTTGTTTTGCGCTAGATTTTTACTGTTTTTAAATATTTGCATGAATGCTAAGGTAAGAATTGTAGTAGATGCCATACCTTCAATTAGAATAATAAAAATTAAAATCCCTCCACCATGATTGAAATCTTGAAACCAATCTTTAAGCAAACTATTCATAAAATCTACATCTAAATGGAACAAATAAATACCCATAAAAAGTGCGAATAAAAAAGTGGCAAGAAAGCCAGTAATCAATCCGGTTTTAAAACCATTACCATAATTGAACGTATTTCCCGAAATTAGTTTAAAGTTTTTGATTGCAGTATAAATGCCAAAAGCAACAAAAAGACCATTAAACATTCTAAACCAAGGGTTATTATGAAATCCAACTATTTTTAAAATTAAAAAATATGCAATTAATAAAATAGTAGTAATTAATCCATATTTAACCGAAACCTTTACTGAAGTGCTCATTTTAAATGTTTTGAAATTAGATTTTAATAAATTTCGTGAAAAATTATCTAAAATTATAATTTTTAATCCCTTTTATCATTTTCATGATTTTTTATAACAAAAAATAATATCTTGTAGACAAATTTGTAAACACAAAACTAATCTTATGAAAATCAAATTATTATTATTTGTTGCTTTAGCTGTAAATTTATCTGTTATAGCACAAAATGAAGAACTTAAACAGGCTCCAGATAATATGTCTGCAGAAACTGTTTTTAATAATTATATTAAAGCCATTGGAGGGAAAGACGTTCTTATAGACGTCATTACTGTTAAGTTTAATGCAGATGTTACTATTGAAGGATTACCTATGTCACTTACAGCAGAAATAAAATTAATGGAACCAAACAATGAATCTGTTGAAATGTATGCTGAAGGTATGGGAGTTATATCTAGACAAAAATTTGATGGAGAAGCTGGATATATTGAACAGCAAGGTGTAAAAACAAACCTTACTGAAGAACAAATAAATTCAAAAAAAGGGAAACATTCTATTTTTCCTGAATTATACCCTGGAGACTCCGAACTTTTCTTTGAAGGAATTACTTCTTTAAAAGGAAAAGATGCTTATAAGGTTAAAGTAGTTCATGGTGAAAATATTACATACAAATATTATGATACTGAAAGCAATTTACTTGTACGTGCCGAAATGGAATCTAAATCGCAAGGAAAATCCACCATGGAAATATCTGATTATAAAGGTGTTAATGAGATTTTATTTCCTTACAAACAAAAAATTATGGCTGGCATGCAAGTAATTACTATGAGTTACACAAATATAACTATTAATGAAGGAGTTACAGAAGAAGACTTTAAATAAATAATTTTTAAAATTAAGAGATCGAAATATTACTATTTCGGGCTTTTTTATTGCTGCCGTTTATGAGATAAATAAACCCCTACTAAAATAATAATGGTAGCAAACCCTTGTAGCAACGTAAATGATTCGCCATCTAAAACTCCCCAAGTTAAAGCAACAATAGGCATTAAATACGTTACAGAAGAAGCAAAAACAGGCGTAGAAATCTGAATTAATTTATTAAATAAAACCTTTGCTAAAGCGGTTCCAAAAAACGATAAAATAGTTACATAAACTAAAGATATTTTAAAGTATGGATTTGCAAATGTTTTATGATTAAAAAAATCTGAAAAAAACAATACCAAAATTGCAGGAAATATTATAACGACATAATTTCCTGCTGCAATAGCCAAAGGTTTTACATGTTGTAAGTGCCTTTTTATAATATTCACATTTAGAGCATACATAATGGTTGAAAAAATTACAAAACCAGCATACAGATAATTTTGTTGCGGATTTAATTCAGCTCCTTTTAAAATCAAAATAGCAGTTCCTATAAATCCTATAATAACCCCTAAAACCTGTCGTTTAGTTGATGCTATTTTAAACACTGCAAATCCAAATAAAATAGTGTTAAGTGGCACTAATGAATTTAAAATAGAAGCCACAGCACTATCTATTTCGGTTTCAGCAATGGCAAATAAAAAAGCAGGAATAAAAGAGCCTAAAAATCCTGAAATAGCTATCCATTTCCATTGCTTTTTATCTATTTGTTTGATGCTTTTAAATCCAGCAATAAATAAAAAAACACCTGTAATAATAGTTCTTAAAGCACCTAACTGAAAAGGTGTTAACCCGAGTAATGATTTTTTAATTAATATAAATGAGGTTCCCCAGATTAAGGACAAAACAAATAAATACAACCATTTAACTTGAATGTTTTTCATACATTTATTTTAATTCACAAAGTTGTTAATTTTGATGCAAGAAACAGTAATAATTGTTAATTTTGTAATTAAATCAATATTTAAAACAAATGAAATCATTAAAAAATATTATCGGTTTATTGCTGCTAACGGTTTTTATAACAGCTTGTAAAAACGAAACTGCTCCAGAAGTTGTGACAGTTGAAGTTGAAACAGCAGCTGAAGAAGTAACTTTAGATCCAAACGCAACGTATGCAAAAGCAGAGTTTACCATAGAAGGCATGACTTGTGCTATGGGTTGTGCAAAAACCATTGAAAAGAAAATGGCTAAATTGGAAGGTGTAAAATCTGCTACTGTAGATTTTGATAAAAAATTAGCTATGGTAGAATACGATGAAGCTAAAGTAACTCCAACCTCTTTAGAGGAAGTAGTTAAAAAAGCTGGCGATATGTATTCTGTTACCGATATGCATACAGTTAGTTCTTCTAATCAAAACAAATTATGTAAAATGGCTTGTTGTGAAGGAAAAACAGATGAAGAAAAAGCGAACTGCCAAAAGGCGTGTTGCGCAGATAAAGCTGACTCTACTGACAATGCAGATGCTGAAAAAACTGCTTGTGCTAAAGACTGTAAAAAAGCATGTTGTGCAGACAAGGCAGAAACCCCTGAAGCTTCAACAGACAAGAAAATGGCCTGCAAAGCAGATTGTAAAATGGCTTGTTGTACAGACAAAGGTAAAGCGTAATCTTACTTTAAAATATAATAAAAAAAGCATCTCTATCGAGATGCTTTTTTGGTTTTTAATTGTTTAGACTTAATTTCTCAATTCTGGATAAAGAGACCTAGTTCTAGATCTATACATAACTTCATTAAATATATAATATTCTGTTTGATTAACTTTAAAATTTAATTCTTGTTTCACCCATATTTTATCTAACATAAATAGATAAAGTGGTTCTTTAAGTATTTCTTTTAATTCATTATATTTTTTTGTAGATCCATCAAAATAGAACACTTTTTTTTCTTTTAACTCTTTTTTAGATAATTGCAATGTTGAAATTGGAGGATAATATCGATAGTAAACCATATTAAAAAGAAGTTTATCAAAATCAAGTGTGTCTTTTAAAGACACATTTCCTTTATCTAAATGATTTTTTTTATAATTTATATAAATTGGGTCTGATTTGGGTGACTGATTAATTTTACTTGTGCTTATTGATTTATGAACAAAATATAAACCAAAACACCAGTCACAGCTAGAACTTGCTCCAATTGCGCCAAAATTAGATTTTGAATGCGCTTCACGTCCTTTATAGAATTCTTTTCGCTTTTGAATACGAGTGCTATCTAACAAAAAGTAAATAGAGCTTAGCCCAACTACCGTTTTACCCTCATCTTTTTTTATATTATTATATAGCTTATCAACATGGTTATTAGCATCTGGATTATCAAATACTATATATAGTGTATCTTTTTCTTTTAGAAAAAACGATTCTTGTGAGAATGACACCGAACTTATTAAAAACATTAATATAAATAATGGATTTTTCATTTTAATTACAGTCATTTAAAACATAGTCAATAAAAAGAGGCTCAGTCCAATAATTTGTTATACTAATACAAAACTCTTCCTCTCTAGTTAAATCAGGAAAATCAGGATCTTCAGTAAAAGTTGATGGAATAAAGTCTGTTTGAGAAGCTGCCCAAGCTGTAAATTCAGGAGTTAGCTCTAATCCAGACCAACTCATATATTCTGCCACTTTTTGTTTCCAATGAACATGTTTCGCTTTCAAAACAGACTTATAACGTACCCTGAATATGTTTCCATATCACCTCTTTAAAGAGAAGTACTTCTTCATTTTCGCTATTAATTACACTTTTATCATAAATATAAATATACATAGGGGTTTTAATTATTTCTTGTAATTCTTTATACTTATTTTCTGTTCCATCAAAATAGAATCTCTTTTTATTTTGTAGCTCATTAAAAGATATAATATAATTTCTTGTTGCACTTTCATTTGTTCTGTATATGTAATATAATTTCTTGTCAATATCAAAACTAACATCAGATTTTAAATGCTTTAAGAAAATATTTTTATAATAAATTAGCCTGCTATTCTGATCTCTTAAATAAGA
Source organism: Xanthomarina maritima (assembly GCF_008084905.1). Taxonomy (GTDB): domain Bacteria; phylum Bacteroidota; class Bacteroidia; order Flavobacteriales; family Flavobacteriaceae; genus Xanthomarina; species Xanthomarina maritima. The sequence goes on along the minus strand of NZ_VSFC01000052.1, from coordinate 18,037 downwards.
AGTGTCTACTCTTTGTGTATGCACAAAATATAATCCAACTATTTTACCCATAGAATTACTTGATAAAATACCATTTATTCTGTTATATTCTTTTCTCAACAAATATTCTTTTCTCAATTTTAGATTTGCGCTATCTAATAGGTTATATGTAGTTTTCAAACCAACTGTTTTTTCTATGGTATTTAGATTATTTTTTATTTTTACACTATCATAAGTGATCTTAACTAAACTATCCTTTAATTGTTTTGGATACGAAATGAATAGGGTGTCTTTTTTATTGCTATAGAGCATCTCTTCATTTTGTGCATTACCTGAGTATATTATTACTAGAGTAAAAAAAATTATATGTACTATATTACTCATTCTCATATTTAATTACAATTTCCTAAGGTTAATCCATCTGTAACATTATTATTGTTAGTCCACCATTTTATAACATCTGTCACAAATTGTTTTTCAATATGAGGTGGGCTATATAATCCAGAAGGTACTATTGAGGTTTGCGTTAAGGCAAAAGTGTTAAACTCTGGTGTTTTTTCTAATCCAGACCAACTCATATATTCTGCTACTTTTTGTTTCCAATTAAAATTTCCAAATGTCTGAATCATTATATTTTTAACCGTATCAGGTTCGCTATCCCAATCATGTTTATCGAGCAACAATTGTTCTAGCTTTTCTCTATATGTTTCTACAACGAAAACAAGACTGTTAAATAATGAATGAGTCCAATTATAAGTGCTATTTTGATTTTTCATTATATAGTTTTATATACTAAAAAGCACCTTCCCATATTTTTGATAAGGTGCTTTTTTAGTTTTTAATTGTTAAAAATTAATCATAATTTCTCAATTCTGGATAACCAGACCTAGTTCTAGCTCTATACAAAACTTCATTAAATATAAAATATTCCGTTTTTGTGAATTTAGAATCTAATTCTTGTTTCACCCAGGTTTTATCCAACATAAAAAGATAATGGGGCTCTTTAAGTAACTCTTTTAACTCCAAATATTTTTTTGTTGAACCATCAAAATAAAATATATTTTTATTCATTAGTTTTTCTTTTGAAAGCAATAAAATAGATGTTGGTGGATTATATCTGTAATTAACTAATAAATACACACCTCTATCAAATTCTAAAGAGTCCTTTAAAGTAACATTTTCTTTCTCTAAAAGATGTTTACTAATAGTTTTATATTGATGGTCATTTTCGAGATTATTAATTGATGGATTATAATTTACATTAGACTTATGAACAAAATATAAACCAAAACACCAATCGCAAGTAGAACTTGCACCAATAGCGCCAAAATTAGTTTTTGAATGCTCTTCTCGTCTTTTATAGAATTCCTTTCGCTTTTGAATAAGAGTGCTATCTAACAAAAAATAAATAGTATTTAGTCCTTTAGAATTTCTCTTTTCATCTAATTTGAAATTCGAATATTCCATAATTACATGCTTTTTGGAAACAATAGTGTCAAAGACAATAAAAATAGTGTCCTTTTCTTTTAGGTATAAATTGTTTTGAGAAAATATGCTTGAAGCATAAAGAACCAAAAACAATACTAAAATATTTTTCATATTAATTGCAGTTAACTTGAACATTATAATTTTGAATCCAATAACCAATAACTCCATTATCAAAAAAATCACGATTACTTGTATATGTAGAACCTACAGGAATGAAAGACCCTTGGGTTTCTAGCCAAGTATCAAATTCTGGTGTATCTTCTAACCCAGACCAACTCATGTATTCTGCCACTTTTTGTTTCCAATTGAAATCTCCAAACAATAAAATCATAGTAGATTTAGTACTTGTTGGCATACCATCCCAATCATGGTTATTAAGTAGTAATTGTTCTAATTTTTCTCTGTATGTTTCAATGGCAAAAACTGGACTATTAAATAAAGAATGTGTCCATTCTTGGTTATTATTAGGATCATCACTATTTTCCAAAATTTCACAAATTAAAAACACCCATCTATCCTTCATAGATAATAGATTAATATTTATTTCTTCATCCAGATTATCGTCTTGGCACATATCATCATAAGTTTCGATTAGATATGGTCTTCCAATGTTATCAAAAGAAATAATACCCCAATCTTCTAAAGACTTAAACATAAAAGCATGCATCAACTCATGAGACAAAGTAACCATTTTATCTAGGTTGGATGCTGATTCTGCATTTGCTGAAGAAATAATCTCATATGATGCATGGGTTTGCCCAAAAATAGTTGTTGTTTCTCCTTTTGTAAAAGCATAGTCACTATTAGGTGTTGGTCCAATTGAGAATTTTAAAGGTGTTAATTGGTCGAATTCGAATAACATATCCTTAAAGAAATTATTACCCAAATTTCCTCCTTTTAATTTTTCGTAAATACAATCTAATTCAGAGTCAACAAATGTATCATCTTTTGTTACTCCCCAAGTATAGAAATCTTCATTAAACTCATCTATATCACCATTTATTATAGCTTCTATAGAGGCTATTACAAATGCTTGGGCTTTTTCACTACAATTTTTATTGCTTAAAAACGTACTCATTTTTCTTACTTGAAAGAAATTATCTGAGTTATATATCCAATTGCTAATTGTTAAATTAGTATTTTCTACTTGGTTTAATTGCAAACACTCTATGACATGTTGCTTATAAGGAATTATAACTGGTGCAGTATAAACTGGATCTGGATCATTTGGAGAACCACTACCAGAACCACCAGAACCTCCACCTCCAGAACCGCTACTACATGATGTAATAGAATAAATATAACCTGCTGTACAATTTTCTCCAGCATAATGAACTGTCCCACCCCAAGTACAATAATAAACAGTAGTACAATTATCCATATCTCTATTTTGGGTCGAAGTTAAATTAAAATCAATTTCTTCTGTGGTGTAGGTTCCTTGAAATGAAAAAGAATCGTGACCTTCTATATATTCCATTGGAGCTTCAGGAAAATAGGTTATTAATAAAGCTTTTGTACTATTAATACTATCTACTTGAATTACTACATTATTGAAACTATTTGGCTCTTGATTCTCAAGAATAGCAAAGAATGTGTACGACGTAGTATTGCCTTTTTGTATTTCTTTGATAACAGTAGAATCTATTTCAAAGTTATTATTTCCGTCACTTCTTCCATGTACAAAACCGTTTTTCTTTAATCCATCAATAACTTTACTAAAAGAAGTGTTAAACTCATTATTGTTATTTAACTCTTCAAACGTATATTCTTTGATACTTAAATCTTCGTTATAAGATTCTATATGTACATCGTCTTCTTTCTGACAGCTAAATACTCCAAACAATATTACCAAGATTGAAATGTTAGATAAAAAACGCCTTAGCTTTACGCTTTTTGAATTTTGAATTTTGAATTTTGAATTTTGATCATAATAAATATTTTAAGTTTATATGGCATAAACCTAAAAGTTAAATTTAAAATATCTTATACGTAACATTACGTATTTTTCCTACTTTTCGATGAAATGCATGGTTGGAGTTACGGTTTTTCCGTAAAATTGATGTTTATGATAAAAACAATATGGTGTAAACAAAAAAGAATCCTCCTCTTGTTTGAGAAAGCATCTCATTCTAAATTGAATGAGATGCTTTTTTTTTAAGTATTAAGCAATTAACAACTATAAAGGTTCAAATTGTTTTAATCTCACTTTTTTTACCACTGAGTAACCAAAATTATCGCTAAACTCAATAACAAAGATTTGATTTGAATTTTTCAATAGGTCATAAATATTATCTAAATCAGCATGGTCAAAATCACTAGGATAAGAAATAACATTATTAAGTTCCTTTAACTCTTTTAACAATGGGTTATTTTGCTTTTTCATATTTTCATAAATCAGAAATATGGAACTATTAGTGTTGCCACTTTGAATCTTAATATTTGTAGATAATTTACCATCTTTTTTTATGATGTAATTTTTGTCTACAGAATTAATTTGGTTTTTAAGAATAAACATTTGAAACAATAATGTATCATTTTTAGATTCAATAACTTCAAAATCAGAATTTTTTTCAAGTAATATATATATGTCATAATTTATTTCCTGTGAGAAAGAGTGACATGATATAATTAAGCATAATAAAACTAATACATTTTTCATAAACAGTTTGATTTTGCTGATTGAATTTTATTTCTAATATTTAAAATATACAATAATTTTACAGGATTTACAATTGAGTTTATATAATTAGTATATTCTTGAGTGTTTTCTAGCCCAATCCATGAAATTGCTTCAGCAACGTTTTCAATCCAATTGGTTGTACCAAATAAGCTTATTGCTTCGTTTTTAAAAGCTGAATTTTCACCATTCCAATCATGTGCATTAATAAGTAAATCTTCTAATGATTCTCTGTAAGTATTTGTATCAAAAGACCAGATGTTAAACAAATCATGGGTCCATTGTTCATTTAATGGAGTATTTTGATTAAATGCACACATAAGCGCTACAAACCTATCTTTTTCATCTAAAGTGTTTAAGTTTAAATCATTATAATTTATACCATTCAGACATACTAAATTTAAAATAGGTTCTCCTTCAGGACTATAATCTATCAGTCCCCAATTTTCTAAAGAAGAAAACATGTATGCATGAATTAATTCATGCGAAAGAGTCACCATTCTTTTTAAGTTACTTGAATTTTCAATATTACTATTTGTAGTAATAATAAACTCATTATAGTTATTATATGAGCCAAGAGTAGTTCCCCAATCACCATTTAAAGTAGATCCAATTTTTAAAACTAAAACACCTCTAGCATCTTCTGAACTGAAATTAGAAAGCATGTTATTATAAAATTCAGAATTTGATTTTAATAGATTATGGATGCATTGAGTTTCTGAGTCTTTGAAGGTCTCATCTAGTATAACTTCATTTTCAAAATCAACTTCTCCACCTTCAATTGTAGTTTCAATAGCCTCTATTGTAAAAGCTTGCGCATCTGCAATACAATTTTCTCCAATCAAATATATACTTGCTTCCCTCATTTGCATAAAATTATCTGGATTATTTATCCAATTACTTACAACCAAATTAGCATTTTCTACAGAGTTCAAGCCCAAACATTCTATTAAGTTTTGCTCGTATGGAATAGTGTATGTTGGAGCAGTGTTTATTGGGTCTGGATTATTTGGAGAACCAGAGCCTCCTGCTCCACCTCCACCACCAGATCCACCACCTCCTAAGTTGCAAGTGGTCTCGGAAAACATATAACTTTCTGTGCAATTATCTCCAGCTAAATGTATTGAACCACCCCAATTACAATACCAAGTTACGAAACAGCCTATATCCATATCTCTATTAACAAAAGCAGTAGAGTCAATATTTACTATCTCAGCCATACTTGTTCCTTGGAATGTAAAAGAATTATGGTCTACAATATATTCCATTGAAGACTCCGGAAAGTATGTTATTAATAAAGCCCTCTCGTTTTCAAGACTATCTATTTGAATAACTATATTGTTAAAACTATTAGGTTCTTGGTTGTCTAAATAAGCTAAAAAAGTATATGACGTAATATTACCAATTTTTATCTCTTTAATAATTGTAGAATCTATTTCAAAATCATTATCGTCTAGACTTCTGCTTCCATTCAAATTTTTTTTCTTTATAGCTTTTACTACTTTTTTATATGTTTTACTAAAAGTTGTATTACTATTTAATTCATCAAAAGTGTATTCTTTTATACTAATGTTATTTGTAGTTGATTCTGATATTGTGTCGTCTTCTTTCTGACAACTAAAAAAACCTATCATTAAAAGTAAGATAAAACTTTTAGATAAAAACCGCCTTAGCTTTACGCTTTTTGATTTTTGATTTTTGATTTTTGATTTTTGATCATAATAAATAATTTTTAGGTTAACATGCCATAAACCTAAAGGTTAAATTTAAAATATCATGTACGTAACGTTACGTATTTTTGCTGTTTTTCGATGAAATACATACTTGACGTTACGGATTTTCCGTAATTAATTGAGTTTTTTGAGAATTTTGATTGAATTGTTTTAAAAGAAAGAGATTCCTCACTCCGTTCGGAATGACAAATAATATTCTATTTCCAAGAAACTGTTTCCATAATATGTTTAATATCTTTTTCTAAATATTTAGCAGCTGGATAAATAGAGTCGTAATTAGGTTTGGCGTAAAAATAGAGCGAGCCTGTTAAAAAATGATTGGTACTATCTGTTACATAAAACTGAGATTGCGAAGCTGCATTACCACCAACTTCGTATATCATGCCATAGACGCGTCGTTCATTATTTTCGTAAACTTGTTCTATAATTTCATCGGCTTTTTTTGTGTGTTCTTGTGTAAATTTTTGAGCATCGCGTAAAAAAGCCATTAAGTTTTCTTCCTTATTATCGATACTTTTATAGGTAAGATAAATAGCGCCTTTAATGCTAGGGTATTGCAAAGTCACCCCATAGCTCTTTGTTTCACCTTGCAACGGTTTTGTTTCTACGTTGGTAGCTATTAGATTTTTTTCTAAATTAAAAGGAAGATCTAATTGAAGTTTTTGATAATTAGCTTCTGGATATTCTAATCTTAAATGTGCATTGGGTTTTGGAACAGGATCTTGACCACAGGCCATGCAAATTACAAGTATTAATAAAACTAAAAGACTGTTTTTCATCATTTAAGGTAAGGTTACTTTTACACGCTTAATACGTTTTTTATCCAACGCTTCAATAGTAAAAACGTAATTTTCGAAATTTATTTTACTTCCCATTTTTGGGAAACTTCCTGAAATCTCTAAAACAAAACCAGCTAGGGTTTCGGCTTCTCCTTTTGTGTCTTCAAATAGCGTATCGGTTTCAAGCTTTATTATTTTATAAAAATCTTTTAAAGCAGTTTTTCCTTCAAAAACATAATTATTATCGTCAAGTTTTGAATAGACTAAATCTTCATCATCATATTCATCGCTAATATCTCCAACAATTTCTTCAATAATATCTTCTAATGAAATCAAACCTGATGTACCTCCATATTCATCAACAACTACAGCCAGATGGACTTTTTTGTCTTGGAATTCTGCCATTAAATCATCTAGTTTTTTATTTTCTGGTACAAAAAACGGTTCTCTTAAAAGAGTTGTCCAATCAAATTGCTTTCTATCTATATATGGCAATAAATCTTTTACATAAAGTATTCCTTTAATTTTATCGATATTATCTTCAAACACAGGAATTCTGGAATATCCATGACTAATAATATCAGGAATAATCTCAAGATATTTCTGATTAATATTTAAAGCAAAAATATCTATTCTTGGACGCATTACCTGTTTGGTATCTGTATTGCCAAAAGATACGATTCCTTGAAGTATTTTTTGTTCTTCTTTGGTGGTATCGTGCTCACTTGTTAATTCTAATGCTTGAGATAATTGATCTACACTTAAATTAGATTTTTGTTTTCCTAATCTACTATGTATGGTTAAAGTAATGCTTCTCATCGGCAGACTTATAGGCGAAAAAACAACATCTAAAACTCTTAAAGGATAAGCCATAAAATTAGAGAATTTTACTTTGTTTCTGCTGGCGTAAATTTTTGGTAAAATCTCTCCAAAAAGTAAAATTAAAAAAGTAATAACCACAACTTCTACTATAAATCTAAGAAGAGGTTGTGTAATGCTAGTAAATATAAAATCGCCTAAATACGCAAACAAAATAACTATAGCAATATTTATGAAATTGTTAGCGACCAATATAGTTGCCAACAATTTTTTAGGTCGTTCTAAAAGTTTTGAAATAATTTTAAAGGTATTAGGGTTTTCTTGTATACCCTCTTCTAAATCTGCTCTATTTAAAGAAAATAGAGCTACTTCTGCTCCAGAAATAAGTGCAGAGCATAAAAGCAGTAAGATAAGCAAAACAAAACTAAAAACAATTGAAAAATCAATTGTCAATAATAAGGGATAAAATCTCGTGGGTTCAGGATCCAATGATTATAACTTTAATTAAACAATAATATAATTAAAATGGAAGATCGTCATTATCTTCTTCCATTTGATTGCTTGAATGATTCTGATCTACTGGCTTTTGACTTCCTTGATTTGTTGATTGATTATTTCCACTTTCACTTTTAGTAGAAAGAAACGTGAAATCTGTACAATGTATTTCTGTAGAATATCTATCATTTCCACTATCATCTTGCCATTTTCTAGTTTTTATTCTTCCTTCAATATAGACTTTATCGCCTTTAGTTAAATATTTTTCACAAATCTCTGCAGCTTTATTCCTTACAACAATGTTATGCCATTCGGTATTAGTTATGCGCTCATTTGTTTGTTTGTTTGTATAGGTTTCATTTGTAGCTAACGGAAACCGACCAATACAATTACCACCATCAAAATAGTGCATTTTTACTTCATCTCCTAAGTGACCAATTAACATCACTTTATTTAATGTTCCAGACATAATTTGTTTATAAGTTAATAATCAGCAAAATTACGTAATTGCTTTTCATTTCTTTAAATTTAATAAAAAATAATGAGTGAAATTAATTAAGCCTTAAAAATTAAATTCCTCAATAAATTTTTCAATTAATACTGGTACAGCATAATCTTTAATATTTTTAATTGGTATTCCAGGTACTGGAAGTTTCTTTGTTGTAATTATCCAGAATTTTGTATGTAAATGCTGATGTGATAATTTATGAACTATTTCTATTTCATTATATAAAGATACTTTAAAATCTAAATTAGATGTTAGGCTATTATTTTTTAATGCTGATTGAAATGTATTTAGACTTGCCGTTTTTTTAGTTTCAATTAAAGGAAATTGATAGAGGTTTTTCCAAATTCCATTTTCTTGACGTTTTTCAAGAATCGTACTGCTAGAATCTGAAACAAAAACTAAAAAATTGAAATATTTGTTTACTGGCTTTTTGGCCTTTATTTTTTGTGGAAGTTTTAAAATTTTATCTTCTCTAAAAGCCACACAGGTTTGATTAAAAAGACAAAACATGCAATCTGGATTTGTAGGTGAACATTGTCTAGAGCCAAAGTCCATAATGGCTTGATTGTGTTCAGCAGGATTATCTTTATCTAAAATATCTTGAGCTAAAGCCTTAAATATTTTAAAACCCTTTGACGTATTTATTGGTGTATCTATCCCGTAATATCTGGATAAAAATCGATACACATTACCGTCTAAAACAGCTGTATGTTCATTAAAACAAATGGATGCTATGGCACTAGCTGTATAATCTCCAATACCTTTTAATTTTAATAATTTTTCATAGGTATTAGGAAACTTTCCATTTAAGTTATTTACTATATATTTAGCTGTAGCATGCAAATTTCTAGCTCTAGAGTAATACCCTAAACCTTGCCATAATTTTAACACATCGCTTTCGGTAGCATTTGCTAAATCAAAAACAGTTGGATATTTATCTGTAAACGCCTCATAATATGACAAACCTTGCTTAATTTGTGTTTGTTGTAAAATAATTTCAGAAAGCCATATTTTATAAGGATCTTTAGTTTCTCTCCATGGCAAATGGCGTTTATTTATTGAATACCAAGATGTTAAAGTTTTAGCTACAGACATTAAAAATATATATGAAAGGCAAAAATAAACGTTTATAATCTTAAATTTTAATGAATTAGGTTTGAAATATTGAATTTTAAATTCCTATATTTGCATCCCTTTAAATAATTAATAGTAACTTAAATAAAATAAAAATGACTAAAGCTGATTTAGTAGCAAAAATTTCTGAAAAATTAGGAATTGAAAAAGGTGATGTTCAGGCAACTGTTGAAACATTTATGGAAGAAGTAAAAACTTCTTTAGAAAGTGGTGATAATGTATATTTAAGAGGTTTTGGTAGCTTTATAGTAAAAACAAGAGCAGAAAAAACTGGAAGAAATATTTCAAAAAATACAACTATCAAGATTCCTGCTCACAATATTCCAGCATTTAAACCTGCAAAAGTATTTGTAGAAGGAGTTAAAACAAACGTAGAGGTTAAATAAGACCCATAATATTAATTTTTAAAAAGCATTACTTATGCCAAGTGGTAAAAAAAGAAAAAGACACAAGGTTGCAACGCATAAGCGTAAAAAAAGAAGACGCGCTAATCGTCACAAAAAGAAAAAATAAGTCGAAAAAGTAGTTAGATAACTACTTTTTCGGTTTTACAGTACACACGTTCTTTGAAATGAGTTAAAACACAATTTTGACCTTTTGTTGTTTTAAACTCCACGGATTTAAAAAATCCTGTGAAATGCCTTTATTGCTGTTTAGGTTTATCCTACAGTCTATTTTGGTATTATATCTGGTTATAAAAATTATAACTAGATAAAAAATATTGTATCATCCATCTGTACAGTTTAGTTGTTGGTTGTTAGTTGTTAGTTGTTGGTTGTTTCTTGTTAGGTAAATTCCTTAGCTCGATTACAACTTAATACCTTTACAACTTCACGACATTACAACCTAATAGTATGGATAAAAATTAACAAAATGGATAAAGAATTGATTATTCGATCTGGTTCAGAACATGTTGATTTTGCCTTATTAAAAGATGGAAAACTAATTGAATTACATAAGGATGAAGGGAGTAATAACTTTTCTGTTGGCGACGTGTTTATTGCCAAGGTAAGAAAAGCTGTTCCTGGTTTAAATGCTGCTTTTGTAAATGTTGGCTACGAAAAAGACGCCTTTTTACATTATCATGATTTAGGACCAAAACTACCTTCATTTTTAAAATTCACAAAAAGTGTAAGCACAGGTAAACTAAGAGATTTTACTCTTAACAAATTCCCATTTGAAAAAGATATTGATAAAGACGGCAAAATAAACGACGTCTTAAAATCAAATCAGTCTATTTTAGTACAAATTGCTAAAGAACCTATATCAACTAAAGGCCCTAGAATAAGCTCTGAGCTTTCTATTGCAGGCAGATATATTGTTTTAGTCCCCTTTTCTGATAGAATTTCTATTTCACAAAAAATAGAGAATAAAGAAGAAAAAGATAGGCTAAAACGTCTTGTTCGGAGTATAACTCCACAAGGGTTTGGTATTATTGTACGTACTGTAGCTGAAGGCAAAAAAGTAGCCGAACTAGATAAAGATTTACAAAATTTGTTAGGTCGTTGGACCGCAATGTGTAAAAAGCTACATAAAGCGCATCATCCAAGTAAAGTATTAGGAGAACTAAATAAAGCATCGTCCATATTGCGCGATATTTTTAATGACACTTTTACAAGTATTCATGTTGATGATGAAGAGCTTTACATTCAAATAAAAGATTATGTGCAAGAAATTGCACCAAAAAAAGAATCAATCGTTAAGTTATATCAATCTAATGTTCCCATTTTTGAAAAGTTTGGAATTGAAAGACAAATAAAAACGTCTTTTGGAAAAACTGTTTCAATGGCCAAAGGAGCTTATGTTATTATTGAACATACAGAAGCTTTACACGTAATTGACGTAAATAGTGGAAACAGATCTAATAAAGAAAAAACGCAAGAAGACACAGCTTTAGAAGTAAATTTAATAGCAGCATCTGAAATTGCCAGACAATTAAGCCTTCGAGATATGGGAGGAATTATTGTAGTTGACTTTATTGATATGACTAAACCAGAAAACAGAAAAAAGCTTTTCAATCATTTACGAGAAGAAATGAAACATGATAGAGCTAAACACAAAATATTGCCTCCAAGTAAATTTGGTTTAATACAAATAACCAGACAACGTGTTAGACAAGAAATGAACATTAAAACCAGAGAGGACAATCCGAATGGTATTAGTGGCGAAGAAGTTGAAGCACCTATTGTATTAATTCAAAAAATTACTCATGATTTAGAGCAATTATTTAAAAAAGACTATAAAAAGATAACTTTAAACACACATCCTTTTATAGCAGCCTTTTTAACAAAAGGCTTTCCATCTATACGTTCAAAATGGTTTTTTGAACATAAGAAATGGGTTAAAGTTTTACCAAGAGATGCTTACACATACTTAGAATATCATTTTTTTGATAAAAATGGTAATCAAATTAAATAATAAAAAAGCCTTGCTATATTTAGCAAGGCTTTTTTTATGCTTTTTTTTTAATTATTTACGGAAGGACCTCCACTTTTAATTATAAATTCTGAACGCCTGTTTGTTTGATATTCTTCTTCAGTACATTTATTCCCACAATCAATTCTTGGTTCGTTTTCACCTTTACCAATTCCAGAAATTCTACTCGCTTCAATACCTTTAGAGATAACATATTGAACTGTAGATTTTGCACGTCTATCAGATAATCTTTCGTTATAACTTGCAGAGCCTCTACTATCTGTATGAGATTCGGCTTGTATAACCATTTCTGGATATTTAGACATAACGGCTACTAATTTATCTAATTCAAATGCTCCTTGCTCTGTAATATTAGATTTATCAAATTCAAAGAAAATTGGGTTTAACACAACTTTGTCATCAACAATTATTACTTCAATTGGGTCTAAATTAAGCTGTAAATCATACTCTTCCTCTTCACTTCCAGAAAAGGTAACATTATTGCTTAAATAATCTTTAAAAACGCCTGAAATCTCTAAAGATTTATTACAAGAAACTGTATACTTAACTTGTCCGTTGTTATCAGATTTTTCAGAAGAAACAACACGTCCACTAGCATCTTTAATTGTTACTTCAACTCCTGCTAATGGATTATTTGTAACATTATCTACTACTGTTGTAGTTAATTCTACTAAACAAGGTTTTAAACGTTTTAAAGCATAAATATCGTCGTTACCTTTACCACCTTCACGATTTGAAGACACAAAACCTTCGCCAGTTTCTTCATTAATTGTAAAAGCTAAATCGTCTGCATTACTATTTACGGGAACACCAGCATTTATAACATCTCCAGATTCAGTCGTATGAAACACATCTAATCCACCTAAGCCTAAGTGACCGTTAGATGAGAAATAAAGTATGTTTTTATCACTTATATAAGGAAACATTTCTTGACCTTCGGTATTTATTTTGTCTCCTAAGTTTTCAACCATTCCAAAAGAACCATCTGCATTAATTGCTACTTTATAAATATCAAATAATCCTTTTCCTCCTGGCATGTCTGATGCAAAATAAAGTGTTTTCCCATCTTTACTTACAGATGGACTTTTTACTGAATATTCTTTGTTGTTAAGTGATAATGGCTCTACATTTCCCCATGCATCACCTACCTTGTTTGCTTTAAACAAATACAATAAACTCTTTTTAGTTTTAGCTTCTTTGTTTTTTTCATAATCGCCTTCAAAGAAACTCTCTCTAGAAAAGTACATTATGTTACCATCTGGACTAAAAGATGTTAATCCTTCATGATATCTTGTATTAACATCTCCATTTATTAGTTCAGCATCTTGCCCATCTAATAAAGCTATTTGATATACATCTAAATATGGTTCTTCGTTCCAACCATAATTACGTCTAGATTTATTTCTTGCAGATGAAAAGTAAAGATTCCCATCTTTAACCGTTCCTCCATAATCTGAAAATTCTGAGTTAAATTCTAATGTAGAAAGTTCATAAAGTTTTTCACCTTCTAAAATTCCCGGAATGTAATCTGGGTTTGCTTTAAATGCTTTTGCTCTATCATCTTTAGGGTTTTGATCTGCAAATTTTTTCATCCACTTATTTGATTCATCGTACTTCCCATTAGCTTTTAGCATTTGAGAATATTTATAAATCATTTCGGAATCTTGACTCGACTCAAGAGCTTTAGCATACCATCGTTCTGCATCAGTTGTACTGAATATATTATAATTAGCTTCAGCTAATTGCCCATAAACATACTCGTTAGCTTTTCCATTTTCAACTAATTTAGAGTAGGCTTCAATAGCTTCAACAAATTCATATTTTGCAAAATGTTTATCTGCAACTTGAGTGTCTTTATTTTGAGCAGTTATACTTAAACTACTCATTAAAATAAGTGTCAAAAATATTTTTAAATTCTTCATAATGTTTAGCTTAAGTAATTAGAAATAACGAGGTGAACGTGATACTTTCTTCATTAGTGGTATATCGAAATTTATAAAAATCTCATGTGATGCAGATGTTGCCACATCTAAATCTGATACGACACTATCATAGGCATATCCCACCCTTAAATTTGGTGTAATTAGAAAGTTAACCATTGCACTAAAAGAGTCTTCCAAACGATAACCAACACCTACCTCAACGATGTTGTACATAAACACATTAGCATTTATATCGAAACTTAAAGGAGCATCAAAAGCCATTTTGAACATGGTATTAGGTTTTAATTTAAAATTGTCTGAAAGACTAAACACATAACCTGCAGCTGCAAATAAATGCTGCGTCTCTGATCCTATTTTATAACCATTTGCATCTAAATGAACTGAATTTAACATATTAGGCATAGAAACAGACACATAATATTTATTTGTTTGATATAAATACACTCCAAAACCAATATTGGGTGTTACTTCATTAACATCACTTTGTAAGAAAGGGTCATTTGGATCAATTACGTCTAATCCAATTAATCCAATATCATGAAAAGTTGCTCCAGCTTTAAGACCAAAAGCTAACTTATTTTCTCCACCTAAAGGAAGCGTATATGAGAAATCTGCATAGATATTATTTTCATTTACAGGGCCTATTTCATCTGTTATAAAAGAAAGCCCAATACCTACTCTTTTTCCAACTGGAGCACTAACGTTAAAAGTACCTGTATTTGGTGAGCCATCTAACCCAACCCATTGACTTCTATAAAGTAAGCCAATTGCAACTCCGTCATAAGATCCAGCATAAGCTGGGTTTACAACATTCATATTATACATATACTGTGTGTATTGTGGGTCTTGTTGTGCTTGCATTTGTAATGCAAACAAGAATACGAGAATTATATATAGTTTTTTCATTATAATAATTTGGTTGTGTTAGTTTACTGTTCTCTATTAATATATACCCAATCTGATCTCACTTCGTTATCTTGATATCTCATGACATAGAAATAAGTACCTGTAGGAAGTTCATCTCCACTATCTGAAATTCCTTCAAATTCATTTGAATAATTATTTTTACTGTAAACTTTTATTCCATTTCTATTGAATATTTCAAGACTACTTACATCAAATCCGCTTAAATCAAATGAATCGTTATAACCATCACCATTTGGCGTAATTACTTGAGGGACGACACAATTTGCAGTTGTAAAAATTTCATTTGATGTTACTGGACAAGGTCCTGAAGTTGTATATTCAATTGTATAATTAGTATTAGGTGCGCCACCTGTAACTTCACCTGTAATAGGGTCAATTATAGCTCCACCTTGAGGTGGTGGATTAAGAGCAAAAGTTCCTCCAGGGTCTCCTGTTAGAATTACGGTTGCTCCATCGCACTTGGTTAAATCAATCATAAATGTTGCGTCTTCTGTACTAGCTAATAATGTAATAAATCCTCCTCCAGTTTCTGGACAAGGTCCAGAAGTTGTATATTCTACAAAATAAGTTTCTTCTGGAACACCATTTGTAATTTCTCCAGTAACAGGGTCAATTACAGCTCCATCTGTTGGAACAGGGTTAAATGAAAATGTTCCTCCTGTATTTCCAAAAATAGTTGCTGTTGCACCATTACATGAAGGTGTCATGCTAAATGAAGCGTCCTCAAAAGGCAAAATAGTAACCGTTTGTGAACTAATTGCTTGACAAGATCCTGATGTTGTATATTCAACTGTATAGGCTGTACCAGAAACACCATTAGTTATTTCTCCTGTAACAGGATCGATTGTTGCACCATCTGCTGGTACAGGATTGAATGCAAAAGTACCACCAGTATCTCCTGTTATAGTTGCAGTTGCACCATTGCAACCTGCTGTTATAGTAAATGAGGCGTCTTCTAAAGGAGAAATAGTAACCGTCTGAGAACTAGTGCTAGGACAAGTTCCATTTGTAGTGTATTCAACCGTGTACGTTGTTCCAGTAATTCCATTAGTTATTTCTCCAGTAACCGGATTGATAGTTGCTCCATCTGTTGGTACAGGGTTGAAAGCAAACGTTCCACCTGTAATTCCTGTTATAGTTGCCGTTGCTCCAGTACAATTTGCTGTTAAAGTAAATGACGAATCATCCGCCTGAATAATAGTTACTGTTTGAGTGCTTGACGTACTACAAGGGCCTGAAGTAGTATATTCCACTGTATATGTTGTACCAGGAACACCATATGTTATTTCACCAGTTGTTGTATCAATTGTTGCTCCATCACCTGGTTCTGGACTAAATGCAAATGTTCCACCAGTATCTCCTGTTATTGTTGCTGTTGCACCATCACATGAAGCTGTCATGGTAAATGAAGCATCTTCTAAAGGTAATATGGTAACATCTACTGTGTTTATAGCTGGACAAGAAATTTCTCCAACAGTATATTGAATTGTATAAGTAGTTCCAGGTAGTCCATTGGTTATTTCACCTGTTGTAGCATCTATTGTTGCTCCATCTGTAGGAATAGGATTGAATGTAAATTCTCCTCCAGTATCTCCTGTTATAGTCGCAGTAGCGCCATCACATAATGCTGCCATTTCAAAAGAAGCATCATAGGTTGAAAGGTTAATATATTCAACTTCTACTTCATCTGTTATTGTAGCAGTTCCTCCTGTACATAAATCATAAGTTATAGAGGCTGTATAGGTTGTTGTTTGGGTTGGAGATACTGTAATAGTTTCAGTATTTCCTAGAGATGTTGATCCATCAAGCCACTCGAATGAATAGTATGGAGCTCCTTGAGAAGGTGTAAATCTCCAAAATTCATTTGTAGCCGACCAAACACCAGTATTTCTTCCTGGTGGCGTGAATGCTATATTTCCAGCTGGATTTTGAATACCTGCAACCGCAAGACCGCTATTCCAACTTGTACAAGTTGGTTTATCAAAAATATTGATATCTATCGCATTAGAGGACTCATATAAAATAATTTGTGTTGAAGCTTGTAAATCATTTGGTGCATTATCCATATCACAACCGTACAGACATACATTACTAAAATTCACTACAAATTGTCTTGAAGGTGACGCTCCCAAAATCATAAAATTAATATCACCACAACCACCAATAATTGTTTCCGTATTAAGGTCTTGTGCAACACCAAATATATTAGCTTCAGCTAATGTTGGATTTGTATTATTTGGTAAAACATCTCCAGGATTAAGTACCCAACCATTAAAATCACCGCCAGCTAGTGTATTATCAAAAGATAAAACACCATTAGCTCCTATAACTATCTGATTATATGTCACTCCAAAGAAACAAAATTCAAATCCCATATCTATTGGATTAGACCATGTGTCATCTATTTCAACTCCAGTTGGTGTACCACCAGATGCTGGAGGTGTAGCGCACGCATCAAGTGCATTAATCTCGTATGTGCTTGTGTCTTGTCCATATATTTGGAAATTGGCAGTTAAATCAACCGATGGGTTATTACAATCTACTGTTGCATCTTCACCTGCATAAATTATTGAACAAGGGTTTGGTTCTGGTGGACATAAAAATGTTAACATGCCACTTTCAACAATACAATTAGCATCAACGGTATTAGCTGCCGTTATAATAACATTTAAGTTAGCAATATACGGACCAAATGTTAATGTTCCTGGGCTAGTAACTACTTGAGCAGGATTACCAATATTATCTGTAACAGTTATAGAAGTGGCGTCTCCCATATCTGTAATATTTACTTCGATCTCAAATGTTGGATTATTTGGATCTGTAGTGCAGTCTCCATTAACGACATCAAAATCTACGGTTTGTGGAATACATGTTTGGCACCAAACATCAAAATCCCATTCAGTTCTATTGCCACTAGCACAACTAACAGAACTATCCGCTTCAACATATAACACAAGAGTATCTCCTGTCGATTGAAATGTTAAACCCGCAAGATCTCCATTATTTCCAGTACCTTCATATATAACTGTACCATTTCCATTTTCTATTCTAATAGCATCACTAAAGGTTTCTATTGTCCCTGAATTAAAAAGAATATTTAAAGGAAATCCACCAGAGCT
>NZ_VSFC01000005.1:57986-73987 GCF_008084905.1 Xanthomarina maritima | reverse complement strand
CATACACTTGTTTTGTGTATAGCTATTTCAGGACAAGACACAGAACTTGAAGTAATTTATTAGATATGTTTTGGACTGATTTTTGAATCTTTGTGGTTATGATTGTATATTCAAAATATATTGTACCAAAGGGCTATTTGGGGATTAGCATTTTTCCATTTGTGATTTTAAAACATGAAAGTTTAAAGCAAGATGTTGTATTAATAAATCATGAACGGATTCATTTAAGACAGCAGTTAGAATTATTGGTTTTGCCATTTTATATTATTTATGGTTTTGAATTTCTTATTCGGTTGTTCCAATACAAATCTTGGCATTTAGCTTATAAAGAGATTTCTTTTGAACGTGAAGCTTATACCAATGAAAAAGATCTAAACTATTTAAAGTCCAGGTCTTTTTGGAGTTTTATTCATTATTTTTAATTAGCCTCTCCCGAAACTTCTAGCTTCTCCCGAAACTTCCGGAAAAGGAAGTTTCGACCTCTCCAAAGGAGAGGTAAAATGGAAGTCCACATAAATTTCAAGAACTAACATTATTTCAAAATGACTTTTTGGGTTTTCTGTTGCCCATTAGTTAGAATTGCTTTTACAAAAAGCACACCAATTGAATTACTAAGATTGTTTATCATAAGTTCTGATTCATTGATATTATGATTTTTATATAACACTTTGCCTAAGACATCGTAAACTGTTACAGAATTTATTGGTTCTAAACTTGTTGTTACTTTAATATAACTATTGTTAGGAGCCAAGATGGAAATTCCTGCATGTGTTTCAAACTCTTCAATGGTTAGGGTATTGTTTGTATAGCGTAAGATAAACCTATCATCAAAGGTGCCAGTTTCAGAATTGAAGCTATAGGGGTTTATTCTTAAATCGTGGATGATTCCATTATAGAGATCTTCTAAATAAATATCTTGAGACTCTGTTTCGAATAATCCATCGATAGTGTTAATAGCTATGGTGTAATTTCCACTTTGTGGAATTACAAGACCTAAAGAAACCGTGTCATCCGTATTAAAAGGAAGGCTTCTTCCTTGGATAGCCATTTTATTATTTTCAATTAAAGAATAGAATCTAGAGCTAGTTTCGCTTAATTCAAAACCGTCATAAAGCCTGTCCACTTCATTTGTTGCATTTTCAATATATCCAATTAAAATAGAATTTGCCATATTATTAGGAGCAATTAAATCTAACCAAATTCTGTGTTTTTCTAGGTTGTTTCGGGAGGCCTCAGATTTTGGGTTTTGCATGGTTTTAAAAAACTCATTATTTCCATATGGTGTTGGATTGGTTGGGTTAGTATCATCGAAACGCATGTTGTTGTTAAATGTTACATTAGAACCAACTTGTGGCGCACTATCATCCATCAATACAAAGAATGCCTGACCAGAGGCTATATTCCCATTAAAACCAATAGGATTAGATCCTGTATTATTGAAAGCTATATAATTATTTGGGTTATAGTTGTACACAAAATTGCCATAAAAAGGATCGCTAACTAAATCGCTTGGCATGTTCAAATGATTCCATAAATATATGGTGCCAGTGATTGTTGGATCTGTATTATCTGTAGTAATTAAAGAGGCATTTTGTGCAATAAACTTACTTGCAGAAATAGCTGAAGGGTATGGATTTCCGACTAAGTTCCAGTTATCGTCTAAAGCCGTAGCCATAGTGTTTCCTGCTCCAGGATAATCAACTCCAGTATAGTTACCTCTTGTAATGCTTCTTGTAATGATTGCATTGTTAGGAATACCAACAAATTCAGGTGTCAATGGTGTAGGTGTTCCAGTAACATTTCTAATAATGTACCCTTTACCATTTTGCATTATTTCAGTAGTGGCTTGCCAATTGCCATAATTTCCAGCTCCATTTCCTGCAATAGTTGGACGCCAATAATAAATGTATGTTGAATTAGGAGATACGTTGGTTACGTTAAAATCTTCGTTGGTTGGTGATGACCAATAAATATAATCGTAGGGACTTAACAGATTTACTGTACGTTTCATGGTCATGTTTCCGTTTCCTGTATTAGGAGCGCCATCAGTTATCTGAATTAAATTAGCAGAATCATTAAGGTCCATAGTTCCATCTATATGGATCCAATCTGTTACTATTAAATTTTGCTCGCTTAATAGTTCCAAATCACCTGCTGGTTTTATGGTCAGGTTTTTAGCAAATGCTTTGTAGCCAGGTAGTGGAGGTGTTGGGATTCCAGGATTAGGGATTTTAACAGGAGAAGGTATTATGACACAATTATCTGCAGTTGGAATTCCATTGGGTGCCCAATTATTATTATCATCCCAATCTTGAGAGCCATTTCGGTCGCCTATCCATACTTTGGTTTTATTTTGTAAAGTTATATCTTTACTAATAGTACAGCCATTAGAAAGAGTTGCATTAGCTGTAAAAGTAAATTCAGGTTCTTCTAATTGAGCTAATGTAGGTTTAATATACAAGGTGCCTAAAGTAGCCGTTCCATCTATATAAGGTATTGTTGCAGCTGGATCTGTAAAGGCATTTACACCACCAGACCAAGTAAAAGAAGGTGTTAAAGGCCTTTCTCCAAATAATTTAATGTTATCTACTGCTACACCGTCTCCCCAAGCTGAATAATAATAAATTCGAATGCGTAAATTTGTCTGCCCAATATAAGCATCTAAGTTGTAGCTTAAATGAGTAAAATTAGTGCCATAACCTATGTCATCTGTAATATTTGAAATTATATTTGGCCAAGTGGCTCCACCATCAGTTGAAACTTCTATATTTACATATTCAGGGGTATTTATGCTAACAAAATAACGTGAAAAATACATGTCTAATTCTAATGTTAAATTAGTGAAGGTTGAAGTATTCACTATTGGAGACACTAATTCATTTTCGGTATGAATAATACCAGAATCGGCATTACTCATTGCAAAAATGTTTGCTCCAAAACCTGATGAAATTGCAGGAAACCAAACGTTTTCAGAAGGCACATAAGTGCTTGTTCTTGTTTGCCATTGAGATATGCCATCGTAAGGAGCCCCATTAATTTCTATATTATTTTGTGAAAAAGAACCAAGTCCTCCTGTTTCAAAATCTTCGTCAATCAAATAGGCAATTTCTGTATCACCTGTTGCTGAAATTTCAACAATGTCGTTCTCACCACAAATAGTTGCTATTGAAGTTATGGTTACATCGGTTATCGGGTTTAATGTGGCAATTACCTTGGTTCTAACTAGAGATTCGCAACTTCCATTATCTACGGTTACCCAATAGGTTGTAGTATCAGAAATAATTGGAGAATATGATCCGGTAGTAGTTGTTGCTATAAGACTTCCTCCAGTTTCAGAATTATACCATTTATATGTTAAATTAGGTCCACCAGTTCCAGTTGCTGTTAAAGTAACAGGACCTGGGCCACAGGTTTCACCATCAGTAATACTGGTTATTTTTGAAACACAATTAGGGACTACTGTAAAAAGATAATCTTCGGCTTCCCCATATTCGTACCAAGTAACTGATCTTAAACCACAACCATAGTTCATATTTCCAGTAAATCCTGTAAATGTAGTACAGCTATCAAAATGATTTAATGGGTCACTCAAGTATTCATAATTTCCATCACATGCATTTCCTTGGCCATTATAGTATCCTATTGCACTATAAAACCTTATTCTAATTCTATAGTCACCAATAGCTTGAGCAGAAGGTATCACAAAACCAAAAGTTGTAGTTGTTGTTGCAATTCCATTTGTATCATAAATTTGTTCTCCAGCATCCGTAAAATCACCATCTTTATTCCAATCAACCCAAGCTTTCCATAAGCCTCTTCCAGTAGAGGAGCCCACATAAATATTCACGCCTTCGCCTTGGGCCTGACGGCTTTTAGGTCTGCAGGTCCAGTTTTGGTAGCCTGTTGAGGTATTATTTGGAGTTAGACAGGTTGTTGTGTTGGTTTGAAAGTAACCATTGCCTAAATTAGAGACATCGTTTAAAGTTCCAATAAACTGAACATCATTAATATATTTTGTAGCTGTTGAATTGTTGGTATTTGGTGTACAATATGCAGAACTAGACGTCAGAATATTTCCTGTTAATGGCGTTACACTATTGTATTGAGGACCACCAAGGCAGCCATTATCAAAAGAGAATATATAAATATAATAAGTAGTTGAAGGACTAAGGCCTGCAGCTGTAAATGTGGTGTCTGAATCATTATCTACAACCGTATAACCAGCTCCAATATTTGAGCCAATTGGATAGATAGCACCATTGGTAAGTGTTGGGGCTGTATTCATTGTGCTGATTACTACTAAATAGTTGTCTGGGTCTGGGACTGAAGCAGTAAAGGTGCCACTAACGGTATCGCCAGATTGTGTTAAATTTAAACCTGTTGGTTGGTTAGGAGTAGTACAAGGTGTTAAAGCAATACCTTTTACAAAAATATCATCAACCACAAAACTGGAAGCGCCCACATTATTACTGTTAGGATTTTCTCTATCATTTACCCATCTATAGCCAATGAAGAAGGTTTGACCATCAAGAAAAGATAAATCTATATTCGTAACAGATTGTACCGTAGTTTGTCCGTTATAATTCCCTGGAATTCCAGCCCAATTAGTTCCATCAAAGGAGTACATAACTGAAGCATAATCATTTCCAGCTTCACCCTCACCATACCAATTAAAATCCATGGTAAGATTGGTGTAATTGGTAGCATCTATTGCTGTCGTGTAATATACGAGTGTTGAAGCCACTCGATATTCATCATATCTAGGTAACATGCCAGTGGTTGCAGGTGTATTATTGCTTACTGCCATAGAATGCGTTCCATTAATCACATTACAACGCGTATTGTCAAACATCCACCAATAATTGTTATTTGTAGATGGGTTTGTTGTAAATTGTCCAATTTGCCAGCCTAAATATGGTGCCGCTATATTTTCAGCACCAGTTGCTGTTTCAAAATCTTCAGAAAATATAGTAGTCTGTCCATACCCAATTGAAGTTGTAAAAAGAAATATTAAAACATATAATGATTTAATATATAAACTTGAAATAAGTTTAGATGCTGAGAAAACACAATATTTTTTCATAATAGAGTGAGTTAGGATATTGTTTTTTTAACTCCTTGTACATTACTGAAAAACAAAGCGTTAAGATGTAGTAAAATTAATTTAAATTTGGAATGTTTTCATATAAATTAGATTATGAGCTACTAAATCTGTTATAATGCAATTTCTCATTTGTAGTCAAATAAAAACCCTCGATTTTTTTTATTAATCGAGGGTTTTAATTCTAATGGAAATTATTTTCTACTGTTTAATAATAACTTTATGAATTTTTTGTTGTCCGTTGATTAATATGGCTTTAACAAATAAAACTCCATCTGAATTCGTTATATTATTTATAATCAATTCTGTTTCATTGATGTTGTGGTTGTTATATAAAACACGACCTAAGACATCGTAAACTGATACAGATTTTATATTCTCTATTTTAGAAGTTACTTTTATATAACTGTTTTGAGGAGCAGAAATTAATATGCCAGCATTTGTTTCAAATTCTTCTATGGAAAGTGCATTGTTTGTATAACGTAAGATAAACCTATCATCAAAGGTGCCAGTTTCAGAATTGAAGCTATAGGGGTTTATTCTTAAATCGTGAATGATTCCATTGTAAGTATCTTCTAAATAAATATCTTGAGACTCTGTTTCGAATAATCCATCGATAGTGTTAATAGCTATGGTGTAATTTCCACTTTGTGGAATTACAAGACCTAGAGGCACCATATCTGTTTCATCAAAAGGCAGGCTTCTACCTTGGATTGACATTTTTTCTTCTTCGATTAGAGAGTAAAAACTAATTGAAGAACTCTCAAATTCATATCCATCAAATAAGCGATCATTACCGTTTGTAGCTCCTTCTACATAACCTATTAAAATGGAGGTAGCTATTTCGTTAGGATTAATTAAGTCAAGCCAAATTCTATGGCGTTCTATGCTTGTAGAGCTTTGATTAGAAGCTTCAGTTGTTCTATAAAACTGACTATTATCTAAAGTTGGATTTCGCATGTTATTATTAAAGAATACATTTTCGGAAGTTCCAGCAGTAGGTGAATCTAGCATGAGTACAAAAAAGGCTTGACCTGCTGCGATATCTCCATTGAAGCCTGATGGATTCGGTCCAGTACCATTGTAATCTATATAATCGTCACTATAATTATATAGGAAATCATAATAAAATGGGCTGTTTATAGCACTTGGCGCATTTTGATGCGTCCAAAAATAGATAGTACCATCTATATAAGGATTGTCAGCAATAAAATCTGCATAAGAAATAGCTGAAGGGTATGGGTTTCCAATTAGATTCCAGTTATCATCTTCGTTAGTCGCTTGAGTATCTCCAGGTGTTGTATATGGTCCAGTAATATGAATCCCTCTAGTTATTGGTGTAGTTATAGTGCCATTTCTTGGCAACCCAGAAAATTGAGCAGTATTTGCAGGTACAGGTAAGGTATTTACAAGGCCTCTTACAATATAACCTTTTCCTTGAGCCATGACACCTGAAGCAGGTCTCCAATCTCCAAATCCATTCAAATTAGTCCCAATTGTTGGCATCCACTCATAAATTAATTCACCAGTAGCTGAAGAAATGTCAGTTACATTAAAATTATCGGCAGGAGAAGACCAGTAAATATAATCGTAAGAGTTTACGGTCCCTGCATTACGTTGCATGTTCATTACACCATTACCTGTATTAGCGACATCATTTACTTGAATTAAACTACCAGAATCTCTAATGTTTATGGTTCCATCTAAGTGAATCCAATCTGTTACTTCTAATTCTGTGTTTGAAGCTATTTCAAGTGAAGCAGAAGGTGCCACAGTTAAGTTTAAAGCAAAACCAATAATATTAGGAGGGGTAGGTAACGTGGTTAAAGCAACTGCTTCATCTGCAATTGGAATATCCACATTTGAAACAGCTATGTCTGGAATAAGAACACAATCAGTAAGAGTAGGAACGCCATTAGGTAGCCAGTTTCCAGCATCATACCAGTTGTTATCATTATAACCCATCCATACTTTCTTATTTCGGGTAACGGTAGCTGTTTGAAAACATCCATTTTGGTCTGTTGCAGTATATGTTTCTGTACCGTTTGGAGCTGCGTAAACCGTATCTGTAAAACCTCCTGTATAAGCTGTTGTTAACCCTGCATCTAAGTATAAACCAGGCCAAGGAGCCCATGTTATTTGTGGTAATATTGGTGGTGCATAAGCTGTTACTATTACATCGTCTATTGACCAATCAAAGAAGCCAAAAGCATCTCCTGTGAATCGGAATCTTAAATACAAATTCGTATTTCCGTCTAAAGATGATAGATCTATATTAACATTAGATGGAGGAATATCATTAGAAACATTAATTACTGAATTTTGAACTGTCCAAGTAGCATTATCTAAAGATGTTTCAATATAAATAGAATATGGGTAAGAACTAGAAAAATGGTCTAACTCCTGTTTAAAGTCTAATTCTAAATTAGTATATCCATCAATATCAATTAAAGGAGAGGTTAGAGACCATGTTCCAATATCTCCAGAACCGCCACCTATCCAATCTAGCATAGCTTCGTTTGCTGTTCCACCTGCATTAGCTGAGTTAGAAATTATCCATTGTGTATTTCCAGAATTATTAACTCTAATCCAACCTGCCGGGAAAGCCCCTGCACTAAAATCTTCTGAAAAAATAGGGGTTGTACCACCAGGGCTTCCAAAAGTCGTAGCAACCAATTGTGCATAATTTAAGGCGCAAGCATCTGCGCCAATAGGATTGAGCGTTTCTGCAATCGTTAAATTACACAAAATACTACAGGTAACATCAGCTTCCCAACCACTTTGGGGGTTGCTACCATTACTTGTAAATACAAAAGTTAATTCTCCAGAAGGATCTGTTGACGTATAAGGTCCGGGTAAAGCCGCATTTAAGTTTCCTGATAGCGTGGCCAAGAGTGGTGCCGTTGCATCAGAGCCGTTATAAACCAAAAGCACATCGTTAGTTGCTTCTGTGTTAAATGAATTAAAAGTAACTGTTACTGCGTCTCCAGCGTTATCTGGAGAAATAGTTGTTGTATTGTTTTCGTTATTTGAATAATTAGATGTGCCGCCACTGTCATAAAAAGTCTCACCACAGTTAGGTATAGGGATAGAGCAGGTGATATCTGCAGCCCAGCCTCCTCTAACAAAAGAGATATCACTATCAAAAACAAAAGTCAAAGCTCCAGATGGGTCACTTGAAGTGAAGGTGCCAGGTAGTGTGGTACCTGCAAAAGTTCCTAATAAAGGATAAGTGGCATCTGGCCCATCATAAATTGATAAGTCGTCACAACAAGATTCTGTATCGAAAAAAGTAAACGTCACTGTTACGACTTCTCCTGGGCTACTAGGTATAATTGTTGTTACTTCGTATTCATTGTTGGAATAATTTCCTGAAATACCACCGGTATCATAGAAGGTTGTGCCACATTCCGGAGGTGGTGGTGGGCAATCTAAAGTAAAGCTAACATTACCTCCAGTAGTAATTTCGGTATCTAGCATAATATAATATGTGGTTCCAGAGTCCATAGGAAAAGAACTACTAGTTTGTCCATTGCCAATTAAATCATCAATACATGTCCAGCCTGATGCTGAACAACTCGTGCTGTATAAATAATTGACATGATCGAAAGCTGATATTTGTGTTATATTATAATTACCAGTTATTGTTGGAGTGAACGAATAAATTACCTCCTCACCAGGGACATTCCAAGATCCACAAGGTGTTTCATTAAAAACACCATTTCCAGATGGAATTGTAGCATTTATTGTCGTTCCGCATGCAGCAATTGGAGTAATGCTGTTGCAGGGATTTGTAACTTCTGTTACGCATATATTAAAAGTCCCTTCATCACCTGCACCCCATTCCCAAGCACGGATATATACCGTTTCGCCAGGAGTTAATCCAAAGGCAGTAAAGCTAGGTTCCAAAGACCCAATTCCCGAATCATCATCACATTCCACAATGTTTAAATTTCCAGAGCATGTACCCGTATATAAAGCGATAACACCATCGTCAAAATCAGAAGGAGCTCCTATATGTGTTAAGTCTATTTGTAAGCCTCCAGTTGGACCAACTGTGGTTGTAAACCAAACATCGGCACCATTATAATTGGCACTTACTGGTTCACAACCTCTAGGGGTGTCTATATTTGGATCAGCTGAATCTGTTGCTCCCGTATTACTTCCAACAATACAGGTGTTTATAGGGATATTAATGGCTCCACAAGGGTCATCGTTAGCAATTGGTGATGTTATACATACATCAAAATTAGATATCTGAGGTGTGGAGGCATTAGAATAAACTTGAACATAATAAGTATTACCAGTAGTTAATCCACTAACTGTATTACTTATAGCTGGGGAACACAATAAAGGCGTATCTGAACCAGAACATGGGTCGTTAGCATATACTGTAAAATCTAAATTGGTCGAGCTGGAGTTATTTAATAATTCTATAGTATGTGAAGGACCTGAAGCTTGAAATGTAAACCAGACATCATCATCATCATTGCCACTGCAACCTGAATTAATACCAGAATCTGTGGCATAATTGAGTGTTCCGGGAGTTAATAACGTGCAATTTTGATCTGGGTTTACGGTTACAACTATGGCTCCGCTACATTCGTCATTTGCAGGTGGAACAGGTGTGCCTACACAAACATCAAAATTTGATTGTTCAGAAAACGTAGTTGGTGCTAGTCCATAAATCCTAACGATATAAATATTATTAATAGTTAAACCAGTTAAAACGATATCTTCGGTACTACTATCGTTTACAAATGTTAGAGCATTACAATTTACTGAAGTTCCACCATCGTAAACAGCTATTCCTAAACCACCTCCATTATTAATAGTAACTATATTTTCTAAAGACACTTCATGTTGCGTGCTTGTTGCCACGAAGCTAAACCATACATCATCATCGGGATTCCCGTCTACATTAGGCACGTCTCCCATTGGTGAAGCTGTAGCGCCCACATTGGAACCAGCTGTCATAATGCCACAGTTTAGATCTGGATTGACTGTTAGGCCAATGGCACCTGTACATTCGTCGTTAGTAATAGCAGGTGTATTTAAAGTTGTAAATTGTACTGAACCAACCCAATTCGTTTCGCAATTACTTTTAACAAATACGTAATACAAGGTATTAGCAGTTAATCCTGTAACATTTGCGCTTGTCGTATTTGTATTGCCAGTAGCAACGTTTCCAGCTGCACCTGGATTATTATCTGTAGACACAACATAGTCATAGCCACCAGCAGGAGCAGGTGCTGCGGCAGGCCAGGTTATTGTAGCTGTTGTAGAAGCAAAAGTTGTTATTGGATTAATAGATGCTGGGTTGTTACAAGGGGTATAGTAAACACAAATATCCCCAGTCATATTAGCATCACTGCCACTTCTTTCAATTCTAATTCTATAAGTGGTTGAATTTATAGTTGGTATTACTATGGTTTCTGCAACACCATTACCTCCAGAATTAGAACAAGCAACATAAGTTAATGTACCGCAAGCTCCAGAAAAAACTGAAACTATGGCGTCAAATCCAGGATCAGGAGTATATGTTATTGTAGTAGGTAAACCATTCCCAATAAATCTACCCCAAACATCATCAAAATTTCCAGCTCCACATGCTGTGCTGCCTTGATTATCTGATGTATTGTTGGTGATATCCCAAGTGGAAGGTGTGCAAGAAGTTCCTGCTGTAATTAAACCACCCGCATTATCGTCGCAACCTGATCGTTGCCCAAACCCACTAAAAGAAAAACCAATTAAAAGGCATAATGTAAAAAATAATTTATTTGAAAATAATTGCTTTAGGAGAGAAGCAAAAGAGTCGTTTTTTTTCATGCTATGTTGTTATAAAAAACATATTTAAAATATGTTTTTAGGTTGCTAAAATTTAGTTCTATAGGGTTGTAACAAGGCGTATTAGCCCTTGTTAGTTATAACAAAAGTGGTAGGTAGGTGTAGATTTTAAGAGGCTTATTTTCTTAATACTTTATTAAAGAATTAAGAAAATATATATCAATAATATGTGCAAAGTAATAAATAAATACGAAATATTTAAATAAATCCCTTACATAATCATGATATGTTATTAACATAAAAATATCATTGTTTTGTTAATATTTTGGCAAGTATTAGAACTAATCGATGAAACGTTCGTTATAGCGGTTAAAACGTTGTTTGTTTGATGAAAGATATTGATTTGAAAGGGGTTAGATGTTGTCTGTTGTCGGTTGTCTGTTGTCGGTTGTGTGTTTGTCCATGCCTAAATAGCATTGACTGTTTTTTGTTAGCTGTTGGCCTTTGGTTGTTGTCCGTAATCGGTTGTTGGTTGAAAATTGAGAATTGACTGAGATTTGTAATTTTGACTCCAAGTTTAGTTTTGAGATATAGTTATTCCACAAAGATTCTTCGCTCTGCTCTGAAATCGAAGATTCGACGTAGTCAATGACAAATGGATTCTTTGTTTTGCTCTGAAATCGAAGATTCGACGTAGTAATGACAAATGATTCTACCATTTCAATTCGTTCAGGGCAGCACTTCGATAAGCTTAGTGTGACAGCTTTGTTCAGGGCAGCACTTCGATGCTTCGACGAGCTCAGCACAGGCGCGCTCAGTGTGACAATTGTGTTTAGGCTGACAATCTTAAGATTATATTATTTTGGGATTTAATTTCAGGTTTTAGGTTTAAAATTCAAGAATCAAGATTAATGATTGTTGATTTAAGAGAAAACAAACTCCCCTTCCAGACTCCGTTGACTAGGTGTGTTCTTTGCCTATGCGCCAGCTCGCCCGTCCATCTTCAATTCTATCTGGCATTTGATAACTTCGCCTAAATGACAAGCCGGGCAGGCCCCTTCACTAAAATAGTCCACAGGACTATTTCTTAACGCTCGATCGCCTCTTTAACTAAAGAGGGGAGCTTTATTAGGTTTGAAATATAAGAAATAAAAAAGCTGAACCATGTTTCCATGATCCAGCTTCATTTTATTCATCCGTTTATAATCTATGTTAGATTACTTGGGATATTACTTTCAAAATCTAATTGGCAATAATCAACTTTTTAATTGATGTACCAGATTCTGTTACCACACGTACAAAGTACATACCACTTGGCATGTTTTGCGTGTTCACTCTGTATTTAGGGTTTTGTAAATTAGGTTCTGCCTTATTCATTAATGTTTTACCAGAGTAGTCCATCATTTGGATGTTTACATCTTGGTTTAAATAATTAGTAAGATCTAATTGTACTTCACCTCTAGTAGCTGGGTTTGGATACATGCTCCAGCTTACCTCAGTATTTGTCGGGTTAGGCATAATAGCAGTTTGACAAGAGGTCACGTTTATAGTGAAGTTTCCGGTAGCAGTACTACTTGATAACCACTGTGCAACGTAAACATAATACGTTGTACCTGCTATAGACGTGAATGTGTAAGTTTCTGTTCCACCAGAACCTCCAATATCTCTACAAGTAACATTCACTAAACTACCACAAGTTCCTCTTGAAATTGACATTTCATGATCATAACCTGAAGCCGCAACTGTAGTAACGGTTGTTGATGAGCCACTACCTACAAAAGTAAACCACTTACCATAAGCGCTCATTGAACAACCACCAGTTACAGTATCTGAACCTGTTGTTCCAACAGTTGTAGCACTTGTTGTTACGCCACAAACTAGGGCAGTAGCAGTACTACAAGCTTCACCAGGAGCTGGTGGTGGTGGTGGTATACAGAAACTTTCAGAAACAGAATAGTCAAAGTCATAACCACTACCAGATACTAATACACCGTTTGAATCTGATATAACGTAAGCTGGATCTTGGAAAATACCGTCACCCCATCCATCATTTATAGTAAACGTATAGCATCCATCAGGCAGACATAAGATGTCTGTAATTGTAGAACTTTCAGGCAAGTTGTTGCCTTCAGCTACAATTGAATTATCTGAATCGTTTCTAATTACCCATGTGTTAGGATCAGTATCAGAAAAGCTGTCTGTGTTTATCACTACAGTTACTTCATTGTCATTACATTCTGGTGGAGGTGGTACGCATGTAACATTAAGGTTAATGCTTCCTGTTCCAGAGAATCCACTTACATAAATGTAGTAATCTGTTCCAAGTACTGAAACGAAATTAATTAACGATCGCGTACCAGAACCGCCATCATCGTCAGAATCTACACAAGTTA
This sequence comes from Xanthomarina maritima, assembly GCF_008084905.1. GTDB lineage: Bacteria > Bacteroidota > Bacteroidia > Flavobacteriales > Flavobacteriaceae > Xanthomarina > Xanthomarina maritima. The sequence continues at coordinate 60,706 of NZ_VSFC01000005.1, read as the reverse complement.
AAGCATTACAGCTTCCTGAAAATAGGCCTAAAACTGTATCAATACCACTGCCATTAGTGTCAATAGTCACATTGTCTCCAGTACCTACAAATTTGTAAAAACGACCACCAGCGTTATCTAGTATGGTACTACATGAGCTTAATTCAGGATGAACAGGGTAGCCTACTGTACTAGCGGAAATAGTATCGCCACACGCTACCACTTCTGCGTTATCGCAATTTTGACCTGGTAGTGGTGGACATTCCTCACAATCAGGACCGCCACAGTCTACACCAGTTTCGTTTCCGTTTTGTATGCCATCGTCACATGTTGGAGGAGGTACGCAAGTTATATTAAGGACATAATCGCCTTCATTACTTGAATATCCAGTAACATAAACAAAATATGGTGTGCCTGGCGCAGAGATAAAAGTTAATAAAGATTGTGTTGAATCACCATCATCATCATCACCTGCAACACAAACTAGTGCATCACAAGTTCCTGAAAACACACCTAATCTAGTATCAAAATTAGAACCATTAGTGTCCATAGTAATTTCATCGCCATTACCAATAAATAAATACCAGGCACCACCAGATGTATCCAAACTAATATCGCAGCTTAAACCATTTTGAACCGGAAGTCCTACTGTACTACCTGAATATGTTTGACCACACTCTGTAAATTGTGCTTGGTTACAAGGTGATTCTTCAGTTGTAAAGTAGTCTGATGCTTGGCAGTTAGTAGGAACGCCATTATTGTTATAAGCAACAACATTTACGTGGTATGTGGTTTCAAAATCTAAAAGACCACTTAAATCATATTCTAATGTGTTGCCTACATCTACAGCATTTAAAATATCTGTACCACCAAGAGTTGTACCTACTGATAGGTAATAACCATTTACAAGACCGCTTGCAGCACTCCATACTATTTCAATTTCTGTAGATATATTTGTTGCTTCAGGTTCTGGTACTTTTAAAGCAGCATCACATAAAGGAGCTGTACTACAATCAAAATCAGGATTACATGAGCCTAAAAAGTCACCATGGTTTAAATGCGCTTGTACGGCATTTTCAGATACGCAAATTTCTTGACCATCGTGACAAAGCGTTACTTTTACAGAATTATTATTATTAGGGCAGGTAATATCTATATCTGAAACCAATACATTTGTAACGGCAGTAGAGGTACATCCTTCGGCATCTGTTACAAGTACTGAATACACTTGGGTTGATGTTGGTGCTACTGTAATTGTTTGACCAGACTGGCCATCGCTCCAATCGTAGGTATATGGTTCAACACCATACTCTGCTACAACAGTTAAGTCTGTACTTGCTGCTGGGCCAAACGATGTGTAAACAATTGCACACTCATTCATACTAGCTTTACAAGCACAATCTACATTTAGGACATAATTACCTGTGTTCTGTAAAAAGCCAGTAACATATATATAGTATGTTACACCTTCTGTTGATGAAAATGTTAATTCTGATAGAGTGCCAGATCCACCATCATCATCCCCGTCAACACAAACTAAACTATTACAAGAGCCTTCAAAAACGCCTAATTTTGTATCAAAGTCCGATCCTTCTGTGTCTATTGTAATGTCATCGCCAGTACCCATAATTGTATACCATACACCAGGGCCTGCACCTAATGCTGTAACACAAGTACCAATATCTTGATTGGTGGCAGCAACTGTAGATCCACTAACAGAAGTATCACAATCCAGTGGTATGGCATTAGCGCAGCTATCATTAGCTGGTGGACAAGAATAATCAAATTCGTCTAGATCAAAATTACAATCTGAAACATCATGTATAATTGATAAGTTTACGGTTTCTCCTTCAGCAAATGGGCCTACTTGAGTAATACCTGGACCACTAATAGCCCAAGAGTTAATGCCATCTGTTATAGATACAGCATCATTTACAGTAGTGATATTTACATCTACATAACCACAATTATCGGCAATAAAACTAGTAGTTACACCAGTTGCAGCAAAACAAGGTGGCTCAATAAAAGTTAGTGACCACGAATTTAAGTTTCCTACGTCACCTCCGGCATCGTCACAGATGTATAAAGTCCATGTGCCGTTGGTTTCAGTCCCCATGTTGGCTAGAGCTTCTTCTGGACTATAAATTCCGGTTACCAAGGGTCCACTGGCACTAGTTATTGAAGTGGCTGCATCATCTCTAAATGAGCAATCATAGCCTAGACTTCCAGATCCACCACCATTATCAGATGATAAATCAATTTCTGTACCTGCAGGAGATATTAAGGTCATATCTATATCAACATTCCAAGTATGAGTAATGTCTACCCCTACTTCTGATAAGGCAAAACCTGCTGATACGCCAGAAACGTTAATAGTAAATTCGCTTCCGCTCCCAGTAGTTGGACAACGTTCAATATCATCCGAGCTACCTGAACCATTAAAGGTCTGGCCATAGATTGTTAATGAAAAGAGGCATAGCGATAATGTTATCCCTCTAAGGAAAATGTTGTTTTTTTTCATGAATTAAATAATTTAATTAGTTAATAGCATAGGTACACTGAAGATATAGGACACCAGAAAAAAAACTAGGAAAGGTATTAATGGTAGAATGTTAGGGAGTGTTTCAAATATATATATATCTTAACATAAAATTATGAATTTGATATTTTTTTCGATGAAATGCAGATTTTTCTTATAAGATTTATGTTAATTGTGTGAGAAGTGAAAAGTGAAAAGTGAA
>NZ_VSFC01000005.1:0-57971 GCF_008084905.1 Xanthomarina maritima | reverse complement strand
AAGTGAGAAGTGAGAAGTGAGAAGTGAGAAGTGAGAAGTGAAAAGTGAAAAGTGAAAAGTGAAAAGTGAGAAGTGAGAGGTTGTGGGTTGCCTGTTGGCTGTTGGTTGTGAGTTATTTTCTTAATACAATTTTTTGGGTTTTTTGTTTTCCGTTAATAAGGGTTGCTTTTACAAAGAGGATACCGTTTGAACGGCTGACATTTGTTATGATAAGTTCGGTTTTATTGATATTATGGTTGTTGTATAAAACGCGACCAAGGACATCATAAACCTTTACAGATTTTATTATCTCTGTTCCAGATGTTACTTTAATATAATTGTTTTGAGGTGCAGAAATTGAAATACTAGAATTGGCTTCAAATTCTTCAATATTTAAGGTTTGATTGGTATAACGCAATATAAATCTATCGTCGAATACTCCAACTGAAGATGTAAATAGGTATGGAGCTATTCTTAAATCGTGAGTAATTCCATTATAGGTGTCTTCTAAATAAATATCTTGAGTCGTTGTTTCAAAAAGGCCATCAAGGGAATTAATAGCAATTGTGTATGTTGTGTATTGGGGAATTTCTACACCCAAAGAAACGGTGTCGTTTTCGTTAAAAGGGAGCTCTTTTCCTTGGATAGCCATTTTTTCTTCACTAATAAGTGAATAAAAACGGGTGTTTGTATCACTTAAATCATGCCCATCAAACAATCTGTCTTGTTCATTTGTAGCACCTTCCACATAGCCTACTAAAATAGAAGTAGCCAGGTTATTAGAGTCAATAAGGTCTAGCCAAATACGGTGGTGTTCAACATCTTCTACCGTTTTATAAAACTGATCGTTTCTATAGGTTTCATTCCTCATGGTGTTATTGAAGATAACAGATTCAGACGAAGACGATGTATTATGATCCATTAAAACAAAGAAGGATTGACCAGCTGCTATGTAGCCCGAAAAACCAGCAGGTGCAGAGCCTGTATGATTGTATTTAATATAATCGTTTGGATTGTAATTATAGCCAAAATCGCCATAAAAGGGATCTCCCACTGTATTACTTGGTGCAGATAAATGTCTCCATAAATATATGGTTCCAGCAATGGAAGCACTTGCATCATCTATAATATCTGATGCATTTACAGTTATAAATTCACGAGCTGATATGGATGAAGGATATGGATTGCCAATTAAATTCCAATTGTCGTCTAGAGCTGTAGCCATTGTAGAACCTGCTCCAGGATAGTTTACCCCAGAGTACATACCACGTTGGATTGGGACATTAATAATGCCATTATTTGGTGTTCCAGTAAATTCTGTCGTAGTTAAAGAAACAGGAGGTGTAGGAGTCGTGCCAGACAAGCCTCGAATAATATATCCTTTACCAATTTGCATCGTTTCGTTCGTAAATTGCCATTCGCCATAATTACCTATGCCATTTCCAGAAACTGTTGGAATCCATTTATAAATTAAATATGGATTCGAACCTGGTGAAATATTTGTTACATTAAATACTTCGACTGGAGAAGACCAATAAATATAATCAAGATTCGTAACACTAGCTACCGAACGTTGCATGTTTATTTTGCCTGTATTATTATTGCTAGCTACATCAGTCACTTGTATTAAATTGGCATTATTTCGAATAAGGCATGATGCTGTGTTATCTATATCTATCCAATCTGTAACTGTCATTGCGGTTCCTGATTCTAACTCTAACGTTGCATTTTCACCAATACTTAAGTTTTTAGCATACCCAGGAGTAGGAGGCGTTGGAGGACCTGGTAAAGTTAATTTGGGTTGATAGAGAGCGCTTCCAATATAAACACAATCAGTAGATCTTGGTTTTCCTAGAGGTTTCCAATTGTTGGGGTTGTTCCAATTCGAATCAACAGCACCTTCCCAGATCTTACCAATAGTGAATTCTGCTTTTATTCTAGGTGCTGTGCTGCCAGGGCAGTTTACCCAAAAGATATAATTACCTGGTGTGCTCGTATCAGGTAAATTAGAGCCGCTAAGGCCAACAGGGTTTAATGTAGCTCCTGTAGCGATAGGTGTACCACCAGTTTCATTCGAGTACCATTCTACTTCCCCGCTTGGTCCTAACACATTCCATCGGTAACGCCCAACGTGAGAGGTGTTCCCAAAGGCAAATTTTGTAGTAATAAGTGTGTATGGTACTCCTTCAGTTAGTATTGCAGTTATTTGTGGGTTTAATGATGAGCCAGAATCATCATCTCCGGCTATATATGTACCACTGCCACATGATCCAGGCACAAAATTGCCGTCATTGACTATAATATAGCCCATGGCATCAAAATATGGAGACGGATTGGACATGTTAAAAATATATCTTCCAGTTAAGGTCACAGTAAAATTAATTGATGAATAATTGGAAGTGTCACTTAAATCAAACTCACAAGGATCCGTACTAATAATTCGAATTACTGGCCTTCGAGCAACTGGATCTGAAGTTCTTAAAATTCCATTTAAAGTATTTCCTAAACTTGTTGTGCCACTGCAACTGAAAGTAGCAAATATAGATTCGCTAGGGTCACCAGGACATTCTAAATGAGCACTCACCGTTTCAGACGTAATTGGTGAGGTTGCACAAATTCCAAAAGTGCCATTGTTGTTGTTGCCTTCTTCCCAAAATCTAATATAAATGACATCTCCTTCTGATAGTCCTAAAACAGTTATTGACGGCATGAGCCCATTAGCACTATTGTTACTATCACAATCTAATAATGTTAAATTGTTACAATCAGTACCACTATAGACAGCCATGGCGCCATCATTCATATCAAGATTTTGTGTATCTATGGTAATCTCACCTGTTTCATCAGCAATTGCATAAAACCAAACATCTCCACCGGCATAATCTCCACAATTTGGGCTAGCAATTCCACTTGTTGTTGCGCCTGCATTTGTGTACGTTTCATAATTACAAATTGGTAACACAGGTATAAGAATTGCGTTCGCGCATAAATCATTAGTTGGTGGGTCTGGTATTGTATTAACGCAAATGTTAAAATTTACTTGTGCTGAATTTGGACTTGGATCAAAGCCGTAAACTCTTACATAATATGTATTCCCTACATTTAGACCATTTAAAGTCAGTACTTCAGCATTGATACTAGTTATTAAGTTGAGTGTTGAACAGTTGGTAGAGGGGCTGTTGTATACGCCAATACCTAAATTAGTGTTTGACCCTACTACAGGAATTACATTTAAAAGAGAGATTTGATGATTGATATTAGTTGCAACAAATGAAAACCAAACATCATTGTCTGGGTTTCCAACTACATTATCTGGTTGTGATGATGGAGTTGCAAATGCTGTTGATCCAAATGTAACGTTATTACAAGTTAGTGATGGATTGACAGTGAGGTTAATGGCACTGGAACATTCATCGTTGTTTGGCGGTGGTGGCGTTGGTGTGACGCAAATACCAAAAGAACCAAAAGCGTTATTTCCGTTTTCCCAAAACCTTATGTAAATAGTTTCACCAGGAGTTAAATTGGTTTGAACTATTTGTGGCATAGAACCATTGTTACTGGAATTGTCATCACAAGCAATAAGCGTTAAGCCATTACAACTGCCTCTATATATAGCCATGGCACCATCAGTCAAGTTGCCTATTTGAGTGTCTACTATAATTCCTCCGATAGCTGGAACTGTCGTTCTGAACCATACATCACCTCCTAAATAATTTCCACATCCAGGGTTGGGTACCGTAGTGGTTGGTCTAGCACCTATGGTTGTATAAGTACTGTAATTACAATTTAAATTTGAATTAATATTTATAGCATTACAGGGGTCGTTATTTGTTGGAGGTGGTGGTAGATCAGAAATTATAGATATATCATCAATTGCAGCTGGGGGATCATTAACTGTAGCATCATCGTTAACCCATTCAATTACAAATTTGAACGTTGTACCTGCATAGCTGGAGGGTATGGTAAGCGTTGGAGAGGCTGTCCATGTTCCGCTTTCACTGTAATCACTACCTAACCGAATTCTGTCTACTGCTGGTGTAATTTCGATACCATAAACTGGCGTATAGGTTGTAGGTACAATCCAAATTCGCATAAGGTCCTTGATGTTCTGTCCTTGAGCAGCCCAAATAAAATCAACAGAAATTTCAGTTTCAAATGCTGGTACCGTTATTGTTCTAAAAAGGTGAGTAGCTCTAGCAGGATTTTCAGTATATCTATGTGGAGGGATGGCAAGTGCAGTGTTATCTGTAATGTAAGCACAGTTTCGACTAGTAAAACCACGAATTGCTCCTCTATTGCTAACCCATTGGTTTCTATTGGGGTTGGTACTACTTGTTACTTCCCAGTTCATTTCAGCAAAATCATTACTATCATCAAAACCACCATCACCTAAAGGATCCAGTAATATGGTTTGGCTAAAGGAGCTTGTATAAGTTAAACCAAATATCAAGAGCATCCATACTTTTATAAAAAGCATAGATATGGTCTTTAATTTATTCGTGTTGAGGGTTTTGTTTAAAATGATTGCTATAGTTTTAATTTGTTCTTAATTTTAACTGAATTACTAAAAATATCATAAATTTATAAACTTTATAAGTATCTGTTTTTAAATTCGTTAAAATGATTGAAATTATAGACCAAAGCAATGTTTTTGTTGCAGAACATGTATATTTAAAACCTGATTATTTAAACCATCACTTCATTTCCGGAAATAAATACAGAAAACTTAAGTACAATCTTCTTGAAGCCGAACAGTTAAATAAAAACGTCTTACTGACATTTGGAGGCGCATTTTCTAATCATATTGCTGCTGTTGCAGCTGCAGGACATGAATTTGGTTTTAAGACCATTGGTATTATTCGAGGGGAAGAGTTAGCTAATAAAATTACAGACAATCCAACCTTAGCTTTTGCTAGAAAACAAGGTATGCACTTTCACTTTATTTCCAGAGAAGTTTATAGAGATAAAACCTCTGAAGATTTTATTGATAAATTAAAAGCAAAATATGGAGATTTTTATTTAATTCCTGAAGGTGGTACTAATAATTTAGCAGTAAAAGGATGTGAAGCCATTTTAACGGAAACAGATACAGCCTTCGATTTTATATGTTGCCCTGTTGGGACAGGAGGCACGATTAGTGGTCTAATAAATGCCAGTTTGCCTGAGCAGAAAATTCTAGGATTTCCTGCCTTAAAAGGTGATTTTTTAAAAGAAGAAATTAGTAAGTTTGCAAATAAATCTAATTGGGATTTAATTACAGATTATCATTTTGGAGGTTATGCCAAAATAAATACTGAATTAGTCAGTTTTATTAATAGGTTTAAAGCAACCAATCGGATTCCTTTAGATCCAATTTACACTGGAAAAATGATGTTTGGAATTTATGATTTAATGGGAAAAGGATTTTTTCCAAAAGATTCTAAAATTCTAGCAATCCATACTGGTGGATTACAAGGAATAGAAGGAATGAATGCAAAATTATTAAGTAAAAATTTACCAATAATTAATTGAAATTAATGAAAAAACTCATCTTACTTTTTGTTTTAAGTGTCTTTGTTTTTAGTTGTGGTTCTAGCAAAAAAACGAGTTCTAAACGTAATAAAAGTAAAGCAAAAACTGAAAGGGTTGTTATAGATCCTAGAACGAAACCAGCACCAACAAAAGAAGAAACAGTAGAAGTGATTGTTGTTGAAGAAGTTCCGGTAAAAGTTCCAAATTCAACCGAAGAATATATTGCTTTATTTAGTGGAATAGCCCAAGAAGAAATGCGTTTGTATCATATTCCTGCAAGTATTACTTTGGCTCAAGGGATTTTAGAATCGGCTTCAGGAAAAGGACGTTTAGCTGTTGAAGCTAATAATCATTTTGGAATTAAATGTCACGAATGGAATGGAGCTAAAATTTATCATGACGATGATGCTTCACAAGAATGTTTTAGAAAATACAATGATGCTAAATATTCTTATCGAGACCATTCATTATTTTTAACTGGTAGATCTCGTTATCAGAAACTATTTCAATTAGATATAGACGATTATCAATCTTGGGCAAAAGAGTTAAGAGCAGCAGGTTATGCAACTGATAAAAAATATCCGGAAAAATTAATTAGTCTGATAGAGCGATACCAACTTTATACATATGATGAAGCTGTTTTAGGTAATAAAAAGACTAGAAAAGCACCTGTTAAAGCTGAAGACACACATTTGATTGCTAAAGGTGATACGTTGTATTCTTTATCTAAAAGATACAACACGACTGTTGATGAATTAAAAAAAATGAATAATTTAACTTCAAACGATTTGACTATAGGAAATGTTCTGATAGTAAAATCTAATTAAATACTAGAAATTTTCATGTTACATCAAAGAAGTAGTGCTTTGTTTGCTGAAGCTGAAACCGTTATTCCTGGTGGCGTTAATTCGCCAGTAAGAGCATTTAAAGCTGTTGGAGGAACACCTGTTTTTATAAAAAAAGCTAAAGGAGCTTATTTAATAGATGAAGATAACAATCAATACATCGATTATATAAATTCTTGGGGACCCATGATACTTGGTCATGCATACAAACCAGTGGTTGATGCCATTATAGAAAAAACGAAACTAGGGACTTCTTTTGGAACGCCAACTGAAATTGAAACAAAAATTGCACAATTAGCAGTTTCTATGGTTCCAAATATAGATAAAATACGGTTTGTAAATTCTGGTACAGAAGCCTGTATGAGTGCTGTTAGACTAGCAAGAGGTTATACTGGAAAAGACAAGATCATCAAATTTGCTGGCTGTTATCATGGGCATAGCGATTCGTTTTTAATACAAGCAGGAAGTGGAGCCGTTACTTTTGGAAGTCCGAATAGTCCAGGAGTGACTAAAGGCACAGCACAAGATACCTTGTTAGCTAGATACAATGATATCTCGAATGTTCAAGACCTTATAGAAGCAAATAAGGGCGAGATTGCCTGTATTATTTTAGAGCCTGTAGCAGGAAATATGGGTTGTATTCCACCTAAAGATGATTTTCTGCAAAAGTTGAGAATTTTATGTGATGCTAATGATATATTATTAGTTTTCGATGAGGTTATGACAGGCTTTAGACTTGCCAAAGGAGGTGCACAAGAATTATATGGTGTTGAAGCAGACTTGGTTTGTTTTGGAAAAGTAATAGGAGGAGGTTTGCCAGTAGGAGCATTTGCTGGTCGCGCAGAAATAATGAACCATTTAGCTCCACTTGGACCAGTTTACCAAGCAGGCACTTTAAGTGGTAATCCGTTAGCTATGGCAGCAGGATTAGCAATGCTTACAGAATTAAATGAGGATAAAGATATCTATAAACGTTTGGCTGAAAAAACAGCTTATTTACATAAAGGAATGTCTGAAGTGTTAGAAAAATTAAAAATTGAACATACCATAAATCGTGTAGGTTCTATGATATCTGTTCATTTTTCTGAAACAGCAGTTAAAGATATTGAGACTGCAGCTACAGGAAATAACGATAGTTTTAAAGCCTTCTTTCATGGCATGTTAGATGAAGGCGTTTATATTGCTCCAAGTGCTTTTGAAACGTGGTTTATTTCGGATGCTTTAAGCTATGAAGATTTAGATAAAACCATTGCAGCTTGTTATAAAGTTTGCAGTTTGTTGTAAAAGAAAGTGGCTATTTAAAAAGATTTAATCTGTCGTTCCCTTTGCTTGAGAGAAACTGAAACAAGTTCAGGTTGAAGAACAGATGAAAACCTGAAATACTTGTCTGCCGATAAGGCAGGAATACAGAATGACGCTTATTCTCTTTTTAAACAGCCACTTTTAAAATAAATTATTTATTTTCAGAATGATGCATTTTCTTTTTTTGATGCATCTGAGCTTTTTGTTTTTCTCTTTTATCTTTAGTTATCTCTTCCCATTTTTTATACTGATCTTCATTTAAAATGTTTTTCATTTTTTTCTTCATTTCAATTTGACGATCAAGATGTTCGTTTTTCATTTTAAGTCGTTCATCTTTAGAAGGCTTTTCTTTATCTGAATTTTTAGAAGCTTTCTCTTTGGCTTCATATTTCGCTTTTCTTTCTTGAGCGTTTTTTAGATTTATTTGCTGAACTTGTTTTTGTTGCGTTTCAGTTAAATCTAAATCTAAGGTCATTTGTTTGGTTTGAACTTGAGCCATTTCTTCAGGAATGTAGTCCTGCATTTTATTTGCTCTTTCTTTTTTTTCTTGTGCATTCGCAATTAAGCAAAATGAAAAGAATAGGATTGCCATTACTTTTTTCATCTTTTAATTTTTTAAGAATTATATCTATAAGACCTATTAAAAGTAGAAAGGTTTAATCAAAAAAAAATCCTCAAGGCAAAAACCCAGAGGATTAATTTTTTTAACATTGTTAATTTTTTAAAGTGTGTCTAGATACTGACTTATTAAATCGTATCCTTCAGGATGCATCATGGTTGTTCCAATTAAAGGCATGCTTACGCCTTGGTAATAGAATGACATTCTGGTGTCAATGTTTAACCTGTCTTCAAAAATATAAGATTCAGACAATGGCGTGTTGTAAGATAGTCTTAAATAAGATTGGTCTCCACAGAAACCACCTTCAGAGTGGCAATGAGCGCAATTCATATCAAAATAGGCTCTGGCACGTTGTTCTAAAGAATAATTTACAGCATCTTCCCAATCTGGTAATACGGTTACTTGAGACGGATCTGATAAACCAGTTAAGCTATTATTCGAAATCCATTCTTCTAGTTGATTGTTTCCATTTAAAGCTCTTAATCTTGGTCCTATTGGTGAAATTACATTACTGCTATTATGGCAATCAATACATTGTTGAGCAGAAGGAATTTCATAATTTATACTTACCGTTGTTCCATTGATGTCTTCATAGCTAATTGGAACTGTGCTAGTCGTGTTGTCTAAAACAGCATCTGTTTGAGCTGCATTCCACTTATAGTTACCTAGTTCCCAGAGGCCATTTTTTTTAATTAAAAGTCTAGTTTCAATAAGTATTTTTCCTTCAGATTCGTCTCTTTCATTATTAAAATAGTAAAAGGTTTTTGCCATAACCGTATTATCTGGGAATATTGGAAAACCATCATCTACATACTCCATAGACGTGCCTTCTGGCAAAGCTAGAATACGTTGTTTATGTGCGTAATCTGTAAAAAGTGTTGTATTTAAATTATAAATAAAGGCTCGATCGCTAGGTATTAAATCGTTTAAGTTTTCTGTAAATAAATTAAGATCTGATAAGTTAGGCAAAAACTCAGGAATTACTAACGGAGAGGCTGTTGTAAAAGTTGTTACTTCTGTTTGCATACTTACATTGTCGAGACATACAGATTGTATATATACATCGTAACTTGTGTTAGCTTCTAAACCTATTAAAATTGCCGTGGTTTCTGAAGTTTCTAATATTTCACCAAAACCTAATTCAAAACCGGATAGGCCATATTCTAAAGCATAGGTAGCTGTGGTATTGTTATCTTCCCAAGTAATGGTAGCTGTTTCTGAATTAATCTCGCTAATTTGAATATTTGTTGGCGTTGTACATTGTTCAATTAATTTATCATCTGGATCCTCAGAACAAGAAATAAATAGCAAGCAAAGTGCAGCTACCGAATAGATTAAATTTTTCATTTTAAGATTTGATATTTGAAAAAGTGAAAGTAATAAAAATGTTTTATGATTGCTTAAAATTTCTATAAAAATCTGATTTTTACTTTAAAATCCACCACAAATTAATGTGATATTAGTTAATTTTCAATGCACAAAATGTTTCAATTAAAATTAAATAAAAGTCTATTTTTGCAATATGCAGCAAACCTTAAAACCATTTATTTCTGAAAAAGCTTTAACACAAGTAATGACACTTTTGCAACACGATTATTTAACTGTTAAAGTGAAACATGAACGGAAAACAAGACATGGTGATTATAAGCGATTGCCCAATGGAAAGCACCAAATAACCGTTAATTCAAACTTAAATACATATCGCTTTTTAATTACATTAATTCATGAAATTGCTCATTTTGAAGCTTATAATACTTTTGGTAAATTTATAAAACCACATGGAAAGGAATGGAAATTTACCTTTCAAAGATTGATGTTGCCTTTTTTAAATCCTGACATATTTCCAAGCGATTTATTACCACTTTTAGCAAAACATTTTAAAAACCCGAAAGCGAGTAGCGATACAGATGCTAAATTATCACTGGCTTTAAAACAATTTGATGCACCAAATAATAAAACTTTTGTTTTTGAAATTCCTTTAGGAACAAAATTTAAACTTTACAATGGAAAAATTTTTAAAAAAGGGAACACAAGGACAAAACGTATAGAATGTGTTGAAATAAGTACAGGAAAATTGTATCTTTTCAACCCAAACGCAGAAGTAGAGTTGTTGGAACATTAAAATGGAATCTGATTAAACAATATTCATTTTAATGGAACAGATTGCCACGACCTAAAGGTCTTGCAATGACAAATACAATAGATTGCCAGTGATGCACTTCGACCCTTCGACTACGCTCAGGGCAGGCTAAGTGTGACATCTAGCAATAACGGATAGGAATTTTAATAGATTTCCGTTTTCACGGAAACAAAACAAGTTTTGATGAACAAAAATTATTACGCTATTCTAATGGCTGGAGGTGTTGGCTCTAGATTTTGGCCTGTAAGTACACGAGATTTTCCAAAACAATTTCACGACATGCTTGGAACTGGAGAGACTTTAATTCAAAAAACATTTTATCGGTTAGCTAAACTAATTCCTAAAGAAAACATCTTTATTTTAACTAATGAGAGATATAACGATCTAGTATTCGAGCAATTACCAGAAGTTACAATGCGTCAAGTGGTTCTGGAACCTGCTATGCGAAATACGGCTCCATGTATTTTGTATGCGTCCTTAAAAATTCAGAAAGAAAACCCAGATGCTGTTATGATTGTTGCGCCTAGCGACCATTGGATTGAAGATGAACAGGCATTTACAGATAACGTGCAACAAGCTTTTGACTTTTGTTCAAAAAATGATGCTTTGATGACTTTGGGGATTAAACCAACATTTCCAAATACTGGTTATGGTTATATAGAATATAATCTCAGTTTTGAGAAAGACATCAAGCAGGTTATTCAATTTCGTGAAAAACCAAGTTATGAAACAGCCAATCAGTTTTTAGAGCAAGGGAATTTTTTGTGGAATGCAGGTATTTTTATGTGGCATGTAACACATGTAGTTGAAGCGTTTAAAAAGAATCAACAGAATTTATATCGACTTTTTGAAAAAGGCATTTCAGTTTATAATACTGAAGGAGAAAGCGATTTTATAAATGAATACTATGAAAAAGCAGAAAACATATCGGTAGATTATGCAATTATGGAAACTTCTAAAAATGTCTATGTTATTCCAGCAACTTTCGATTGGAACGATTTAGGTACTTGGGGAAGTTTATATGATAAATTAGAAAAAGACCCAAATCAAAATGCTGTGGTTCATGCTAGAACTTTATTAGAAGATGCTTCTGGTAATATGATTCGAACCAAAGCAGACAAAGTTGTTGTTATAGATGGTTTGAAAGATTATATTATAGTCGATAAAGATGAGGTATTGTTAATCTACCCAAAATCAAAAGAACAAGACATTAAAATAGTATTAAATAAAGTAAAAGACACCTATGGTGATGACTTAGGTTAAGAGATTAAATTATATTTTACAAGAAAAAATTACAATAAAATAATCAATCGTTTTTATTTATATATTCGCACGTTGATTTAAAAATAAATTACATGGAAGAAAGTAAATTCAATTTTTCTGAAGACGAGGCTAAGAAAAATCAAGCTGTAGAAGATTCGAAAAAAGCTGTATCTAAAGATGCCAAGGGCTTGTTTAAAAATATTAAAAAGTTTTTAAAAGAACTATTAGACTTTAGAGAAGATACAGATCGAGATGAAACTATTGAAGCCATAAAAAAAGATATTCCATTTAAAGGAGCTACAGCTTGGATTTTAGTTTGTTCTATTTTTGTAGCATCCATAGGATTGAATGCCAATTCTACTGCAGTTGTTATTGGAGCCATGTTAATTTCTCCTTTAATGGGTCCGATTTTAGGGATTGGACTATCGGTTGCTGTAAACGATATTGACACTATGAAAAAATCGTTAATAAACTTAGCAACCATGATTGTTTTAAGTTTGCTAACGGCTTATTTGTTTTTCTGGTTGTTTCCATTAAGTGAAGATACTTCAGAGCTTTTAGGAAGAACTAAACCAGATATTCGAGATGTTCTTATTGCCTTTTTTGGTGGTTCTGCCTTAATGATTGCTCGTACTAAAAAAGGAACCATAGCTTCGGTTATTTTTGGTGTAGCTATTGCTACAGCCTTAATGCCACCTTTGTGTACTGCAGGATATGGTTTGGCAAAAGCTAATTGGCCATACTTTTTTGGAGCTATGTATTTATTTGTTATAAATACCATATTTATTGCTTTAGCAACTTTTATAGTTTTAAAGGTATTGCGTTTTCCAATGCTTAAATATGCAAATTCTAAAAAACGGAAATTTATTGCTAGAATAGCATCGTTATTAGCCGTAGTTGTTATGATACCTGCTGTTTGGACCTTTGTTGAGGTGTTGAGAGAGAGTAACTTTTATGTGGATGCAAGAAGTTATGTGGAAAATGAATTAAATGGGTTAGAAGATTACGAGTACATTAAAAAGAACGTGATTTTTAAATATGATGCCAAAGGTTCTTCTATAGAATTTAATACCTATGGTCTTGGAGAAGTACCTCAGTCTACAATAGATTTGATAAAACACAGAAAAGATGCTTATCCTGCTCTAGTAAATACCGATATTATATTTAACCAGAGTAAAGTAGAACAATATGATAATATGAAATATATGGAACAATTGCGTTTTCGAGATTCCGTTGATTTAATGTCGCAGACCCAAAAGATTGCCTTTCTTGAAAATCGTTTAAGAACCTTGTCTGTTTTAGAAAAAAATACCATTCCATTTAATGATGTGCTTCAGGAGGTACAAATCAATTACGAAAACATAGAAACATTTAGTTATGCTAATCGTATTCATTCTAACTTTAAAACCTCAGATACCATTCCAGAATTTCTAGTTACTTGGAATAAAGAAAAAGTAAAGAAAGCAGATATTGATAAAGACCAAGCAAAATTAGAACGTTGGCTAAAAGTGAAACTTAAATTAGATACATTAGTTGTAAAAAGTGTTAATTAATGTAGGTCATTAGATGATAAAATTATTTCGTAAAATTCGTCATAAATTCTTGTTGGAGAACAGATTTAACAAATACCTATTGTATGCTATTGGCGAAATCATTTTAGTAGTTATAGGGATTTTAATAGCACTGCAAATAAATAACTGGAATAACGAAAGGCAACAACGAGACTTAGAGGTTAAGATTTTAAAAGAAATTCAATCAAATCTTTCTTTCGATTTAATAGAAATTAGAGAGGATATTTCTGTAATGGATAGCGTAAATATGGCATCAATTGAGGTTGTAGAATATTTAAAAAATCATGACGAGCCTTCTGAAAAATTTAACTACAATGTTGCTAAAGTTAAAGTAGCACCACATTTTAATCCTAACAAAAGTGGTTATGAATTATTGACTTCAAAAGGTGTGGAGTTAGTTGTTAATGATAGTTTACGTATAGCTATTTCAGATTTATATGAATCTACCTACCCATATTATAAACAGTATGAAATTGAAAGAATTTCTTTTAAAGAGAATTTTATTCAACCTATGCTTTTAAAATATTGTGAGTGGTTGAATGATGAGAATCGTTATTACTTAACGACATTCAATATAACCCAGGATGATTTTATTAAAATGAAGGCTGATGATGCATTTTTGAAGATGATACAGGCTGCAAAATTTGAAAATTACTTCGTTCGATTTCGTGCTAAACAGAAAATTGAATCAAAAATTCTAAGATTGCAAGAAATTATCGCTGAAGAATTAAATTCAAAACAATAATTTTAAAGTCTATTGCCTTTCCTCCAAATACATTTGGCGTACTTTTTTGAATAGCTCAGACGAGTAAACAAAATCGGTAACCACCTTGTTGTCTGTTTTAAAAATGGTTTCTTTGGAGCCTTCCCAAGCTTTTAAACCATCTTTTAGAAAGACAATTTTTTCACCTATCTCCATAACCGAATTCATGTCGTGAGAGTTTATAACCGTAGTTATGTTATACTCTTCAGTAATTTCTTGAATTAAATTATCTATAACAATAGCAGTTTTTGGGTCTAAACCAGAATTAGGTTCATCGCAAAATAAATATTTAGGTTTATTTACAATGGCACGAGCAATGGCCACACGTTTTTGCATACCTCCTGAAGCTTCGCTTGGCATTTTATAATGTGCATCGGCCAGATTTACACGTTTTAAAACAAAATCTGCACGATCTTCCATTTCGCTTTTATTTTGTTTTGTAAACATGCGTAATGGAAACATGACATTTTCTAGAATGGTCATAGAATCAAATAAAGCAGATCCTTGAAATACCATTCCCATTTCAGAACGTAAATCTCTTTTTTCATCGCTATTTAATTCAGAATAAATTTTGCCATCATAAGAGATGGTTCCTTCTTCAGGATAAAATAGACCTAATAAACATTTTAAAAAAACTGTTTTACCAGAGCCACTTTGTCCGATAACTAAGCTAGTTTTTCCATTTTCAAAAGAAGTAGAAATGCCTTTTAATACATGTGCATCACCAAAGGATTTGTTTAAGTTTTTAACTTCTATCATTAGCTTAGTAATAATTGAGTTAGTATATAGTTTAAAAGAATTATAACCACGCTTGTCCAAACAAAGGCAGTGGTACTAGCTTTTCCAACTTCCAGAGCACCACCTTTCATAAAATAACCATGAAACGATGGAATAGTTGCTAAACAAAAAGCAAAAACAAAGGTTTTTATAAAAGCATAGGTTACATGAAAGGGAATAAAATCCATTTGAATACCAGTAATATAATCGTCTAGTGTACTAAATCCGCCATAAATACAAGCAGCCATTCCACCAATAATTCCTAAAAACATAGCAATTGATATTACAAAAGGATACAGCATTAAAGCAATAAATTTTGGAAAAACTAAATAATTAATAGCATTTATCCCCATAACTTCAAGCGCATCAATTTGTTCGGTAACACGCATGGTTCCAATACTGGAAGTGATAAAAGAACCAACTTTTCCAGCCATAATAATGGAGATAAAAGTTGGTGCAAACTCTAAAATAACAGATTGTCTGGTTGCAAAACCAACTAAGTATTTTGGAATTAAAGGGCTGGTAATATTTAAAGCTGTTTGAATGGTAACAACGCCACCAACGAAAAAAGAGATAAAGGCTACAATTCCAAGCGAACCAATTATTAAATCGTCAATGTCTTTAAAGATAAGTGTTTTCATCACAGACCATTTGGTAGGTTTGCGAAACATATCTTTAATCATTATAAAATAAGCACCAATATTATGAAGGTATGTCATAAATTAATTTGTTCCTGCTAAAGTATAAAAAACTAAGACTTTTTTAACCTTAATTTTAAATTATGATGTTTTAAAATGCCTATTTTTGAACTTTAATTAGTTTCCCTAAAATGAAAAAAGTACTTCTTGTTCTTAGCCTTTTTATAATAAGTGTTTCTGGTAAGTCTCAAAACGAAACAGTTGTTTATACTCAAAATTCTTCCATTTCACAAAAAAACCCAAAACTTATTGTTGGCATTGTAGTGGACCAAATGCGTTATGATTATTTAACGAGATTTTATTCTAAATATGGTGAAGGTGGTTTTAAACGTATGATGCGTGAAGGATTTAACTGTAAAAACAATCATTTTAATTATATGCCTACAAAAACTGGTCCTGGACATGCTTCTATTTTTACAGGAACTACTCCTAAATATCATGGGATCATAGGAAATAGATGGTTTGATAAAAATCTAAATGCAGATGTGTCTTGTGTAGATGATGCCAGTTACCAAACTGTTGGAGCCGATAATGAGTCTGGACAAATGTCTCCACAACGAATGGTAGCAACTACATTTGCTGATGAAAACCGATTATTTACTCAGATGAGAGGAAAAACCATTGGAATTTCAATAAAAGACAGAGGGGCTGTTTTGCCTGCAGGACATACTGCTAATGCTGCTTTTTGGTTGGATTATGAAAATAATGGCACAGGAAATTGGGTAACAAGTACTTTTTATATGAAAGAGCTTCCTAAATGGGTAAAAGAGTTTAATGCATCTTCTATAACAGAATCTTATTTTAAAGAATGGAATACACTTTATCCTATTGAATCTTATACAGAAAGTGGGATTGATTTAAATTCTTTTGAAAGAATTCTTAATGGAAAAGAATCTGCTACATTTCCATATGATTTAGAAGGAATAAAAAGTTTAAATGGAAATTTTAAAATAATTGCTGAGTCGCCTTATGGAAATAATTTGACGACAGATTTTGCTCTTGCTGCGATTGATGGTGAGAAATTAGGGCAAGATGAAAATACAGATATACTAACTATTAGCTATTCTAGTACGGATAAAATTGGTCATGATTATGGAGTAAATGCAAAAGAAACTCAGGATACATATTTGCGTTTGGATTTAGACTTGGAAAGATTATTTAAAGCTTTAGATGAAAAAGTTGGCCTAGGACAATACACCGTTTTTTTAACTTCAGATCATGGAGCTCAAGATGTGCCTGCATATTTAACTTCTGAGAAAATTCCAGCAGGACTTTTTGATGAAAGTGCCATGTTTGATGATATAAATGAGCTTTTAGAAAAAAATTATGGAGTAGAAAATTTGGTGTTAAGTAGAGCTAATAATCAGTTGTTTTTTGATCATGCCTTAATCGAAAAAAAGAGTTTAGATCTTCAATCGATAAAAATAACTGCTGCAAATGCTTTACTAAAATACGATTTAATTGACAAAGTGTTTATTACTTCAGAGATAAATATATTAGAAAACTCTTATGGTTATGTAGAAAATATGTTGGCAAATGGACACAATCAAAAAAGATCTGGTGAGGTATTATTTATATACAAACCTGCTATCTTTAAAGATACACATTGGAATCGAACAGGAACAGATCATCATTCAGGTTTTAATTATGATACACACGTGCCTTTATTATTCTTCGGAAAAGGGATTGTACAGGGTTCTACTTTTAGAAGAACAGACATTGTAGATATTGCTCCAACCATTTCAGCTTTACTAGGAATTAGTTTTCCAAATGGATCTATTGGAATGCCACTTGAGTTTGTGTTGGATAAATAGAATTAAGTGCAAAATATTTGGAAAAAAGAAAAAGAGAAATTGTTTTGAATTAGTTATCAGAGGATTCAACTTCTATTTTTATACTTAAAGCACGATTAGTTTTACAAATGCCAAATGAGCATTGAACACTGCTACTGAATATTGAATCTACTTTCTATAAAGAAAGTAGTTGTTTACAAGATCTATATAGGTTTGTTTTGCTTCATCTTCGGAAATGTTTTGAATTTGAAACAGTGCATTTGTTTTAAATGCAGTAATTAGTGGTTTACTACTACTAGGTCTACTATAATCATTCGTGGCTTTTTTATAGTAAGCATATAAGCGTAATAATAAATCTGCTGGAAAAGGATCTGTATGATCGTTAATTCGATCTACTGCTTCTTTAAATGCGATATCTAATTCTTCTAAAGTCATTATTTTCCGGCAACGACAGTTTCGCCACCACGTACTTTTTGATTGAGTTCAACTTTAATATTTGTATCTAATGGTAGAAATAAATCTACCCTAGAACCAAATTTAATAAATCCAGAATCTTCACCTTGTAAAACCGTTTGATCTACTTTAGCGTAATTAACAATGCGTTTTGCTAATGCACCTGCAATCTGTCTATAAAGAACTTTTCCGTAAGTTTCATTTTCAACAACTACAGTTGTGCGTTCGTTTTCTTCGCTAGCTTTTGGGTGCCAAGCTACTAAGTATTTTCCTTTATGATATTTGCTAAAAACAACTTTTCCACCAATAGGATGTCTGGTTACGTGTACATTAATTGGAGACATGAATATACTTACTTGCAGTCGTTTTTCATTAAAAAATTCTTTTTCAAATACCTCTTCTATTACAACTACTTTTCCATCTACAGGAGAAACTACTGTGTCTGCATTTCTATGTGTAAAGCGTTTAGGATTTCTAAAGAATTGTAATATTAGAATTAAAAAAACTAAATAAACAATCATTAATAATGTACTTAACCAAGTAATAGTTACAAAACTATCTGTAAGTAGAAATAAAGCAACTACTATTATAAGTGTTACTAATATAATTTTATGGCCTTCTTTATGAAACATAATTTAAAATACGTAAAAACAAATAAATAAAAGGTGCAGCAAAAATAATACTGTCAAACCTATCTAACAATCCACCATGTCCTGGCATAATTATACCACTATCTTTAACATTGGCTTGGCGTTTGAATTTGGACTCTATTAAATCGCCTAGGGTTCCAAAAACACTAATTATGATACTTAATATTAACCAATTTGAAAAAGATAAATTAGTTTCTGTAAAGGTAGCAATAAAATAGCTTGCAATGGATGCAAAAAATAATCCTCCTAAAAATCCTTCTACAGTCTTTTTTGGAGATATACTTGGGAAAAGCTTCTGCTTTCCAAAATTCTTACCCACTAAATAAGCAAAAGTATCATTAGTCCAGACTAAAATAAAAGATCCTAATAATATTAAAGGACTAAATGTGTGGTTGTAATTGGCAATTAATACTAAAAATATAAACCCACTTGAAAGATAAAATGTGGTAATAATTATTTTTTTTGAAATAAAAAGTGGAATGTTTTTTTCGGTAAATAAATCTTTAATTAAAAATAATTGCACAAAAATGGTAATAACTTGAAGTATTTGTGTGGCTTCAGTTAACCCCTGTTTAGAATTCATAACAAATTGCCAATAACCAAAAATTAGATATAAAATGGTAAAGACAATAAAGGGAATGAAAGATTTGTATTGGATTAATTTCTTAAATTCGGCTAAACAGATTAAGCCAAAGGCAAAAAATAAAATAATGAACGCATGTTCATTAATTAGTGAAATTACAAGTAACGTCACGTACAATAAGCCAGAAAAGGATCTTACAAGAATTTCTTTCATTCTAAAGGTCTTCTAATAGTAGTAAATATAAGTTTTTTGAACTACTACCATATGTCATAAAGTCTTTCTCTTCTAAAGATTTAAAATGTTTTATAGTTGTAATGTTTGTAGGGATTTGTTTTTTGTTCTTAGATTTAATAACTCTAAGCCCTTCGCCAATATTTTCAACAATCTGGCTAGTAGTTGCAAAAACTATAAAATGATCTGGGAGTTCTTTTAATTTTTTTTCGGCTATTTGTCTAGATGAAATTAATAATGAACCATCATCTGCTATTAAATTTTCGCAGGTTGTAAGAAAAAAAGTAGCATTATTTATAGAATTAGATTTAGAAAGATTAAAGTTTTTAAATTTATCTTCCATGTTTTTGTCAAGGAAGAGCACCTTTTTTTCTTGCCAGCTATTCTCTTCGATTATATTATTTAGGGAATTATAAATTTCATCTAAATTTTCACAATACAAGAACTTTCCACCATTAGTTTTAAAGTTTATAGTAAACCTTTCATCTACTGGTAGTTTTATTTCTGGCATGTATTTGCCTCTCTCATTTGACTTTAATTCTTCTTCTGATTTTTCAGATTTGGAACTAAAAAGTTTTCTAAAAAGACTCATTTAAGTTATTGCTATTAATCTAAGTATAGTAGGCTTTTTTTCAAATATAAAAAATCTTAAACTAACCAATGGGTTAATTTAAGATTTTTACTAAACCTTAACAAATATAATTAAGGAATTTATTTGTCTTCAGATTTATCTGTATCAGATTTTACTTCTTCTATTTCGTCTTCTTTTACAAGTTTTTTGCTGTCTTCAACAAGCTCTTCTTTTTCAAAAGGTCTTTTTCCAAAAATTTTCTCTAAATTATCTTTAAAAATAACTTCTTTTTCAAGTAAAACTTCAGCCAATAGCGTTAATTTATCTCTATTTTCTTCAAGAAGTTTAACGGCTCTTTGGTATTGTTCTTCAATGATATCTGAAATTTCTTTATCAATTAATTCTGCTGTTTTTTCGCTATAAGGTTTCGTAAAACCATATTCGTTTTGTCCAGAAGAATCGTAATACGTTAAGTTGCCAACTTTGTCGCTTAGGCCATATATAGTTACCATAGCTCTAGCTTGTTTAGTTACTTTTTCTAAATCGCTTAAAGCACCTGTAGAAATCCTATTGAAAATAACTTTTTCAGCAGCACGACCACCTAGAGCAGAGCACATTTCGTCTAACATTTGTTCTGGATGCACAATCAATCTTTCTTCTGGTAAATACCATGCGGCACCTAATGAGCGACCACGAGGAACTATAGTTACTTTTACCAAAGGAGCTGCATGTTCTAACATCCAACTAACGGTAGCATGACCAGCTTCATGATAAGCAATGGCTTTCTTTTCGGCAACTGTCATGATTTTGTTTTTCTTTTCTAAACCACCAACAATTCTATCTACAGCATCTAAGAAATCTTGTTTATCTACTGCTTTTTTACCTTGTCTGGCTGCAATTAGCGCAGCTTCGTTACAAACATTAGCTATATCTGCACCGGAGAATCCTGGTGTTTGTCTTGCAAGAAAATCGATATCTAAATCTTTAGCTTTTTTAAGAGGTCTTAAATGAACTTCAAAAATTTCTTTACGTTCACGAACATCTGGAAGATCTACAAATATTTGTCTATCAAAACGTCCTGCACGCATAAGAGCTTTATCTAAAACATCTGCTCTGTTAGTAGCAGCTAGTACAATAACATTTGTATTTGTACCAAAACCATCCATTTCAGTTAAAAGCTGGTTAAGTGTGTTTTCTCTTTCATCGTTAGAGCCAGAAAAGTTGTTTTTGCCTCTAGCACGACCAATAGCATCTATCTCATCGATAAATATAATAGCTGGAGATTTTTCTTTTGCTTGTTTAAAAAGGTCTCTAACTCTAGAAGCACCAACACCAACAAACATTTCTACGAAATCTGATCCAGACAACGAGAAGAAAGGCACCTTGGCTTCTCCCGCTACTGCTTTTGCTAATAGGGTTTTTCCAGTTCCTGGAGATCCTACTAATAAAGCACCTTTTGGAATTTTACCACCTAAAGACGTGTATTTTTCTGGGTTTTTAAGGAAATCTACAATTTCTTGAACTTCTTCTTTTGCACCTTCTAATCCAGCTACGTCTTTAAAAGTTGTTTTAACTTCTGTGTTTTCGTCAAATAGTTTCGCTTTAGATTTACCAATATTAAATATTTGGCTTCCACCACCTCCAGCTCCACCACCAGACATTCGCCGCATAATAAATATCCAAACTCCAATTAATAAGATAAATGGTAATAAACCAATTAGGAAATCTCCCCAAAGGTTCTGTTCAGTTTTATATTCTACTTTTGGTTTTGGGTCTAGATTCTCTTCGCTAATTACTTTTGAAATTTCGTCTTCAAAATTTTGAAGATCTCCAAATTCGAATTTATAATTAGGCATTCTGGTTGCAGAAGGCAACAAAGATGTAGGTTTTGATTTTTTATGAATTTCTTTCTGCTCAGCTTCTGCCGTTAAATATACTTTAGCTTCACGTCTATTTACAATTTCTACTTTTTCAACATCGCCATCTTTTAAATAAGTCATGAATTGCGAAGGAGTAGTAGGACTTGAGTCTTGAAAACTACTACCACTAAACAATTGCATTGTTAAAAATACAGCTATAATAATTCCATAAATCCAGTAAGGACTGAATTTAGGTTTTTTAGGATTAATTTTTTTCTTATCTGCCATTAATTCTTTTAATAATTTGTTTCAACTATTGTTGTTTTTGCGTCTCCCCAAAGGCTTTCAATGTCGTAATATACTCTTATGTGTTTCTGAAATACATGTACCACAACATTAACATAATCCATTAAAACCCATTCGGCATTGTCTTCTCCTTCAATATGCCAAGGTTTATCTTTTAATTCTTTACTAACTTTTTTCTGAATGGAATTTACAATGGCATTAACTTGTGTGTTGGAAGTACCTTCGCAAATAATAAAGTAGTCGCAAACCGTATTTTCTATATCTCTTAAATCTAGAATATTGATGTCTTTTCCTTTTACATCTTCAATTCCACTTATTATAGTTGTTATTAGTTGGTCTGCGTTAGATTCTTTTTTCGCCATTAATGATTTTTAATTTGTGCAAAGTTATTATTTTTAAGTTCTTTATACTCTAAAATTTTCATAAGATTTTACAGTACGAATATAACTATTTATTATGCGTATAATCAAACTTAATGCCATCGACTCTACAAACAGCTATTTAAAGCAGTTAATTATGGAAGAGTTTATTGCAGATGATACCATAGTAGTGGCAAATTATCAAACTCAAGGTAGAGGTCAAATGGGAACAACTTGGCTTTCTGATAATGCAAAAAACCTGATGTTTAGTGTGTTTAAAGATGTTTCATTTCTTACAGTTGAGCAAAGTTTTTATATAAGTATGGTAACTTCTCTTTCAATAATTAAAGCTCTTGAACAGTTTTCTATTCCAAAATTAAGCATCAAATGGCCTAACGACATTTTGTCAGAAAACAAGAAGGTATGTGGTGTTTTAATTGAAAATGTCATAAAACAAAATCAATTAAAAGCAAGCATTATAGGTGTTGGCTTGAATGTTAACCAAAAAGATTTTAATAGTTTGCCTAATGCTTCATCCTTACATTTATTAACAGGTAAACTTTTTAGTTTGGAAGAAGTATTACTAGCTATTATAGAATATTTAACGAAATATATTAAGCTTTTAAAAGATGGAAACTACCAGCAAATAAAAGAAAGGTATGAGAGTTTATTGTTTAGAAAAGATAAACCTTCAACATTTAAAGATGCTGAAGGTACTTTGTTTTCTGGTTTTATAAAATCGGTTTCAAATTCTGGGAAATTGCAAGTCTTGCTTGAAGATAACATTATTAAAGAATTCGATTTAAAAGAAGTTACGCTTCTATATTAAATAGAAGTAGGAATATTGTTGGCTAAAGTTTCTATGAATTTAGAGATAGGCCCTTTTATCATCATTGCCATCATGGCATTAAATTCACCATCAAAAATTAATTGAACGTCACTTTTTTCAGATTCTAATTCTGAGATTATTCCAGTTAAAGAAAAATCTATTTTACCACCAGCAGCACCTAACACAATTTTATTTGGAGCAACTAATTCTTTTTTCTTAAGAATAATTTCTGGCATACCTTTTAAAGCAAATAAAAACTTATCGTTGTCTAAAACTTCAAATTTACTAATGTTTTCAGGCATTAATTTTTCAAAATTCTTTACATCAGATAAAAAGTTAAAGACGTTTTCTGGTGATTTGTTTACTGTTACAGTAGGAGATTCTAAATTCATGTTTTTTATGTTGTAATTATCAATTAGCGTTCCATTCACTTGGATTGGCATTCCAATTAGATAATGTTTCTAATTCTTTTTGTGAAATATAATTAGTTTCTAATGCTTGGTCTAATAAGCTTTGGTAATTGCTTAAAGTATTTAGTATGATGTTTTCTTTTTCAAAATTATTATCAGCTATTTCGAATCCATAAGAAAAAATGGCTATCATTCCTTTTACGTTAAGATTAGCATCTTTTAATGCCTTTACAGCATTTAAACTACTTTTTCCAGTGCTAATTAAATCCTCAACAACTACTACATTTTGACCACTTTCTATATGACCTTCTATTTGGTTTTTTCTACCATGCGATTTAGCTTCAGGTCTTACATAAATAAAAGGGACATTTAAATACTCGGCAACTAACATACCAATTCCAATTGCGCCTGTTGCAACACCAGCAATAACATCTGGTTTACCATACTGCTTCTCAATTTGTTTCGCCATTGTTTCGCGAACATAATTTCGAATAGTTGGATATGATAAGATAATTCTGTTGTCGCAATATATTGGCGACTTCCATCCTGATGCCCAAGTAAATGGTTCTTTTGGACTTAGTTTAATAGCATTTATTTGCAATAAAACTTCTGCAGTTTTTCTTGCTGTATGTTTGTTGAAAATCATAAGCGCAAAATTACACTTTTTTAATTAAAATTATAATTTGAAAATGTATTTATAATTAATAATGAAAACTATTGTTATGAATTAAATTTTGATATTTTTACAAAACAAAATTGCTTTAAAACATATCATGCATAAAGTTTTTGTTAACGATAAACCAATTATATTAACCACTAAGGTTGAAAAAGAAAAAGGGTTTAAAAATTATTTTCTAAGTTCTGTTAACTTAAATAAAGTTATTAGAGAGCTTAATTCAACATCGTTAAAAGAAGTTAGACTCATTCATAAAAACGAAAACAAGCTTTTAAAAAAATTTTTAAAAAAGTTGCCAAATGTTATTGCTGGTGGAGGAAAAGCATATAATGAAAAAGGAGAGATTTTATTTATTTATAGAAATGATAAATGGGATTTGCCTAAAGGAAAGGCAGAAAAAAGAGAGGCTATAGAAAAAACTGCTATTCGAGAAGTTGAAGAAGAAACTGGTGTTAAAGGATTACAAATAACAAAACCACTAGAAACAACCTATCATATATTTAGACGAAATGGTAGAAATAGAATCAAAATTACCTATTGGTTTGAAATGAGAACTACTTATGCAGGTAAACTAGAACCTCAAGAAGATGAAGGGATTACCAAAGTTGCATGGTTAGATAAAGAAAAAACACTTCAGGCACTAGAAAATTCTTATGCCAATATCAAAGCTTTAGTGTAAATAAGTTATCCTTCATAGTTTAAAGAAATACAACATTTAATATTCTTGTTTTTTTTATTTAATTAAAATAACAGCATCCCTTTATTAATACATAGCAAATCCTTAAATTTGCCACTTTAAAAATTACAAGATATATGTTTAATAATTTAAGCGAAAAATTAGATAAAGCGTTACACGTCTTAAAAGGTCACGGAAGTATAACCGAAGTCAATGTTGCTGAAACCTTAAAAGAAGTTAGAAGAGCGCTTTTAGATGCCGATGTTAACTTTAAAATTGCTAAAGAATTTACAGTTCGTGTAAAAGAAAAAGCACTTGGACAGAATGTATTAACAACCCTTCAGCCAGGACAGTTAATGGTTAAAATTGTAAAAGATGAATTAACTGAACTTATGGGAGGCGATGCAGAAGGGCTTAATTTATCTGCAAATCCTAGTATTATTTTAATGTCTGGATTACAAGGTTCGGGTAAAACTACCTTTTCTGGGAAACTGGCAAATTACCTTAAAAATAAAAAAACAAAAAAACCATTATTAGTAGCATGTGATGTTTATCGTCCTGCAGCTATAGACCAATTGCATGTAGTTGGAGACCAAATCAATGTCGAGGTTTTTAGCGATAAGGGCAATTCAGATCCAGTAGCAATAGCAAAGGCTGGTTTGGCTTATGCAAAAGCCAATGGATTTAATGTTGTAATTATAGATACTGCTGGTCGTTTAGCTGTAGATAAAGCCATGATGACCGAAATTTCTAACATTCATAAAGCTATCGAACCACAGGAAACCTTATTTGTTGTGGATTCTATGACAGGTCAAGATGCTGTTAATACTGCAAAAGCCTTTAACGATGTTTTGAATTTCGATGGTGTTATCTTAACAAAATTAGATGGTGATACTAGGGGTGGAGCAGCAATTTCTATTAAATCTGTAGTTAATAAACCCATTAAGTTTATTGGTACAGGTGAGAAAATGGAAGCTATTGATGTGTTTTATCCAGCACGTATGGCTGACAGAATTCTAGGAATGGGAGACGTTGTGTCCCTTGTTGAAAGAGCTCAGGAGCAATATGATGAAGAGGAAGCTAGAAAAATTCAAAAGAAAATTGCCAAGAATCAATTTGGGTTTGATGATTTCTTAAAACAGATTCAACAAATCAAGAAAATGGGGAATATGAAAGACCTTATTGGAATGATTCCTGGTGCTGGAAAAATGATGAAAGATATAGATATTGATGATGATGCCTTTAAAGGTATAGAAGCCATCATTCATTCTATGACTCCTTTGGAGAGAACCAATCCATCTGTTATAAATGCCAGTAGAAAAAAACGTATTGGTAAAGGATCTGGTACATCCGTTCAAGAAGTGAATCAGTTATTAAAACAATTTGACCAGATGAGCAAGATGATGAAGATGATGCAAGGTGGCAAAGGAAAAGCTATGATGCAGGCTATGAAAGGCATGAGGTAAAAGCACCTTTGTCCTTCGGACATTTCCCCAAAGGAGAAAGTTTATAGGAAAACATTAAAATATAATAAGCCTAAATAAAGAATAAATAGTTTTTCAACAATAAAATAACCCTCGTTCTACAACAAAAATATTCGTGTATTCGTGGCGATATAAGATAAAAATATGATTTTACTCGACGGAAAAAAAGTAAGCAATGACATTAAAAATGAAATTGCTGAAGAAGTTAGAAAAATGAAAGTTCAAGGGGAAAAAGTCCCTCATTTAGCAGCTATTATTGTTGGTAACGATGGAGCCAGTTTAACCTATGTAGCTAGTAAAGTAAAAGCTTGTGAACGTGTAGGTTTTGAGTCTACTATGGTTAGAATGTCTAATACAACCAGTGAAATTGAATTGTTAGATAAAATTGAAGAATTAAATCAAGATGATGATATCGATGGATTCATTATTCAATTACCACTTCCAAAACAAATAAATACTCAGAAAGTATTAATGGCTGTAGATCCAGATAAAGATGTTGACGGTTTTCATCCCATGAATTTTGGTAAAATGGCACTTGATATGTCCACGTTTATTCCAGCAACACCATTTGGGATTCTAGAATTATTGGACAGATATCATGTTGAAACTAAAGGGAAGCATACGGTTGTTATTGGTCGATCGCATATTGTT
This sequence comes from Xanthomarina maritima, assembly GCF_008084905.1. Classification (GTDB taxonomy): domain Bacteria; phylum Bacteroidota; class Bacteroidia; order Flavobacteriales; family Flavobacteriaceae; genus Xanthomarina; species Xanthomarina maritima. Next base: position 30,972 of record NZ_VSFC01000005.1, on the reverse strand, counting down.
GGAAGACCAATGAGCATCTTAATGGGAAGAAAAGGGTTTCCAGGGAATTCAACTGTTACTATAACACACAGTCATACAAAAAACATCACACAAATAACTTCTCAAGCAGATATTATTATTTCTGCTTTAGGTGTTCCAAATTTTCTAAAAGCCGAAATGGTAAAAGACGATGTTGTTATAATTGATGTTGGAATTACTCGTGTAGTTGATGAGACTTCCCCTAAAGGTTATGTTATTACTGGCGACGTTGATTTTGAAAACGTCAGTAAAAAAGCCAGTTTTATCACTCCAGTTCCTGGAGGTGTGGGTCCTATGACTATTGCAATGTTATTAAAAAATACTTTGCTGGCAAGAGAATTGCGTCATTAAGGAGTTTTTAAGAAAAGCGAAGTTTTATTTTTGATATAAAATAACTACCTTTTCGAAAAATAACCAACCTTATGAATTCCTTTTCAAAATTTGTGCTACTCTTATCTGTTTTTGTCTTGTCTTGCCAACCAAAATCATCAGATCAAGCTTCTAAAATTAACATATCAGTTTCTTATTCAGACAGTCTGAATCTTGATCATCTGGATGGCAGAATACTACTTGTTTTTGCAGATAATAATAAAGATGAACCTCGTTTTCAAATTACTTACAATTTAAAAGCTCAGCCTGTATTTGGAAAAAATGTTGATGGATTAAAACCTAATGATCAAGTCGTATTTAATGAATCTGACTTTGGTTTTCCTTATGAATCTTTATTAGATTTAAAACCAGGAGAATATTATGTCCAAGCTGTTTTACATACTTATGAAACTTTTAATTTGTCTACTGGACAAACAGTAAAACTTCCTATGGATAATGGGGAAGGACAGCAGTGGAATAAATCTCCAGGAAATTTATTTAGTAAACCTATAAAAATCGAAATTTCTAATAATTCAGCTCCGAATTTCGATATCGTTATGGATCAAATAATCCCAGAAATTCCAGAACCAGAAGATACAGAGTGGGTTAAGCATGTTAAAATAAAATCTGAGTTATTGTCCAAATTTTGGGGAAGAGATATGTATTTAGGAGCTCACGTACTTTTACCAAAAGGCTTTAACGAGCATCCTGAATCCAAATATCCTCTAATGGTTTTTCATGGACATTTTCCAAGTGATTTTGGTGGTTTTAGAACCACGCCTCCAGACCCAAATTTAGAGCCAGAATATTCAGATCGCTTTGGAGTTGAGGGTTATAATATTATTGAACAAGAAGAAGCCTATAATTTTTACAAACGCTGGAATGAACCAGATTTCCCAAGATTTTTAATTATTGAAATTCAGCATCCAACGCCTTATTATGACGATTCGTATGCTGTAAATTCTGCTAGTCAAGGACCTTATGGTGATGCTATTACTTATGAGTTAATTCCACATATAGAAGCTCTGTTTAGAGGTCAAGGGGAAGGCTGGTCAAGATTTTTATATGGAGGTTCTACAGGTGGATGGGAGGCTCTTGCTGTTCAAGTAAAATATCCTGAAGAATACAATGGTTGTTTTGCAGCTTGTCCAGATCCCATCGATTTTAGAGCTTATTGTTTAAATAATATCTATGAAGATGACAATGCTTATTTCGCCAAATCGAATCATAATATTTTAGAAATTCCAGGTCATAGAGATTATTTGGGGAATGTGAATGCATCGGTTAAAGATTTTAATTATTTAGAATTAGCACTTGGTGATAAATCTAGATCTGGTGGACAATATGATATTTGGGAAGCAACATATTCACCTCAAGCGGCTGATGGATATCCAGAACCCATTTGGGATAAATATACTGGAGACATTAATCCTGAAGTAGCTGCCTATTGGAAAGAAAACTTCGATTTAAGGCATATTTTAGAACGCGATTGGGATAAATTAGGAGAAAATTTAAAAGGAAAAATTCATATTTATTGTGGCGATATGGATAATTATTATTTGAATAATGCAGTGTATTTGATGGAAGATTTTCTAGAAAGCACGACAGATCCTTATTACGATGGCGACGTAGATTATGGCGATAGAGCAGAGCATTGCTGGAATGGCGATCAAGAAAATCCGAACCATATATCCAGATTGCGATATAATAGTATGTATGTGCCAAAAATTATGAAACGTATTGTGGAATCAGCTCCAGAAGGTGCAGATTTAACTAGCTGGCGTTATAAATAGGTTATTTGGCAAACAACTGACTCATATCTTTAAAGGATTTGAACTCTAAGGCATTTCCGGCTGGATCCAAAAAAAACATGGTGGCTTGTTCTCCAACAAGGCCTTCAAATCGTATGTATGGTTCTATTATAAACTCGATGTCTTTTTGTTTCAAATCTTCAGCAAATCTTTGAAAGGTTTCCCAAGGTAAAACCACGCCATAATGTGGCACTGGAACATGTTTGCCATCCACTGTATTGGTGTGTAAATCTTCATCAGATTTGGGTTTAAAGTGAATAACCAATTGATGTCCGAAAAAATTAAAATCAACCCAATGTTCGCTACTTCTGCCTTCTTCACAGTTAAGAACATCTCTGTAAAATGTTCTACATTCATTTAAATTATGAACTGGAATGGCTATATGAAATGGAGATATTTTTGTCATACTCAAATATAAAACTAATTATCTTCTCTTGTACAATCAATCTTCCAAGTTGGAAAAACGACTGTTTCTGTTTTGTCCACCCATTCGCCAACCCATTTATAACCAGACTTACTTATATCGTAAAAGGTTAATCGGTAAAAGCCTTCAACTCCATTTGGAGCTGCTTGATCTTTGTATAAAACGATGTTGCCATTTTCTTTTTTGTTTCCTTCCCAAGTTGGAAAAGTGGTAGATGGTGTTTTAGAAGAATACCAATGTACATACCAACGGCTACTATCTGCAATAAATTGGCGAATACTACCAGAATGTGAACCATCAGATTTTAGGGTTTGATCTTGAACTGCCATGCCATTTAATATATATTTCCAAGTCCATGTCATAGATTCTGGTTCTGTCCAGGTACCATCTTGGTTTATTCTGGTTGAAGTACAGTTGCAGCTACCTATCATAGCTTCATAATCTGTTATTTGTTTGTGAGCTTCTGGATTTGGTTGGCCAAATGGAGATGCTTCTGATGGTTCGTAATTATACTGAGAGAATAGACTAAAGGAAACTAAAACTAAAAGGTTGGCTAATTGTTTCATAAGATAACTTTTGTTTTAAAGTTACCAAACCATATATAAACTTGAAGGTTCTTTAATATGAATTTAACAGAAGAAATATTTAGTCTTTCTTTCTGTTTGGCCTAGCATTGGCTTTAAAAGTCTTCGTTGAATCTTCTAATAGACTAGAGAGTTCTTTAAATTCAACAGCTGTTAATTCTCTGTATTTGCCAACAGGCATATCTAATTTGATATTCATAATACGAACCCGTTTTAATGTAAGAACATCATAATTTAAATACTCGCACATACGACGGATTTGTCTATTTAAACCTTGGGTTAGAATAATTTTAAATTCGTAAGTTCCTAATTTCTCAACCACACATTTTTTAGTGATTTTATCTAATATTGGAACTCCCTCAGACATGTGTTTTATAAACGTTTGAGAGATGGGTTTATCGACCTTTACAATATATTCTTTTTCGTGGTTGTTACTTGCTCTAAGTATTTTGTTTACAATATCACCATCGTCAGTTAAAAGAATGAGTCCTTCGCTTGGTTTATCTAATCTGCCGATAGGAAAAATGCGTTTTGGGTAATTTATAAAATCGATTATGTTGTCTTTTTCTACACGCGTATCAGTGGTACAAACAATTCCAACAGGTTTGTTAAAGGCTAAATAAACAAATTCTTCTTTGGTGTTTTTTATTAATTTGCCATCGACATGAACCACATCGTTTGGAGTTATTTTTGTTCCCATTTGAGGAACTTCTCCATTAATAGTTACACGTCCAGCATCTATAAGTTTGTCTGCTTCACGACGTGAGCAATAACCAACTTCACTTAAAAATTTATTTATTCGCTTTAAATTTTCTTCCATAGCGCAAAGATAACAACTTTAGTTGTCTATAAAATCAAAAATATAATTTGAAACTTCATCTGTTGCTAAGGAATGACCTATACCTTCAGTCGAAATTAATAAGCTGTTTTTATATTTAGCTTTAATTTGAAGTGCATCGTTATAAGGAATAACATTGTCTTTCTTATCGTGAATAATTAAGCCTTTAGCATTAATTAGTTCTGAATATTTTGCAGTTGAAAACTCTTCAGGAACATTACCAAAACGTTCTTTAATTATTTGATTTATTTGTTTTCTAACACGCTTGTTATAGCTAAGCATGTTGGCATAACGATTCAAAACTTCAGTAAATTCTGATGGAGCGCCAAGCAAAATCATTTTTTGTACATGCGCTTTTTGATATTTGTATTGAAAAATTGCTGAAGCCATGCCACCAACCGAATGACCAATTATGATATTTGGTTCAAAGCGTTCTGAAGCTACTTTAATAAATTCTGAATAGATAATTGCATTGAATCTATTGCTGCCTGAACGACCATGGGCAGGAGCATCTAAAGCCACAACACCAAAACCTCTTTGTTTTAAATTGGTAATTAAATTTTGCCATCTAGCCGAATTACTTTCCCAGCCATGAGCTAATAAAATCGTTTCTTTTTTCCCTAACCATCTGTATGTCATTATGGGTAGGTTATCGTGTTTTAATTCTTCTTTAAAGGCTGTATCTAAAAAATCTGATTGTTTTTCATTTGGTTTTCCTTTAAAGGGTTTAGTAAATAAAAATAAGGCTATTCTTCCTGCTATTCTTGGAGAAAAGAAACTTATTAAGTTTATAAAAAAACCAGTTATTTTGTGTAAAACAGTCATCATGAATTTTCTCTATTTACTAAATCCATAGAAAAGGCTGGTAAACAGATTGCAAGATATTCACATGGTTCTGTAAACGGATTGGAATATTGTACTCTTGTATTTTTCTCTATTTTAATAGATTGTCCAGCTTCTAAAATAATTTCTTCATCATCAATTATAAATTGCTTTTTTCCGTTAATTATAAATGTGTATTCGTCGAATTCAGGAGTTTGGAAGGGTTCGCTCCAGCCAGCTGGAGCAATCATATGCGCCACACTTATATTAGAAGTTTTATTTGTGGCATTTCCAAAATGCTCTTTTATTATTTTGCCATCTGTAGTAGGAACTACAAACGGATTGTTTTGAATAGTGTATTTTTTCATTGGCATTATTTTAGAGGCTTTTTCTTAATCATTCCTCCTTTTATATCTTTTACTAATCCCATGATTATAAAAGCATTTTTATCTATTTTGTCTATTTCTGTTTGAAGTTTTGCCAGCTCTAATCTGGTTACTACAGTGTAAATAATGTCTTTGTCGTAACTCTGTCCACTTTTGCCATAACCACCTCTTCCAGCATATATAGTACAGGCTCTTCTTAATTTTTCTATTAACATGATTCTTAATTCTTCGTGTTTTACAGAAATGATTGTAACTCCAACATATTCTTCTACACCATCTACTACAAAATCGACTGTTTTTGCTGCAGATAAATAAGTTAATATAGCATACAAGGCAATTTCAACAGAAAGGATGTAAGCTCCAAAAGAAAAGATGATGATATTGATTAATAATAAAACGTCTCCAATAGTAATAGATAGTTTTTTACTCAACCAGATGGCAAGTACTTCGGTTCCGTCAATAACACTACCACCTCTCATAGACATACCTATTCCTAATCCTAAAAAGAAACCTCCAAATACTGCAATTAATAGGTTATCGTCTGTTATGGTTGGATAATCAATAAAGTGTACTACAATTGCTAGGCATGCGATGGCTGCTATACTTTTTACTGCAAATCGAATACTAAACATTCTTATTCCTAATACAATAAAAGGAATGTTTACAACAATTAATAAGATGCCTAATTCTAAATTACTTATGTTTGTAATTAAAAGTGAAATTCCAGTAGCTCCACCATCTATAAAGCTATTGGGTAATAAAAAACCTTTTAATCCAAATCCAGCAGAAAAAACCCCTATAATAATGAAGAAAAATTCTTTTAGAGCATGATTTAGTTCTACTTGCATATTTCTTGCAAGTGGTATAATTTGCTCATTAGTTATTTTCTTTGAAGCGTTTTTAGATTCTAATCGCTTTCGAGCAATTTCAATTAATAATTTAGATATAAATGGATTCATAGTTTGTTTAATTCCAGCCAATCATGAAATATTTAATTTTAGCTTTTTCAGGTATTTGAATGGCCTCAATTTTTGCGTTCATATCGAATTGTAATTCGGCTGGTAATTCTTTTTTGTCAATTGTAATAAATGCATTTATGTCGTTTATAAAAACAACCACATTTTTTAAAGTGTTTTGAATGCTAGATATTTTATAGTTGTTATTAATGTCTCTAAAGGTACTTTTGGTATTTAGTCCTTTGTCAGTTTTAAATCTGGAATCTAAAACTTTTACAGTTTCAATAGTTGATGTAGAGTCCTTAACAGTTTTTGGGGTAAGGGTCAATAGTAATTTTCCGGTTTTATCAAAAATATCAATATCAGTTCTATTAAAAGTAAATTCATTATCGTGTAGCCTTACTACAACCGAATCGTTATCAAATACTGCTTTTAAATCTTTTACTTGCGTAGAGTCTGTTAACAAACCAATATGTTGTTTGCTTATTTGAAATGGGTCTTGTTCTTTATTGCAACTAATAAATAAGAGCGTTAAGATAGCTAAACTGAAAAGAGATTTTTTCATATAATTTTTTAGGTGTTTTTAATTTATTTAAATGTTTAAGTAGGGTTAATTATTTTTTCATGACTTTGGTTAGTATTCCAAAAACACTTCGAATAAAAGTAGCACTTGTTAGAACTTTTACTATTGGGTTCATTCTGGTGCTTTTTCTGGTTGAGGTGCTTCTGCCTTTAGTTTCTGCCTTTTCTATAGCTTCTTTTTCTTTACGAGCTTTTTCTTTTAACTCTTTGGCTTCAGCCTGCTCTATTTTTTCATTAAGCATTTCATAAGCAGATTCTCTATCTACTTCATCGTTGTATTTTTTAACAAGCTTAGAATCGTTTAATAAATTTTTTAATTCAGAGTCTGTTAAAATATCCATTCTACTCATTGGAGCACGCATCATGGTTGCAGCCAAAGGTGTTGGTCTTCCTTTTTCATTTAAGGCAGAAACCAGAGCTTCTCCAGTTCCTAAAGAAGTAAGAACGCTAGCAGTATCGTAATATTCTGTATCTGGATAATTTTGTGCTGTTAGTTTAATGGCTTTTCTGTCTTTTGCAGTAAAGGCTCTTAAAGCATGTTGTACTTTTAATCCTAATTGACTTAAAACAGCCTCAGGAACATCTGTTGGATTTTGAGTTACAAAATACAAGCCAACCCCTTTGCTTCTTATTAATTTTACAATGCTTTCAATTTGATTTAATAAGGCTTTAGAAGCTTCATTGAAAATTAAATGAGCTTCATCTATAAACATAATGAGCTCTGGTCTTCCCGTATCTCCTTGCTCTGGAAATGTAGAGTATATTTCAGCCAATAAACTCAACATAAATGTTGAGAATAATTTTGGTTTATCTTGAATATCTGTTAAACGAATGATGTTAATATAGCCTTTACCATTATCATCAATTCTTAATAAATCTTGAGGATCGAAAGATTTTTCACCAAAAAACAAATCACCTCCTTGTTGTTCAATTTCTACAATTTTTCTTAATATCGCTCCAGTTGAAGCTGTAGAAATACGTCCATAGGCTTCTTCAAATTCCTCTTTACCTTCATTTGTAGCATACTGAAGGATTTTTTTAAAGTCTTTTAAGTCAAGAAGAGGTAATTTATTATCATCGCAATATTTAAAAATGACAGAAATAATTCCAGCTTGCGTTTCGGTAACATCTAAAATTCTTGAGATTAAAACTGGTCCAAATTCGCTAATAGTTGCTCGAAGTCTGACGCCATTTTGAGCAGAAAGCGTTAAAATTTCAACAGGAAATGCTTTAGGTTCGAAAGCTAAGCCAATGGCATCATGACGTTCGTCAATTTTAATATGTCCAGGACTAGGTTGTGCTAAACCACTTAAATCGCCTTTAATATCCATAAGAATTACTGGAATTCCTTTTTCCGAAAGGTTTTCGGCAAGCACTTGTAAGGTTTTTGTTTTTCCCGTTCCAGTTGCTCCAGCTATAAGTCCATGTCTGTTCATGGTTTTTAAAGGAACATTAACAAAGGCATTTTTTACAGTACTTCCATCGAGCATAGCAGATCCTAAAGTAATGTATTCACCTTTGTTGGTGTTTCCTTCGGTTATATGATTAAAGAACGTTTCCTGTCTATTCATTTTCAAAAATTTTTATAAAAATACTAATCTTGAACCAATACCTATAGAAATCTTTTCAACAATTTTATAAGAAACTAAAATCTGTCAACTATCTTTGCAAGCTATGACTAGAAGTGAAAGACAAGAGCTAATAGATAAGGGGTTATTATTGCCTTTAATGGAAGAGTTTTATACCATCCAAGGTGAAGGTTTCCATAAAGGAACAGCTGCTTATTTTGTTCGAATTGGTGGTTGCGATGTAGGTTGCCATTGGTGTGATGTAAAAGAAAGTTGGTTGGCAGAATTACATCCGCCAACTGAAATAGAAAAGATTGTTGAAAATGCAGTTAAATTTAGTAACACGATTGTAGTTACAGGAGGTGAACCACTCACTTGGGATATGACAGCTTTAACAACCCAGTTAAAGGCTAAAGGTGTTCAAACACATATTGAAACTTCTGGGGCTTATAAATTAACTGGAGTTTGGGATTGGATTTGTTTATCGCCTAAAAAAATGAAACTTCCAACCGAAGAAATTTATCAAAAGGCACACGAGCTTAAAATGATAATTTACAATAAAAGTGATTTTAAATTTGCTGAAGAACAGGCTGCAAAAGTAAATAAGGATTGCATTCTATATTTACAACCAGAATGGAGCAAACGCGATAAAGTCATTCCTGAAATTGTAGATTATGTCATGTCAAATCCAAAATGGAAAGTGTCATTGCAAACACATAAATATTTGAATATTCCATAAAAAAAACACCTTGAATTTCAAGGTGTTTTTTTATAAATGTATTATTTCTAATTAACTGGTACAGCAATTCTAATAGTGTCCCAACCCATATACATGGTTCCGTCATCATCAAAAGCAATAGAGAAAGCTTCTAAAGATTCTTTACTTTCTGTTACTGGAACAGATACTCTGGCAACATCGTTTGCTTCATTATAAGAATAAGCTCCCCAAACATTAATATCTGAATTTAAAATAACAATCCATTCATTTTCACCTGGAATGGTAAAAAGCGAATAGGTTCCTGCTTTAACTTGTTCGTTTCCAAACGATTTATCTTTGTAAAACGTGATTTCTGCAGCTTCGTTTGCACCAGTTCTCCAAACTTTACCTTGTGGAGCTAAAGAGTTAACATCTCTGCCTTTTAATTGTGGTCTGCTATAAATAACTTTTACTTGTTTGTCTGATACTTTATAGCTGCTTGGAAAAGAAGCTGCATCCATTGGACTTTTGTCTAAACCACTAAAATCTTGAGCAGACATGTTTGTTGAAAATAACATGATAAGTGAAAATGCTAGTGTTGAAATAAATGATGATTTTTTCATAGGTTATTTTTTAAATGAAACTTGATTAATTGAAGTTTAAAAATAAATAATAGTCTTAATTATTGTCGAAACGTTTTGTTAAAATTTACATTTTATAGTTGATTACATATAAAATCTTAAATTATAATTTCATATAGTAATTAATTTATTGTTTTTAATTTTAAATTGTAAGCATAAATAGGTTATATATTTTGTAATTGTTATAAAACAATCATTTTTGCTTTATTATTTAAATAAATGATGATTTAAAACAAGTATTATGTGTGGTATTGTATGTGCATTCGATTTAAAACAGAAATCTGAAGATTTAAGACCTCAAATATTAGAAATGGCTAAAACCATTCGTCATCGAGGACCAGATTGGTCAGGTATTTATAGTGATGATAAAGTGATTATGGCTCATGAGCGTTTGGCCATTGTGGATCCAGCTTCTGGAAAGCAACCATTGTTGAGTGAAGATAAAAAACTCATCTTAGCAGCCAATGGCGAAATATATAATCATAGAGGCTTACGTAAACAATTAAAAAACACCTATGACTTTCAAACCGAAAGCGATTGCGAAGTTATTCTTGCATTATACAAAGAAAAAGGAGTTGATTTTGTAGATGATATGAATGGCATTTTCGGATTTGCAATTTACGATGTAGATAATGATTCATATTTTATAGCTCGAGATCATATGGGAATTATTCCTTTATACATTGGTTGGGACAAAAACGGAACATTTTACGTGGCTTCCGAACTAAAAGCTCTTGAAGGTATATGTGCTAAGATTGAACTTTTTCCTCCAGGACATTATATGTCTAGTGAAGACGGAAAATATGTAAAATGGTACAATAGAGAATGGACTGAATTTGATGCTGTTAAAGAAAACGAAACTAGTATAGCTAAAATAAAAGAAGCATTAGAAGCTGCAGTACACAGGCAATTAATGAGTGATGTACCTTATGGTGTTTTATTGTCAGGAGGATTAGATTCGTCGATTACTTCTGCCATTGCCAAAAAATATTCGCAAAAACGTATTGAAAGTGATGATACGTCTGAAGCTTGGTGGCCACAACTACATTCTTTTTCAGTAGGATTGGAAGGTTCGCCAGATTTAGCTGCAGCTAGAAAAGTGGCAGACCATATAGGAACTGTACATCATGAAATAAAATTTACCATTCAAGAAGGATTAGATGCTATTAGAGATGTGATTTATAACTTAGAAACCTATGATGTTACTACTGTTAGAGCCAGTACGCCTATGTATTTAATGGCACGAGTTATTAAATCTATGGGAATAAAAATGGTGTTGTCAGGTGAAGGAGCAGACGAGCTTTTTGGAGGCTATTTATACTTTCATAAAGCACCAAATTCCCAAGAGTTTCATGAAGAAACGGTTAGAAAATTAAGTAAACTACATCAATACGATTGTTTAAGAGCAAATAAAAGTTTAGCAGCTTGGGGAATTGAAGGTCGTGTGCCATTTTTAGATAAAGAGTTTATGGATGTGGCTATGCGTATCAATCCTCAAGACAAAATGATAAATGGAGAACGCATGGAAAAATGGGTCCTTAGAAAAGCTTTTGAAGATATGATTCCGGAAGCTATAGCTTGGAGACAAAAAGAACAATTTAGCGATGGCGTAGGATACAGTTGGATTGATACGTTAAAAGAAGTAGTTGCAAAACAAGTAACAGATGAACAATTAGCAAATGCTAAATACAAGTTTCCAATTCAAACACCAACAAGCAAGGAAGAGTTTTATTATCGTTCTATTTTTGCGGAACATTTTCCAAGTGATGCTGCAGCGTTAAGTGTGCCACAAGAAGCAAGTGTGGCTTGTAGCACCCAAATAGCTTTAGATTGGGACGAAGCTTTTAAAAACATGAATGACCCAAGTGGTAGAGCTGTTGCAAAAGTGCATGCAGATGCCTACTAGTAGATTACTTTAATAAATAATTGAAAACCAGCAAATAATGCTGGTTTTTTTATTTCAGAAATTGGTTATCTTTAGACATTAACTAACCAACCACATGATTAAATTTTTTAGACGTATTCGTCAAAACCTTCTCAATGAAGGTAAAACAACCAGATACTTTAAATACGCCATTGGCGAAATTGTACTCGTGGTTATTGGAATTCTTATTGCACTTCAGATTAATAATTGGAATGAGTTGCGAAAGACAAATATTGAAGAGAAAAGCGCATTAGATAATATACAGAGAGATTTTATTAAAAATAAGGAAATTTTAGAGGATGGAATAAACACTTCTCTATTGATAATAAATTCTGGAATGGAAATTCTTAATCATACAGGAAAGAAAAGTAAACCCCAAAACGAAAATATTTTAAATAAGTGGTTAAATGATTTGTTCAATAGCCAGCCTTACTATCCTCAAAACGGGTTTTTAGATGACCTGTTAAGTTCTGGGAAACTGGGAATATTCGAAAACGTAGAATTGCGAAACCTATTATCGTCATGGAAACCTAAAGTTGAAGTTTTAGCAGAAAAATTTGAATCACTTAATCTAAATGAAGATATTTTAAATACCTATATATTAGAACATGGTAGTTGGCTAAATGCCGACGCAGTTTCTGTAGAGGAAAGAGTCTTTAAATTTCCAGTTTCAGGATTTGATGTAGATAATAGAGATTTATTGGATGCACTTCTTTTTGAAAATTTAATTGAGAATCTAACCATAAGTGCAGATAATTATCATACTACACAAAAAGAAACCTTAAAATTATTGGATGAAATAATAATGGTGTTAGAACATGAAATAATAAATAGTAATGATTAAATTCTTTCGCAAAATACGCTACAACCTCATGGAACAGAATAAAACAAGAAAGTATTTCAAATACGCTATAGGAGAAATTATCCTAGTGGTTGTAGGGATTTTAATAGCGCTTCAAATTAATACATGGAATCAGGATATAATTAATACTTCTAATGAACAAAATTATTTAGTTGGCCTAAAAAATGATTTAGAAAAACAAATTAATGCATTTAATGGAAGTGTTGAATTCGGTAATATTATAATTGATATTGGCGAATCTACATTGGAAGACTTCAGTTTAACAGGTAACTTATTACAAATTGATAGTATTAACAGTAAGTTGAGTAAAATGATGTATTCTTTAAGTTATCCTAACATTGAAACCACGTTTAACGAGTTAAATACTACAGGACAATTAAATTTAATAAAAGAAAAATCACTACGCTCAAAAATTATAAAGTATTATCAAAATTCTGAATCTAATAAAGAGAGTGTAAATGGAAACCTGCAAAATGTCTTTTATAATCAAATATTCCCAACAATAAAATCATCAGTAATTATTCATCCTGAAAATTTTAGGTTTAATTCAAAGAAAATCAATAAGGCACTTATACGGGAAAAATTAAACGTTGAATTTGAAAGTAATTTAGTTAAACCTGACAAGGAATTTGAAATTGTAAATGCCATTAGTATGGTAATTATAGTAACTAATACTAATATAAAACATATTCAAAACTCTCTAGAAGAAGCTGAATTACTTTTAAAGGACATTAATAAAGAATTAAACAATGATTAAATTCTTTCGCAAAATACGTTACAACCTCATGGAACAAAATAAAACAGGTAAGTACTTAAAATACGCCTTTGGAGAAATTATTCTCGTGGTTATTGGAATTCTGATTGCACTACAAATTAATAGTTGGAATGAGCAACGTAAACAGAATATTGCCGAAAAAGAATTTTTGCAAGGTATAAAAAACGACCTAGTACAAGACAAGCAATTTATAGACATAGTTTTAAGTAGAATTACTCCTAAAATTAAAGCTTACAACATGCTTAATAAAGATTCTCTAATACTTTCTAGAGATAAACCTAAAATAGATTCTTTGCTTAAAATCTATCTCAATTTAGGTCAACGGACATTCTATCCAATTTCAGGGTCGTATCAAGCTGCCATTTCTGGGAATGAAATTAATAGATACACTAATAAACAACTAGTACAACCTATTATAAAGCTCTATAATTCTACTTACGAAAGACTTATTGATAACGGCAAAATATTAGATGAGCGTTGGAGTTATTTAAGTAAAATTTATATTCACGAAAGGCGAACAGGACAATATCATGTTGTGGATACTATTCAATTTTCAAAGCTTTTGGATGATTTCCATTTTCATTTTATACAAATGGAATGGTATAAAAATGTATTAGATAATGCCATAATTGAAATTGATGAGCTTTTAATAAAAATTGATATGTCTCATTAATAATTCAAGGTAAAACTAATAAACAAATGATCAAATTCTTTCGCAAAATACGCTACAACCTCATGGAACAGAATAAATCAGGTAAGTACTTTAAATACGCCATTGGAGAAATTATTCTTGTGGTTATTGGTATTTTAATAGCACTTCAAATTAATAATTGGAATGAGAAAAGGAAAGAACAAGAAAAAGGACAAGTATATCTTGAAAGACTAAAAGAAAATCTAATTTTAGATTTAGAACATTTAGAACTAAATATTAATTTTTATAAACAGGTTTTTGAATATGGAAACTTGGCACTTGCTTATTCAGATGGAGATACTATAGAATCTAAAAATAATTGGGAAATACTAGTTGCTTTTTTTCATGCTAGCCAAATATGGCCATTAATACTTACTTCATCAACTTATGAAGAATTAAAAAGTTCTGGTGAACTTTCACTTTTGCAGAGCGTTGATTTAAGAAATAGCTTGTCTTATTTTTATGGTGGAGGACTCGAAAGATATAATCATACTGTAGGTATTTATCCACCTTATCGAAAAATGGTTCGTGGACTTATTCCAACAAAAATTCAAAACTATATGTGGGATCATTGCCATGTTACAAGAAACGATGCACAAATACTTAAAGCATGTGACTCTTTTATAAGTGAAGAAGAATGCAAACACATACTTGACGGTTTAATAAATAATTCAATTTTAATAGAAGAACTTCGGTATTTTATGTCTGGAATTAAAGTTGGATTAGATACAATAACTGAGCAACTTAAATTGTGTCAGCTTATGTTAGATGAAATAAATACCATTCAGAACAACTAAAAATATATGATTAAATTCTTCCGAAAAATAAGATACGATCTTATGAAACAAAACAAGACTACAAAGTACTTCAAATACGCCATTGGAGAAATCATCCTAGTCGTTATTGGTATTCTCATTGCTTTAAGCATTAATAATTGGAATGAAAAAAGAAAACTAGAAAACAGTAAACAGCAATTAATGTTAGGTTTAAAAAGTGAATTATTAAAGAACAAAAATGAGTTGGAGAATTATAGTTTAGAATTAGAAAAATGCAATTCTAAATTCAATAAAGTGCTACTTTATTCGGTAGGAGAATACACAATTCCTAACGATAGTTTAAAGCACTATCTTACAACCATGATCTACGGAAGAATATTATCTTTATTAAACTCTGTTCAAGAAGAGGCTATAAATTCTGGCAAATTTGAAATGTTAAGTGATAGTTTAAAGCAAAGCCTTTCTGTATTAAAAGATTATACCAATTCAAGAAACAAAGTTCAAGACAGAAGTAACGATATATTTAATTTTCATAGTAACAATGAAGCTGATAAATTATTAGCAAAATTATATATGCTTCCTGTTGTTCCTGATGAATTTTTAATTCATACGTTAGTTCCAACGCATCCTGATTTTTTATTAAGCGATACTGATTTATCTATTTTACTAAAGGATCCTGAGACCTATTTAACTCTAAACAAAATATACCTAATAAATGCAACTGATGAAGTTTGGGTTAAATATGGCTTATTGAGGTTGACTAATGAAACTATAAACTTATTAGATAGAGAACTAAAAGACAATTAATTTATGATAAAATTCTTTCGTAAAATACGTCAAAACCTTCTCATGGAAAACAAAACATCTAAGTACTTCAAATACGCTATTGGAGAAATATTACTCGTGGTAATAGGGATTCTTATTGCATTACAGATTAATAATTGGAATGAAAAAAGAATCCAACAAGAGCAACTTGTTTCAGTGTATGAGCGCACATTATCAGATATCGATAACGATATTCAAGAGTTGACTGCTAACTTAGATTATTTCAGAGGCATAGAATATATTTTTAAAAAAGTGATTAACGATTCTATAACCCCAGATTTATTTGATGTTGGGTTATCTAGAATATTAACACAACAAGGTATGGGTACAAGCCTAAATATGACTGGAGTCAATCAATTAAAAGCATTGAATGCTAAAGATAGTTTGTCTCTAAAAATAATAGATATTTATGGGTATTTGGAACTTATAGCTGTTGACGGTTTCGAAAAAAGGATTAATCAAGAAAGTGTAGCGATAACAAATATATTTAGGGATAACTATAGTTGGTATCCTGAATATATGAGTAAAACCATCATGCAAGATAATAGTAGTAAAGAGCTTCAGGACTATTTTCTTTACAGTCCAGAATATAGACATCGAGTAATAAGTTGCTACCAATTATTTTATGTTAATTATGTAAGTATGCTAAGAGGTATCATTCCAGTACTCAAAGAAATCACCAAAGAATTAAAAATAAAAATAGAAGAGTCTTAAACAGATTAAAGTCTTCCTAAAAAACCTGTAAAATCTTCATTTCCTAAAATGCAATAAATCCCCTCACAACAACGATTGTAGTTTTTGCGTTTTAACATTTACAAAAAAAATGCCAAAATCAATTTTAAGGCGCTTTTTAAGCGATTTAAGACATTTTTAAGTAATTAACAAATGTTAATAATTTCAAGTTAAACTCACTAAAATGCTTTTTAAAAGCCTTTTAAATTTGTATCTTTGTAAGTATCCTAAAATGATGCGTAAGTGTCATTTTTTTTATGACATATAATAACATATTTAACCTATAGATTTATAATCTTATGAGTCAAGAAAAAGAAGAATTTAACAAGCACAATTATTCAGCAGATAGTATTCAGGCATTAGAAGGCATGGAGCATGTACGTATGCGTCCTTCCATGTATATTGGAGATGTTGGTACAAGAGGTCTTCACCATTTGGTGTACGAAGTTGTAGATAACTCGATCGATGAAGCTTTAGCAGGACACTGTAACAATATTACCGTTATTATTAACGAAGATAACTCGATTACAACAGAAGATGATGGTCGTGGTATTCCTGTAGACCTTCATAAAAAAGAAGGTGTTTCGGCTCTTGAAGTTGTAATGACAAAAATTGGTGCAGGTGGAAAATTCGATAAAGATTCTTATAAAGTATCTGGTGGATTGCATGGTGTTGGTGTAAGTTGTGTAAATGCCTTGTCTGAGCATTTAAGAGCTACCGTTTATAGAGATGGAAAAATTTACGAGCAAGAGTATGAAAGAGGAAAATCTTTATATCCAGTTAAACAAATTGGCGAAACTGATAAAAGAGGAACCACTGTAACTTTTAGGCCAGACTCTACCATTTTTACTCAAACACTAGAATATAGTTATGATACTTTGGCTAGTAGAATGCGTGAATTAGCTTATTTAAATAAAGGAATTACTATTCATTTAATTGATAAGCGTCGTGTAAAAGAAGATGGTTCGTTTGAAGGTGAAACATTTCATTCAGAAGAAGGTTTAAAAGAATTTATAAAATTCTTAGATGGAAACAGAGAGCCTTTAATGAAAGATGTTATTGCTTTTGAAGGTGATAAAAACGGTGTGCCAGTTGAAGTTGCCATGGTTTATAATACGTCTTATGCAGAAAACTTACATTCGTATGTAAACAATATTAACACACATGAAGGTGGAACACACTTATCTGGTTTCCGTCGTGGATTAACACATACACTTAAAAAGTATGCCGATGAGTCTGGGATGTTAGATAAGTTGAAATTTGATATTGCTGGCGACGATTTTCGTGAAGGACTAACAGCTATCATTTCAGTGAAAGTTGCTGAACCACAATTCGAGGGTCAAACAAAAACAAAATTAGGTAATCGAGAAGTTTCTGCATCTGTAAGTCAGGCAGTTTCTGAAATGTTAACAGATTATCTGGAAGAACATCCAGACGATGCTAAAATAATTGTACAGAAAGTTATTCTGGCAGCACAAGCGCGTCATGCAGCTCAAAAAGCTCGTGAAATGGTGCAACGTAAAACCGTTATGAGTATTGGTGGTTTACCAGGAAAATTATCAGACTGTTCAGAGCAAGATCCAGCAAAATGCGAAGTATTCTTAGTAGAGGGAGATTCTGCAGGTGGAACAGCAAAACAAGGCAGAGATAGAGCTTTTCAAGCTATTTTGCCTTTAAGAGGTAAAATTCTTAATGTTGAGAAAGCCATGACTCACAAAGTGTTCGAAAATGAAGAAATTAAAAACATCTTTACAGCACTCGGTGTTACCATAGGAACAGAAGAAGATAGTAAAGCTTTGAATTTGTCAAAATTACGTTATCATAAGGTAGTCATCATGTGTGATGCTGATATTGATGGGTCTCACATTGCAACATTAATTTTGACGTTCTTTTTTAGATATATGAAGGAACTGATTGAGAATGGTCATATTTATATTGCAACACCACCTTTATATTTAGTTAAAAAAGGTCAGAAAAAAGCCTATGCTTGGTCAGATAAAGAACGAGATGCACTAGCTGAAGAATTTGGAGGAAGCGTAAATATCCAACGTTATAAAGGTCTTGGAGAGATGAATGCAGAGCAGCTTTGGGATACCACAATGAATCCAGAATTTAGAACTATGCGTTTGGTTCAAATAGATAATGGTACTGAAGCAGATAGAATTTTCTCTATGCTTATGGGAGACGAAGTGCCACCACGTAGAGAATTTATTGAAAAGAATGCTATTTATGCGAATATAGATGCCTAATAGATTTAAATAATTACAGTT
The DNA here is from genome assembly GCF_008084905.1 of Xanthomarina maritima. Taxonomy (GTDB): domain Bacteria; phylum Bacteroidota; class Bacteroidia; order Flavobacteriales; family Flavobacteriaceae; genus Xanthomarina; species Xanthomarina maritima. The sequence continues at coordinate 12,421 of NZ_VSFC01000005.1, read as the reverse complement.
AAAGCAGAAGATAATACTTCTGCTTTTTCATTTGCACTATTATTATTTGTAATTTTGCAGTCTTAAAAATCAACACATTAAAAATATATAATTTTATGAAAGTAACAGTAGTTGGAGCAGGAGCAGTAGGTGCCAGTTGTGCAGAATACATAGCTATTAAAAATTTCGCTTCAGAAGTCGTTTTATTAGATATTAAAGATGGTTTTGCAGAAGGTAAAGCTATGGATTTAATGCAAACAGCTTCATTAAATGGATTTGATACAAAGATAACAGGAATAACTAATGATTATTCGGCAACAGCAAATAGCGATATTTGTGTGATTACATCTGGGATTCCTAGAAAACCAGGAATGACTCGTGAAGAGTTAATTGGTATCAATGCAGGCATTGTAAAAGCTGTTTCTTCTAGTTTGGTGCAACACTCTCCAAATACCATACTAATAGTTGTTAGTAATCCAATGGATACTATGGCTTACTTAGCTGCTAAAGCTACAGGATTACCAAAACATAGAATTATTGGCATGGGAGGTGCATTAGATTCTGCTCGTTTTAAATATAGATTAGCAGAAGCTTTAGGTGCTCCAATTAGTGATGTAGATGGCATGGTTTTAGGTGGACATAGTGATACTGGAATGATACCATTAACCAGATTAGCAACTAGAAATTCTGTTCCTGTATCTGCATTTTTATCAGCAGATCGTTTAGAGCAAGTTAAAGAAGACACGAAAGTTGGTGGTGCAACTCTTACTAAATTATTAGGTACTTCGGCTTGGTATGCTCCAGGAGCAGCTGTAAGTAGTTTGGTTCAAGCTATTGCTTGCGACCAGAAGAAACTATTCCCTTGTTCAGTATATTTAGAAGGAGAATATGGAATGAATGACATTTGTATAGGTGTTCCTGTAATCCTTGGAAAAAATGGTATTGAAAAAATCGTTGAAATGGATTTAAGCGATGCTGAAAAAGCAAACATGCTTGAAAGTGCTGAAGCTGTAAGAAAAACTAACGGATTATTAGAATTATAAAAATAAATCAAATGAAAAAAGTATTATTACTATTATTTGTTGCAATCACTACCATTAGTTTTTCGCAAGAAAGTATTACAGAAGGTGTTGTTTTTTCAAAACAAACTATGTCAACTGATAATGCTCAAATTCAAAGCCAATTAGCTATGATTGGAGATATACTAACTACCACTTATTTTAAAGGTAATAAGACACGTTCTGAAACATCTAATATGATGACAGGTTCTTCGTTTTCAATTATGGATAACGATAGTAAACAAATGTTAATTGCTATGAACAACCAGATAGGAAAGAAATATGCTGTTAATAGTATGGAACCTTCAGAAGAAGATTTAAAGAATATCACAATTGCAAAAGGTGATGAAACCAAAAATGTTCTTGGTTATGATTGTCAAGAGTATAATATTGAGGTAAATAAAGATGGTGTTATTGTGAAAATGGATGTTTATACAACAGATAAATTAAGTGCTATCTCACAGCAATCTACCATGCTAGGAGCAGAATTAAATGGATATCCATTATATATGACTATGGATATGAATCAATCGGGAATGAATTTAACTGTAACTCATGAAGTTACAGAAATTAAAAAAGAATCTGTTTCAGATGATAAGTTCGATATGACACCTCCAGAAGGATACGAAAAAACAGACAAGTTGCAAGGTATGTAAGCCTACAAATTTAATATAACAAAAAAAACAGCTTTTTTATAGCTGTTTTTTTTGTTATATATCTTAAACCTTTTGTTAAATAAGTATAGAAGATATATATTTGCTCGTTTTTAAAAATATCAACAAAGAACTAATTAATTTAATAAATAATGCAGAATAAAGGATTAGTAAAACTATTTGCAATTTTATTTGGTTTGGTAAGTATTTACCAATTGTCTTTTACATTTAAGGCAAACAGTATTGACGAAGAAGCAAAAGTTTATGCAAGTGGCGATGCTGAAAGAGAACGTCAGTATTTAGATTCAATCGCTAACGAAAATGTTTATAATTTAGGTATTGCAGAATATACGTATAACGAAGTTAAGGAAAATGCCATGAATCTTGGTTTAGACCTTAAAGGTGGTGTTAACGTTATTCTTCAGGTTTCTGTAAAGGATATCTTAAAAGGATTATCTAATTACAGTAAAGACCCAGTTTTTAATAAAGCTTTAGACGATGCTTCAGAGCTTCAGAAAAATAGTCAAAATACGTATTTAGAAGATTTCTTCGTTTCTTTTGATGCCATTAAAGGAGATACAAAATTAGCTTCACCAGATATTTTTGCTAATAGAACATTAAGCGAAGAGATTACTTTCGATATGTCTGATGATCAGGTAAGACCTATCATTGAAAGGAAAATCGATGAATCTATTGTTTCAGCTTTCGAAGTATTACGTAAACGTATTGATGAGTTTGGTGTAACATCTCCAAACATTCAACGTTTAGGTTCTTCTGGACGTATTCTTGTTGAATTACCTGGTGTTAAAGATGCAGAGCGTGCTACAAAATTATTACAAAGTACAGCTCAATTAGAATTCTGGGATGCTTACAAAGGAGAAACGTTTGTTGGTTTTTTAAGCCAAGCTAACGAGTTAATAAAAGAAATTGAAGCTGCAGAAGAAGAGGAAGTTTTATTAGAAGAAGTTGTTGAAGAATCAATTGAAACTGAAGACGATAAAATTGCAGATTTATTAGGTGATGATCCAGATTCTTTATCTGTTGAAAGTAATCCTATTGGAAAACTTATTAGAGGATTTGGTTATCAAGGGGGTCCAATTGTAGCTCAATTTGCTATAAAAGATAAAGATCAGGTACTTGAGTATTTAAACATGCCAGAAGTAAGAGCTTTAATTCCAGCAGAAATGCGTGATGTAAAATTTTTATTCGGGAAACCAGAAAAAGATAGTGAGATTATAGATTTATATGCTTTAGTTGGTAATAGAGATAATGTGCCACCATTAAGTGGAGCTGTTGTTACAGATGCTCGTCAGGATTTTGGTCCAACAAGTAAGCCTGTAGTTTCTATGCAAATGAATGCAAAAGGAGCTAAGATTTGGGAAGAAATGACTGGAAAAGCATTTACTCAAGGAAGTCAAATTGCTATTGTTCTTGATAATGTGGTGTATTCTGCACCAGGAGTTACAACAGGAGCTATTTCTGGAGGTAATTCTCAAATTTCTGGAGACTTTACTTTAAATGAAGCTACCGATTTAGCTAACGTATTACGTGCTGGTAAATTACCTGCTTCTGCAGATATTATTCAATCTGAAGTAGTTGGACCATCTTTAGGTCAAGAAGCTATTGATAGTGGTAAAATGTCTTTCATGATTGCACTTGTTTTAGTGTTATTATGGATGGTATTTTATTATGGTAAAGCTGGTTTATTTGCAGATGTTGCCATGGCATTAAACATCTTATTAATATTTGGTGTGCTTTCTGGTTTAGGAGCTGTATTAACACTTCCTGGTATTGCAGGTATCGTATTAACAATTGGTATGTCGGTCGATGCAAACGTGCTTATCTTTGAACGAATTCGAGAAGAGTTAACGAAAGGTAAAGGTCAAAAAGAATCTATTCAAGACGGATTTAGTAATGCCCTATCATCCATTTTAGATGCTAACATTACTACTGGTCTTACTGCATTAATTTTATTTATTTTTGGAACAGGACCAATTAAAGGGTTTGCAACTACTTTATTAATTGGTATTGCTACTTCTTTATTTACAGCTATTTTCATTACTAGATTAATTGTAGATTGGTATGTTGGAAGAGGAGGGAAATTAGATTTCTCTACAGGAATTACTAAAAACTTATTTAGAAACATCAATATCGATTTCTTAAAGAAACGTAAAGTTGCTTATATCTTTTCTGGAATTTTAATCGTTTTAAGTTTAGGTTCTTTATTTACAAACGGTTTAGATCAAGGTGTAGATTTTGTTGGAGGTAGAACCTATCAAGTACGTTTTGCACAAGACGTAAGTTCTTCTGAAATTACAAGTACACTTTCTGCTCCTGAAGTATTTGGATCTGCAGATGCTAAAACATTTGGAAGTTCTAATCAGTTAAAAATTACCACCAAGTTTAAAGTTGATGAAACTGGAGCTGAAGTTGATGAAGAAATAAGACAAACATTATTTACTGCATTATTACCACATTTAGAAGGTGTTACTTATGAAGATTTTATAAGTGATGACGATCATAAAACAGTAGGTTTAATGAAATACTACAAAGTAAGTCCAACCATTGCAGATGATATTAAAAAAGCATCTTTCTGGGCTATCTTAGGATCTTTAGTAGTGGTATTCCTTTATATCTTATTCCGTTTTAAAAGATGGCAATTCTCTCTTGGAGCAGTTGCAGCTGTTTTCCACGATGTACTTATTGTGTTAGGTGTTTTCTCTTTAACATATAAGTTTATGCCATTTACAATGGAAATAGACCAAGCCTTTATTGCAGCAATTTTAACTGTAATTGGTTACTCATTAAACGATACAGTGGTTGTATTTGATAGAATTCGTGAATTTTTTAATGAACACACAACTTGGCCATTCGATAAAGTAATTAATGCTTCTTTAAGCAGTACGTTAAGTAGAACGTTAAATACCTCTTTAACAACCTTGGTTGTGTTATTAGCAATATTCATTTTTGGTGGAGATTCTATTAGAGGATTTATGTTTGCATTAATAATAGGTGTTATAGTTGGTACTTATTCATCCTTATTTATTGCAACTCCTATCATGTACGATTCAGTTAAGAAAGGTGATGCTAAAGACTCATTAAAACATAAAATAAGTGAAGAAGTTGAAGAGGCGAAAGCTTAAAAAACATCTTTAATAAAACTAAAAAAGCCTATTTGATAAATATCAAATAGGCTTTTTTAGTTTTATTGTTTTGTTAATGAGAATTGATTTGTATCAAATCAAATAATAAGATGTTATTTAATATTCGATTCTATCTCCAATTTGAAGTTGCCATTTATTGACTAAGCCAGCATTTACTTCAAGAACATATTTAGCTGGAGTATTAGAAGGTAATGAACTTTCATTTAAAGGTTGTGCATTTTCCTGAAAACTAACAATGGTTTTATTCTCATCTAGATATATTAAATCTAAAGGGAATTTGGTGTTTTTCATATAAAATGATCGAGGTCTTTCATCTTGAAAGACAAATAACATGCCTTGATGTTTTTTCATCGAATTTCTGTACATCAAACCTGTTTGAGTATCATAATCGGTATCTGCAATTTCAATATCTATTTTAGAGATTATAGAATCTGATGTAGATTTATAGAGTGTTAATTCACCTTCTTTAGTGAAAGGAATTTCAACTTGTTTAATTACTTTTTTGTCTTCTTTACAAGATGTTGTTACACTAAAAGCAATCGTACTTATAGTAAAAACATAAGGTAAAGTATGTTTTATTTTTAAAGGCATGATTAAATTACTGGAGTTTTAGGCTTATAAACAAACATAAAATATAGCCCAATAATAATAAAAGGAATGCTCAACATTTGTCCAGTATTAAGTCCTAAGAAAGTAATGTATTCATCTCCCTGAGGTTCTTTTACAAATTCTACAAATAGTCTAATAGTCCATAATAGTACTAAAAACAATCCGAATAAAAATCCTGTCTGATTGCCTTTATTTGTTTTCGAATAAAAATACCATAAGATTAGAAATACAAAAACATAACAAAATGCTTCATATAATTGTGCTGGATGTCTATACGGAACTGCTTGTAATATCTCAGTAAATTGTGGATTTGTAGCAATAGCATCATAGGCTTCTTTAGGTGTTTTCATGCCAGTGAGCTGCATGGCTTCACCTTTACTATATTGATCTTGTATAAACCTTACTCCAAAATTCGAATCTGTAACTTTTCCAATAATTTCAGAATTAATAAAATTTCCAATTCTAATAAAGACAGCTCCAGAAGCAACAGGAATAACCACTCGGTCTAATATCCACAATAATGATTTGTATTTATATTTTCGTCTATATAAATACATACCAATTATAATGCCTATGGCAGCACCATGACTAGCTAAGCCTTGAAAGCCGGTAAACTCGAATTCTGGATAAAAACGTACTGGTAAAAAGATGCTAAAAAAATCTTGCGTAATTAATTCAGATTGGTAGAATAACACATGTCCTAATCTTGCACCAAGCATGGTGGCAAAAACCGTATATATAAACAATGGGTCTAAATATTCTAGTTTTATCTTGTCTTTTATAAAAATACGTTTCATAATATACCAGCCTAATAGGAAGGCTATAATCCACATCATGCTGTAAAAATGAAGTTTGAAATTTCCAATGATATCTATTCCGGTTATAGGATTCCAATCGAACTTAAGTAAAAACATAGATTTTATTTTATGCTTGTAAATATAGACAAATGAAAATGGATTAAAAAGGAAAGGGTTGTAAGGAAATGTTATTTTTTATCTAATTTTTCAGGAACAGGATCGTAACCAGAACGTCCCCAAGGCGATGGAGCGTTGAAGAAAATGTACAGTGTACATTTTTAGCGAACAGGCGCGTTGGCGCGTTGGCTAGTTTTTAGTTGTCATCCTTTTCCGGAACAGGATCGTAACCAGAACGTCCCCAAGGATGACAACTAAAAATCCTTGTAATAGCTAGCTTACCACCTTTTAAGAATCCATGTTTTTCTAATGCTTCTTTAGTGTAATAAGAACAGGTAGGTTGAAACCTACAGGTTGCAGGCGTAAATGGAGAAATAATAGTTTGATAAACTTTTATAAGGAATAAGAAAGGAGCAACTATTATTTTTTTCATAATTAATTAGTCGAAAACGAAGTTCCATCCTTTCCGTCTTTTAATTGAATACCAATGGCCTCCAACTCATCTCGAATTTGATCTGATAATGCAAAATCCTTATTCGCTCTTGCTTCCTGACGAAGTTTGATAAGTAACTCTACTGTTCCAGATAATTTGTCAGTTCCGTTAACATCAATAGATGCTGTATCTAAAAGCCCCATAATATCAAATACAAACCCATGAATGGCTTCTTTTAGAAGACTTAAATCTTCTTTAGTAATACTTCCTTTAGCATCATTAATTTGATTGATATTTTTTGCAGCTTCAAATAAATGTGCGATTAAAATAGGTGTATTAAAATCGTCGTTCATGGCATCGTAACATTTTTGTTTCCATTCTAAAACATGAAATGTAGATGTGGTTGAAGTTGGTAGGCCTTCTAATAAATGTATGGCTTCCATCAATCTATTAAAACCTTTTTCACTGGCTAAAAGGCCATCGTTTGTGAAGTCTAATACACTTCTATAATGTGCTTGAAGCATGAAAAAACGTGCTACTGCAGGTGAAAAACCTTTAGTGATGTGTGGATTGTCTCCAGAAAAAATTTCATTTGGAAGAATAAAATTCCCAGTCGATTTTGCCATCTTCTTACCATTCATAATAAGCATGTTGGCATGCATCCAATAATTAACAGGTGTTTGTCCTTTAGCAGCTTGGTTTTGTGCAATTTCACATTCGTGATGTGGAAATTTTAAGTCCATACCACCACCATGAATATCAAAATGTTCACCCAAATATTTCGTGCTCATAGCAGTACATTCCAAATGCCATCCTGGAAAACCATCGCTCCAAGGAGAAGGCCAACGCATAATATGCTGAGGTTCGGCTTTTTTCCAAAGGGCAAAATCCTGAGGGTTTTTCTTGTCACTTTGTCCATCAAGCTCGCGAGTGTTATGAATTAAATCTTCTACTTTACGCTTGCTTAAAATGCCATAATTATTTGTTTCGTTGTATTTTAAAACATCAAAATAAACAGAACCATTGACTTGGTAAGCAAAGCCGTTGTCAATAATGGTTTTTATCAATTCTATTTGTTCAATAATATGTCCAGTTGCTGTAGGCTCAATACTTGGAGGTAGAAAATTAAAGGCATTTAAAATATTATGAAAATCTACAGTGTATCTTTGTACAACTTCCATTGGTTCAATTTCTTCTAAACGTGCTTTTTTTGCAATTCTATCTTCTCCTACATCAGCATCGTTTTCTAAATGGCCAGCATCAGTTATGTTTCTTACATACCTAACTTTATAACCTAAATGTTTTAGATATCTGTAAATCATATCAAAAGACATAAAGGTTCTTACGTTTCCTAAATGTACATTACTATAAACAGTAGGTCCACAAACATACATACCAACATAGCCTTCATGAATAGGATTAAAAATGTCTTTTTCACCTGAAAGTGAATTGTATATTTTTATGTCTTGTTGTTTGTAAAGATGCATGATGTAATGTATGTTGTTTAGTTGTATATTGAAAAGTTATAAGCTAATAAAAGTCAATTAAGCGTTTACTTCATACCGAACATTAAAAAGAAGTATCTAATTTAATATAATCTAAAAATTCTCTTTTAGTTTCTTTGTCTTTAAATTTTCCACCAAATTCTGATGTAATCGTGCTGCTTTCAGTATCTCTAATGCCACGAGAATTAACGCATAAATGTTTAGCATCTATTACACATGCCACATCTTGAGTATTTAAAACCTCTTGTAATTCTTTAACTATTTGAATGGTTAATCTTTCTTGAACTTGAGGACGTTTCGCAAAATAATCTACTATTCTATTCATTTTAGATAAGCCAACAACGGTTCCGTTTGAAATATAAGCTACATGAGCTTTCCCTACAATTGGTAGTAAATGGTGCTCGCAAGTAGAATAAACAGTAATGTTTTTTTCTACTAACATTTCACCGTATTGATATTTATTTTCGAAAGTTGATGCGCTTGGTTTTTTGTCTGGATTAAGACCTCCAAAAAGCTCTTTTACAAACATTTTTGCAACTCTATTAGGTGTGCCTTTTAAACTATCGTCAGTAAGATCTAGTCCTAAGGTTTCCATGATATGTTGCACATCATCTTTAATAATGTCAATCTTCTCTTCGTTTGTTAGTTTAAAAGCATCTTGTCGCATGGGAGTGTTTGAAGATGTTCCAACATGGTTATCTCCTAAAGACTCAAATTCTTCTAACTTTTCGTCAAATTTCATCCGATAATTTAAATATATGTTTAATCTGCAAAGATATGAAAATACATAATTTATAAGAGTTTTATTAACACAGAATTAATTTCATTAGTATTTTAACGGACTATTTCATAAAATTTTCTTAATTTGAGCCATTATTTTTTAATAATTTGTCTATAATGTATTGACATCTATTGTGTTAAATTAATTAATTCGTGTTTTACATTTTCCCTTATGAAAAAAATTATTACTCTTTGTTTCTTTCTGTTTATAACTAATTCATTTGCTCAACTTATAGCAATTGATGATGTGCTTGTTGGAAGATCAGATTTCCCAGCTGTTTCAGTTTCTACTGGAGATCGCATATTTTTAAACGATTATTTTAATGGATCTCCTATCACATTTGGAAACTATTTAAATTTCACTTATACAGAAGTAATTCCAGATCCATCTGGATTTTTAACTTTCAATCCGTTTGGATTTGTAAATATTGCTGCTAATACACCTCAAGGAATTTACTATATAACATATCAGATTTGTGAAAATGCCAACCCGACCAATTGTGATACAGCAGTTATTGAAATCAGAATGTTTCCCTCGTTTAAAAGTTCTGGACAAGGTTCTTTTAACTTGTTGTTAGAAACAACAAATGGAACTGAGTCTTGTGGAAATAATGTATGTATTGCGAATGGTGGTTGTGTTGATTTAAATACAGGAACCATTGCACCATTAACTTTAACTGCACAATACACAGATGCAGGAGTAACTAACAGCTATGAAGTAAATACAATTCCATTTAATCCATCTTTTAGTTTTTCTGATATTTCTACTGGTGCTGCTCTAACAACAGATGATAATTGGAGTTCAATTATCAATTTTGCTTTCGATTTTGATTTTTATCAAAATAATTATACACAATGTGTGTTGTCAACAAATGGAGCAGTAAGTTTTGATTTGAGTAATGCAGGTAATGGGCATTTCTGGACTCCAGCTGCTGGAGCTTTAATTCCTAATAATACAGATGCTGCCTTAAGAGATGGGAACATTTTTGGTGCCATACATGATACAGACCCAAGTGCTTCAGGAACCTTAGGGACAGATTTTAATATTACGTACAGCGTAAAAGGAGATGCCCCTTTTAGGGTATTTATATTTGGCTTTCAAACTGTTGCTCAATTTGCATGTAATTCATTGAAAACTACTCAAATGATTATGTTTTATGAAACAACAAATGTTATTGAAACTTATATATTTGAAAAACCAGTTTGTGCAAGTTGGGCTGGAGGAAGAGCTGCAATAGGCATACAGAATAACGCAGGTAATCAAGGACTTTCTCCTCCTGGAAGAAATACAGGGGTTTGGGATATTCCTTTCTTATCACCAGAAGCGTATCAATTTATTCCAAATGGCACATCCATTACTACGTTTCAATGGTTAGATGAGGCTGGAACTGTTTTAGGTACAGATCCAAATGCCTTAGTGGTTACACCAAGTCAAACAACTACATACATAGCTGAAGTAACTTATACAGATGCTTTTACTGGAGTAGAATATGTTGCTACTAGACCCATAACCGTAGTTGTATCACCAACACCAGTAGTAACAGTTACTAGCAGTGCAGATTTATGTGATACAGGAGACGCTGTGTTTACCATTACTGGATCAGAAAATGATGTGGTAGAATTCAATATTAATGGAGGAGCAACACAATCTATAACAATAGATGCTTCCGGCACTTATGTCATTACCATTCCAGGAGTGACTAGCTCTCAAACGATTAATTTACTTTCAGCAAATAACTTGAATTCTGTTTGTGGTGGACCAATGTCTGTTTCTGAAACAGTTGATGTTATTGCTTCTCCAATTGCTGATGCTCCAGCAGATGTTACTGCATGTAATGATTATACGTTACCAGCTTTGACAGTTGGTGACTATTATACAGCAACTGGTGGCCCTGGAGGTACAGGAACCATGTTAAATGCAGGAGACATTATTACAACTACACAAACCATTTATGTCTATGCAGAAACAGGAACCACTCCAAATTGTTTCGATGAAAATAGCTTTGTTGTAACTATAAACCCTTGTACGTTGTCAGTATCTGCATCTGCTGATATGCCAACAATTTGCCATGATGCTGGAGTAGATGTTACGTTAACTGCAACGCCAAGTCCAGCCATAGCAGTTGGTGCTTATAGTTATAGTTGGAATGTTCAAGGAAATGCTACGGTTTTAGGCACGAATGCTACTTTGCTTTTATCGCCTCCACCTGCAGCAACTACAATTTACGAAGTTACATTAACCGATAGTGGTTTAACGCCACCAAATGATACAGCAACAATTACAGTAACAGTTACTGTTAATATAACACCAACAGTATCTGCGCCAGCAGATGTTACAGCATGTGATAGCTATATTTTACCAGCATTAGGAAGTGGAAATTACTACACTGGAGCTGGAGGAACAGGAACTACATTAAATACAGGAGATACTATCTCTAGCACACAAACCATATATGTTTATGAAGAAACTGGAACCACTCCAAACTGTTTTGATGAAAATAGTTTTGTGGTTACCATTAATCAAACACCAACAGTTGATGCGCCTACAGATGTTATTGCTTGTGATAGTTATGTGCTTCCATCTTTAACAGGTGGTCAATATTATAATGGTCCAGGAGGTACAGGAGGTCTAATAACAGCAGGAACATCTATTAATAGCTCACAAACCATATATGTTTATGAAGAAACTGGAACTACTCCAAATTGTTTTGCAGAAAACAGCTTTGTTGTAACTATTAATACTACTCCAATAGTCGATGCGCCAGCAGATGTTACAATATGTAATGAATATGCTTTACCGGCATTAACAAATGGAACATATTATACTGCAGCAGGAGGAACTGGAACAATGTTAAATGCAGGAGATTTAATAACAAGCACTCAAACTATTTATGTATATGAAGAAACAGGGACCACTCCTAACTGTTTTAATGAAAATAGTTTTATAGTCACTATTGATGTTTGTACTATATCTGTTACAGCGACAGCAGACATGCCATCCATTTGTCATGATGCAGGAGCCGATGTAACTTTAACAGCTAATCCTTCGCCAGCTGTAGCTATTGGAGCCTATAGTTATAGTTGGAATGTTCAAGGAAATGCTACGGTTATAGGCACGAATGCTACGTTGCTTTTATCGCCTCCACCTGCTGCAACTACAATTTATGAAGTCACATTAACAGATAGTGGTTTATCACCACCAAACGATACTGCAACCAATACAGTTACTGTAGTTGTAAATACAACACCAACAGTTGATGCACCTGTAGATGTTACTGTTTGTGATAGTTATGTGCTTCCAGTTTTAACAGGAGGTCAATATTATA
>NZ_VSFC01000023.1 GCF_008084905.1 Xanthomarina maritima | reverse complement strand
AAATCTTCCATACTTTGTTCCAAAACATCAATACAAGTGTGATTTATATTAAATGTTCTGAATACTATTTTAATATTATTTAATTCTTGATATAGGCTTTTAAAAGTTTTGGTTGCGATTTTTAATTGTATAGTATTTTGATTATATAACCTATGGTCAAAAGCTGAAAACTCATTCCAAACATTATCCATTTTAGTTTGAACAATAGAGTGTAGACTTTGATTACGATTATTCTTTTTTTGAATAGAAATAGCAATATATAAACCTATTAAGGCGGTTATAACACTTAATAAAGTCTCAACTACATTTACTTCTGAATTAATTTTAAAGTATGAAAATTGTAAAGTAAAATAAGTAATTAAGCTACCACCAAAAAAAGATAGTAAAACGATGAAAATATTACTTCCTCTTTTCATAAATATACTCTTTTATTTTATCAATATATTTAGGAACTTCATTAGAAATAAGTATTAAATTATCCCATACTTCATTTGGTTTATATTTATTACCTAAACGGCTAAATGCTTCATTTAAAAATGAACTGGCATATCCATAAGTACCATCCAAATCTATTTGAAGTTTTACTTTTTTCTTAAGAGCTTCTTCGTATTTTGGAAGCAATATTTTATCATAAAATTCTTGACCAGAGAACTCACCATCATCATAAGTTCTTGCACCTGGTGTATCTGTGAAATCATCACATATATTTATTTCAACCATAGTTTTTATTTTTTAATTGGAAAACACTCTTTTACACAAGTTTGGTCAACTTTCCAGTAATAATAAGTGCCCGAAAATGCATTTTTTAATTTGTACCTTATACTTCTATCGAAATCGATGTACACATTATTTGAAATTACAACTAAATTTTTGATATGATTATCACTATAATTATCGAAAATTGTTGGTAAACCTTTACCTCTCCAAGACAAACCTGTACGTGAGTCAATTCCATTCTTAAATGCAGTTTCTATTATATCCACATTGTCCTGAAATAAATTTACGAAATTTTTCAAGATACCTTCTGTAAATGTTTTTATAATGCCTTTCCCATTGTCTACAAAGGAAAATTTAACGGTATTATCTGTATCTGAATGACTAAGAGCGAAGTGCCATCTTATCTGATTATCTTTCTTGAAGGCGTGGTCGCACGAATTTCTCATCATTTCAAAAACACAACTATAGACTGATGGACTCCTACCTTTTTGCTCCCATATAGTCTCCATTGACTTGGCAATTTCAAATGCTAATTCAGATTGAGGAGTGTTATTATCACCAGTATTTAAAATCGTATTTTTTGAATTGCTATTGCTTTCATCAACCTTACCATTAACAAATTTAAAGAAGCCCGACTTTTCTAAAATTGCCTTACAAGTTTTGTCTTTAGGCTTCGTTCCTGTAAAAACTATGCCAGCTCTAACTAATTCTTCCATAACAGATAACAACATTGATATTGCACCTTCTCCAATCTCTACAATATCATCCATTATGATATTCATATGTTGTCCGCTTCTACCTAAAGCTTTAATTTTATTTATATAACCTATAACATCTTCACTATATTCATATTCCAATTTAAATTTTGATGGTGTCCTTAAATCGAGAAAAGAAAAGCTATGATTTTGCGGTATTAAACCCGAAGTTGATTGACGTAATGAACGAGTTTTCCTTATACGTTTTTTATTTCGTAATTCACGTCTACCTCTTTTTAATAGATACTTTTTTTGTTTTGGGCTTAATTTTTTCATTCAAATATTTAGTACTATTTATAGAAACCAAAGGTTATCTTTTCCAAATTCAGGTATTTCGTTGCCGTCAAAGTGTGGTAGCATTTCTGCAACCATTTCAGGGTATTTAATGGTAACTGGTAAATTTTGTTGGCGTACCGATTTCCAATACATTCTACTGAATTGATATACTTGGTCTATAAGTTCTCTAACTGTTTTTATGTCGTCTACCAATTCCTTTTGAGTACAGTAAATTTTTAGTTTTATCGGGAATGGGAAACCATCATAGAAATTAAACTGATTGTTGCTGTATCGGGTATTGTTGAACAACAGGAATTTGTTGTAGCCAATATTGATGTATGTACCGCTTAGTGGCATTAAATCCTTCCAACCTAAATCAAATGCTACTATATCTGATGATTCCGTTTTGTTAATGGAAACTATGAATACTGGTATTCCTAATCCTAATCGTTTTAAGCCATCTTCTATGGGTTGTAATTCATCTTGGCTCATTGTCTTATAGAAATGAATTACTAAGCGTTTTATATCAGGGGTTAGGGCTGCATAATCTTTTACCGATTTTATAATAGAACCCGCTAATTCTCTTGTCTGGTCTTGTTGGAAACATTCAAAACGATTAAACCTTCCATTATTAGAGAAACTGAATGCACTTCCTATGTATTGAACATCAAAATCAGGGTTTTTAAATGCTCCTACACCAACTACTAATTCTTTCTTTACAGTATTGTCCAAACGCCAAGGAATACCGTTTAATTTGGCTAAAATAGCTATGGCGATATTTGGTAGACTAAAGTAATATTTGTCGTTACTCATTACTTTCTCAGCATCTATCACCTGAGAAGAAATACCTTTTTTAAGTAGCAACTCTTTCAGTTTGTAATAAATCTTACGTCTTGATTTATCTGGTGAGTTTTTGGAAAACGGACTAATGTAAATAGCTATGTATTGAATATCAGGTTCAAAATGCTTTTCGGTAATCTTAGTGTAAATTTCTGACCAAGGATTATCTAAATCTTCAAAACATATACTGAACCCTTTTTCTGTATGGTAAGGCGTGTGTATAAACTTTGACAAACCACCAAAACCTCTTTCTGTACCTCTAAAATATCTGTCCATTTTCTTAGCAACCTCTACATCTTGCTTATGGTATATAAAGAAAAAATGAATGTTTGAAGTATCACTAAAATCAAATGGGCCATATTCTTTCATACCGCTCATAGGTACAATATGCGTTTTACCATCACCAAACAATAGCTGGTTGCTATTGCTTTTAACCTTACCTAATCTAATTTCTTCAACAGGAATAAACCCATTTGAGGTAATAGGTATGAGTTGTTTAAATTCTGCCGTATTTAGATACGTTTTATAAAAGAAATCTATTGCAGTTTTAAACTTTATGTACTTGTTGGATTTATCAGGTGCTTCCGTGGTTTCACCTAAGGCATCCCGAATATCGAAGTTCCAAACAGGAAATACTTGGTCGTAAGCTCTTTTACCTGCACTTGGCAATTCATCAAATTTATACAGTCCATTTTCAAATATCACCCAATTAAAAGCCATTGGGGAAACAAACTCTTGGAGTTCTTCAACTGACTGTTTATAGACTTTTGAAGTACCCTCAAAGGTTACCAGTAGTTCGAGTTGCTTAGTTACCGTCTTGAATTGTACTTTTAAAGAATATCGGTCATAAAGGTTAAATTGACCTGTTCTATCTGATTTTTTACTTGGTAGCCAAACTTCTGTATCGCTGATAAAATTAGGTTTGACCAAAAAGCCTTGCCCTTTGAAATATTCGTGTATTAAGTAATTGTAATACCGTTTTAATATGGAAACCGATAAAGCCGAATTATTCACAAAGTAAGAACGTTCTTCTCCGTTTTCATCTTCTTTAACCTCATAGGTTGGATTTACCGCTTTGGTTACTGGATAAAAACCTTCTACTTCTTTTGTGAATGATGTGTAATAATGCTCCTGTTCCCCAAACTCCTCAATAACCTCATCAGGTACAATCCTATAATTTACTCTTGTAAGAGATTCATCTGCTACATTAGTAAAGTAGAGTGTTAGTTCTTCCTGAGGATGGTTAAAGGTTAGGATGTTGAAACAGTGATTTTGCATTGTGATTTACATATTGGTTATCATTAAGTTTTATTGTTTGGGAGAAATTGCTTGTTTGAAATAATTACTTGTTTCAGGGTCAGAACAATAAATATAACACCCTTTCATACCTCTCGTCATTAATGTTCTGTATGTGTTTTTAATAATAGTTTTTAAAAGTGGTTTCCAATAATCAGGGTTTTCCTTAATTCCTTTTTTCCAACCAAATACGGTTCTATCTCCACTATCTCTTTCACTCGGATTGACTAATACTTCACCATCTCTAACTATCAAATCATTTCCAATAATAACACCAACGTAATCTACTTCTAAACCTTGGGCTGTATGAATACAACCAATTTCAGATACCGAATTAGGGTCAATTATCCATTTACCTCCATAATCCGTCATATTCCAACGCATATTGAAACCAAACTCATCCTCCTTAAAATCGTATGCAGATGGTTTTTTTTTACTATCCCATTTCCAACAATAACCTGCTACTAAACGGGCTTTATTGTTAATTTCATTTTTTTCATAAATAGCTTCTTGAAGTTTTTTAGGATTGTCAAATACCTGAAAATCAAACTCATAATCAATAGAGTTTAAATCGTAATTTGCAGTCTCTTTAATTTGTAGAATATGGTCTACCCAAGCCAAGTAACCATCAGAACCATTACATCTAAACTGAGATTCTAATTTCTGCTTGTGAACTGTTATTCCTAATTCCTTTGCCAATTCTTCGATAACATAGGTTTCACCATAATCATCAACAGAAACTCGCTGATTTTCATCTATAAAAAATACTGACGATAATGAAGAATTTAGTATTTCTTTAATTTGATTATCACCTCTTTTTAAAAAGCCTGTCTTTTCAGTTAAGCGGTGAGCTTCATCAATTATTAATGTGTTAATTACATTTTCAGGAGCATTAATAAACGTACCAGAACCCACAAATAATGATTTTAGTTCTGTCATTCTTTTTTGACCTTTTAACTTTTCAAAATAAACATCACGAGGTGCAGAAGTCTTTGTCACATATTGAGACATTTTACCTCTGCGGTTTAACTCAACAAGGAGATTGATAGCTACAACAGACTTTCCTGTGCCTGGACCTCCTTCTACAATTAATACATTTTTGTTTTTTTCGTGTGACTGAAGAGCTAACTGAAGAGCTGTTTCATAGACAACTTTTTGGTCATCTATCATAATAAACTCCTTATTTCCCTTAATCATACTTTTCAAGCTATCCGCAAGACTTTTGGTAGGTTTTATTTTCCCATTATCTATACGAAACATAATATTAGAGTCATCTCCTTGTTTGATGTATTTTTTGATAAACTCTCTCAGTTTAATAGCATCAGGTTTTAGAAACACAGGAGCTTTATCTATGTAATAGGAATAAAACTCATTCGTAATATTATTATCAGGCACATAATTATGAAGGTATGCACAAGGATAGAGAGCGATTGACTCTTCATCTACTGTTGCATTAAATGAAGTTAACAGTGCTGCGTATGACCAAGCTTGGTAAGATGGATGACTCGTTTCAGATTCACCAAATTGAAATCTTGTTTTAACAATACCATCCTTTGAGGTTATATCAGCGTGTTGCCATTGTTTTAACTCAATTATAATTACATTTTCTTGGTCTCCATCCTTTCCTGTAATGATGAAGTCTACACGCTTAGATGTTTGTGGAAGATGATATTCAATAGAAATTCCACAATCTTCAGGAATTGTAGGGTCACTTACAACCCTTTCCATATAACTTAATGAGTTTTCAAAAGACCTTATTTCGTTAGGAGAAACTTTGTTTCCTGTTTTTTCTAAAATATGACTTGTTATAATATTCCCAATATCATTCGTCAAAATGTCATTACTAAAATCTTCTTTGGTTTTATTGTATACTATCATAAATCAGTATATTTTTTAGCTGTACCCTTTGACTTTGAGACTGGGTATTTTTGATTATTCTTATCTATTTTTTCTGAAATAATCTGATTTACATCAAGATTATGTTTATTGGCTAATAACAAGGAAAAAGAAAGTACATCTGCTAATTCTTCTTTTAATCGTTCAATATTTACATCTTCATTGTCCTTCCATAGAAATAACTCTAAAAGCTCACCTGCTTCAATTGAAATTGCTGCTGCTAAATCTTTAGAGTTATGAAATTGCTCCCAATCTCTTTGGTCACGAAAGTCAATTAGCTTTTGTATTGTTTCCTTTAAATCACTCATTACCTATAATTTTGTTAATTGTTTGGCTAATTCGTATTCCTTATCAAAAGGCATTTGGAGCTGAGACAGCATTTCAGGAAGAGCAATAGCCCAACTTACATAGTAATAAGCCAAAGCTTTATATCCGGAAAACTTTGTGTTCTTTATAGAAGGTATTGAATAACCATCTTTGTTAGGGTCTATACCAGACATTCCTAAAGTTGCAAATTCAAAAGCTAAATCCTTAACCTTGTTTTTTTGCATAGGAGAGAAATATTCTATTGCACCAGCCATATACATTGCAACTGCTGAATTAAGTTCTTGGTCTGAATGACTTTCCAAAAACTTTTTCATTTTTCGCTCCTTTGATGGGTCAATCGAATTTAGTCCGTAAGGATCAGATTCGATTTCAGAAAGAACGTCATCAACAGTTTTACGTCTGTGCTCTGATTCTGCTATTAGTTCAAAGTAGGAGTCTAACTTTAAATCTTCCGCCCAATGTTCTACTAATTCATATTCTTCACCAGGTTCTTTATCTTCTCTATACTCTAAAAATTCTTTATACAGCTCTTTTGCTTGATTTAATTCTAATTTAGAAGGCTTATGGTCATTGATTAAATCAACTTCATATAAACTTTTGAAATGAAGTGCATTAATTAAATTAAAGATTTTAGATTTAGATAATATACCTGTTGGAGTATTTTTTACGATTTCAGGTTTTGTAGTAGCTTCGACACCTTCTTGTATCATTGCTAACATTGACAAAAACTGGAACGGTCTAAGCTCTGGGTAACGGTTATATATTCTATCTTCAATAAAAAGGTCAATTGGCGTATTGTAAATCTGTCTATTTATACCATCAAAGAGTGCTTGTAGATAATTTGCAATTGCCTCTTCAGCGACTCCTTTCTTATTTAAATTATGAGCAAATTTTTCTAATGAATAAAAAAACTTAGACTTTAAAGATTGGTTGGTAATAAATAGTTGATTTTCGTGTACCTCTCTTGCTTCAGTTGCCAATTCTAAGTGCATCAACTCGTGCATTACCAAATGCTCTACAGCGGGATATGATGACTTATATTTTACAAGATGGTAGTCTCTGTTATAATTTTCTGCGAACTCTATTTTTGCAGCTGTAGGTATATCATCATCAATTTCAACCTTTATTGCTTTTTTGCATTGGTTTTCTAATTGTGTTGCAAAATCTTCAACTACTTTTTTGCCATCTATTGAGTTAGTCAGTTTTTGTGCTGATTCAATAGCCATTCTAAAACTATTACCATATAGACCATCTCTATTTGGATTTACCTTAATAGCATTTAAAGAATGCTTAAATGCATCTTCGTAATCATCTTGCATTTCACTAACTAAAGACAAAGCATAGTGAGTGTTTGAATATTTTGGATTTATTTCAATCGCTTTATTGAAATATTTTAAAGCCTCCTCAGTATTACCAAGCTGCATTAAATTTGCACCGATATTATTTAGAGCTATATTATCGTCAGGTTTAACTACAAGCACCTGGTCATAATACTTCATTGCTGTATCAATATCTTCTTTGAATTTGGCGAAGATATTTCCCATCATCAATAAAGCCCATTCATTTTTTGGGTTCCACCTCAAAGCATCTATTAAACAATTTATAGCTTCTTCTTGGTCACCTTCATCAGATAGTATTTGACCAAGTATTCTGTGGTATTCAGAGATATTTGGTGATTTTTCAATCAGTTCTTGTGCAAGTGGTTTTGCTTTATTGAAATCGCCTTTCTCACATAGACTTACTAATTTTTGGTAGGACTTACTATCCTCCTCAATTTTATTAGTATCAATTGTGATTCTAACAAATTCTTCTGAAATTTCAACTTGTGGCACAAAAGGACCTTCTGTATAGTATCTTTTAAGAAAGTCCTCTAACTCATTTATATTTCCTTTTTCAACTGGAAAAATTTCAAATAGAAAATCGTCTATTTTAAATATTATATTCATTACAATGTATAGTTCTCTGTTTCCTTAATAATTTACTGCTGTTCAATTTCTCTTAATGCAAATTTCAGAGCTTGAACTCCCACTTTTTCC
This sequence comes from Xanthomarina maritima, assembly GCF_008084905.1. Lineage (GTDB taxonomy): Bacteria > Bacteroidota > Bacteroidia > Flavobacteriales > Flavobacteriaceae > Xanthomarina > Xanthomarina maritima. Next base: position 152,233 of record NZ_VSFC01000023.1, on the reverse strand, counting down.
TTGTCAATGACTGCTAAAATTTGGTCTACTAACCATATTGTCAACAATTCATTTTCATTCGCTTTTAAAATAGAAGCCAAGAGTACAACCTGCTCACGCTTTGCTCTTCTTTCACCACGCTCTATTTTACTGAACATTGGTGTATCAATTTCTAATTGAGCTGATAGCTGTCGTTGCAATAACCCTTGATTTTCTCTAAGTTCTTTTAAACGTTCGCCTAACTTCATGACAATTTATTTTTTGACTTGTCAAATATTGGCTAATATAGGAAGAAAAGACCAATACAAAAGAAGGAAAACCGTAAAGTCATTAACTAATTATCAACATGATAAATTCTTGAACAATAAGGGTATTTATACAGGACTTTAAGGAAACCGAGGAAACTAAGGATATTTAATCCTTAGCATCCTCAACATCCTTGTTTTCCTCAATAGAGAGGTTTGTATAGGTGTCCTGTTGCTCACGGTGAATGAGGTTGGACTTTATAAAACCAGTGATATAGCCTTCGGCTGTTTTTGCAGGAATGTTTAGTTTCTTGGCTACTTCCAAATACTTCTGACGGTTAAAGTTTCTTGGTAAAGCGTATAGGAATTTTTCTTTACGGTTCATTCGGGTAGGTTTGGTTTCTTCTTGTGGAAGCTCACCAAATACTTTACTGGAATGTTTTACCAATACTTTAATCATAGCCAATGCGGTTTGAAAATCTCTTTCTTCACAAATGAGTTTATTAGAAGTATCTCCAGTTTCTAATATTCTTAACGCTGAAAAGAGCATACAGAAACGGAATGCAATTAGCCCTAATCTTCTAATGGTAGCCATATAGTCCATCCCTTGAAGATTGAGGTATTTTACCTGTATCTCACTAAAGAACTGATTGAATTGCTCTTGTTGGTCTGCGGTTAAGTAAAACTGAAAATCGCCATTGCTTTTGAGCAACTTATGCAGTTCGTAGAACTGGTTTCCTAAATTCTCAAAGTAATCATCTAATCCGTTATCGGTAGTGCTTGCAAATACGTTTTTCCAAACAGGCTTTACATTCATAAAGTAGAAAATAAAGCGGCTGAACAAGCCGTTTTCTGCACTTGGTATTAAAGCCGAAACTTGTTTTGGCGTACCTGAAAGGACGGTAGATAGACAAGGACTTTCTATATCTACAAATTCACGGTCAGTTCTGCGGTAATAGGAAATAGTTTCGTGGTGGAATGCTTTTCTAAAACCATCACTATAATTTCCGTAATCGCTTTTAAAGGCGTGTGCCAAGGTATCACCTTCGGTTTCAAAAATCAATCCTTTTCCATCACTATCTCCTAATAATTGATATGCACCTGTAGAACTATTGTTTGCAGGAATAAAGAGCATTTTTTCAGGTGGTTTAGCTGGTTTTTCTACCCCTTCAACTTTGCCTTTATTGGCATTGTACTCCGCCATTTCCAATTCAAAATGTTGCTTATGCAATTTGGCTTCTTCTCGTAATTCCTTGTGAATAGGATTTACCAATTGACGACAATGCACCAAACGCCCTTTACCTGCGGATGCTTGTGCCGTAATGAATAGAAATAGATTGGAGAATACTTTCTTACCGTCATAAATACCGTAGAGTTTAGGGAAACACGCACTAATAGCCGCTAATGACCCTAAGAGTAAAATATCTCTTTCTTCATCTGATGTAGCTACATCGACCACTTGTTGTAAGTATTCGGGAAGCTCAGGATATAAGAATTTAGGGAATGTTGGCATTATTTCCTTAATCGGTTCTTCTTCCTGGTATTCTTGTACTGGTGTAGCCTTTGATGATTTGTGATTACTACTTTTAGCGTTATACTGGTCATTGGATTGTGTTACAATAGAAACGCCTGCTTGTTTAGCAAGAAAGAAAAAGGTTTTCAATGAAACACCTTGACCTTTTGACTTTAGACAATTATCAAATTGCTTATCACATTCCTTTGTATTGTAACCTGAATAATATTGGCTTACTCTATGAAATAAACTTCTTCCAGACTCTCCAAATTCATCAGCAAAAGCGAAACCGATATTTATCCAATCGTTGTAATTGGGAGCAATATCAATATGATTAGCTTCTATGTTTTGAATGACTTTCTCAACTTCTGAGTTATCATCTGTAACTGGTTGGTAGTTCTGTTCTGTATATTGCTGTTGTTGGTTTGAATTATCCATCCATTCCAACGGATTAAACGTCTTTTTTTCCATTATCTATAAATATTTTGGATTGATAAATACATTGGGGTCGTGAGGTAAAAAACAGGCTCTTGAAATGTCTTTACCCGAACCATCTACTTCCAAGTTGTATGTGTGTTGGATGTAATTGGCAACCGCCTTGAAATAATCTTGATGTTTGACTTTGGTTAATTCAATAGGAATAACCCATTTTAACCCATCACCCGAAGGGGATGTAAAAAGAAGCTCAGTTTCAAAGTATTCGTCTTTGAGAAGTTCTTCCTTTAATGTGGAAATATTACTGATGTGGTCAAAGTCAATCGTTAGAAGTCCTGAATGCTTTTTTAGGTGTTTATCATTTCGCTTGGAAAATGCACCTGAGAAGGTGACATAATCGAAATTAAACGCTTTGTATTTTCGGGCTTCTTTAACATCTTGAATGTTGCGTAGTGTACTTGTACACGTAGCAAATTCATTGCCTTGAATGAGGTTGTAAACCTCTATCAAGGTTATCTCTTTTGTAGGTACTACATTGGTAACAGGCTTTTTGTAATAGCTGAATACTGGTGGTTTTGGTTTTATAATTTCGGGTTCAGGTTCTGTAAATATTACTTCCTCCTGATTATAAAAACCGTTTTTCTGACCAATACGCAAATGCAATTCTTCATTTAGCTTATCCAGTAATTCCTGACCAGAAAGCTTAAAATGTAGTGCTGCAAAATCAAATACATTGCCGTCTGCAATAGCTTCTTCGCTATCGGTATGCACCGCACAATTATCTACTACCTTAACCCATAATGTAGGCTTGCCTGCATTAAATGGGTTTTTAGTGGGTTTGCAGTCCCTTCCCGAAAGGGAAAGAACTGTTTCGCCCGGATAGTACTGTCTTAACACATAGGCATAAATATTTAGGCCATAATGTGTTTTGCTTAATATGGCTTTTCTATTTACGTCCATCACACTTGAAGTTTGGATTGTAATAGTTAGCCTGTAAAAGCTCCTCAATATCGGATACCTTGTAGTAAAACTTTCCGCTTATTTTACTGTAAGGAATTGTGCCGTTGGTTCTGAATGTTTGCAAAGTGCGTGGACTAATGTGTAGCATCTGCATAACATCCTGATTGTCTACCCATGCATTTTTAAGGTATTCAACCTTTATTGCATTAAGCAATTCAATACGTGTTCTTAGGTCTCTAACTTCCTGAGAGAGTGCCACCAGTAAATCGATTATTTCAGTCATAGCTTTACCCTCCCTTTTTTGATTAGATAATCAGCTGCTCTCTGTTCGATTTCATCAGTAGTGGCATTGCGGTTACGCAATAGCCATTGGTCTAATTCCTCACGGTTGAAATAGAGTTTCTTACCGTTGGGTTTGTAATGTGGAATGCTTCCCGCACTTGTGAGTTTATACAAGTGAGATTGTGATAATTCCAAGTACTGACAAGCTTCATTGAAGTTGAGTACATTCTTTAGTATTAGATTTTGGTCTAATACGTGTTTCTCGATAATTTCAAGTCTTTTTAAAATCTCTTCCATCTTATTATGGGTTTGAAAATTTGTAAAAGACTTCAGGCCTAAAGTCATATTCGATGTCCGAATACAGTGCTAAAGTAGATTGACTTTAAGGCTGTTATGGGGTGCAGAAACAAGGTGCAGTGTAGAGTGCAGAGTGCAGAGTGGGAAAACAAAAGCAAAAACCCTTATCGGATTAGAATAAGGGCTAAATAAAAACTGAAAAAGAATAGGAAGTGTAAAGTGCAGAGTAACCTATTTTAATAGGTTTACGGCATTATCGATTTTATCTCCAGTAAGATTTGGACGTTTTAATGACCTGAATTTTGAACGGTCGAACGGTTCTCCGTTTTCATCAACAAAACAATTGCAAGTTACTTGCCATTGCTTTTGCTTTAAATCTTCAACCAGTTGTAAATCTTTGTGAATGCGTTTTACGAAGTAATACAAATCACTTGGTAATCCAGTCCAAATAACTGGTGTATTGATTTCAGAACCTGAGAATACCTTTTTAAAAGTCGCTAAAGGTGTATCAGCACTTATGAAATTGTTGAGCTTTAAGCTATCCCATAAATCACCAAGTTTATCAGGACTGGTGTTGTATTGTTTGTAAGTGAAAGAATTGAACGGAATAGGTTTGTCCGTTGTTTTTGGTGTAGGCTTCCTTACTGGTTCAGGAGCTACCTCTATAACTTGTAGTTTCTTGATGTGAAGTTGTTCGGGAATAGGTTCATTTAATAATTGGGTGTAGAAGTCCTCCACAATAAACACATCATCAACCCAATCTTTAAAAGCTTCCTGAATTTCTAAATACAGCTGCATATAACCAAGTTTGAGCAACTGCATAATATAGGTGTTTGCTTTATGTACATGGTCTAACTGATGCGAGGTATTTTTTGGATTTATGTACACAAGTGCATAATCCTTTTTCTTTAAAAGTTCTCCAAGGTCTTTCAAGCGTGTTTTTAATCGTTTGTTTAGAGTATCATTAAGATAGTAGCGAATTAGGTTCTCGTTTCTATCTTCATCAATCTTGTTATAAAGACTATCGAAATCAGATTTAACGGTATTCAGAATAAGCCTTGAATAGTACTTGGTTTTATTGTCAAATGGTCTGAAAAATTCAATTTCAAACTGTAAGGGCTGTTGAGGTGTGTACTCCTTTAAACTTCTGAATTTTGAAGCAAATACATCATCCATACTATTTTGAGCAAGCCAAGGTCTTAACTCATAATCAAGGATTTTATCTAAGGTGTTGTTTTGCTTACTCATAAATCCAGTTTAATTCTGTTAGCGGCTTCTTTCTTTTGTTGGTCGATTACCTTAGCATAAATCTGAGTGGTTTTTAATTCTCTATGACCGAGTAATTTTGAAACCGTATAGATGTCTGTTCCTGCGGAAAGCTGTAGTGTAGCGTAGGTGTGTCTTGCACAATGAAAGGTTATGGTTTTAGATATTCCTGCTCGCATCATCCATTGCTGCAACTTTAAGTTGTGCCAAGCTGAATAACGCAATCCTTTAAATACTCTTTCGTCCTTATCCTGACGTACACCGAGCAAGCCGAAGGCTTGTTCTGAAATAGGAAGGGTTTCCGCTCCTTTGGTTTTCTTTTGTCTGAAACGGATGTAGTAACCCATTTCATTTGAATGTTGAACTTCTGACCAAAGCAACTTATTTACATCTGACCAACGCAATCCGGTAAGACAAGAAAATATGAATGCTGTTTTCATTAGTGGAATTTCACATTCCGATTGTACCGCAGCTTGTAATTCTTCAAGCGTTAAAAACTCTCGCTGAGGTTCTCCTTGTTTGAATGCTTCTACACCTTCAGAAGGATTGGTTGGAATGATACCATCTTTAACCGCTTGTTTTAATGCAGCTCTTAATTTGTTGAAATAGGAGTACTTTGAATTTTGAGATAAGTTCTGGTTACTCTTTGTTTTGGCATCCTTATCAAGATATTCTTTAAAGCCTTGGACAAACTTTCTATCAACTTCCGCAAAAGTGATGTCCATAGGAATATAGGATTGTAAATGCTTTAGCATACTATCCCAATTTCCGTAATTACCTGAGCTGTCTTTTCGCTTATCGGTAAGAAGCTGAACGTAGTTGGTAAAACTGGCTTTTAATTTCTCATTGTCACGGAAGCCATAAACACCGTTTTGGATTTCGATTTGTCGCTGTGCTCTAATTGTCTCAGCTAATTGAAGTGTTTTTTTATTGACTTCCTTTTCGTCCTTGGTTTTGGCATTAGGGTCTAAATAGAGTTTTAAATACTCTGTTTTACGTTTGCCTTTGTGGTAGTAATCCAAGTATAAACTGGTCTTACCACCTTGATTGCGTTTTCTTAGTGTAACCTTCATATCTCAAAAAAATTTGCAGTTGTTTCTGTAACAGCAAACTTGTTGTTAGCAACAAAATTTGTTTCTATAACAACAAATTAGAAACGAAATATACGTAAAAAAGGGCAAATTAGCAACAAATAAGAATAGTTAAATACGCATAAACACCAATAAAACAAGGATTTAACTAATCAAAAGAAGTGTAATTACTTTCCGATACAAAAATTAGCAAAAATATTTCCTAAAAGCTCATCGTTTGTAACACTTCCAGTAATTAACCCAAACTGGTAAAGAGCTTCTCGAATATCAATTGCTAATAAATCACCAGATATTCCTGTATCGAGCCCATACTTTACTTTCTGGATTTCTTCCAAAGCTTTTATAAGCGCATCATAATGTCTGGTATTTGTAATAATTGTTTCATTATTTCTTAATGCGCCAGTGCTTATTAAATATAAAAGAGTATTTGTAAGTTTTTCAACTCCATATCCAGTTTTAGCAGATAATAACTGTATTTCAGGAATTTCAGTCTGCATTTTAGCTATCTGAATATCATCAACTTTGTCAATTTTATTAGCAATGACTAGAAGAGGTTTTAAAGGATATTTATTTTTAATTTTTTCTAATTCTACTTTAAACTTGGAACTTTGAGCTTTAAACTTTTCAGAATCAAACAAGTAAATAACTACTTGTGCTTGTTCTATTTTCTCGAAGGTTTTTTTAATACCAATACTTTCAACCACATCTTCTGTATCTCTGATACCTGCCGTATCTATAAATCGAAATCCAATGCCTCCAATAGAAATTTCGTCTTCTATAGTGTCTCTGGTAGTTCCAGCAATTTCTGAAACAATAGCTCTCTCTTCATTTAACAAAGCATTTAATAAAGTCGATTTACCTACATTTGGCTCTCCAACAATTGCTACTGGAATTCCATTTTTTATAACATTTCCTACAGCAAAAGAATCTACCAATCGTTTTAAAACAAAAGTAATACGTACTACCAATTCTTTAAATTGAGATCTATCAGCAAATTCAACATCTTCTTCAGCAAAGTCTAATTCTAATTCAATTAATGAAGCAAAGTTTAAAAGTTCTTCTCGAAGTTTAGCTATTTCACTTGAAAAACCGCCTCGCATCTGTTGCATGGCTATTTGGTGTGATGCTTCATTATCGCTAGAAATTAAATCGGCAACAGCTTCAGCCTGACTTAAATCTAACTTACCACTTAAAAAAGCCCTTAGAGTAAACTCACCTGCTTGAGCCATTCGGCATCCATTCCTTAAAAACAATTGTAAAATTTCTTGCTGAATATACACTGAACCATGACAACTAATTTCAACAACATCTTCTCCAGTATAAGATTGTGGGTTTTTAAATAATGACACCAAAACCTCATCTATAGTTCTGTTTCCATCTATTATATGACCAAGATGAATACTGTGTGTATCTTGTTCTTTTAATTCTTTATTATGTATTGATTTAAATAATTTTGACGAGATGGCTATAGCATCTTTCCCTGATAAACGAATAACAGCAATGGCTCCTGCTCCAGAAGGTGTTGCTAATGCTATAATTGTGTCTGTTTGATTCATGCTACAAAAATAGTAAAATGAAAGCACAAAATAGGTTTAGATAATTAAGCTAATCTTAACAGTTATAATTTTTTATAACTATTATATTTGCACAAAAATTTAGAAATCTAATTAACTATGTTAAGAATTTTTACTGTATTATTTATCGCTTTAACAATTGTTTCTTGTAAAGAAGAAGAGTCTATAAATGGGTATATTATTAATGGTGCTATTGATAGTTCTATTGATAATAGAAAAATTAAAATAATGAAGCTTGAAGAAAACCAAGAGGTTTTAATAGATTCAGCGACTATCTTAAAAGGAAAAGTAACTTTAAAAGGTCAGGTTGAAAATCCAGATATCTATTACATAAATATTGATGGCATTAGTGGTAATATGCCTATTGTTGTTGAAAATAAAAAAATGACTATTACTTTTTATAAAGACAGTTTGTTAAAATCTAACATTAAAGGAAGTAAAGAAAACGATATATTGAGAAGCTATTTTGATGATTCTGAAGTATTAAGAACCAAAAATGCTCAATTTGGCCAACAATTTAGAGTTGCAAAAGAATCTAATGACTCGTTAAGAATGAAAGAGATTAGATTAGAATTTGATAAAATGATGGAAGCATCAAATAAGAAACACATCGATCTAATAAAATCAAACACCAACTTAATAATAAGTGCTGCTATTCTTGAAAACATGCTTCGATCTAAACAAATAACTGCTAAAGAGACTGAAGATATTTATAACACCTTTACTGAACAAGTTCTTACAAGTAATTTTGGAAAAAACATTAAAGAGTTACTTGCTGTTTCTTCAACAGATGTCGGTAATATAGCTCCAAACTTTTCTGCTCCTAATCCAGAAGGAAAATCTATTTCTTTAAACGATATTAAAGGAAAAGTAACAATTATAGATTTTTGGGCTGCTTGGTGTGGACCATGTAGAAAAGAAAACCCAAATGTGGTAAAAGTCTATGAGAAATACCACGATAAAGGTCTTGAAATAATTGGTGTTTCATTAGATGGTACACCTGCACAAAAAGATGCTAAAGCAGCATGGATAGAGGCTATTGAAAAAGATAAGTTGACATGGCATCAAGTTTCTAATTTGAGCTTCTTTAACGATCCAATTGCAAAAGCATATAACATTCAAGCTATTCCTGCTACTTTCATATTAGACAGAAATGGAACCATTGTTGCAAAAAACTTAAGAGGTGAAGCTCTTGAATCTAAAATTGCAGAATTATTAAACTAAAAATAGATTAATCTCCACAAAAAAGTCTTTCAAATTGAAAGGCTTTTTTGTATTTTATATTTTGTCCAGTTTTTTTAAAATAAACAACAATATAATTGGAATGGCTAATAAAATAATCATTAACAAATGCTCTTTAAACAACCAGGATGCTAATATTAAAGTAATAACATAACCACCAATAGCTCCACCAAAATGAGCATCATGTCCAATATTACCAAATTGGTTTTTCATACCATAAATTGTATATATTAAATAACCTATACCAAAAATATAAGCTGGAATTGGTATGGGTATAAAAAACAAATACAGGCTCATATCTGGTCTTAAAAGAATAGCAGAATATAGAATTCCCATAACTGCACCACTGGCTCCTACTGCACTGTAATGGTATTCATTTTTATGAAAATAAAAAGACAACAAACTGCCTAACAACAAACTACCAATGTAAACTATTAAAAAATACAAAGTACCTAAGTAGCTTAAAACAATATCTGCAAAAATATAAAGTGTAAACATGTTAAAGAACAAATGCGTCATTTCTACATGCAAAAATCCAGAACTAAACATTCTAAATTGCTCTCCTCTTAATATTGCTCCTACATTAAATTTATATTTTTCAAAAAAACTAAAATCATTAAAACCTTTGAATGAAATAATTGCATTTGCAGCGATTATAATGATTAACACCAAACTTAAATTGCCCATAAATTCTAAACGTTATATTTTAAATATACCATATATTTGTTTCTGCAAATCTAAAATTAATTCATGCAATTTCTTGCTTACATTTTAATTTATCCATTTTTATGGGGTATTTCCATCTTACCTTTTAGGATACTTTATTTTTTTTCTGATGGAATATATATATTAATATATTACATAATAGGCTATAGAAGAAGAACTGTTAAAGAGAATTTGAACTTAGTATTTCCAGATAAATCGGAAAAAGAGATCAAAACCATTACTAAAAAATTCTATCACCATTTATGTGATATGGTTGTAGAATCTATTAAATCGATGACTATTTCTGAAACTGAAATAAAAAAGAGATTTGTTTATAAAAATGTTGACCAGATTCTAGATTTAGAGAAAGATAATAAAAGTATCGTACTCATGTGTGGCCATTATGCAAGTTGGGAATGGATTTTCATTCTTCAAAAGTATATAAACCATAAAGGTTATGCAATATACAAACGTCTGGCTAACAAATATTTTGATACTTTAGTAAAACGTATAAGAGCAAAATATAACAGCTATTTAATAACGACTAAAGAAACAATTCCTGTTTTAATTAAAGCCAAAGTTGAAGGAGAACTTACTATAAATGGGTTTGCATCAGATCAGTCTCCTAAGAATAATAAAGCATTACACTGGCAGGAATTTATGAATATTAAAGTACCTGTTCATACTGGCGCTGAAATGTTAGCTAAAAGACTTGATATGGCTGTAGTTTTTTTAAAAGTAAAAAAACTAAAACGTGGCTATTATGAAGCAACCATTAGCACAATTACAAAATCTCCTAAAGATTATAAAGATTATGAAATTACAGATATATTCTTAAAACTATTAGAAGAACAAATCTACGAAGCTCCAGAATATTATCTGTGGACTCACAAACGCTGGAAACATAGAAATAAAGTGCCTGAAAAATTTAAATAAACATATATTAATTACTAAAAGATTTAATCTCTAAGATAATTCTATCAGCCAAACTATCTGCTTCTTCTTGTGTTGGAGCTTCAGTATAAACACGAATAATAGGTTCTGTGTTACTTTTACGTAAATGCACCCAACTGTTAACAAAATCTATTTTAACACCATCAATAGTTGTTAGTTTTTCATTGTTATACCTTGACTCCATTTGTTTTAAAATAGCATCAACGTTTATTTCAGGTGTTAATTCAATCTTCTTTTTACTCATAAAGTAACTAGGATAGCTAGCTCTTAATTCACTGACAGACATTTTCTTTTCAGCTAATAAACTTAAAAACAAAGCAACTCCAACTAGAGCATCGCGACCATAATGAGATTCAGGATAGATGATTCCTCCATTTCCTTCGCCTCCAATAATGGCTTTATTTTTTTTCATTAACTCAACGACATTCACTTCTCCAACTGCACTCGCTTCATAAGTACCTCCATGTTTTTCGGTTACATCTCTTAAAGCACGTGTAGAACTCATGTTACTTACAGTATTTCCAGGTGTTTTACTAAGCACATAATCTGCACAAGCTACAAGCGTATATTCTTCACCAAACATCTCTCCCTTTTCATCCATAAACGCCAGTCTATCTACATCTGGATCTACTACTATTCCTAAATCTGCACGTTCTTTTACAACAGCTTCAGATAAATCTGTTAAATGTTCTTTTAAAGGTTCTGGGTTGTGAGGAAAATGTCCATTTGGCTCACAATATAACTTCACTGGATACACGCCTAATCGTTCTAATAATAATGGAATTGCGATTCCTCCAGTAGAATTTACGCCATCAACGACCACTTTAAAATTAGCCGCTTCAATGGCTTTTTTATTGACTAAAGGTAGTTTTAAAACCTCATCAATATGCATATCGATATATGCTTGGTTCTTTGTAATTTTCCCTAAGCTATCTACATCTGAAAAAGTCATAGTGTCACTTTCAGCTATCTCTAAAATCTTTGCTCCTTCTGCTCCACTTAAAAACTCCCCTTTTTCATTTAATAACTTTAACGCATTCCATTGTTTAGGATTATGACTAGCAGTTAAAATAATACCACCATCTGCATGCTCCATAGGCACAGCAATTTCAACCGTTGGCGTGGTAGATAAGCCTAAATCAATCACATGAATTCCTAATCCAACAAGCGTATTCATAACTAAATTCTGAATCATCTCTCCCGAAATTCTAGCATCTCTGCCAACCACAACTCTGTAATGCTCTTTATTGCGTTGCTGTTTTAGCCAAAAACCATAAGCTGATGCAAATTTAACGGCATCAATAGGTGTTAGATTATTGCCTACTTGTCCTCCAATAGTGCCTCGAATTCCTGATATAGATTTTATTAATGTCATGAAATTATTTTAGATTTTCAACAAATATACAATTACAATTCATAAATCAAATCTAGATTCTTCAAGAGTAATTTGTAAATTCACCAAATGAACTTTTTAGCGCATATTTATTTGTCAGGAACAAACGATTTAATAACCATTGGAAATTTTATGGCTGATGGCATTCGAGGGAACAAATACAAAAAATACCCAAAAGACATTCAAATTGGCATTCTTCTACATCGAGAAATAGACACCTTTACAGATGCACATCCCATAGTTAGACAAAGTACCAAAAGACTTCATAAGAATTACAGTCATTATTCTGGTGTGATTGTAGACATTCTATACGATCACTTTTTGGCTAAAAACTGGACAGATTATTCAACCATTCCATTAAATGTTTATACAGACAATTTTTATAAAACCATTCAAACACATTTTGAATTCCTTCCTGTTAGAACACAAAAAATGATGCCTTATATGATAACTGATAATTGGTTATTAAATTATGCAAGTATAGAAGGGATTCAAAGAGTTTTAAATGGTATGAATAGACGTACAAAATATGTTTCAGGAATGGATAAAGCTACTACTGAATTACAGGAACACTATCTGGAATTTGAAGAAGAATTCACCTTATTCTTCAAAGAATTGATTGATTTCTCCGAATTAAAGAAAATTGAAATCACAGAGAAACTGTAGCCAATAAGCCAAAAATAATATGAACTTTACTGAAGCTCTTATCCATAATTTAAACCATCAAAGCAACACAGAATATGCGCTTCAAATGAAAGCCTATTTACGCCATCAATTTGAGTTTTTCGGTATAAAAACACCTCTTCGAAGAGCCATATTAAACCACACAGTCAAGTTATATAAAAAGGACATTGAAGAAAACATAAGAACAACTGTTTTAGAATTGTTGCAACAACCACAACGAGAATTACACCATTGTGGCATTGAATTGTTTGAAAAGCACTTAAGGAAATCCTATCAGAAAAATGATATCGAAATTATAGAAACTTTAATTACTACTAATTCCTGGTGGGACACTGTAGATTTTATTGCCAAACAAATATTAGGCACTTACTTAATTCAATATCCTGAAGCCACACAAACTGTTATCGAAAAGTATTCGGTATCTACTAATATGTGGGTAAATAGAAGCAGTATTTTATTTCAATTAGGATATAAACACAAAACAGATGAAGCTATATTATTTAATCAGTGTCTAAGATTTAAAGAATCAGACTTGTTTTTTATTCAAAAAGCCATTGGTTGGTCTTTAAGAGAATATGGTAAAACATATTCGGAATCTGTACTAAATTTTGTAAATTCGACTTCCCTCAAACCTTTAAGTCAAAAAGAAGCCCTCAGAAATATCATTTAATTATGAAAATTAAGAAGCTACTTAAAATTATTGCTGGTGTTGTTATCTTTTTAACCTTACCAAGCTTATTGTTTTTTGGGTTTGTCTATTTTAAATATAACGAAGACTTACCTACTGGAATTGAAGGAAAACAAGCAGATGCCTTAGCTACAAAAATGCTCGATGCTTTAGATTATGTAGCGTATAAAAAAACAAATTATATTGAATGGACTTTTAAAAGAAAACACCATTATCAATGGTTAAAAACAGAAGGCATATGCTATGTTTTTTGGGAAACCTATAAAGTAGAATTAGACCTAAATAATCCTTCTGAAAGTAAAGCTTATATCCATGGATTTAGAGTTCATGACGAGCAAGAAACCAATCTAATAGAAAAAGCAACCACCTTTTTTAACAACGACTCCTTCTGGCTTGTTGCTCCTTATAAAGTATTCGATAAAGGCACAAAACGTTTTATAGTATCCACAAAAAAAGGCGAACAAGGCCTTCTTGTAACCTATACTTCTGGTGGAACAACTCCAGGAGACTCATACTTATGGTTTTTAGACGATAGTGGTAAACCAAACCGATTTAAAATGTGGGCTGATATTCTACCTATTGGTGGTCTTGAAGCATCTTGGGAAAACTGGACAACTACAGAAAGTGGCGCACAACTCCCTACCTTTCATAAACTACTCTTTTTAGGATTAGAAATGGGAGACGTTAAAGGCACTAAATAGATTACAGTCGCAGTCTCAGTTTACAGCAAAAACTAACTGAAAACTGAGACTGAAACTGTGACTGAATACTAACTCCTTTGTCCAACAAACTGCTGCTCCTTCAACTTAAACAATACATTAAACGTAGTTAAACTTCCATAGCTTCTGGTAATATATTGCTGTAAGTCAATCTTTTCTTGCTCATCCAGATTACTGGAATTTATTTTTTGTTCCATAACACGCAATCTATCACGAACCATGGTTATTTTATGAAAGAAGGTATCTATAGGTACTTCGCTAGATTTTAGATTGGTATCTCCTGGTTCTAAAATTAATTTGCCACCTTTCCATTTGTCAGCAATATGTACCACTTCTGTTACATCACTCCAACGTTTTAAAATCTGAACCAAGCTGCTTTCAACTTCAGCAAAGCTAACCGTATCAACATCGTCATCAGCTGCTTCAATAACTTCAAATTGGGTGTCTATATCTATAGTTTCTAAACCACTTTCAATAAAAGTTACCCAATAATGTTTAGAGGTTACGTTGGTAACGACACCTTTTCCAAATTCTGGATGATTAATCCTGGAGCTTATTCCTAGTATGTTCATGATATTGTTTTATGTTATTCCCACGAAAGTAGGAATCTGTTATTTTTTTATTGTTTATATTTCTTAAAATTAATAATATTTTAAAACTGTAAATATAAACAGATAGTTTAAATAGCTTATTTTAACTCAGTACTTAGTTGGCAAACGTATTTTATACAATATTATCAATTCTCTTGATTAATATATAGTAACCCTTCGTACAAAGCTATTAATGGTACAGATCGATGGTTTTCTTTTTCAAAATATTCTATTTCGACATTTAGAGGTTTATCAGATTTCTTTGTTATGAAAGCATATAAAGAGTCGTGTCTTTGTTTATTCCTCTCGTAATTAGCCTCTCCTTGATTAGCAGTAGCTATATAAAGCTTTTTTTTAAATGATATTGAGGAAATAGAATCAACCTTGTTTTTCATCGTCACCTCACTCCACCAAACACTTGGGTCTATAGAAATATAAGCATTGAATACACTATTTTTATCCATATAAGAATTTAATGTTAGTAGACCCCCTAAAGAATGTCCAACTAGAGTTCTAGAGGGTTCTGTTCTATAATTTTCATCAATATAAGGTATTAGTTCTTTCTCAATAAAATTCAAAAAATTCCTTCCACCTCCCATAGTATTTGGTCGTTTGGTCTTAATTTTTGTAACAGTAAAATCTCGTTCACGGTCAACATTTTCTATGGCTATAAGAATACTTTCTGGCATTAAATTATTTCGGTTCCTATTTGAACTCATAAAATGTACTATTCCAGATGCTGTTTTAAAATAAGTATATCCATCTAATAATATGATGATTGGATATTTTTTAGCAACTTCAGATGAATCATTGTATGAATCTGGAAGACTGATTAAACAAGTTCTTTCTTCATTTAATATATTAGATTTAATAACAAACTTATTTCCTAATACAATATCTGTTTTATTCTGTGCAAGTGTGTTTTGTACTCCTGAAAGAAGAATATATAAAATTACAAATGTCAAATTTTTCATATTTTGATTTATATGTTAGGTATCGGTTTTGTGTATGATTTCGTTGCGTGTTTTAAGCACCTAATTTAGCAAATACAAACCGAATAGAAAATCCGCGAGGATTTTCGTAAGTAGGCTAGAATTAGCAATAAATTATATACAGTGTTGTAACACGTTTTTTTTATTCGTAATATTCAATTTGTCTCTCCCAGACCATACCTAATTCTCCATTAGAACTTCTCCTTTTAGAAATCCAATTTCCATTTTCGTCATATACATACTCAAAAGAAGTTTGGTGTGTTTTTTCGTCTTTCTCATTATACCAATTTTGTATGGTTAGATTACCCTTTTCATCATATTCGGATACGAATTTTGTGTAACTTCCATCTGGTTTGAACATAATTTCGATATTTTCATTTCCATCTTTATCGTATGAGTATGTTCGTCTGTCTTTTAAACTGCCATCAGGTTTATATCTGAACTGTTCAATTTTTTTGTTGTCAAAATTGTATTTATAAACATATTTCCAACCATTTTCACTACCTAGACTTTTGATTAACATCTCAATATTATTTCCGCTTTCGTCATACTCATTAGATTGAATATTTGTCAGGTTGTTATCCGAATCATAAGTTTTAACAGCAATCATATTGTCTTTGGAATCGTACTCATAAGTCCAATAGCTTTTTAATTCATCTGATGAATTTTTCTTCATAGCTTTTTGAGCAACTCCATCTTCATTTCTTTCGTAAATAGCTTTCTCGTAAAGCGAACCGTCTCTTTCATATTGTCCGTTTTCTATCACTTTCTCATTTTTATCAAAAATCATATACGAACTTATGTTTGAGTCAAACAGGTTTTCTCGACTTTTTAATTCACCATTCTCTGGTTTATAAATGACTTCTTTAACCATTTTCATTTTTGGTTTCAGGCTGTCAGAAGTCGATTGAGCGATAAGATTTGTTCCGGAAAATGAAATCAGAATTCCGAGTAATAATATGTATTTCATAGGTTTGGTCAAATGTGTTACAACTCGTTATATAATAAATAAAAGTTTTCTTATCCCAATCCTAAATAGGAATAATATGCTAATTTAAAACTTTTTTAAATACTAGAACTAAGGAAAAACTCTAAAGCACTTTTAAGCACTTTTAGGGTTTTGTTCGAGTCTTGTTCGAGACTCCTTCGAGGATCCTTCGAAAAAACCCTGATTTTACAAGGAAAACCCGAACAATTCCCGAAGGATTCCCGAAGAAACCCCGTAAAATATGAGATTGTTAGCTGCGCTTTGTCGTGTTTTTATGTATTTCATCGATTATTTTGTTTATAATATAACTTAAACATCCACTAAATGTAAAAAATTAAAACCTTGAATCTATAAATCTCAAAACCCAAAACCTTTCTTATTTCAAAGCATAATCTGTACCTTTGCAACTTTGCTATTTTTATGAGTCCATTCGAAGAAAATATTGAGGTTCAAGGTGCTCGTGTACACAACCTAAAAAACATAGATGTTACCATTCCTAGAGAAAAACTGGTAGTTATTACTGGTTTATCTGGTAGTGGAAAATCCTCATTGGCTTTCGATACCATTTATGCCGAAGGGCAGCGTCGCTATATTGAAACTTTTTCGGCTTATGCCAGACAGTTTTTAGGTAGTTTAGAACGTCCTGATGTAGATAAAATAGATGGACTTTCGCCTGTTATTGCTATTGAACAAAAAACAACTAGCAAGTCGCCACGTTCTACTGTAGGTACTATTACTGAGATTTACGATTTTTTAAGACTGCTTTTTGCTCGTGCTAGTGATGCGTATAGCTTCAACACAGGCGAAAAAATGGTAAGTTATAACGATGAGCAGATTAAAGAATTAATTATTGAAAGTTTTAAAGGTAAACGCATTAATATTCTGGCTCCTGTGGTGCGTTCTCGAAAAGGACATTACAGAGAGTTATTTGAACAAATAGCCAAACAAGGCTTTGTAAAAGTGAGAGCAGATGGAGAGATTCTTGATTTAGTTAAAGGCATGAAGATGGATCGTTACAAAACTCACGACATAGAAATAGTCATCGATCGTTTAAAAATTGACGATTCTGTTGATAACGATAAACGCCTTACAGAAACCATCAATACAGCCATGTATCATGGCGAAGATGTGCTTATGGTTTTAGACCAAGACACACAGGAAACACGTTATTTTAGTAGAAATCTTATGTGCCCTAGTTCTGGAATTTCTTATCCAAATCCTGAGCCCAATAACTTCTCATTTAACTCGCCAAAAGGGGCTTGCCCTAAATGTAATGGTATTGGTACTTTGTATCAGGTAAACGAAAATAAAATTATTCCAGATCCTAAATTATCTATTAATGCTGGAGCTTTGGCGCCTCATGGCCCACAAAAAAACTCTTGGATTTTTAAACAGTTCGAAACCATTGCACAGCGTTTTAGTTTTTCTTTAAACGATCCGTATAAAAACATTCCTGAAGAAGCCAAACAAATGATTTTGTTTGGTGGAAACGACAAGTTTTCGGTAGAAAGCAAAACCCTTGGAGTAACTCGAGATTATAAAATAGATTTTGAAGGCGTTGCTAATTTTATCGAAAGTCAATATGCAAATGCTGAAACCACTTCTCTAAAACGTTGGGCAAAAGAGTATATGGATAAAGTAACTTGTGATGAATGCCATGGGTCTCGTTTAAGACAAGAATCTTTATACTTCAAAATAAACGACAAAAACATAGCCGATTTAGCCAATAAAGACATAGTAGATTTGGCTGAATGGTTTAACGATTTAGAAAATCATCTTTCAGACAAACAATTAAAAATTGCTGAAGAAGTGATTAAGGAAATCAAAACTAGATTGCAGTTTTTACTGGATGTTGGTTTGGAATATTTATCCTTAAACCGAAGTTCTAAATCCCTTTCTGGTGGTGAAGCACAACGTATTCGTCTTGCTACACAAATTGGTTCACAATTGGTTGGCGTACTTTATATTTTAGACGAACCAAGTATTGGACTCCATCAAAGAGATAACGAAAAATTGATAAAATCTTTAGTTGCTTTAAGAGATATTGGAAATTCAGTAATTGTGGTAGAGCACGATAAAGACATGATTGAGCATGCAGATTATGTGATAGATATTGGTCCTAAAGCTGGAAAATATGGTGGAGAAATCATTAGTATTGGCACACCAGCAGAACTAAAAACACATCATACCTTAACTGCAGATTACTTAAATGGTACCAAACAAATTGAAGTGCCTAAAACACGCAGAGAAGGCAACGGAAATTTTATTGAATTAAAAGGTTGCACAGGAAACAATTTAAAAAATGTTTTGGTAAAAATCCCTTTAGGCAAAATGATTGGAGTGACAGGTGTTTCAGGAAGTGGGAAATCTACCTTAATCAATGAAACCCTCTATCCTATTATGAATGCGCATTATTTTAATGGTGTTAAAAAACCGATGCCTTACAAAAGCATTTCAGGCTTGGAGCATATAGATAAAGTGATTGATATCAACCAATCGCCAATTGGGAGAACTCCAAGAAGCAATCCAGCAACTTATACAGGAACTTTCAGTGAAGTTCGAAGTTTGTTCGCCAAAATTCCAGAAGCCATGATTCGAGGTTACAAACCTGGACGATTTAGCTTTAACGTAAAAGGTGGACGTTGTGAAACCTGTCAAGGTGGTGGTTTAAGAGTGATTGAAATGAATTTCCTCCCAGACGTTTATGTAGAATGTGAAACCTGTCAAGGAAAACGTTTTAACAGAGAAACTTTAGAAATTCGTTATAAAGGAAAGTCGATTAGCGATGTGTTAAACATGACCATAAATGAAGCAGTTCCGTTTTTTGAACATATTCCTAAAATTCATAAAAAGCTTAAAACTATTAAAGATGTTGGTCTAGGTTATATTACTCTCGGACAACAAAGCACGACCCTTTCTGGAGGCGAAGCACAACGTATTAAATTAGCAACAGAACTAAGTAAACGAGATACAGGAAACACCTTCTATATTTTAGACGAACCTACAACTGGGCTTCATTTTGAAGATATTCGTGTGTTAATGATTGTTCTAAATAAATTAGCAGACAAAGGCAATACTGTTTTGATTATTGAACATAATTTAGATGTCATAAAAATGGTAGACCACATCATCGACATTGGTTACGAAGGAGGTAAAAATGGAGGCGAAATTATTGTTGAAGGAACTCCTGAAGAAGTGATAAAACATAAAAAAAGCTATACAGCCCAATTTCTTAAAAAAGAATTAAAATAAAAGTATTCTCGTTATTATTCACTAAATTAGTTACTTAACCATAAAAATGTATATTATGAGAAGTTTACTTTGGTTAGTAGCAGTTGTATGTATCGTCATTTGGCTACTAGGTTTTTTCGGTATTGTTTCAGGCATGCCAACTGGTAATTTAATTCATATTTTATTGGTCATTGCTATAATTGTTATCTTGTATAACATAATTTCTGGTCGAAGTCCTTTAAAATAATTATTAATAAACAATTCTAAGTAAAAGAGGCAATCCTAAAAAGGTTCGCCTCTTTTTTACGCTTAACCTTTTTTTCTATATACTACTTTTAATAAATCATTTAAATAAAGCGCCTTAAATGTCTTTATTTCTCTTAAATTTGCCTTTGGATTTATCAATATGAAAAAACTATTGTAAAGTTAAATTCACATATAACACGAGAATAAATAAATAAAAATGAGAGAAGAACAACATCATAAACGTTGGAATGAAATAAAAACAAACGATTCATGGGCTATTTTTAAAATCATGGGTGAGTTTGTTAATGGATATGAAAAATTAAGTAAAATTGGTCCTTGTGTATCCATTTTTGGATCGGCAAGAACCAAACCAGATAATAAATATTATAAACTAGCCGAAGAAGTAGCTGCTAAAATTGTAAATCATGGTTATGGTGTAATTACAGGTGGTGGACCAGGAATCATGGAAGCTGGTAACAAAGGAGCGCACATAGCGGGAGGAACTTCGGTTGGATTAAATATCGAATTGCCTTTCGAGCAACATGATAATCCGTATATTGACTCTGATAAAAGTTTAGATTTCGATTATTTCTTTGTTAGAAAAGTGATGTTCGTAAAATACTCTCAAGGCTTTGTAGTCATGCCTGGAGGCTTTGGAACTTTAGACGAATTATTTGAAGCCATTACATTAATTCAAACAAACAAAATAGAGAAATTCCCTATCATTCTTGTTGGTAAAGAGTTTTGGGGAGGATTATTTGAATGGGTAAAAGAAACATTACTAGACAAATTCAATAATATAAGTGCCAAAGATCTCGATTTAATCCATTTAGTAGATTCAGCAGAAGAAGTTATAGTAATACTTGATGATTTCTATAAAGAATACAGGTTAAGTCCTAATTTTTAATATAATATTCTCCCAAAAAAATAAAATGAAAAAGAAAATACAAATTGTATCGATACTTTGCATGATGATAACCAATGGCTTATTTGCACAAGAAAGCTTCAAGGTTATGTTTTACAATTTGTTAAACTTTCCATTAGAAACAAATGTTCCAAATAGAATTCAGCATTTAGATATAATTTTAAATAACTATCAACCAGATATTTTCGCTGTTTGCGAATTAAATAATGAGTCTGGTGCAAATAATATATTGCAAATTCTTCATGATAGAGTAAGTGAAGATTTTAGAAGTGCAGTGTTTACACTCAACACATCTGACGATAATATTGGAGACCAAAACGATCTTCAGAATTTAATATTCTTCAACAGTTCTAAATTTATTTTAGAAAGTCAAGATATTGTTCAAACACTATATCGCGATTTCAATCATTATAAATTAAAGTTAAATTCTGTTAATCAAGATTCTAATCCTGTATATTTAGATATCATTGTTTGTCATTTAAAAGCATCAAGTGGTGAAGAAAACCAAAACTTAAGATTACAAATGGTTCAAGATTTAACAACATATTTAAACTCATTTCCTACAGATAGCCAAGTTATGCTTGCTGGAGATTTAAATGTGTATACCAATTCTGAACCTGCTTTTCAAGAATTAATAGACAACACAAATCAAATTGTTTTTAACGATCCAGCAAATAGAATTGGAAGCTGGCATAATAACATTAATTATGTAGATGTATTTACACAATCTACAAGAACACAAACAGGTCTAGGTGGTACAACTGGTGGCATGGACGATAGGTTTGATTATATATTAACTTCGACTAATATGCTTTCTAATTCAGACATATATTATGTGGCTGATTCTTATAGATCTTTTGGAAATAATGATAATTTAAATTGTTACAATAGTGAAATAAAAGATGACGATTGTGCTGGAACAGAGTTTTCATCAGAAATAAGAAATGCTTTATATTACTTTAGCGACCACTTACCAGTAACGCTTCAATTAGAAACAAATGAAACCTTATTAAATATCCCGTCTTACTATCTAGAAAGTCTTCAAATAATTGGCACAAATATTATTGAAAACAAACTAGAAATTAAAATTAACAATCTATCTCAGCACACCAAAAAACTTAATATTTATAGTACTCTAGGACAAGTTGTAAAAACGGTTCCTTTAGGTTCGACAAATGTAATTAGTTTAGACATTTCTTATTTAAGTAATGGCTTGTATTATATTACTTTGCCAAACACTCAAGTTAAACCTTTAAAATTCGTTAAAACAAATTGAAATTAAGTTTTTTAAGCAGTTTATTAATTTTAGTGCCAATACTTCTTTTAAGTCAAAATAAAATTGATTTAAAGGCTGAATTTAGCACTGAAAAAAAGCAAATAAAAATTGCTCAAACAATTACATATTTCAATAATACTGAGGATACCTTATATGAAATATACTTAAACGATTGGAATCATAGTTTTGCTACTAAAACAACTCCTCTAGCTAAACGTTTTGCAGAAGAATACAATGCAGATTTTCACTTTGCAAAAAATGATGATAGAGGTTATTCTGTAATAACATCTGTAAAACAAAATCAAGAAGATCTTGAATTCGATAGACTAATAGACCATATTGATGTTATTAAAGTCTTTCTAAAGACACCATTAAAACCAAAAGAGAGTTACACCATTAATCTAAACTATATAGTTCAGGTTCCAAGTGATAAATTTACACGTTATGGAATGACATCTCAAGGCGATTTTAATTTACGTTATTGGTACATGACTCCTGCTGTTTACAATGGAGAATGGCAATATGCTAGCAATAAAAATCTAGACGATTTATTTATTCCAGTTGCAGACTTAACTTTTGAACTAAAATTTCCAAATACCTACCATTTAACTTCAGAATTAGATCAAATAGACATCTTTCAAAAAGACAGCATGTTAACCGTAAGTTTGGAAGGAAAAAACAGAATTAACAGCAAACTTTTCTTAAATCATACAAAACCGTTCAATCAAGTAAAAACAGATTATTTTACAATGGTTTCAGACATAGATGATGAAAACTTAAACATGATTGACAACCTAGTAATTACGGACCAAATATCTGAGTTCTTAACAAAAAACCTAGGTTCATACCCTCATGAAAAACTTTTAGTAACAGATATAGACTATAGAAAAAATCCTATTTACGGTTTAAATCTTTTACCTAATTTTATTCGTCCGTTTCCTGATAAATTTCAATATGAATTAAAGCTTTTAAAAACAGCTTTAAACAACTATTTAGACAATGTAATCATTACCAATCCAAGAAAAGACCAATGGATTATTGATGGCTTACAAACCTATTATCTAATGAAATATGTTGAAGAATATTATCCAAACATGAAACTGGCTGGTAGTCTATCAAAAATTTGGGGAATTCGTTCATTTCATGCTGCACAATTAGATTTTAATGACCAATATGCCTTTTTATACATGCATATGGCTAGAGAAAACCTAGACCAACCCTTAACCATGGAAAAGGATTCTTTGTTGAAATTCAATAAAAACATAGCCAATAAATACAAAGCTGGTGTAGGCTTACGCTATTTAGATCAATATGTTAATGCAGATGTTGTAGAAAATTCAATTAAAGAATTTATATCTAAATTTGAATTTAAAGAATCTACTACAGCTGATTTTCAAACTATTTTACAAGAAAACACTTATAAAAATATCAATTGGTTTTTTACAGATTATTTAAACACTAAAAAATATATAGATTTCACTATTTCAGAGATTCAAGAATCTAGAGATTCTGTAAAAGTAACTATTAAGAATAAAACACAAACTAATGTGCCAATTTCTTTATTTGTTCTTAATAAGGATAGTATTATTTCTAAAATCTGGATTGACAATATAAAAGACACAAAATCTATAACTGTACCTAAAGAAAATGGTACAAAAGTAGTTTTAAATAAAGATTTTATAGTTCCTGAGTTTAACTTAAGAGATAATACCAAATCTCTAACAAACTCTATTTTTAATAGACCTTTGCAGCTTAGACTAATAAAAGACATTGAAGATCCTAGATACAATCAAGTATTCTTTATGCCTATTGTAGAATTCGATAACATTTATGATGGCATTGTACTTGGTTTGAAAGCCTACAATAAAACAGTTTTAAAAAAGGCTTTTTATTATAAAGTATCTCCTCAATATGGAACCAGATCTAATTCGTTTACTGGTGGAGTTACCCTTAACTATAACCAGTATATAAAAAATAACGACATCAATTTATTTAGTATAAATTATGGTGTTACTGCTAGTTATGCAAGTTATGCAGAAGATTTGTTTGTTAGAAAATTAACTCCTGGAATACAGTTTTTGTTTAGAGATAAATCTAATTTAATGTCTAACAAAAAACAATTCGTTACCATGCGATTAGTAGACATACATAGAGATCAAGATCTAAGCATAGATGCAGACGAAACAGAACCTAACTATAGTGTATTCGACTTTAGATATAATAACATAAATAAAGGATTAGAAGATTATATCTCATGGTTTTCAGATGTTCAATTTTCTAAAGATTTTGGTAAAATCTCTTTTAATTTTGAATATAGAAAGTTAACCGAAAAAAGCAGACAATATAATATAAGATTCTTTTTAGGTACCTTTTTATATAACGACAGTTATCAAACTTCAGATTACTTTAGTTTTGCTCTAGACAGACCAACAGATTACTTATTTGATTATAACTATTATGGTCGTTCTGAAAGTTCTGGTCTTTTTAGTCAACAAATTATTATTGCAGAAGGAGGTTTTAAATCCAAACTAAACACGCCATATGCTAACGAGTGGATAAGTACTATTAATGGTAGTACAACCATATGGAAGTACATTTTAGCATATGGAGATATAGGTATGGTTAAAAATCATGGGCAAGATATCGAGTTTGTTTACGATACAGGTATTCGTATTAGCTTAATTCCAGATTATTTTGAGCTATATTTTCCTGTTTATTCTAATCTAGGTTGGGAAGTTGCTCAATCTCAATATGCTGAAAAAATACGCTTTGTAGTGACTTTAGATTTTAAAACACTTTTTGGGTTGTTTAGTAGACGTTGGTATTAATAAAACTGCTTACTTAATTTAGTTACTAGCTAAAATAG
This sequence comes from Xanthomarina maritima, assembly GCF_008084905.1. GTDB lineage: Bacteria > Bacteroidota > Bacteroidia > Flavobacteriales > Flavobacteriaceae > Xanthomarina > Xanthomarina maritima. The sequence goes on along the minus strand of NZ_VSFC01000023.1, from coordinate 127,092 downwards.
CTAATTATCAATAGAGTTTATTCTGAATTAATTATAAAAAAAAACTACATATAAAAGCGTATTTTCAATAACATATTTCTAACAATTTCGAAAATAACTAACAATCTTTCTGTATTTTATCATAAAATAGCCTAATCATTGATAATTTGTCAAATCTTTAACTATGTTACAAATTGCAAAACACACAAATATTAACTAATTTTGTTTTCAATAAAAAACTGAACATGCAGACAAATCCAGACGTACAAAAAGACCTATCTTTTGAAGACTTTAAAATAGAAGTTTTAAACGATTACAAAATTGCTGTCACTTCTCGTGAGTGCAGTCTTCTTGGTCGTAGAGAAGTTTTGACTGGAAAAGCGAAGTTTGGAATTTTTGGCGATGGCAAAGAAGTGCCTCAATTAGCTTTAGCTAAAGCCTTTAAAAATGGCGATTTCCGTTCTGGTTATTACAGAGACCAAACCTTTATGATGGCTATTGGCGAACTTAATATCCAACAGTTTTTTGCAGGTTTATATGGTCATCCAGATTTAGAACACGATCCAATGTCAGCTGGAAGACAAATGGGTGGACACTTTGCAACACATAGTTTAGATGAAAATGGCAATTGGAAAGATTTAACAAAGCAAAAGAATTCCAGTGCAGATATTTCTCCTACTGCTGGTCAAATGCCACGTTTGTTAGGATTAGCACAAGCTTCAAAAATCTACAGACAAGTAAAAGGAATTGACACTACTAATTTTTCTGAAAAAGGAAATGAAGTAGCTTGGGGAACGATTGGAAATGCCAGCACGAGTGAAGGCTTGTTTTTCGAAACCATCAATGCTGCTGGTGTTTTACAAGTACCAATGGTTATGAGTGTTTGGGATGACGAGTATGGAATTTCGGTGCACGCAAGACATCAAACAACAAAAGAAAATATCTCTGAAATCTTAAAAGGCTTTCAAAGAGACGAAAATAATAAAGGCTTCGAAATTCTTCGAGTAAATGGTTGGGATTATCCTACTTTGGTTGAAACCTATCAAATTGCTTCAAAAATAGCTAGAGAAGAACATGTGCCAGTTTTAATTCACGTCAATGAATTAACACAACCTCAAGGACATTCAACGTCTGGTTCTCACGAACGTTATAAAGATGAAAACCGTTTAGCTTGGGAAGCAGCATTCGATTGTAATGTGAAACTTCGTGAATGGATAATTGCCAATGGCATGGCTACAGATGAAGAATTATCTGAAATTGAAAACACCATTAAAAAAGAAGTTCGTGAGGGTAAAAAAGCAGCTTGGACAGCTTTTGTGGAACCTTTAAAACAAGAACAGCAAGAACTTGTAAGTTTATTAGAAAACGTTGCAAACTCAAGCGATAACAATGTTTTCATTACAAAACTTAAAAACGATTTAGCTGAGATAAAAGAACCTATTAGAAAAGACATTCTTTCTACTGCTAGAAAAACTTTGCGCTTTGTGGTTAGTGAAACTTCAGCAGAAAAAACACAATTAGTTAATTGGATTAATTCTTACATAGAAAAAATACAACCTAAATACAGTTCGCATTTATATAGCCAGTCTCCAAAATCTGCTTTAAACATTAAAGAGGTTAAGCCAACATATAATGCAGATAGCGAAGATGTGGATGCTAGACTAGTAATAAGAGATAATTTCGATGTTATTTTCAGCAAATATCCTGAAGCTTTAGTTTTTGGTGAAGATGCTGGCCATATTGGAGATGTCAATCAAGGTTTAGAAGGCATGCAGGAAAAATATGGAGAACTTCGTGTATCAGATGTTGGTATTCGTGAAGCAACCATTCTAGGCCAAGGTATTGGCATGGCTTTAAGAGGCTTACGACCTATTGCCGAAATTCAATATTTAGACTACATTTTATATGCGCTTCAAATAATGAGCGACGATTTGGCAACGCTTCAATATAGAACCAATGGTCGTCAAAAAGCACCTTTAATTGTCAGAACTCGTGGACACAGACTGGAAGGTATTTGGCATTCTGGCTCTCAAATGGGAGGCGTTATCAACCTGATTCGTGGAATTCACGTGTTAGTTCCTAGAAACATGACCAAAGCTGCTGGTTTTTATAACACGCTTCTTGAAAGCGACGAGCCTGCTTTAATTGTAGAGTGTTTGAATGGCTACAGACTAAAAGAAAAAATGCCTTCAAATATTGGTGAATTTAAAACACCTCTTGGTGTGGTTGAAACCATTAGAGAAGGAAGCGATATTACTTTAGTGTCTTATGGCTCTACTCTAAGAATTATAGAACAAGCAGCAAAAGAATTGCAAGAAGTTGGTATTGATGCTGAAATTATCGACATTCAATCCTTATTGCCTTTCGATTTAAATAATGATATAGTTAGGAGTGTTGCAAAAACCAATCGTTTAATGGTAATTGATGAAGATGTTCCAGGTGGCGCTTCAGCATATATTTTAAATGAGGTTTTAAACAGCCAAAACGCATACAAACATTTAGACAGCAAACCACAAACATTAACAGCAAAACAACACAGACCTGCTTATGGAACAGATGGAGATTATTTCTCTAAACCTTCAGCTGAAGATATCTTTGAAGCTGTTTATAATGTGATGCATGAAGCAAATCCTTCAAATTATCCGAAGTTGAGATAAAAATTACAATTTATAAAACATTAAAGACCTCATTCGTTTTAAACAGTGAGGTCTTTTTTATTATATTTATAAACTAACAACACATGCATGCTAACAAAACAAGATAAAGAGCAACTTCGTGGCACTATTTTTAGACATCTAGATGGCTTAGTAACTGCAACCACAGCATATTCACTTTACAAAAAAGGTGTTTTAGATTACATTCTTAAAAACAAAAAAGCGTCTTTAAAAGAGTTAACTTCTCATTTTAAAGCCAATGAAGGTTATTTAAACGTGGCATTAAGAATATTATGCTCTCAAGGTTGGCTAATTCAACATTTAGATAATAGTACTAATACTGTTTCATATGAAATAAATAAAAACAGTAAAGAAGCATTTCAGCTCATTCCTTTATATGAAGATGCTGTTAAGTTACTTTCTTATTCTGAAAAATTCCCAGAAGAACGTATTGGAAGTGATGCTTTTATAGCTCTAGAACGTATTTTTAAAAAATATGAAAAAAGCTTTGGATTAGCAGATGAAAGTGACATTGAGTATCAAATTTTAAAACATATTGAAGGATGTATTGTCGGTCCTATAATTGTTTTACTTGGTGTCAATGGCTTATTTCATAAATATTTTATGGAAGCATCTTTTACTGCTGAAGAATATCATAAAAACCCTGAAAGTTTCAAAAAAATATTAGATTTCTTTTCTTATTTAGGATGGTTTAAAAAAAAGAAAAACACCTATCAATTTACAGATGAAGGTTTATTTTTTGCTAAGCGAGCTTCAGCATATGGAGTTACAGTTTCCTATTTACCAACATTTTTAGCCTTAGATGAACTTTTTTTTGGAAATCCATTGATTCTAAAAACAGAATCGCCAAACGATACAGAAAAACATGTGCATCGTGAAATGAATGTTTGGGGTTCAGGTGGAGCACATACTACTTATTTTAAAATTGTCGATCAGGTGGTTATAGAACTTTTCAATAAACCTATAGACGAGCAACCAAAAGGTATATTAGATATGGGTTGTGGCAATGGAGCCTTTATTCAACATATTTTCGATGTGATTGAACACCAAACTTTAAGAGGGAATATGCTTGAAGAACATCCACTTCTATTGGTTGGAGCAGATTTTAACCAAGCAGCTTTAAAAGTAACCAGAGCCAATTTAATAAAAGCAGATATTTGGGCAAAAGTCATTTGGGGAGACATTGGCAGACCAGACCTATTGTCTAAAGACTTAAAAGAAGATTACAATATAGATTTAAAAGATTTACTTAACGTAAGAACTTTTTTAGACCATAATCGGATTTGGGAAGAACCAAAAACAAAAACAAAAACAAATAGAACTAGTCTTTCAACAGGAGCTTATGCCTTTCAAGGAAAGCGTTTAAACAATAATTTAGTTGAAGATTCGCTTTTAGAACATTTACAAAAATGGAAACCTTTTGTGGAAAAATTCGGATTGTTAATTATAGAATTACACACCATAAATCCAGAATTAACTGCCAGTAATTTAGGTAAAACAGCAGCAACAGCTTATGATGCGACTCATGGTTTTAGCGACCAGTACATACTTGAAATAGATGTATTTAAAAGCATTGCTAAAGAAGCTGGATTGCATCCAGACGAGCGTTATTTTTCAAAATTTCCAGATAACAATCTGGCAACAGTAAGTATTAATTTATTAAAAGGAACTCAAAATTAAATCCATTATATGACTAAAAATTTCACAGACTTAGCCTTAGCTATTTTACGTATATCTATTTCAGGAATGATGCTAGCACATGGTATTCCAAAAATAGAGCGTCTTTTTACAAGCCCAATAGAATTTGGAGACCCAATTGGTGTTGGACCAACCTTGTCTTTAATTCTTACATTAATAGGAGAAGTAGTTGCTCCAATTTTCATCATTATAGGTTTTAAAACAAAAATAGCTGCAATTCCAGTAGCCATAACCATGTTTGTAGCTGCTTTTATAGTGCATATGCAAGATGATTTTGGCACAAAAGAAAAAGCGCTATTATATCTTGTTGGTTTTGTAGTTATTTTTCTAGCTGGACCTGGAAAATATGCCATAGATAACAAAAAATAAATATGAAAGCCGTTTCTGTAGTTACTATAAAAAAAGAATTACAACATCGTTCTTCTGAAGAACTTATGGAATTATGTCTGCGATTATCTAAATTTAAAAAAGAAAACAAAGAGCTTCTCACCTATTTATTATTTGAATCTCATAACGAGTCTGATTATATCAAAACAGTTAAACAAGAATTAGATAAACAATTTGAATCTATAAATACGGATAGCTATTTCTACATTAAAAAAAGTGTTCGAAAGATATTACGTAATATTAAAAAGTATGCTAGATATTCGCTTAAAAAGGAAACCGAAGTAGAACTCCTACTCTATTTTTGTAATAGACTTAAAGATTTTGAACCATCTATTAAATGGAACGTGACATTAACTAATATATATGAAAGACAGATTTTAAACATCAAAAAAATAGTGGCAACCTTGCATGAAGATTTGCAATACGATTATAATATAGAATTAGAAGAATTAGTTGATTAATTTTTAAAGATTAAAAATGGATTTACAATTTAGAAAACTTAAAGCAAATGAATCTAACTTATATAGAGAAATTAGATTGGAAAGTTTAAAAAAATTCCCAAAGAATTTTGGTTCAAGCTATAAGAGTGAATCTAAAATAACATCTTCCTTTTTTCAATCCTATATTGAACTTCAAGACATTAACAATTTTGTAATAGGAGCCTTCTATAAAGATTCTTTAATAGGTATTTCAGGGTTTAACAGATATGTGGCTGAAAAGACAAAACATCGTGGACGCATCATTCAAGTATATGTAAAATCCGAATTTCAAGGACAGCAAATCGGTTCAAAAATTATTAGAAAAACATTACGAGAAGCATTTAAAATTTCAGAAATAGAACAAATTGAAATTAATGTCCTTACCACCAACGAAAAAACTGAGATTCTTTATAGTAAATTAGGCTTTAAAACCTATGGAACCCAAAAACAATACTTATAAATTAATAATTCATATTTTCACCAAAAAATGATGCAAATTTTTAAAGTTGACCTTCAGAAAATGACAACTAAATAAATCTAAATACTTTAGCTTCAATTCTTTTAACTATCTTAGTATTACCCATTACAAAAACTTCCTGCTTAAATATATTTTACAACCATGAATTCTACAGTAAAAAACATATTAGCAATTGTAGCTGGACTTGTAGCTGGCAGCATTGTAAATATGGCATTAATTACCATAAGTGGCTCTGTTATACCGCTTCCCGAAGGTGTAGACAACACGACTACCGAAGGACTCAAAGAATCTATGCATTTATTTCAACCAAGGCATTTTATATTTCCATTTTTAGCACATGCTATGGGGACATTTGTAGGAGCTCTAATTGCTGCAAAAATTGCTGCAACTAGTAAAATGACATTTGCCATGGCAATTGGTGTCTTATTCTTAATTGGAGGGATTGCAAGTGTTATAATGCTGCCTGCACCAACTTGGTTTTCAATACTTGATATTGTAGGTGCATATATTCCTATGGCTTATATTGGTGGAAAACTTGCAATAATGTATAAATAATAAAACAAACTTTAGAAATGAAAAACATCATATTACTTATAGGACTACTTCTGTCATTAGAGAGTTTTAGTCAGAAAGCAAATAGAGAATTAAAAATGATTTCACTTTCTGGAACTGGATATGAACTTGGCTTGCAACATGGTGAAAAACTAAAAAATGAAATTGCAGACATTGTTAATGCATGGAAAAAAAACACGTCGACTGCTCTAGGAAAAGATGCAGACATCGTATTAAAAGATTTTTTTGAATATGCAGCATTCGATGATGCCATTAAGAAATGGACGCCAGAACTTTACGAAGAAGTAAAAGGAATTTCTGATGGTTCTGAACAAAATTTCAACGATATTTTTGTATTGAATTTACTTGATGAGTTTTGGGTTTATATTGATAACCTATACAATCACCATTGCAGTAGTTTAGGTGTGCCAGCAAGAAATGGAAATCCTGGATATATCTCGCAAAACATGGATCTTGAAAATTATACAGATGGCTTTCAAGTACTAATGCGATTGAATAAAACAGATAACAGTCCTGAACAATTAATTCTTACTCATCCTGGATTAATTGCTTTAAATGGTTTAAATCAAGATGGAATTGGAGTTTGTGTAAATACACTTATGCAATTAAAAGCATCATCAACCGGATTACCTGTAGCTTTTGTGGTAAGACGAATAATTAATTCTACAGATAAAGAAGACTTATTATCATTCATTCAAACTGTAAATCATGCATCAGGACAAAACTATATAATAGGAGTTAAAGGTGAAGTTTACGATTTTGAAGCCTCTGCAAACAAAGTTGTTAGGTACAATCCTTTAAATGAAAATGGTTCGCTATATCATACAAACCATCCAATAGTTAATAATGATTTGAAATCTTGGCATAAACAATTTAGTCCAAGTTTAGATGAAAAGTTAAAACCTACAAATTCTAATAGCTATCTTCGTTTTAGTGCAGTTGAAACTAGGTTAGCTAACAAAAATGAAGTTTCAGAAGAGCAAATAAAAGAGGCATTACGTTCAAAAGATGATGCAAATAATCCTGTTTGTAGAGCAAATAATGAAAATGGCTTCGGATTTACTTTTGCATCAATTATTATGACAATTTCTGAAAACCCTTATATTGAAGTTCTTGCTGGTCCTCCTGATGAATCTGAATATGTGAGAGTAGATTTTAGTAATTAACTATTCTATGTCATAATTCTAACCATCATCTCTTTCAGTAAATCTCCTTGATGTATCGCATTGGCTCCAACACCTTTACTTTTAACATCAAACTCTCTTAAAACAGCAATAACAGAGCTTACTTTTTTCATAGGGTAAATTCTAGCTGCAGCAATATATTCGCTTGCAAAATATGGATTGATTTTTAAAGCAGAACTAACATTTCTAGGAGATTTATCGTGTAAACCATGCAGGTGCAATAATTTAGAAAAGAAACTATATAACAAAGAAACCGTTACAACCATTGGGTTATCTTTAGGGTTTTCGCCAAAATATTTAATTATCTGATTAGCTTTTAAAATATCTCTGGCTCCAACAGCTTTTTGCAATTCGAAATTATTATAGTCTTTACTAATACCAATATTTTGCTCGATATGTTCTGGAGTAATTTGCGTACCTTCAGGAAGAATGATTTTAAGTTTATCTAATTCATTAGAAATCTTACTTAAATCTGTCCCTAAAAACTCAGCCAGCATTTGAGCTGCTTTTGGAGAAATGGTATAGTTTTGTCCAGATAAAACACGTCTTATCCAATCTCCTACTTGATTGTCGTAAAGCTTCTTACTCTCAAAAATAACACCTGTATTTTTAAGCGCTTTATATAATTTTTTACGCTTATCTATGGTTTTATACTTATAGTTTATAACTAATATTGTCGTAGGTTGAGGTTGCTCGGCATATTCAACCAATTTTTCTATAGTTCGAGATAAGTCTTGAGCTTCTTTTACAATAACCACTTGGAATTCTGCCATCATTGGATAACGTTTGGCTTGACCAACCACATCTTCAATAGTCACATCACGTCCATATAAAACCATTTGGTTAAATCCCTTTTCTTCTTCCGAAAGGACATTCTTTTCAATATATTTAGAAATATTATCAATATAATAAGGCTCTTCTCCCATTAAAAAATAAATAGGATAAAACTTACCATTCTTAATATCTGTTACTATTTGTCTAACTTCGTCCAAATCTGTTAATAAAGCTCAAATTAATTAAAATCATAAATCCAAAAAACACAAATGGTATTTGGTAATTGTTGATAGTAGATTAACTTTGAAAAAAATTGAATACGCCTTCATGCAAGAGCTAAATTTTTCAAAGTTTCCGTTTCGATTCAAAAATAGCGAAAATAAAATTTCTATTTTCGATTGTATTCGTAAAAAATTTGTGATTTTACAACCCGAAGAATGGGTACGTCAACATTGTGTTCAGTTTTTAATTAAAGAAAAAAAATATCCTCAATCTTTAATTAATGTCGAAAAAGTATTAAAAGTAAATAACTTAAGTAAACGATATGATATTGTAGTATTTAATTCAGATGGCACCATTCATCTAATTGTTGAATGCAAAGCACCTCAAATTACTATAAACCAAGAAACATTCGATCAAATAGCGCGTTATAACTTAGTTTTAAATGCCACCTATTTAATGGTAACTAACGGAATTAATCATTATTATTGTCAGATGGATTTAAAAAATGAACGTTATCAGTTTCTAGAAAGCATTCCAGAGTATAAAAAATGAAAATTGCCATCGTCATATTAAACTGGAATGGGAAAGAATTACTTAAACAATTCTTACCTTCTGTTATTAAATATTCACAAGATGCAACCATTTACGTAGCTGATAATGCTTCTACAGATGACTCGGTAGCTTTTATCAAAAAATCGTTTCCTATGGTTAAGATTATTCAAAACCAAGAAAATGGAGGTTTTGCCAAAGGCTATAACGATGCTTTGAAACATGTTGATGAAGATATTTATTGCTTACTAAATAGCGATGTCGAGGTGAGCGAAAATTGGTTAGAACCTATTCTTAAAACTTACGAAAAGGAAACTGACACAGCTATTATTCAACCAAAAATATTAGATTATAAAAACAAAGCCTATTTTGAATACGCTGGAGCAGCTGGAGGTTTTTTAGATAAATATGGGTATCCGTTTTGTAGAGGACGTATTTTTAATACCATTGAAAAAGATAATGAACAATATAATGATGTTTTAGATATTTTCTGGGCTTCTGGAGCTTGTTTTTTTATAAGAAAAGAGGTTTTTAAATCTTTAAAAGGTTTTGATGAATCCTTTTTTGCACATATGGAAGAAATAGATTTATGCTGGAAAGCTTTTAATCAAAATTATAAAACCAAATATATTGGTACATCCACAGTATATCATGTTGGTGGAGCTACCTTAAATAATACAAATCCAAAAAAGACTTATTTAAATTTTAGGAATAGCTTGTTCACATTAGTCAAAAATGCTCAAGAAAATATATTGTTTTTAGTATTCATCAGATTAGTTCTAGATGGTCTAGCAGGAATTAAATTTCTTCTTGAATTTAAGGCAAAACATACTATATCAATTATAAAAGCACACTTTAGTTTTTATAATAGTTTACCAAGATTACTTAAGCAGCGTAGGTCACAAAAAAAGAAAAAGAACTATTATTATAAAACATCCATAATTTGGCAATACTTTATTCGTAAACACAAGTATTTCAATTGTTTATAAATTTGTTAAAATTTTTGTTAACACCTATCTTTTCTATTCAACTTTTATATAATTTTGGTATGTTAATTAATAACAATCAAAAACTAAAATAATTATGAAAAAAACAATGATACTAGGTGCATTCGCCTTATTCCTTTTAGGTTCTTGTGTATCTAAAAAAGATTATGCTTCATTAGAAGCAAAACAAAAAGAAACTCAAGATTTATTAAATACTGCAACTGTTAAATTAAACTCTTGTTTAGAAGAAAAAGCAACTGCATCTGCAAGAGCTAAAGCTTTAGAGGAACAAGTAGCTGATTTACGTAAAAACAACGATAACTTAACTATTTTATCAGCAAAAGGTGCCAGCAATGTTGAGAAAACCTTAGAAAGTATCAAAGAAAAAGAGCTAAAAATAAATCGTTTACAAGATGCTTTAACACAAAAAGATAGTGTAACATTAGCTTTAGTTACAAGTTTAAAACGTGAAGTTGGAATTAACGATCCAGATATTGAAATTAATGTAGAAAAAGGAGTTGTTTTCATCTCAATTGCAGATAAACTACTTTTCCAAAGTGGTAGTTATAATGTAACAACTAGAGCAAAAGAAGTACTTGCTAAAGTTGCTAAAGTAGTAAATAGCAAACCTGATTTTGAATGTATGGTTGAAGGACACACTGATGATGTACCTTATAACAAACCACCATTATTAGACAACTGGGATTTAAGTGTTAAACGTTCTACTTCTATTATTAGAGTGTTACAAGAGTTAAATGTAAATCCTGCTCAATTAATTGCTGCTGGACGTAGTCATTATGTGCCTTTAGTACCAAATGATACAGCTGAAAACAGAGCAAAAAACAGACGTACAAGAATTGTGGTACTTCCTAAAATCGATCAGTTTTATGATATGATTGAAAAAGAAATGAAAAACCTTGAAGCTGGTGGAAACTAGTTTTTAAAAACTTATAAATTTAAAAAAGCTCAATCTTTCAATTGAGCTTTTTTTATGCCTTTTAATTAAATAATTCAATCTAAAATATCTCTAAACTTCCTTTACCTTCTCTAACAATAATTGGCTCATCTTCAGATAAATCAATAACAGTTGATGCTTGATTATCACCATAACCAGCATCTATTACTAAATCTACTAAATCATTCCATTTTTCATAAATAAGCTCTGGATCTGTTGTATATTCAATTACCTCATCCTCATCATGAATAGAAGTCGATATTATTGGGTTTCCTAATTGCCTAACAATTTCAATAGCTATAGGATTGTTTGGCACACGAATACCAACCGTTTTTTTCTTTTTAAAGGGATGTGGCAATGACTTTGCTCCAGGTAAAATAAATGTATATGGCCCAGGAAGTGCTCTTTTTAATATTTTGAAAGTAGATGTATCTATTTGCTTGACATAATCACTTAAATTACTTAAATCTTCACAAATAAAAGAGAAATTAGATTTTTCTAATTTCACATTCTTAATTCTGGCAACTCGCTCTAGAGCCTTCATATTGTTAATATCACAACCCAAACCGTAAACCGTATCTGTAGGGTAAATTATTAACCCTCCAGCCCTCAATACTTTAACAACTTTAGCTATTTCTTTTGGATTCGGATTTTCCTCGTATATTTTAATAAACTCAGCCATTATCCTATAATTTCTAGTTTAGCAAAACGCAATAACAATTTTTTAATGCCTCCTTTATCAAATTTTATTTCGGCTTTAGTATCTCCTCCTACACCTTCTATTTTTACAACTTCTCCTTTCCCAAATCGCAAATGTTCAACAATATTTCCAACAGTTAATTTACTGTCGAATAAATTTGTACTTCCATTTGTTTTACTAACTGGTTTTAAGTTTTTAGGAGTTGAAATTATTATTTTTTCTGAAGCTTTTTCAGTTTTAAATTGTTTTTTATTAAAAGTTGGCTGAACTGGCTTTTTAAAACGAATTTTATTAGGTTCTACATCTCCAAAAATATCTGAATCTAACATTGGGTTAAATCGTCGTTCTTCAATAGGTGTAATAATATCTAAAAACTCTTCGTCTATTTCCTCAATAAATCGGCTTGGTTCTGAATCTATTAATTTTCCCCATCGATAACGTGATAATGCATATGTTAAATATGCTTGCTTTTCTGCTCGAGTTAGAGCTACATAAAACAAACGTCTCTCCTCTTCCAGTTCACTTCTGGTATTCATACTCATAGCACTCGGAAACATATCTTCTTCCAAACCAACTATATATACATATGGAAACTCTAATCCTTTGGCTAAGTGAATGGTCATTAAAGCCACATGGTCACTATCTCCTTTGTCTGCATCCAAATCGGTTGCTAAGGCAACGTCTTCCAAAAACTCAGCTAAGGATGCTGTGGAGTCTGCTAACTCTTTTTGTCCTTCAACAAAGTCTTTAATACCATTTAATAATTCTTCAATATTTTCCATTCTGGCTACACCTTCAGGTGTTCCATCTTTATTGAATTCTCTTATTAAACCACTTGCTTTTGTAACATGTTCGGCTAACTCAAACGCATTAGCTGTTTGGTTTAAAACCTGAAAACTTTCAATTAAGGTAACAAAATCTTTTAGTTTATTTTTTGTGCCTGAATTAATATTTATTTCAATTTTATCAATATTCTGAAGCACTTCAAAAATAGAACGGTTATATCCATTGGCAGCCACAATCAACCTATCTGCCGTTGTTTGGCCAATACCTCTCGCAGGATAATTAATTACTCGTTTTAAAGCTTCTTCATCTGCAGGATTAATAATTAATCGCAAATATGATAAAACGTCTTTAATTTCTTTACGTTGGTAAAACGATAAACCTCCATAAATTCGATAAGGAATATCTCGTTTTCTAAGAGCGTCTTCAATAGCACGAGATTGTGCATTAGTTCTATATAACACTGCAAAATCGCTATTCCTTAACTGATTTTGCATTTTGTTTTCGAATATAGAACTAGCCACAAATCGACCTTCATCTCCATCTGTTAAAGAACGGTTAACTTTAATTTTAGCTCCTTCATCATTGGCTGTCCAAACAACTTTATCAAGTTTTGTTTGATTTTTATCGATGATTGAATTGGCGGCATTTACAATATTTTTAGTGGAACGGTAATTTTGTTCCAATCTAAAAAGTTTAACATCATCATAGTCCTTTTGAAAGTTTAATATATTATTGATATTTGCTCCACGAAACGCATAAATACTTTGCGCATCATCTCCAACGACACAAATATTCTGAAATCTATCTGAAAGTGCTCGTACAATTAAATACTGACTATGGTTAGTATCTTGATATTCATCCACCAAAATATAACGAAACTTATCCTGATACTTTGCCAACACATCTGGAAAACGTGTTAAAAGCTCGTTGGTTTTCAATAATAAATCGTCAAAATCCATGGCTCCAGCCTTAAAACATCTATCCACATAATTCTTATAGATTTCTCCCATTTTCGGACGCCTGGCCATGGCATCTGCTTCAATTAGTTCAGGGTTTTGAAAATATGCTTTTACAGTTATTAAACTGTTTTTATAGGATGATATTCTGGAACGAATCTGTTTGTATTTATACAAATCCTTGTCTAGATTCATTTCTTTGATGATAGATGCAATTAATCTATCTGAATCTTGCGTATCATAAATAGTAAAATTGCTTGGATAACCCAATCTATCTGCTTCAAATCTTAATATTTTAGCAAATACCGAGTGAAAGGTTCCCATCCAAAGGTTTTTGGCTTCACTAGTACCAACAATGGTTGCAATACGTTCTTTCATTTCTCGAGCAGCTTTGTTAGTAAAAGTTAAGGCAAGAATATTAAACGAATCGACTCCTTGACTCATTAAATAAGCTATTCTGTAGGTTAAAACTCTGGTTTTACCAGAACCTGCTCCAGCAATAACTATCATTGGCCCATCTTTTTGCAAAGTTGGTGCTAATTGTGCATCGTTTAATTGACTTAAATAGGTTTCCAAATCTCTTTCATTTTAAAGGCTAAAAATAACTATTGCTAGCCTTTTTATAGGATAGAATTATGAATAATTATAAACAATTATTCATAAAAATAATAATTTAACTATTTTAAATATCTTTAACCAAAAAATATAATTCATGGATTCAATTATAGATTTTATTAAAAACCTTTCTTGGTGGCAATGGATAATAATTATTCTAGCTTTAATAGCTATTCGTGATATTTTTATTCAAAAAGCTCACACCATCAGCCATAATTTTCCGGTTATTGGTCATTTACGTTATCTAATGGAGAAAATTGGACCAGAAATCCGTCAATATTTTATCGCAAATAATAGAGAAGAACTTCCTTTTAATAGAATTGAACGAAGTTGGATTTACGCTTCAGCAAAAAAAGAGAATAATTATGAAGGTTTTGGAACAGATAGAGATATCTTTTCGCATCAGCACATTTTTATAAACAATGCGATGATGCCCTATAAAATTAGTGAGAACCATCCAAATAGTTCAGATAAAAACTTCTTGCCTTGTGCTAAAGTGATGGGAGCTTATAATAAACGGAAAAAGCCTTATCGACCTGCTTCCATCATCAATGTTTCGGCAATGAGCTTTGGATCTCTTTCTGCCAAAGCTGTAGAATCTATGAATAAAGGGGTAAAAATTGCAGGAGCTTACCATAACACAGGCGAAGGTGGTTTATCTCCATACCATTGTAATGGTGGAGATGTTATCTTTCATTTTGGGACAGGTTATTTTGGTGTTCGTGATGAAAATGGGAATTTTTCTATGGATAAATTAGTAGAATTGGTTAATATAAACCCATATGTTAAAGCTATTGAAATTAAGTTATCTCAAGGTGCAAAACCTGGAAAAGGTGGTGTTTTACCAGCTGCTAAAATAACACAAGAAATTTCTAATATTAGACATGTCCCATTAGGCAAAGATGTTTTATCTCCTCCTAATCATTCTGCTTTTACTAATGTTCAAGAATTAGTTGATTTTATTGAAGATATTGCTGATAAAACGGGCTTACCTGTAGGTATTAAAGCTGCTATTGGAAAATTAGACCAATGGAAAGAATTAGCAACCATCATGCAAACAACTGGTAAAGGTCCAGATTTTATTACGGTAGATGGTGGTGAAGGTGGAACTGGAGCTGCTCCTCCTAGTTTTGCAGACCACGTATCTCTACCTTGGGTTTATGGTTTTAGCGACTTATACAAAATGTTTAAAGAAAGAGATTTATGTGAACGTATTGTGTTTATAGGAAGTGGCAAACTAGGCTTTCCTGCCAAAGCAGCTATGGCTTTTGCTATGGGAGCAGATTGTATAAATGTAGCTCGGGAAGCTATGATGAGTATTGGTTGTATTCAAGCACAAGTTTGCCATACCAATCGCTGTCCAAGTGGAGTTGCAACCCAAAGTAAGTGGTTACAGAATGGTATTGATCCTACTTTAAAATCTGAACGCCTAGCGCAATATTTTAAAACTTTTAGAAAAGAACTCGTTGAAATTACTCATGCTGCAGGATACGAACATCCTTGTCAGTTTAAAATGGATGACATCGATGTGAATGTAGATGATCAACATCTATCCAAAGAACTTGATAGAACATATAAATACCATAAAGCACATGTTCCTTTTACTTCTATGCAAGATTTAAAAGATTGCTTATATTTGGGAGGAAATTATAAAACCAACATCTAAATACTACTTATGGATTCTGAAAGAATTATAGATTTATTCATGTTTGCTATTCCTACATTAATTACTGGATTTATAGCATATTACTTTTTTAAAGAACATACAAAAAATGAAGATGGCAGAAGACGTTTCTTATTGCATAAAGACATGCAAGTAAATACCATGCCAATCCGTTTGCAAGCTTACGAACGTATGGCTTTATTTTTAGAAAGAATAACACCTTCTAAATTATTAATAAGAATGACTCCAAACTCTTCAAATAAAGAAGATTATGAATCTTTACTTATAGCAGCAATTGAACAAGAATTTGAGCATAATTTATCGCAACAAATCTACATTTCAGATGATTGCTGGAGCATTATTACTGCTGCAAAAAACGCTACTATTCAACTTATAAGAAAAGCAAGTTTACTTGAAAAAACAGATACTGCTAACAAGTTAAGAGAGGTAATTCTAACTGAAATGATGGAAAAAAGAGCACCAAGCGATGCTGCTTTATCTTTTATCAAACAAGAAGTTGGCGATTTATGGTAAACAAGAAGTATTAATTAGTTGGAATATTTTATTCATTGAATTTCTTTTCAGCATAGTCAAAACCTTTTTTCCACCAATCCTCCATAAGACTTTTACTAAATATTAAAGAATTCTCTGTCAATTTTGCAGGCGTATAATACAAGTTCAATTTTACTCCATGATTACTTGCAGCTAACTTACCTATAGCAACATCGCTCTTTTCAACTTGATCCATTAAGTGGCCAAATAAATTCATCATTAAAGAAAATGGGTTTTTGCCCAAAACCTTATTATGTTCCATTTGTTCAGACTCCAATATTATGGCATCAATTTCCGTCGCTCCTCTTTTTACAGCTTCTCTAATAGGAACAACACAACTTAAACCTCCATCTGCATATTCGTATCCATTAATTTTTGCTAAAGACATAAATGGCACATAATTACACGAAATCCAAATCCAGTTACAAAACTCTTCATAACTAAAATCTTTTATAGATTT
Organism: Xanthomarina maritima; assembly: GCF_008084905.1. Taxonomy (GTDB): domain Bacteria; phylum Bacteroidota; class Bacteroidia; order Flavobacteriales; family Flavobacteriaceae; genus Xanthomarina; species Xanthomarina maritima. Next base: position 110,421 of record NZ_VSFC01000023.1, on the reverse strand, counting down.
ATATTCCGCTTTATTTCTTGACAAATTAGTAACTGTAACTACTACATCTTCCTTTGTAACTCTAATTTTTTCAAACTCGTCCCTTGTGAAATTTCGTTTAATATTTCTTCTTAACGACTTGCTTTCACCAAAGGTTCTCTTCATTTTCATAAACTGCCAAATAGAGTTTATAAAATCTATGGACACATATTCCCTGTCTCCTTTTTTACGTTGTACAAATGGACTAACACTAAAAATATCATGCTGTTGCACATTTGTAAAAATGTCATACAACTTCGGAATATTATTAACCGCCAAATGAGGAATTAAAAGACTTCCCGTTGATGTCCCTAAAAACATATCGTATTCTCTACCTTCATTTTCCATAAGATATTGAGCTACACCTCCTGCATACGCTCCTTTACTCCCTCCACCTGATATAACTAATGCTCTCATTCTGTTTCTAACGGACTTACTGATTCGTTTTTATATTTAGCAAAATTAAAGCCACTTTGCCACCAAGAGGTCATTTTTTCTTTATCAAAAATTAATGCGTTCGTGGTTAAAACAATTGGGGTGTAATAAAAATCTATGATTGCTTCTTGATTTGAGGCCACAAACTTTCCAATTCTAATATTCTGACCTTCAATTCTATCCAACATAAAGGCAAACATGTTTGTTAATAATGAAAAGGCATTTGTTGAAGGCATTCTATTAAAATGCGTGACTTCCGTTTGTAAAATGATAGCATCCACATGCGTAGCTCCACGTTTTATAGCTTCTTCAATTGGCACCATGGAACCCAAGCCTCCATCGGCATATTCGCAACCATCTTTTTTTACCAAAGACATAAATGGTGTGTAATTACATGAAATCCAAATCCATTCGCAGAACTCTTCGTAATTATAATCCTTTATAGATTTATATTCAATTTGATTTAGTGATAAATTTGAAACGGTAATCACTATATCTTTTTGCGAAATTTTTAATTGATCAAATTCAGTTTCAGAAATTGAGTTTTTAATCAACCTCTTAAGATTATAACTTTCACCAAAAGTTTTCCTTCCTTTAAAAATATTTCTTAACACATTAAAATGATTAATACTGATGGATTCAAACCCTCTTTTCTTTTTAATTTTAAATGGACAGACGTTAAAAATAGAGTGCTGATTAACACTAGTATAAACATTTTTTATTTTTTCAACTTTTTTTAAAGCTAAATGAGATACTAACAAACTACCTGTAGAAGTACCTATAAAAATATCGTATTCATGCAATTTGTTTTCAATTAAATATTGAGCGACACCTCCCACAAAAGCGCCTTTACTTCCTCCTCCAGAAATAACTAATGCTCTCATTAATTTGTATTTTTCAATCTTAAAATGATTTCTTGATAATCTGAATTCTTAGATAATTCTTCCAACATGTTTTTAGCAAACTTATTAAACTGCCAATTATAATGTCCAGATGCATCCACTAAATTAGCTAAAACTTCCTCATTAAAAATTCCTAATGAATTTAAATAGTTAAAAGCCGTTAATCGAACTTCAAAACCATATTTCGGGTTGGAATAATTTATCAGTTCATTTAAAAATTCTGTTTTACTTTCTGGTTTAAAAGAAGGCGTTGAAAGCGCTAAAGCCAACCACAACTGTCTTACATTTTTATCACTTAAACCAACAATATCATTGGTTTTGTTTAAATAAACAGCTCTGTTTTCGGGAAAATTTATCCACAAATGAAACAAAGCAGATTCTAAAGTTACATAAGATTCGTCATCTAATAAGGTTTCGTAATTTACTTTTAAATTAAGAGGAATCTCGTCAACGTTCTTAGCTATAGCTTGCCTTGCCTTCAATGAGCCTTCAAAAACATCTGAAGTCACTCTATTTGGAATTTGCGAAATAACCTTTTCTTTGGCTTGATCTGAAATTGGAGCCGTTAAATAATAATCGCATTTAGAAGTCACTAACTCGCAATCTACCATTTCATATTCTTGAATAAATGCCGATTGCATTAAACTTTCAATAGCTTCGTCTACAGGGAAATCTACTTGAACCAGCCAGCTATTTACAAAATCAGATAAATCTTCTCCACTGGTTTTTTCAACTTCAGAAATAAAATCTGTGGTTTCCACATTTGAAAAAGAATGCTTCTCTAGATAGACTTTTAAAGCTTTTTTAAAGGCCTTATCTCCTACCTTCTCTCTTAATACATGTAAAACCCAAGCGCCTCGTTTATAAAAAGTGTTACTGCTCGATTTCGGGTTTAACAAAGACGTACTTGTTCCAGACCTATTTTGGTCCATCAATTCCTGAGCATATTCATATAATCTCCAATAATAATAGTTTTCCCCAAAAACATCTTGTTCTGCTAAAAGCGCATAATAGGTAGCAAACCCTTCCTGAAGCCAATGGTGTTCGCCACTTTTAGCCGTTACATAATCTCCAAACCATTGATGTGCTAGTTCATGCGCATTTACATTTACATAATTTCTATCTACAAAAGCAATGGAATCAATTACGAATCCATCCGAAAAAATGGTGGCACTTGTGTTTTCCATACCAGCATACAGAAAGTCATGCACTGGAATTTGTTTGTAGTTTTGCCAAGGATAAGGGACACCAATTTCATTTTCAAGAAAATCGAACATCTGTTTACTGTAGCGATAAGTTGGCTCCACCTTCAAGGAATCTTCTGGATAATAATACATTTCTAACGGAATGCCACTATTTGAAATTTCTTTATAAACTTTATATTTTCCAACCACCAAAGCCACTAAATAGCTGGACATGGGTTCTTTCATATCGTAATGCCAAGTCGTATTTTCTGCTTCAACTTCTTTATTTACAAGGTTTCCGTTTGAAATCACTTCATAATCGCTATTGAAAGTTATCGATAAATCAAATTCTATTTTATCGTTCGTATCATCCAAACTTGGTAGCCAATTGCTTGTATATTTCCCTTGACCTTGAGTCCAAATTTGGTTTGGAGCTTCATTTTTCCAACCCACAAAATAGAGAGCTTTTTTAGGCTGTGCTTCATATTTAAAGCGCAAATTATAGGGTTCTCCAGTTTTAAATTTAGAATAAACTACAAGCTGCTTGGCATTGTTTTTAAACGGCACTTTTTCATTATTTAGCAAGACCTCATCAAAATTGATATTTATAGTATCTAAAAAAACTGAATCTACAGGTTTTAAAATTTTAAATTGATATTCAGCCAATCCATACACTTTAGAGGAGTCCACATTAAAACTCAGTTCGGCTTTAATATGACTAAAATCAACAATTTCAAGCTGTTGCGCATGAGCTAATCCTGCAAAAAACAATAAGAAATAAAAAAGAAGGCCTTTCATAAACATAACTTATCAACTACCTGACTAAAATACATAAATTTTGAAGTTTTAAGTTTCAAGATTAAGGTTTATATTCGTGTTATGTCTATTAATTTACAAACTCCCATAGATTATTTAAAAGGTGTCGGTCCAAATCGAGCAGATTTACTCCGAACAGAACTAGACATTCACACCTATCAAGATTTAATTAATTTATTTCCAAACAGATATTTAGACAGAACCCAATATTATAAGATAAATCAGTTACAGCGCAATTCTTCGGAAGTTCAGATAATCGGTGAAATTATTAGCCTGAAAGAAGTCGCTCAAAAACGTGGCAAACGCTTGGTAGCAACCTTCAAGGACGATACTGGAACTATGGAATTGATTTGGTTTCGTGGGCAAAAATGGATTCGCGAGAGCTTAAAACTCAACAAACCCTATGTTGTATTTGGCAAAGTGAATTGGTTTAATGGTGTTTTTAATCTGCCACATCCTGATATGGAGCTTTTGGAAGAACACGAACAGAATTTGCGTTCAGCCATGCAACCCATTTATCCTTCTACTGAAAAATTATCGAATAAAGGCATTACCAATCGCGTGATTAATAAAATCATGCAACAATTGTTTCTTGAAACCAAGGGTCGTTTTCAAGAATCTTTATCTGGGAATATCCTTTCTGAACTCAAATTAATATCCAAATCTGAAGCCTTTTTTAACATCCATTTTCCGAAAAATCAGGAGCTATTAGCAAGGGCTCAATTTCGATTAAAATTTGAAGAATTATTCTATATTCAATTGCAATTAATTCTTAAAAATTTAATCCATAAATCGAAAATAAAAGGTTTGCCTTTTACACAAGTTGGAGAATACTTCAACACATTTTATAATGAGCATTTACCTTTTGAATTAACCCATGCACAAAAGCGTGTTTTAAAAGAGATCAGACAAGATTTGGGCAGTAATGCACAAATGAATCGACTCTTACAAGGAGATGTGGGTTCTGGAAAGACCATAGTTGCCTTCATGTCAATGCTCATGGCACTTGACAATGGTTTTCAAGCCTGTTTGATGGCTCCGACTGAAATTTTGTCAGTTCAACACTATAACGGATTAGAAGAACTAGCTAATCAATTAAATATCAGTATAGAACTACTTACTGGTTCAAGCAATACTTCAGAAAGAAAAGAAATTCATAAATTGCTTGAAAATGGTGAATTAGACATCCTAATTGGCACACATGCACTACTTGAAGACAAGGTTAAATTCAAGAATTTAGGGCTCGCAATTATCGACGAGCAACACCGTTTTGGTGTCGAACAAAGAAGTAAATTGTGGCATAAAGGCCCTTCTCAATCTGACCAGAATGAATCTAAAACTTCACCTACACCACCACATATTTTAGTAATGACTGCAACTCCAATTCCACGTACCTTAGCCATGTCTGTTTATGGGGATTTGGACATCTCAGTCATCGACGAATTACCTCCAGGAAGACAAGCTATAAAAACGGTTCATCGATACGATAAAAACCGACTCAAAGTTTTCAGGTTTATAAGAGATGAAATTGAAAAAGGCAGACAAATTTATATCGTGTATCCATTAATCCAGGAAAGTGAAAAAATGGACTATAAAGATTTAATGGATGGATACGAAAGTGTGGTAAGAGACTTCCCTCCTCCTAAGTATCAGATTTCGATAGTACATGGACAAATGAAACCCGCAGACAAAGAATACGAAATGCAACGCTTTATTAAAGGGGAAACCAATATCATGGTTGCCACAACGGTTATTGAGGTTGGTGTAAATGTTCCTAATGCCTCTGTTATGATTATTGAAAGTGCCGAACGCTTTGGTTTATCACAATTACATCAATTACGTGGCCGTGTGGGTCGTGGAGCCGAACAAAGCTATTGTATTTTAATGACCAGCCACAAACTAAGCAACGACAGCAAAACACGTTTAGAAACCATGTGCAGAACCAACGATGGCTTTGAGATTGCTGAAGTAGATTTAAGACTACGAGGTCCAGGAGATATTATGGGCACCCAACAAAGTGGTGTATTAAACCTCAAAATAGCCGATTTACTCAAAGACAAGGACATACTTCAGTCTGCCAGATATTATGCCAAAAAGGTACTTGGAAGTGATCCTACTTTAAAAGCCACAGAAAACAAAACCATTCTGTACACTTACCAACAGCTTGGAAAGTATAAGAATATTTGGAATTATATAAGCTAAAACCACACCTTAAACAGCCTCTAACTTGACTTTTTAAGAGTTAAAAAAGGCACCAAATAACCATTGTATTAAAATTACCTATTTTGTAGTAATTTACTTATATGTTTTGGCTCAAATTGGCGCAAACTAGCACCTATTGAAGCCAATTGACCTTAATTGATGCCAATTTATCCACATTTGCCTATTATTTCTCACTAATACCTTAATACAGTTACGCTTGACTCTTATAGACGCATATCGCCTAAAAATGGTGTTTTTAAGGGGTTTTGTTCGAGAGTGGTTAGAGAGTGGTTCGAGAACAAGCATGGGTTATTTTTTTAAAAATCGTATTTTTTGGGAGGAATCTGGAAGGAATCTAGGAGCTAACTTAAAAAACAATAGAAAACAACCCCATTTTACCTAGATTTAATGAGCCATGTTAATACAAAATTATTTAGAATGATCTTTGTTAAATATACGTGTTGCTACGTATAGCTTTTTTGGTTTTAAAATGTTAACTTCGTTTATCATCAGATATAAAACATTGAAACGATTTTATATCATCTCGATAAGCGACAACCCAAAACCCTACTCCTCCATCAACCCACTAACAAAACTTTCAAACTCATTTGTAAACTCGGTGTATTTATCTCCTGTAGCTGGACCATTAAAACCTGTGTGAATTTTACGTACGATTCCCGTTCTATCAATGAAAATGGTAGTTGGATAACTCAATACATGGTTTAACATAGGTAGTTTTTCTTGAGCAGACACTTTACTAGAACTACCATATTGGGCTAATAATATAGGATACTCGATATCAATTCTACTTTTAAGTCTTTTAATGTTTTCATAAGCTTTGTCTTCGGTTTTGGTGTATTCAAACGCCAAGCCAATAATTTCAAAGTCTTGGTTTTTATTGTTTTTATAATAGTTTGCTAAGTACTTGCTTTCGTCTAAACAGTTTGGGCACCAGGTTCCCATGATTTGCACTAAAACTACTTTGTTTTTAAAACGTACGTCATCTAAAGAAATCATGTTGCCATTTTCGTCTGGAAAGGAAAAAGAAACTTTATCGAAACCTTCTTTTAGAAAGGTTAAATTATTTGCATCTGGCAATTCGAACGCTTCGTTGCGTTTCGCTTTAAATGGCTCTTTAAAATGATTTCCTGAGTAGAACATGCCTTGCATGGTGCTATCTGTAACGGTTGCTGTGAATAGAAAGGCATGAGAACCATCGAAAGCTGAAAGTTTTAATTGGTTGCCATCTAAAATGCCTTCTAAAAATCTGTAATCACCAGTTGTCGTTCTAAAAGTTCCAGTGACTTTGTTGTTGTCTTGTTTAAAAATACCTTTGGCAATGTATCTATCTTCATCATAATTAGGACTAAAAGTTGTTTCCCAAATACCAGATACATTTGTTTCTGCTTTATTTGACGTTTCAAAACGCTTGGTTTTGCCATAGATAGCTGTAAAAGGAACGCTTCTATTTAAATCGTCTTTAATATAGTTACCTTCCAAGCCAGTTTCAGTTAGTTTGGCTGCAATATAACTATCAAATACTGGAGGTTTTATAAAAACAGAATCGTTCTTATAAGTCACCTCATCCACTTCTATCACTTCTTCAGCATTAAAAATTTGAAGTTTGTTGCTGGAAAGCACTTCAAAGATAAAAGGTATGTCCAGACTGTCATTTACTTTTAAAAGTGCTTGGTAGCTGCCAATTTGTAAAGTTTTAGGTTGTTGTTCTTCTTTTTCAGATTTACAAGAAACAAGAATCGTTAAAGCAAAAAGAATAAAATATCTCATGATGTTACTTTTATGATTAAAAAAAAGCGACCAGTTGGTCGCTTCATCTTTATTTATTTTTTTTCGGATTAAATATTGGAAGCAATTGTGTAGAGACTTCACCAAAACCAATTCTGGTACCATCCTTTTCGCAATGCCCACGCATAATAACTGTATCGTAATCGTTTATAAATTTACGTTCTGTACCATCTTTTAATTTAATAGGCTTCTCTCCTCTCCAGGTTAATTCTAACATGGAACCATAAGAATCTGGAGTTGGTCCAGAAATAGTTCCAGATCCCATCATGTCTCCAGAATTTACAGGACATCCGTTAATAGTATGGTGTGCTAATTGCTGTACCATATTCCAATACATATATTTAAAATTAGACTTGCTAATTATAGTCTCCTTTGCAGCTTTAGGTTTAATGCCTACTTCCAGTTTAATATCATAACTTTTCTTGCCTTTATACTGCAAATATGGAAGTTGTGGCTTTAATGGTTTCGGACTTTCTACACGATATGGTTCTAATGCATCCAAGGTTACTATCCAAGGTGAAATAGACGATGCAAAGTTTTTAGCTAAGAAAGGTCCTAATGGCACATATTCCCATTTTTGAATATCTCTGGCAGACCAATCGTTAAATAACACCAAACCAAAGATGTATTCTTCTGCTTCATCAATAGGAATTGGCTCACCAAGATCGTTAGCATCTGTAGTAATAAACGCCATTTCAAGTTCAAAATCTACTAATTTTGATGGTCCGAAAACAGGTGTATCACTTCCAGCTGGTAGCGTTTGTCCTTGTGGTCTATGTATTGGGATTCCAGAAGGAATTATGGAACTACTTCTCCCATGATAACCTACTGGAATATGCAACCAGTTAGGCATTAAGGCATTTTCTGGATCGCGAAACATAGTTCCAACATTAGTAGCATGCTCGATACTAGAATAAAAATCTGTGTAATCGCCAATTTGAACAGGTAATTGCATTTCAATCTCATCTAACCTAAAAAGCACAATTTCTTTATGTTTCAAGTTATTCTTTAAAACGCCATTTTCTGCATCAAATATTTGAGCAATTCTATTTCTTACTGCTCGCCATGTTTTTCTTCCGTCAGCAATAAAATCGTTTAAACTATCCTGAAGAAAAATATCATCGGTTAACGGAATACCATCAAAATAACCTAATTGATGCAAAGCACCTAAATCGATGGCTGTATCACCTATTCGCGTTCCAATTGTAATAATATCGTCTCGCGTTAAGAACACACCAAAAGGAATGTTTTGGATTGGGAAATCTGAGTTTTTATCGACGTGTAACCACGATCTTCTATCTGGATTGTTAGCTGACATTGGCATAACTGTTTCTGTATTTTACATTATTAATTTCTATTCAAACCTACATAACTTTTTATTTTTAAACTAATAATAAGAAGAAAATGTGGTTTCACTTTCAACAAGAAAATAATTTATTAAAAGCGAAGTAAATATATGTTTTTTGATGAATTAAACTAATCTATTTGTTATTTTTGACATGATTTTAACTATAACGAAAACTTATGCAACGTGACGAACAAATATTCGAATTAATAGAAGCTGAAAAACACAGACAAATAGAAGGTATTGAATTAATAGCTTCAGAGAACTTTGTAAGCAATCAAGTAATGGAAGCTGCTGGTTCTGTTTTAACCAACAAATATGCTGAAGGCTATCCTGGAAAGCGTTATTATGGTGGCTGTGAAGTGGTTGATGAAGTAGAACAATTAGCTATTGACAGAGCAAAAACCTTATTTAATGCCGAATATGTAAACGTACAACCTCATTCTGGATCTCAGGCAAACACTGCTGTATTTGCAGCTTGTTTAAAACCAGGAGATACCATTCTAGGATTCGATTTATCTCATGGAGGTCATTTAACTCATGGATCTCCAGTGAATTTTTCTGGAAAACTTTACAACCCAGTTTTTTATGGTGTTAAAAAAGAAACAGGACTTATAGATTACGACCATGTAGCTGAAATGGCTGATAAAGAAAAACCTAAATTAATTATTGCTGGTGCTTCTGCTTATTCCAGAGACATGGACTTCAAACGTTTTAGAGAGATTGCAGATAGTGTTGGAGCTTTATTATTAGCAGACATTTCTCATCCAGCTGGATTGATTGCTAAAGGCATTTTAAACGATCCACTACCACATTGTCATATCGTTACAACAACTACACATAAAACATTACGTGGCCCAAGAGGTGGTATAATTATGATGGGACAGGATTTCGATAATCCGTTTGGATTAACCCTTAAAAATGGCAGCTTACGTAAAATGTCTTCTCTATTAGATTCTGCAGTGTTTCCAGGAAATCAAGGTGGACCATTAGAGCACATTATTGCTGCTAAAGCTATTGCTTTTGGTGAAGCTTTAACAGACGAGTTTATGCATTATATGTTGCAAGTAAAGAAAAATGCCCAAGCTATGGCAAAAGCCTTTGTAGATAGAGGCTACCATATTATTTCTGGTGGCACAGACAACCACATGATGCTTATTGATTTAAGAAACAAAGATATTACTGGTAAAGATGCAGAACAAGCTCTAGTAAAAGCAGATATAACTGTCAATAAAAATATGGTTCCTTTTGATGATAAATCACCATTTGTTACATCTGGAATAAGAATTGGAACGCCTGCCATTACTACAAGAGGCTTAAAAGAAGGTGATATGGAAGGAATTGTAGCATTGGTTGACCAAGCTCTTATGAATTATCAAGACGAAGCAAAGCTAGAAGCTATAGCAGACAAAGTGAATACCATGATGTGTGGTTTACCATTATTTGCATAAACTAATTTAAAATATATGTCTTTTATAAGAAGCCGTTCAATTATTTTATTTCTTAATCAACTCTAAATTGTAAGTAATTAACACATCATTTGAAAGTTTATTACTTACAATTTTAGGTATATTAACTTTGAAATCTGATGCCTGAACGTTAAAGCTTCCTTTTAAAATAATAGTATCTTCTTCTTTAGTAATAAGGGCATCATTACTAAAAACTTGATTGGACTGACCATGAAAAGTCATAGTGCCTTCAATTACAGCATTATTTGTTTTTGAGTTCATGAAATTGATTTCAGTAAAATTCTTTATGGTCCCTTTAAAAGTAGCTTTAGGATATAAATCAGACTCAGCATAGTTTTCGTTAAAATGTTCTTCCATCAATGCATTTTTAAAACGAAATCCTTTTACTAAAACTAAAGCTGCTATTTCTCCATTATTTGTATTTAAAATAGCTGTTGTAGATTCATTTTCAGCTTTCACTTCCTCAAATGAAGGGACTGAAGCTTCAAATACCAATTGACCTGATTTAGTTAAATATCTTTCTTGTGAAAAGATTGAGAATGAAAATAAAAATATAAAAATGAATGATATTTTTTTCATAATAATGAGTATTAAAAAATTATTCTTCTAGTAAACCGTCCATGTCCCATTGCATAATAATATCTATAAGGTTTTGAGGTAATCTTGGTCCACCAAAAGGCATTAAAAAACCTAAATCTTCTGAAGATATTCTTCCAAATAAATCTCTATTAAGCATGGCATCTGTAACATGATCATAACTTAATAAAGGCATAGGCGCTCCATTCTCTGGTGGCATAGTATGGCAACTTATACAGTTATTATCTATAATTGTTTTAACGTGTTGATTGTATGTTATAAATTCGTCCTCAATTGGAGAATTATCTATTAAATCTTCTTCACTAACTGAAGTACAATGATAGTTTATCAATACTAACATTAATATGTAATGAATATGTTTCATGTTGAATCTTAAAAAGTTCTACTTAAATTAAATCCAAAATAAATATTTCCTTCACTCCAATCTCCTGTAGATTGACTTAAAAAGTAATTAGTGTTCATTGGTTGTGCATTGGTTAAATGCATCTGAAAAACATGCCCACCAGTCTCTAAATCAACACCTATTGATAATGGATTTCGAAATGGGGAGTCTGTTGCTCTATTGAGGTGCAATCCATAATCTGCATTAATAGACCAACGTTTTCCCACCTTATACCTACCTCCAAATCCAATGGCAAATTGCGAGTTATCCTGATCGTTTACCATAACATAATTTTCATGAAAAAAGGTAGGTGCCAATTCAAGAGACAAATTAGTATTGAATTTTCTTGATAATAAAAATTGTACTGTATAACCTAGTCTATTTACAAATTCTAGCTTTGGCAAGTTGTCTTCATCTAAAGCCGTATTTATTAAAATGGCATTGAACCCTACTAAAGTAAAAGGAAATCCATTTTCTTTTTGACTTAACAATCTATATTTTATTGATCCTTGATAGGTTTTTTGATATGAACTTCTAGATACTCCAATATTAAACCCATCAGAAATACCGTAAATAAAGTTTAATCTTGTTACTGCGTCATCTAATCCAAAAAACGTATCGAGTCCATTTTTAATACTACCAAATCTATGCGCAACAACTAATGTAAAATCTTTTTTTGCTACAAGTTTAGTCGATTCAAAATTAACTATTTTGAGTGCCTTAAACGCAGCTTCAGTATAACTGTTATTTAAAGTATCAGTGTCAATTTCATTTAGTAAATCTTCCTGGGCAAAAAAAGATAAAGGCAAACAGAATAAAATATTTAGAATCCTTTTCATGACTTTGATTTTACTTTTAAAATTGACACTAATAATTACTATCTAACAATTAATCTTTTAGTTTCTAATAGATCTCCAAATTCATATGTAACGAAATACATTCCCGATAATAATGGAGAAACATCTAAAGTAATTACATTATTTCCTCCTTCACTAACCTCTTGATTTAAAACTTGCTTACCAGTAACACTAAAAATTGAAATAGTTCCTTTATTAAAATTTTGTGGCAATTGTATTTGCAACTCATTAGTAACTGGATTTGGAAACTGTATTAACTTTGAAGTAGCAAATTCGTTAACGGATAATTGATTCACAACAGTAATAGTTCCTGACATACTACCTGCTCCATGAATTCCACATAAATATGGGTTTACCCCTTCCTGTGTAAAGGTGTATGAATATGTTTCACCTATACCTGTTAAAGTTCCACTATTAAATGTTTCCGTGCTTCCAGTATTATTTTCTACTGTATGTGGCAATGCATCTGTCCAAGTCCATCTAACAGTATCTCCTGTTTCTATAGTTAAATCAGATTGCGGACTTGTAAAGTTTCTTTCCCAAATTAAATCATGGGTTGTTTGTGCTTGTAAACTGCATATTCCAAAGAATACAACCATTAGTAATTTTGTTTTCATGTTTTTCATTTTAATTATAATTTATTGTTAATTAATTATATTACATTGGTCTAATTTGATTTGTTCTAACAAATCATCATAGCCTATAAAGCGTCCTTTTATTATTACTTTTTTATTCAATATTAATGTGCTATCTAAAGATTCTAAAAACAGACAATAAACAGTTTCATCTAACGTCATAGATAAATTATTCAGCTCAGAAATTACGCCAGTAATTTGAATGGTTTTATCTAGATATTTCAATTGTGAATCATTTGGATTAATCTGAAATTCTTTAGATAATTCATGAGTTGACATAATAAAACTTGCACTTTCAGATTGAATATCTCTATGATTCTGAAACACATATTTATAAGCAACAAATGCTATAATTATGAAAAATAATATGATAATCTTTTTGCGCATAAATTCTTTTTAAAACTGCTCCAATGTGACTTCAAATTGGAGCAGTTTGGCTATTAATCAATCTTAAGGCAAAAGATTTGGGAGTACTAAAACTTTTTCTTTTTCAATTTTAATTTCTTTGGAATGTTAAAGTGTCTGTGCCTCCATTTCCACCACTAACATCTCTTAATTGTATTGTATTGTCTGAATGAGATATAATATCCCAATCATCATTTAAGTCTTCAAAATTATTAGAATCTGGCACATTGAAGAAGATATTAAAGTCAATATCATCACTACTATCATCATTACTATTACTATCTGTAATAGACCAAGAACCTGTTAAATTAGAGCCTGAATTATGACTAGCTATTAATGTACCATTAGATTGAAACGCAAAATTAAAGCCATTAAAATCTGATGTTTCATCTTGTCCTGAGTCTATAAAACTGGTTATTCTCCATGTACCAGATTCTACCTGGTTTTCAATTTGTTGAATTTGCCCACTATTATTATTTGGAGATACGTCATCATCATCATGATGCGAACATGTGGATGATAATAACGATAAGCTAAACAGTAAGATTAATCCATTTAAATAAGTTGCTTTCATTTGTTTTGTTTTTAATTGATTATTTATATTTAGTTAATTACAAGTACTTTCGTAACGCAAACGATCATCTCCTCCAACTCGAAAATCTACTTTGGTTTCTCCAGAATATTGTTCAATTTCATGTAGTCGCCAAGTATTATTACAATAAGGCAGATCTGGAATATTTACTATTACTTCAATATTATTTCCTGTTCCAGAAGCTATCCATGTTCCATAATCTGTATCACCATTATATTCCACTACAATAGATCCATCTGAAAAGAAATTAAAAATATAATCTTCGTAATAATCATCATAATCATTCCCATTTCGTTCTAATTTATCTACAATCCAATTGGAACAATTAGTTAAAATAGATTCTAATTCAGAGGGTGTACAATTATTACAATCATCATCATTATAATCGTAATCATCATCTTCATCACAGGTATTAGTAAAATTAATAAGAGTAGATTCCAATTCTGTTAGACTACTTATTACCAATTGAGAACCATTGAATAAAGTAACAGTTATTGGGAAATTTAAACTTACAATATCACTGGAGTTAATGTTATCAATAAAATAGTATAGTTCGTAATCATTATTTAAATAAATTGTGTCTATTAATTCGTTATTTATATTGAAAATTGAAGCACTAATTGGATAGATAAAGTCTAAACATTCAATGTCATCGTCCATTACATTTTCTCCAAGACAATTATTTGCATATGTCATTAATTCAGAGCTGTTTGAGACAGTAACTTCTGAATAGTCTTCGAAAACAATAGTTATTGGAAATCCAATTGTAATGGTATCGCTATCATCATCAAATTCATCGAAAATAGTTTCTATAGCATCATAATCATTGGTATTATTAATAGTTAATTGAACACCATTAACAGTTACAGAAATTGGTAACTGAGCAGTAAAACAATTGGCATAATCTATAATGTTATCTACAGAACCATCGTTAGACGCTGTTCGTTGCATGAGATTAGCAATAGATGAGTTTGGAAGAATGGTTTCTTCTGCAGGTGCTTCAATTAATTCAGTCTCTTCAGTTCTACAACTTAAAACCGATATGGCTATTATTACAAATAAGACTAATGATTTTAATATATTCATCGTATAATAATTTTGCTTTCTATTATTAAAACAACTCACTTTTAAAAACTCCTGAATTTTTTCAAGTTTTTTTTTTAAAATATTTTTGCATATTAATAATATGATCCTTTTTTTAATATTATTCCGTTTATTTATAACTTTAAAAATTTAAATGACACTTTTTTGAAAATCAAATCAAAAGAAAATATCTGCCAAGAATTAGTCTTTAAACATGTTTATAACACACATAATAAAGACTTAAACAATTATTTGTACTATAAGTATGGAGGTCAATACAATCCTAACGATAAAGTCCAAGAAGCTTTTATTCAATTATGGAATAACTGTAAGAAGGTTACTCTAACCAAAGCCAAAGCGTTTCTTTTTAAAGTAGCCAACAATTTAATGTTAAATGAAATTAAGCACCAAAAAGTAGTTTTAAAATACCAACAAATAAATCACAAACAACACAATTACGAGACTCCAGAGTTTATTTTAGAAAAAGATCAATATTTAGAATGTTATAAAAAAGCTTTAGAAAAGTTAAGCAAAGAACAAAGGGTGGCTTTTTTATTAAATAAAGTAGAAGAAAAGAAACACAGTGAAATAGCCGACATGTTAGGTGTTACTAAAAAAGTTGTAGAATATAGAATTTATAGTGCCTTTAAAATATTAAAAACCGAACTGGAAAATTTTTCAATAAAATAGTCAGGATTTTTTTATTGTAAGTTGTTATATAAAAAAGACGTTGTATTAATGGATAATGAATATTTATTAAAAAAATGGTTAAATAATGAATTAACTGATACTGAAAAAGAACTTTTTTCTAAACAGAATGATTTTGCATTTAATCAAAAAATTATAGATAGTGCAAAGCATTTTAAGGCTTCTTCACATACTACAATTAAAGATTTCGAAGCTTTTAGAAAGGACTATAATAAACAAAAAACTTTAAAACTAAATACAGAATGGTATAAACCTTATCTAAGAATTGCCGCTATACTTGTTATAACCTTAGGCGTTTATTTTTCTTTCTTTTATAATCAAACAATAAATGTAAAAACCCAAATTGGCCAAAAAATAACTGTAGAACTTCCAGATTATTCTCAGGTAGAACTTAATGCCTTATCTTCAATAAAGTATAAAGAAAAGAATTGGGATAAAAACAGAACTCTTAATTTAATTGGAGAAGCATATTTTAAAGTGGCTAAAGGTAAAACATTCGATGTAGTTACAACAGATGGAATAGTTACAGTAGTTGGCACAGAGTTTAATGTTAAAAATAGAGAAAACTATTTTGAAGTACATTGTTTTGAAGGTATTGTAAAAATTAAATCTGATACTATTATTAGGCAACTTATTGCTGGAAATATGTTAAAAATTTACAAAGGTCAGTTCAGTCAATCTCAAACAAGCCTCTTAGTTCCAGACTGGTCAGTTAATAAAAGTAGTTTTGAAAATATTGAATTAAATGATGTGTTTATGGAGTTAGAAAGACAATATAACATTCAAATTACTACTGAAAATATAAACCTGAACAGATTATTTACTGGAGGTTTTATTCATGATAATTTAAAAAATGCTCTTTTATCTATTACTAAGCCTTTAGATTTATCTTACAAATGGCTTTCTAAAAATAGCATTGTAATTTATGAGGTCAAAAACTAGATTAGTTTTATTCCTATGCATCATTCTTAGTCATACTTGGCAAGTAATGGCTCAAGAAAAAGTGCTATTACCTGAAATTTTAAAGATGGTCGAAATTAAGTTTGATGTTCAGTTTAATTATGCGTCAGAAAATATCAATCATCTTCTTGTTCCCTCTCCCATTCCAAATTTAAATCTAGAGGAAGTAATAGAGTTTCTAGAAAAGGAAACTAATTTAAAATTTATTGAATCTGAAAATAGAATTATTATTATTTCAAAGAAACCTGACACTCATATTTGTGGTTACATTTTAAACAAAGAAGACGGTTTGCCAATTGAACAAGCTACTATTCAGAATAAAAATTTTGGAACTGTAAGTAATAAAAATGGTTATTTTGAAATAGAAATTAGAAATCATGAAGACCTATTAATTATTCGTTCTTTAGGCTTCAATACTATGAACTTAAAAGCCAGTGAATTTCAAAAAACAAAATGTAATATTATTTTCCTTGAGCAAAACGTTCATTCCTTATCAGAAGTTTATTTAACAAACTATATTACTAATGGTATTAGTAAAACTAATTTAGGTTCTTACGAAATTGACATTACAAAATTCGATATTTTACCTGGATTAATTGATGCAGATGTTTTGCAGTCTGTTCAAGCCTTTCCTGGTATTTTAAGTATCGATGAAACCGTGTCTAATATAAATATTAGAGGAGGCTCTAACGATCAAAACCTAATTCTCTGGGATGGCATTAAAATGTATCAATCTGGTCATTTTTTTGGGCTCATATCTATTTATAATCCACAAATAGTTAAAAATGTTTTAGTAATTAAAAATGGCACAAGTGCATCTTTTACTGACGGAGTTTCCGGTACAATTTCAATCAATTCTAATAAAGAATTAAACACTAAAACTAAAGGAAGCATTGGGTTTAACTTAATAGATTTAAATGGCTATTTAGATTTAAAAATTAGCAATAAGTCTTCTATTGAAATAGCTGCTAGAAAATCTTTATATGATTTTATTAAAACACCTACTTTTAATAGATATTTTGAAAGAATCACTCAAGATCCAGAATTTGAAAATAATACAACTAACATTGTAAATAAGAATGAAGATTTCGATTTTTACGATTTTTCACTACGTTGGCTTTATGAAATAAGCTCAAAAGATAAATTGAGTGTTAGTTTTATAAATGCTTATAATAAATTGGTTTTTGATGAAAATACCATAGTGGATAATAGGGAGAGATCTAAAGAAAGTAAATTAACACAAAACAGCATTGCAGGTTCATTATTATATAATCGATTTTGGAATGAAAAGCTAAATACAACGTTTGAATTTTACGAATCTGATTATAAACTACAAGCAACAAACGCAAATATAATAGAAGATCAAAGATTCCAACAAGAAAATCAGATTTCAGAATCTAGTCTAAAAGTATTTGGCAATTATAAATTTAATAAATCTTTAAAATTAAACCTAGGCTACCAATTTGTTGAAACTGAAATAACCAATCTAGACGATGTAGACAATCCTATTTATAGATTATTGGTTTCAGAAGTTTTAAGAACAAATGGACTGTTTTCAGAATTAGCTTATAACAGTTCTAATAATCAAACACAAATCAATTTTGGAATTCGGTATAACTATATTAATAAGTTTAATAAAAACCTTTTAGAACCACGTTTAAGTTTTACACATAAATTTTGGAACAATTTTTCTATTGAAGTTTTAGCTGAGTTTAAAAGTCAAAACACTTCGCAAATAATCAACTTACAAAACGATTTTTTAGGAGTAGAAAAACGCCGTTGGCAATTATCGAATAACAATTCAATTCCAATTATAAAAAGTAAACAAGCATCCTTCGGAATCAATTATTCTAAAAATAATTTCTTAATAAGTTCAGAGTTTTATTATAAACATATTAGTGACATTACGACACAAAGTCAAGGGTTTGTTGATCAACATCAATACGTGAAATCTATTGGAGATAACAATGTTTTTGGATTAGATTTCCTTTTAAGAAAGTCCTTTACTAATTATAATTTTTGGATAAGCTATTCTTTCATGGATAACAAATATTCTTTTAATTCTATAAGCACAAATCCGTTTCCAAGTAATTTTGATGTTACACATGCTGTTACTTGGGGATCTTCTTATACCAAAAATAAATTCAAGTTTTCTTTAGGCTTAAACTGGCATTCTGGAAAACCTTATACAAAACCCGTTGAAGGAAACGAAATTGTGGATAATAAAGTAAACTACCAACCAACAAATTCTTCACGATTAGATTCATATTTTAGAGTTGATGTATCAGCTATATATGATATTAATATAAGTAAAAAAGTTAAAGGTGAGTTTGGTGCTTCTTTATGGAACATTTTAGGAACCAAAAATATTATAAATACTTATTACACAATTAATAACGGCTCTGTTATACAAACTAACGAATTTTCTCTAGGTTTTACACCTAATGTGTCGGCAAGGTTTATATTTAAATAAATGAACTTATTTTAATTCTTATATTGACTTATTTCATGAAAAAAACACATCATTTTGAAGTGTGTTAAAATGAATATTTTTTATAATACTTAGTTGTTAACTAGACGTTAATCTAAAAAGTAATATGCTGATAAGCCCCTGAATCTGGTGAAGCTGTTCTGTTTACTCCTAAAATATCGTTTGGAACCTGATTAGCAAAACCTATATTACCTATACCATTAGCTTCAGATTCCTCTCCAATAATAAGTTGATTTAATTCTGTATCTAAAAAATCAGGGTTTTGATTGAAGACATTACCTTCATATAAAGTAGAATTGTTAAAATCGTAATTAGGACTAGTAAAATTATTATTGGTATCTTCAAACCTTAGCAAACAGTTTGTAAATTTAAAATTAAACACGACTCCAGTATCTTCTATTTCATCTAATATAAATTCAGGATTATCATTTCCATAAATAATGCAATTGTTGAAATTAGCTTCCGTTAAATCTGTAATGTTAGTCACATTATCTGCATCCACCATAAAATTGTTAACTAATAACGAAGGAAACTGTCTAAAACTGTTATTCCAATAATTGGCAATCGTGCAGTGAGTAAAGTTGTATTTTCCTCCAAAAGTAGCAGCTAAAGAGCTTTGACCTGAATTATTTATTACTAAATTTTCTCCTAAAATAGAAGTTCTTCTTCCTAAAATTCCAAAATTACTTGAATTGTAAATTTGAGAATTAGAAATGGTTAATTTATTATTTACTTCATCAGGATTTCCTTCACATAGAATACCAACAGCTGCATTTTTAATAGTTGCATAATTAATAAAATTGTCAACACTACCTTCTATTAACCAAATTCCTCCCCATTGTCCTGGAACATCAGAGAATGCAGGTTCTAGTCTATCTCCTTCAAAAATAACTTCGTTTTCTAACAACTCTTGATCGCTACTATACAAACCATTAACATGCAAAGATGCATTTTCAGCAACTAAAAGACCAGAATTGGCATGAAAATGTATTCGTGCACCAGCTTCAACCGTTAAGGTTTCGTTATTAGGTACTGCAGCATAGCCATAAACTACATAAGGTTTCTCTTTATTAAAAGTTAGTTCTTCAGGTAATAAATAGCGACCTTGAATTTCTGTTTCTATTGTTTCGCCACCAATGTTTAAAGTCAAAGTTTCTATAAGACCAGTCGTATTATCTTTGTCAGGATAAATAAAGACAGCATCTTTAACTAAAGTGACTAATTCTACGGATTGAAAATTGTCTCCAGAATCAAATTCTATTTGATCAGTATATAAAAACTCCCCATTTAAATTAGGTAAGTTATCTATGTCAATAGTGGTTTCAATAAAAACATACATGCTATCTTTAGCAAGAATTTCTACGTTTTCGAAAGATTTTCCTGGCATACCATCTACATTTAATCGATACTCAGAGCTTTCACCTAAAGCCAGTCTGATAGAAGGAATACTAATATCATTACTACTTCTGTTATACACCTTTAAATTGTAAGTACTTGAACCAATATTTGTAAAAACAGTATCTAGGTAAACGGTATCTTTTGAAAATCTTAAATCTCCAGTACTAGGTCCAAAATCCAGATCTTTTCTACAGGAATTGGTAAAGATTAAAACACTTAAACAAATTATTAGATAAAAGGCTTGTTTCATTTTTTAAATGATGGATTATTAATTAAGTATCATGTACTTGGTAAAAATATAACTTTTGAATAGATGATTTAGTATGAAACCAACTTTTTAGTGAAATAATTTTATAACCTCATCTGTAATTCTAGCTGGTTTATGAGTTTCAAAATTCATAAAACACCAAGTAGTTTCAGATTTAGCTAGCAATTTATTGGTATTATTATTTAGGATTTCTACGACTCTAGTTGAAGTGACACCCTCAGATTTTATAACGTAAGTTTTTAGCTTAAGTACTTCATTTAGTTGAGCTGGTCTCTTATATTCAATAAAATGTGAAAGCATGATCCAGAAATACGTTTTTCTAATGTCTTCTGTTGCAAACGTCATCCAATGCTCTTTGGCTACCTCTTGAACCCATTGCACATAACGCACATTATTAACGTGATTTAGTTCATCTAAATCGTCTGATGTGACCGTTAATAAAGTTTCGTAAGTTTGCAAAATTAGTTTTCTATAATTTCAACTTCAAAGAGTTTGTCCCAACGTTTTCCAGTAATAAAAAAGGTTTTGGTTTCTGGGTTATAAGCAATGCCGTTTAACACATCTAGTTTTGGGTGTTGGGTTACCTTTTTTCTTAAAGGTGTAAAATCAATCACTCCTTCTACTGCTCCATTTTCTGGGTTTATTATAGCTACACCATTTTTATTGTAACGGTTAGAATATATTTTACCATTAACCCATTCTAGTTCGTTTAATTCGACTACTTTTCCTTTGTTATGATAGGCTTGTATATAGCTCTCTTCGATTAAAGTGTCTGGGTTAAGTGTCCAAATTTTCTCAGTGCCATCGCTTTTATAAAGTACCTTTCCATCATTACAAATTCCCCATCCTTCAACACTATTTCCATATTTAAAACTATCTGTTTTTTCAAACGTTTCTACATCGTAAACGAAGCCTGTACCTCTTTTCCAAGTAAGCTGATAGATTTTATTATTTAAAACCGTTAAACCTTCACCAAAATACTCGTCAGCTAAATCAATGTTTTTTAGAACCTCTCCTGTTTTGTAATCTACTTTTCTAAGTTTTGATTCTCTATACTGACCTGTGCTTTCATATAATTCACCATTATAAAATTCCAAGCCTTGTGTGTAAGATGTAATATCGTGAGGATATTCGTTAATTATTTTATAAGAATACACTTTTGGAGTTTGATTATTTAAAAGTGTAATGGTTTGTGAAATAGTTTCAGTATCATCTCCTAAATTCAGTTTTGCTTCAATGGTATGATCTCCAAGCTTTAATGATTTTAATTCAATTTTTTCTGAAACTGGATTTCCATCAAACAAATATTCAACAGAAGAAATCTCATGGTTTTTAGGGTTTGAGATTCCTAACTCTAAAGTATTATCAATAGATATGGCTTGACCTTCGGCATTCGTTTTAATAGAAATTTCATTTTTTTTCTGAGCAGAATTACTGCCACAAGACAAGAAAAAACTTCCTAAAAATATGATTGTAAGATATTTAAATGTACTCATTGTAAGCTTTTAATTTTTCAGCAAGTTATTTATTAAAATTCAGTTTAAAAAATCATTGTGATAAATTTAAAAGATTGTATCTTTGCACTCGGCAAGTCCTACACAACCAGCTCCTGTTGAATCCTCCAGGGTGGGAACACAGCAAAGGTAAATGGTCGTAGCGGTGTGATGTAGGTAGCTTGCCTTTTTTTGTTGCTTATTTTTAATCTTTTTTTGAAGAAAAGACTAAAAAAATAATAAAGATTTGAAAGCTTTAAGTTTTCAAATCTTTTTCTTTTTATATCTACTTTCTGCAATACATTCTTATTTTTACATTCCTAAATTATACATTATTATGTCTAAAGTTGTTTTAATAACTGGAGGATCTTCTGGAATTGGCAAATCAGTTGGCGAATTTTTAATTGGTAAAGGTTATAAAGTCTATGGTACAAGCAGGACTCCCGAGAAATATACTTCAAGCAAATTCCCTATAGTAGCTTTAGATGTTACAGACAATCAAACTATCACACAAGCAGTAGCTGAAGTCCTTACAAAAGAAGGACATATTGATGTTTTAATAAACAATGCTGGAGTTGGTATTACAGGTCCGATTGAAGAAATTCCTGAAGCAGAAATAAAAAGTAATTTCGAAACTAACTTATTTGGACCAATCAATGTTATTAAAGCTGTCTTGCCTAGCATGAGAGAACATAAATCTGGATTAATAATCAATATTACATCTATTGCAGGATATATGGGCTTACCATATCGCGGAATTTACAGTGCTAGCAAAGGTGCTTTTGAGTTAGTTACTGAGGCATTTAGAATAGAATTAAAAGATTTTAATATCCAAATGACCAATGTAGCTCCAGGAGATTTTGCAACTAATATTGCTTCTAGTCGTTACCATGCTCCTATTCTAGAAAACTCTCCTTATAAAAAATCTTATGGCAATACCTTAATACTTATGGACTCCCATGTAGATTCTGGAAAAGATCCAATGCTGATGGCTAAAGCTATTTATAAAATAATAAACACATCTAATCCTAAAGTACATTATAAAATTGGAGAATTTATGCAAAAATTCTCTATAGTCTTAAAACGTATTTTACCTGATAAAGTTTACGAAAAACTATTAATTAACCATTATAAGTTATAGTTTTTATAAATTGCTCTAATCTAATTGTGCACCTACAATTATTTAATATGAAAAAAATAGTAACCCTCATCATCTTTATTTCTAGTTTTATTGGATATTCTCAAATTATTAACATCAATAATTCTGCAGATACTGAATCTAATTACAATTTACAACAATTGGTTGAAAACGTTTTAATAAGTGGAGATTGTGCAGATGTAGACAATTTTTCTCATCAAGCTTTTGGTACTGCAAGCCAACTAACAAATAAGAGTTATGGTTATTTTAAAAAGCCTTCTGGAAGTGACTTTGCTTTTGACGAAGGCATTATTATTACTAGTGGAAGGGCTTATGCTGCAGGAAACACACCAATTAACATGACAGGAAATCCAGACTTTAACAACAATTTACCAGGAGATAACGACCTAGAATCTGCCCTAGGCATCAATTTTACAAACGATGCTACCTTTATAAAATTTCAATTTACTCCTACTTCACCAGATTTTAATTTCCGTTTTATCATGGCATCTGAAGAATATGATGGAAATTTTGAATGCACCTATTCAGATAGTTTTGCTTTTTTATTAAGAGAAGTAGAAACAACTACTTATACTAATTTAGCTGTTTTACCAGATGGAACTCCAGTTAGTGTTACAAGTATTAATAATTCTTTAACATGTGCCTCAAACGTTGACTTATTTGAAGGTTATAACTTACCATACACCAATTATGGCGGACAAACAAAGGTTCTAACTGCAAGTGCTGTTGTTATACCAAATCAAGCTTATGAAATAAAATTAGTAGTTGCAGACCAAGGAGATTCAGCTTATGATTCTGCAATTTTTTTAGAAGCAGGCAGTTTTAATATAGGCTTAGAACTTGGGGAAGATTTAACTCTTGCAGGAGGAAATCCTGCATGTTCTAATGATACTTATATTCTAGACACTCAAATACCTACTAGTTTAGCATCTCATGTTTGGTATTTAAATGGAATCGAAATTATTGGAGAAACTAATTCAACTTTAGATGTGTTCTCTGAAGGCACATACAGTGTTGTTGTAGACTATGGTACTAATTGTACTGCAACAGACTCAAGAGTTATTGAGTTTACAAATAACCCTATCGCAAACCCTATACCTAATCAATTTATTTGTGATGATAATAATGATGGCTTTGGGAATTTTAATCTACTTGATTTAAACAATTATATTTTAGGAAACCAATTAATATCAGACTACACTGTTTCATATCATTACAATCTATTTGATGCAGAAAATGATTTAAATCCAATAGATGATAATTACACCAATTCTTTAGCTTTCATCCAAGAAACTTTATTTGCTAGAATTGAAGATAACTCCTATAGTTGTTATAATACAACGAGTTTTAATATTGATGTTTTTGATCAACCAATTACTACTAATTATTTATATAACCTATGTGATGATGGAGTTGATGGTGATAATACTGATGGATTTACAGAATTTGATTTAAGTGCAATAAGTAATCCGATATTAGGGTTTCAAGACCCTTCTCAATTTAATATTAATTATTTTCTAAATCAAGAAGATGCAGATAATAATGTTTCGGCATTGCCCTTATTATTTACAAATCAAACAAAAGATTTTCAAGATATTATAGTTAGAATAGAAAATGTTGATAATATAAATTGTTATTCAACTGCAATTGTAACACTTCATGTGCTAAGAATTTTACTTGACGAAAAATATGTAATTTGTTTAGATGCTTTAGATAATGTTATAGAACCCGTAAACAGCTCTGTAATTCCAAATCCACCCATAGAAACTCATTATAGCGATGCAGATTATAATTTTCAATGGTATTATGGCGAAGAAATTTTGGATTCAAATATTATTGCAGGTGCAACCCAATCTTTTTATTTTCCTGAAACCACTGGATTCTATACTGTAAATGCAACAGATGTTATTTCAGGCTGTACAATTCCTGCAACAACTTTAGTTGTTAGCTCTTATCCTCCAGTGAGTATTTCTGTAGAAGTAATATCACAAGCTTTTGAAAATAATAATGCTATAGAAATAACTATTACTGGTAATGGAAACTATGAAATTAGTTTAGATAATGGTGTTTGGCAAAGCAATACAACTTTTCAAAATGTCTCTGGTGGATACCATAAAATTAAAGTGAGAGATATTTACAATTGTAATGAACTAATACATGAAATTACCATCATGGATTATCCTAAGGTTTTTACTCCTAACCATGATGGTTACAACGACACTTGGAATATCTATACGATAGAAAATCAGCCAGATGCTAAAGTCTATATTTATGATAGATATGGAAAGCTTTTAAAACAATTACTTCCTTATGAAACTGGTTGGGATGGTACCTTTAAAGGCGAACCATTACATTCCGACGATTATTGGTTTACTATTGAATACACAGACCCTGTAGATCAAGTTAAAAAACAATTCAAGTCGCATTTTACATTAAAAAGATAGATTTTTAAGAGTTGTTTGTTAAAATCAATTTCAAAACCATTTTTAATTGTAATTTTGCACTTCAAAATAAACACAACTAAAAACATTATCCTCATACAGGAAATCAAAAAAAATTATACTTATGAAATTCTTTATTGACACTGCAAATTTAGACCAAATACAAGAAGCACAAGATTTAGGAGTACTAGATGGTGTTACAACAAACCCTTCTTTAATGGCAAAAGAAGGCATTACTGGTCTTGATAATATTTTAAAACACTATGTGGACATTTGTAACATTGTTGATGGAGATGTAAGTGCAGAAGTAATCTCTACTGATTTTGAAGGAATGATTCGTGAAGGTGAAGCTTTAGCAGAATTACATGACCAAATTGTTATTAAATTACCAATGATTAAAGATGGTATAAAAGCTTGTAAATACTTTAGTGATAAAGGCATTAAAACCAATGTAACTTTAGTCTTTTCTCCAGGCCAAGCTTTACTAGCTGCTAAAGCTGGAGCTACATATGTATCTCCTTTTATAGGTAGATTAGACGACATCTCAACAGATGGTTTAAATCTAATTTCAGAAATCCGTCATATTTATGATAATTATGGTTTTGAAACTCAAATATTAGCTGCCTCAGTGCGTCATACCATGCATATAATTGATTGTGCAAAACTAGGTTCTGATGTAATGACTGGACCTCTAAGCGCTATTGAAGGACTATTAAAACATCCATTAACAGATATTGGCTTAGCAAAATTCTTAGAAGATTATAAAAAAGGAAACTAATTATAGTTATAAATAAAAAAGCCTCAACAAATGTTGAGGCTTTTTTATTATTGGTTTAATACGCCTAGTAATTCTTCTTCAAAATTTATAGAGAACATATTGGTATGGGCATTTTCTATTAACCCCTTACTATCTACTATTATAACTTTGTTAATTGGATAGATAGCTAATGCTTGCTTTGCTTCTTTAGGAAATTTAAATATATACTCCTGATCGTCTAGTAGTTTATACTTCTTTAATGCTTTTTTCCATAGCTCTTTGTTTTCATTATCAGCGTTTACACCAATAAATGATACATCTGGATATTTTTCTTTTAGTTCTTTTACTTTGTTATGACATTCTTGTAAATGCATCAAATTTGATTGAGACCAGAAGAAAATAACACTAGGTTGATTATTATTTACAAATCTTAAGTTTAACTCGTTATTATAAACATCAAAAACTTTTACTTCAGGTAATCGACTACCAGTTTTTAATCCTTTAAGAGAAGTAACTAACTTACTTACATATTCTTTATGGTCAGGATTTGTACTTTTTTGTGTAAAAGAATTCAACACTGCATCATATTGATCTACATTTTTATTATTGATTATAAACTCCATAGTAGAACTTACTAGTAAAGAGTTTTTAATATCTTCATTAGACATTAAACTATCTATTAAATTCAATCTAATTAAATTATAATTCAACGATTGTCTATCAAAAATACTGTCGGTTGATTGTTTAAAATGCTCAGCTAATGCAATGTTTTCAAAATGATGTTTAAAAAAAGACGAATACCTATAATATTCTAACAAAAAAGCATCATTGTAATTTAAGTCATCTCTATAATCATAAAAATCTTCTGGTAAAGATTCAAAATTCTTACGTTCACTTTGGGTGTATTTCCAAAATGGATAAATTTCTTTACTTAAATAATAGTCTTGATTAATTTTAGTCTGAGCTAACTGTTGAAAAAAGGGAGAAGTAGTTCCTTTAGAATTAAATTTTTGCAATCTATCCATTTTAACTGCATGAATTGAGTCTAACTTATCTTCAAATTCATTCACAGGCAATTGGCTATATTCTAAAATTGTTTCTTCTTCAAACTCCCCATTTAAATATAAATTGATTAAATAATTATTCTTTTTGGCACCTTTACCAGTAAAGACTAAAGATTCATCAAACTCCATGGTGTTTAATCGAAGCATAATACTATCATTTGGTTCTAAAAGTAACATTTGGAATTCAACACCATGATAGAACTTATACACACCAGAATTAAGATGGTCAAGTTTATAAATAAATCTATTTTTTGAGTCTAAGGTAATTGTATCAACTACTGTATTATCTTTAAGTAAAACCACATAATTATTTGAAGGATTTATAATCTCTCCTCCTATATATGCAATATCTCCTTCATCTTGTTTAGAATCTTTTTTACAAGAAACAAGAGTTACTATAAATAATAATATCAAATAAAAATACTTCATAAGCCTTTTCAATATACTACAATAAGGTTACTATCAACTACAAAAGTAAAAGTTGCCTATTAAAGGTGTTGTTAATTCGTTGTTAAATATTAATTAGATTGGTTTTGTTTCTTGTTGTTGTTGCTTTTTTCTACTTTTGCAAAACTTTTAAGAGATTTTATGTCAAGGAGTAAAATTTTTTAATTTGTAAGATTTTAAAGACCTTATAATTATTTAATAATCATCTGAGTAAAAATTAAATCAAACAATATGTTATCAGTTTCTAATTTATCTGTTCAATTTGGGAAACGTGTACTTTTCGACGAAGTTAACACAACTTTTAATCAAGGTAATTGTTATGGGATTATAGGTGCAAATGGTGCAGGTAAATCTACTTTTTTAAAGATTCTAGCTGGAAAACAAGATCCTACTTCTGGACATGTTCATTTAGAACCTGGAAAACGCATGTCTGTATTAGAACAAAATCATAATTTATATGATGATCATACAGTATTAGAAACAATAATAATGGGCAACAAACCCTTATTTAAGCTAAAAACAGAAATTGATGCATTATATGCTGATTACTCAGACGAAAATGCTGAGAGAATTGGAGAGTTACAGGTGCAATTCGAAGAAATGAACGGTTGGAATGCTGATAGTGATGCAGCTGCTATGCTATCTAATTTAGGAATTTCTGAAGAATTTCATTATACACTAATGAAAGATTTAGATGGTAAACAAAAAGTTCGTGTTCTTTTAGCTCAAGCACTTTTTGGCTCTCCAGATGTATTAATTATGGATGAGCCAACAAACGACCTGGATTACGAAACCATTTCATGGCTAGAAAACTTTTTAGCAAATTACGATAATTGCGTGATTGTTGTTTCCCACGATAGACACTTTTTAGATGCTGTCTGTACACACATTTCAGATATAGATTTTGGAAAAATTAATCATTTTTCTGGTAATTATACATTCTGGTACGAATCGTCTCAATTAGCAGCCAGACAGCATGCACAACAAAACAAAAAAGCTGAAGAAAAGAAAAAAGAATTAGAAGAATTTATTAGACGTTTTTCTGCTAATGTTGCTAAATCTAAACAAGCTACTAGTAGAAAGAAAATGATTGAAAAATTAAATATTGCAGATATTAAACGTTCAAGTCGTAGATATCCTGCTATTATTTTTGAAAGAGATAGAGAGGCTGGAGATCAAATATTAAATGTTGAAAATTTATCTGCTTCCCTTGATGGAGATATTCTTTTTAGTAAGATTGATTTAAATTTAGTTAAAGGAGATAAAGTGGTATTATTCTCTAAAGACTCCAGAGCAACAACAGCTTTTTATCAAATATTAAATGGGAAAGAAAAAGCAGATTCTGGAACTTTCGATTGGGGAATAACAACTACTCAATCATACTTACCATTAGATAATAGCGAGTTTTTTCAGAATGATTTATCCTTGGTTGATTGGTTACGCCAATGGGCAAAAACTGAAGAAGAACGTGAAGAAGTTCATATTCGTGGCTTTTTAGGAAAAATGATTTTTAGTGGTGATGAAGCACTTAAAAAATCGAATGTGCTTTCTGGAGGTGAAAAAGTAAGATGTATGTTAAGTCGTATGATGATGGTAAGAGCCAACGTATTAATGCTTGATGAACCTACAAACCATTTAGATTTAGAAAGTATTACAGCTTTTAATAATTCCTTAAAAAACTTTAAGGGAACTGTTTTGTTTTCTACTCATGATCATGAGTTTGCTCAAACAGTAGCAAACAGAGTTGTAGAATTAACACCTAATGGAGTTATAGATAGATATACAACCTTCGATGAATACATGCAAGATCCAAAAATTAAAGAGCTACGAAGTAAAATGTATGCAGTAATGGTTTAAAAAAAAGCTCTGGAAATCCAGAGCTTTTTTTATGACTGTAATTCGGCTGTTACACTTTCTACAATTGGAACAGCCGCATCAAGCTCATCATCACTAACAAATATTTCTTGATACCCAGGAATTGAAGATCCAAAACCTGCTAGTCTTCCAGATTCTGTTTCATCTTTAACTATAGGACTTATTCCTACCGCTTCCAATTTATCAACAATTAATTGCGCTATAATAAAACTACCTGTATATATTTTTTGATAACTAGAATCCATATCATTTCAATTAAGCATTCATTTAAAGATACGAAATAACAATCTAAATATCTGTTAAGAATAATAAAATATTAGAAATAATATGAAGGTGATATTGAACTTGTTCAAAAAAAACAACAAATTATCGCTTTATAAAATTATATGATTATATTTGTTTTATTATTAAATAAATATAATTATTACAATGAGTAAAGGAACAGTAAAATTTTTCAACGATTCAAAAGGTTTTGGATTTATAGTTGAAGATGACACAAACAAAGAACATTTTGTACACATTTCTGGATTAATCGATGAAATTCGTGAAGGTGATGCAGTAGAATTCGATTTACAAGAAGGTAGAAAAGGAATGAACGCAGTAAACGTTAAAGTACTATAATATATATTTTAACTTATTGAAGAAATTAAAAGCCTGCAATTTGCAGGCTTTTTTATATCTATTAATTTATTTATCTTAACTCTGCTCCTAATTCTTTTTCAAAATTAGACTGAAGTTTCTTCATTATTTTTTCTATTTGCTTATCTGTAAGCGTTTTGTTTTCATCTTGAAGCGTAAAACTAACAGCATAACTTTTCTTACCAGCTGGTAAATTCTTTCCTTGATACACATCAAATAAATTAACGTCTTTAAGCAATTGCTTTTCAGTTTTATTTGCAATTATATCAATATCTTCAAAAGTAATTTTATCGTTTAATAAAAGAGCAAAATCTCTCTTAACTTCTGGATATTTAGGAATGTTTTTAAATTTAATAGATTGATGCTTAGCTAATACAATTATATTGTCCCAATTAAAATCGGCAAATAAAACATCTTGGGAAATTCCAAAATATTTCAAAATAGATTTTTTTACTAATCCAAACTCTACAAGCTGTTTTTTCCCTAAAGAAAAAACAACACCTTCGCTAAACACATCATTCTTAATTGGTGATGCTTTATAATGAGATAAACCTAATCTTTCTAAAACACTTGAAACAGTCCCTTTTAAGAAAAAGAAATCACTTGGCTTTGCTATAGAATTCCAACGTTCGTTATTTCTGTTACCTGTAACAAATAGTGATAAATGCTTAAATTCTTCACGTTTTCCACTATAATCATGGTAGGTTTTGCCAAATTCAAATAGCTTTAAATCATTTCTCTTTCTATTTATATTATGGCTTACATTTTCTAATCCTGAAAACAATACAGACTGTCTTAATACACTTAAATCATTACTTAATGGATTTAGCATTTCAACATTATTCCCACCATTAAGCTGCTCGCTTAATTTAATATAATCTGGTGACGTTAAAGAATTGGATAAGGTTTCAAAAAATCCTTGAGAAACCAACTGATTCCCAATAACGTTTTGCAGTTTATAATCTTCAAATCTAGATGTATTAGAAATGGATGCATTAAGTTTTTCGGTAGTTTTAATGTTGTTATAACCATATACTCGTAAAACTTCTTCAATAATATCAGCTTCACGTTGCACATCATTCCTATAAGCAGGAACTGTTAATCCCAACCCTGTCTCTGTAACATTGTTAATTTTAATATCTAAAGACATCAAAATTTGTTTGATAACTTCCCTAGGAATCTCTTCTCCAATTAATTTCTTTGCATTTTCAAAACTTAAACGCACTTGAAAATCTTCAATTTTATTAGGGTAAAAATCTGAAACATCACTAGTAATTTCTCCTCCTGCAATTTCCTGTATCAATAAGGCAGCACGCTTTAATGCGTATTCTGTAATATTTGGATCAATACCTCTTTCAAATCTAAAAGAAGCATCTGTATTTAAATTATGTCTTTTGGCTGTTTTTCTAATACTAACAGGATTAAAATAAGCACTTTCTAAAAAGATACTTGTTGTTGCTTCTGTAACTCCAGAATCAATCCCTCCAAAAACACCAGCAATACACATTGGTTTTTCTGCATTACAAATCATTAAATCGTCTTCCTGCAATTCACGTTCAACCTCATCTAGCGTTGTAAACATGGTTCCTTTTGGCAGTGTTTTTACTACAATTCTATTACCAGTAATTTTAGCTGCATCAAAAGCATGAAGTGGCTGTCCTAATTCGTGTAACACATAATTTGTAGCATCAACAATATTATTTTTTGGAGTTAAACCTATTGCCTTCAATCTGTTTTGCAACCAACTTGGTGATGCCTCAACTTTAATTCCAGAAATAGTAACACCACAGTATCTAGGCGCTAAATCTTTATTTTTAACTTCAACATCAATTCGTAACGTTCTATTATCTACATGAAAAGCACTTACAGAAGGCGTAATTAATTCAACATTAACCTCTTTTTGAAGGAGTCCAGCTTTTAAATCTCTTGCAGTTCCTAGATGACTCATAGCATCTGCTCTATTTGGTGTCAAACCAATCTCGAACACATGATCGTTTTCAACTTTAAAAACATCTGCTAGTAGCGTTCCTATTTTAAGTTTCGAATCAAGAACCATAATACCATCATGAGATTCTCCTAGACCTAATTCATCTTCAGCACATATCATTCCATGACTCGCTTCGCCTCTAATTTTTCCTTTCTTTATAGTCCAAGTCTCTCCTTCTTCAGAGTATAAAGTAGTGCCAATAATAGCAACAGGAACTTTTTGTCCAGCAGCTACATTTGGTGCACCACAAACAATTTGTAATGGATTCTCTAATCCTACATTAACGGTTGTTACTTTTAGTCTATCGGCATTGGGATGCTGTACACATGTTAAAACTTCTCCAACAACTATTCCTTCTAAGCCTCCTTTTACAGACTGAAAAGACGTAACTCCCTCCACCTCAAGACCTAAATCTGTAAGTAATTCACTTATTTGATCTGTTGACCAAGTTGTTTTTATAAATTGTTTTAACCAATTGTAAGAAATCTTCATGTTTGCTATTTTCTTTAAAAGTGCAAAGATAGCAGATTGCTTTTAGCATTCAAACAATGCTGTTAAAATTGTAATTAATAAACAGTTTAAAAACTAAAATAATTTAAATTTGTAAAAATTAAATTGTTAAAAACATAAATAATCTGGCATCATTATTGTGATAAATATCCTACATCTAAACTAATTCTTATGAAATCAAATCTACTTTCCATTTTACTTTTATTAGTTACATTTTCTATTTCTAGTCAAGTAAATTTTTCAGAGAAAACAAAAGAATTTTTATCAGAAAACAGCTATTTATCAAATGTTGATAAAGAAAAATTTTATTTACACACCAACAAAACTACTTATTATTCAGGAGAAAAAATTTGGTTTAAAGCCTATATTGTTGAAGATTCAAACAATAAACCCAATTTAAAGACTAATAATTTGTTTTTGAATTTTTATTCACCTGAAAAAAAATTAATTAGTAGTCAGCTTTTTTATGCTGAAGCTGGTTTTACCTATGGAGAAATAGATTTAAATCCTGATTTAATTTCAGGAAACTATTTTATTGATGTAGATACACATAGAAATAAAAATTTTAAAAGTGGTTCTGTAATTCCTATTCAAATTTTAAGCACAACTGAAACCATAACAGAAAATAACACAACTGCTTCAATTACTAAAACCTCAAATTCTTCCAAGAATAATGATCTATATACCATTAGTTTTTATCCAGAAAGCCAAACCATATTAAAAGATGAAGTAAACAACATGGCATTTACAATAAAAAACAACCAAATTCCTGTAAAAGCTTCTGGAAAAATTATAGATAATGCCACTGGAGAAATTGTTACAAGATTAATGAGTGACAAATATGGGATGGGAAGATTTAATATCCATTACAACAGCAACTATACTGCAGTATTAAACATTAATGGTGTTGAAAAATCTTATTCTCTGCCACAAGCTAATTTATTAGGATTCATTATCCAGAAAAAATCACAAGTAACTGACCAAAACACATTTTCTTTTCTACTAAAAACTAATAATGCCACAAGTTCTAACTATAATAACCAGTCTTTAATATTGGTGTTGCACAGAGATGGCTTTGCTAAATCGGTTGCTCCAATTGAAATTAATAAAGAAATAACAAGCTATCAAATTAACTTTTTAAAGGAAAACTTATTTAGTGGCATAAATACTTTAACCTTATTTGATAAAAACAACAAACCTATTTCAGAATACTCCTTTTGGAACAAGCCTGAAAATATTGAATTAGATGTCACTCAATTTCAAGCCTCAACAGATTCTATTACGCTTAATTTTAATATGCTAAACAAATTAGCTGATGCTAATTTAAGTATATCTGTATTACCTGAAGCCACCATTTCATACAACAATCAGCAAAATATTATTACAGAGTTTCAGCTTGTCCCTTACCTAAAAGAAACAGGGTTTAATTTGGCAGATTATTACAACGAAACCAATGGCAACAAACACAGCATGGATTTATTAATTCAAACAGCTATTCAAAATACTCAAGTTCAAAAAAATATTAAAGATGAAAGCAACCTAGTATTTCAATCTGAACATGGTGTAAGAATTAAAGGCTCAGTAAATTATAAAGGCAAAGATTTATCTAGACATCAAGTCATGTTATCCTCAACTGAAAATAATATTTTACTTGTAAAACCTTTAAAAGGTGAAAAACAATTTGAGTTTGATAGCTTAATGCTAACACATCCTTCAAAATATAAATTAGCTC
This sequence comes from Xanthomarina maritima, assembly GCF_008084905.1. Lineage (GTDB taxonomy): Bacteria > Bacteroidota > Bacteroidia > Flavobacteriales > Flavobacteriaceae > Xanthomarina > Xanthomarina maritima. The sequence goes on along the minus strand of NZ_VSFC01000023.1, from coordinate 75,764 downwards.
TTCTAAATGAAAAAGGTGAAATTGAAAAAGCAGGCTTTTATGTCTATAAAAACTTCAATAAATATCGTCCAGATAGCTTACTTACTAGGACGGCAGAAGTATATAACAAAACAAAGTTCGAAACGTCTTATGCAATAGAAGAAGAATATGTGCCACTATTAATGGACGAAGAAGTATTAGATGAAGTTTTAATAAAAACTAAAGTTGAGTCAGACCTTGAGATATTAACAAAAAGAATTGAAGATAAAGTTGTTGCTAAAGGCTTTACACAAATTTATGTGCCAGATGAAAAAACATTTGTTGGAGCTGATTTATTATTCTATCTAAAAACACTTCCTGGCATCCAAGTAAACTATTTAGATGTTAAAACTGTAAGTATACAAAATACTAGAGGAAGAAGATCTCTTCTTGGTGGACCAACTATTTATCTTGTGTTTTTAGATGATATACCAATGTACGATCAAACAGATTTAGTAGGTATACAAATGTTTGACATAGCTTCAGTAACTATTAATTCTAGTGGTGCAGGATTTGGTATTCGTGGTACTGGTGGAGTTATACATGTTTACACTAAAACTGGACAATTAATGAAAGGTTTAGGAGAAATAATAAATCCAGATATCCAAGTAAGCGAGACAGAGTTCGGTTTTAATACACCAACCGAAACCTTTAAAAATTCTGAGATCTATTTTCCTAATAAATCGTCAGAAGAATTATACAGTACGATTGATTGGGTTCCTAATTTTTATTTAAATGCGAAAACGCCTAATTATTTAACTATTAGCACAGAAAAACATCAAAATTTAAAACTTATTATTAATGGTATGAATGCTGATGGACAATTGATTTATAAAAGTATAACTATAAATAAAGAGTCCAATTAAGCTTATATATAAAGTTCTAAATTCAAATCTTTAATAGAACCATGTGATGCATGAGTTACTACAAAACCATTTTTAATAATGAGTAATTGTGGAGATTCGTGCATTACTTGAAATTTATAACCAGTTTCGTTAGACACATCTCGATAATTCAATAAATCTAAATAATATAAATCTGCGTCAGTTTCAGATATGTTATAAGCATTAACAAACTGTTTCATTACCATTCTACTTATACCACATCGTGTAGAATGTTTAAATACAATTTGTGTTTTGTATTTTGATTTTTCTTCTATCTCAGCCAACTGAGTAACGCTATTTAACGCTATCCAAGGCAACACTTTCTCTAATTTTACTTCAGAAGAACCATTAAATATTTTATTAAATAAACCCATAATTGTAAACCTCTCTTTTTTAACAACAAAATAGTCGTAACTATTTTTAAAATCTTACAAACTGACTAAACGTCATACTTTTATTGGCTTAATCAGTCATTTTGTCTCACAAAATATCTTGGTAAGATAATTGACTTATAAGATTTGTAAAGAAACAACAAATACTATGAATCTAAATAATTATACAATAAAATCACAAGAAGCTATACAGCAAGCACAACAACTTGCACAAAGCTTAAACAATCAACAAATAGAAAATGAGCATATTTTTAAAGCCATTTCTGAAATTGATGAAAACGTATTACCATTTATACTAAAAAAGTTAAACATCAATATTTTAGTTTTAGAACAAGCTCTAGATAAACAATTGGAAAATTTCCCAAAAGTTTCTGGTGGAGATATCATGCTTTCTCGTGAAGCAGGTAAAAGCTTAAACGAAGCATCTATTATTGCTAAAAAGATGAAGGATGATTACGTTTCTATTGAACATTTAATCTTAGCCATTTTTAAATCTAATAGTAAAATAGCTCAGATGCTAAAAGATCAAGGTGCTACTGAAAAAGCACTATTAGCAAGCATTGAAGAACTTAGAAAAGGAGATCGTGTAACTTCTCAAAGTCAGGAAGAAACCTATAATTCATTAAATAAATACGCTAAAAACTTAAACCAATTAGCAAAAGATGGCAAATTAGATCCTGTTATTGGTCGTGATGAAGAAATACGTAGAATTCTTCAAATTTTATCACGTAGAACTAAAAATAACCCCATTTTAGTTGGAGAACCAGGAACTGGTAAAACAGCTATTGCTGAAGGATTAGCTCATAGAATTGTAGATGGAGATATTCCAGAGAATTTAGTAGACAAACAAATTTTCGCACTTGATATGGGAGCATTAATTGCTGGTGCAAAATATAAAGGAGAGTTTGAAGAACGCTTAAAGGCTGTTATTAAAGAAGTTACCGAAAGCAATGGAGACATTGTTTTATTTATAGATGAAATCCACACGCTTGTTGGTGCAGGTGGTGGACAAGGAGCTATGGATGCTGCAAATATTCTGAAACCTGCTTTAGCTAGAGGGGAATTAAGAGCTATTGGTGCAACTACTTTAGACGAGTATCAAAAATACTTCGAAAAAGACAAAGCATTAGAAAGACGTTTTCAAAAAGTGATGGTGAATGAACCAGATACCGAAAGTGCTATCTCTATTTTACGTGGAATTAAAGAGAAATATGAAACACATCATAAGGTTAGAATCAAAGACGAAGCTATTATTGGCGCAGTAGAATTATCTGAACGTTATATTACGAATCGTTTTTTACCAGATAAAGCTATTGACTTAATGGACGAAGCAGCCTCAAAATTACGCATGGAAATCAACTCTAAGCCTGAAGAATTAGATGTTTTAGATAGAAAAATCATGCAGTTAGAGATTGAAATTGAAGCTATTAAACGTGAAAAAGATGAAGCCAAATTAAAATCATTACGTTCAGATTTAGCAAATCTTAAAGAAGAAAGAAACGAAATTAATGCGAAATGGAAAAGTGAAAAAGAAGTTGTAGATAATATCCAGACTACAAAAGCAAATATAGAAGATTTCAAACTAGAAGCTGAACGTGCAGAACGTGATGGAGATTACGGCAAAGTAGCAGAAATTCGTTATGGAAAGATTAAAGAAGCTCAAGAAACACTTGAAAAACTTCAAAAAGAATTACAAGAAAATCAATCTGAAAACTCATTAATAAAAGAAGAAGTAACTTATGAAGATATAGCAGAAGTTGTTGCGAAATGGACTGGTATTCCTGTAACTAAAATGATTCAGAGTGAACGAGAGAAACTCTTAAAACTTGAAGACGAACTACACAAACGGGTGGTTGGACAAGAAGAAGCTATTGTTGCTGTAAGTGATGCCGTAAGACGAAGTCGAGCTGGATTACAAAACCCACAAAAACCAATTGGAACTTTTTTATTTCTTGGAACAACTGGAGTTGGTAAAACAGAACTTGCAAAGGCTTTAGCAGAGTATTTATTTGATGATGAAAATGCGTTAACCAGAATAGATATGAGCGAATATCAGGAACGTCATGCTGTTAGTAGATTGGTTGGAGCTCCTCCTGGATATGTTGGTTACGACGAAGGTGGACAATTAACAGAAGCTGTAAGACGTAAACCTTATTCTGTAGTCTTATTAGATGAAATTGAAAAAGCACATCCAGATACCTTTAATATTCTACTTCAAGTATTAGATGAAGGCAGATTAACAGATAATAAAGGACGAGTAGCAGATTTCAAGAACACAATTATAATTATGACATCAAACATGGGAAGTCATATTATTCAAGAGCGTTTTGAAGCTACAAAAGATATAGATTCTGCTATTGAAGCAGCAAAAGTAGATGTGTTAGCCTTGTTAAAACAAAGTGTTAGACCTGAATTCTTAAATAGAATAGACGACACCATTATGTTTACTCCTTTAACAAAAGAGAATATTGTAGATATAGTTGTCTTACAATTAAAAGGAATAACTAAAATGCTTGCACAACAAAATATTACGTTTGATGCAACAAATGAAGCGATAACATATTTAGCAGATAAAGGCTTCAATCCAGAATATGGAGCAAGACCAGTAAAAAGAGTCATTCAAAAAGAAGTGTTAAATACTTTAAGTAAAGAAATCTTATCTGGTAATGTTACTACTGATAGCATTATATTATTAGATGCTTTCGAAAATAAATTAGTATTTAGAAATCAATCTAGCTTGGTTACTGAAGAATATTAAATAATAAATTTAGAAAATAAACGTTTTTCATATTAGTTGGTTAGTTAATTGAAAAAAGCAACGTAAATCTTAAAAGAGGAACGTTGCTTTTTGTTTTATAATAATAAGTATAAAAAAAATTAAAATTTCATACCTACACCAACTCCAATAATTAAAGGATTGATATCTACTTCTACATCATCTGGACCATTATTAACAGTTACATCAGTAGAAAGCAACAATTGCTTAAAGTCTAAATTTAAAAACCATTTTTTATTTAAATTATAATCCACTCCAGCCTGAAAAGAAAAACCAAAAGAGTTTTCATAATCTAAATCCTCTACATCACCTTCGTCAATTCCGTAAAAAATAGTATAATTAACACCCACTCCTACATAAGGCTTGAAATCGCCAGCATAAAAATGGTATTGTACATTTAAAGTTGGAGGCAGTAACCATACATGTCCTAAATCCACTCCATCCTCAACTTCAACATTATGTCTTGTAGTACCCAAAATTAATTCGGCTGCAATGTTTTTAGTAAAGAAATAAGTAAAATCTAATTCTGGAACAACTGAGGTTGAGATATCTATATCTGCACCATCAAGATCGTCTCCTGGAGAAGGGATAACAGTAATCACACGAAAACGTGTTTGCCATTTGTTGTAATCTTAAGAAGTTGAATTCTCCTCTTGTGCTTGAGTATTAAAAACAAATAAAAAAGCAATTAATGCGCTAAAAATTATTTTTTTCATTAGGTAAATATTTAATTATTATTTACCTCAAAATTAACTTCTAAATTAATCTTAAATGCTGATAAAAATCATGTTACAAAATAAGACTAGATAACATGTTAAATATCAAAACTATATTGGAAAATAAAATCTAAATTTGATTATAATTACGTTTACATCTATGTTTTTTTTTATGAAATTTTAAAGAATAATCATTCTCAAACTCATAAATTTTTAATAATTTTTAGATTGTATGATGCAAATATTAACAGTTAATCGTATTTTTGTTACAACTTAACCTATAAATTTCAAATTATGTCCTTAAGCAATTATATAGACCATACCTTACTAAAACCAACTGCCTCCAAAACTGATATTAAATTCCTTTGTGATGAAGCCAAAGAGCATCGTTTTTATTCAGTATGCGTAAATAGCTACTATGTAGCCTTAGCAAAACACTTATTAAATAGAAGTAATGTAAAAGTATGTTCTGTTGTTGGTTTTCCTTTGGGAGCCATGAGTACAGAAGCAAAAGTATTTGAAGCTGCAAAAGCTGTGGAAGATGGAGCAGACGAAATAGATATGGTTATAAATATAGGCATGCTAAAAAGTAAAAATTATGTAGCTGTTTATAAAGATATTTGTGATGTAAAGCTTGCAATAGGAAAAACACCTTTAAAAGTAATTTTAGAGATAAGTGAACTTTCTAAAAATGAAATATTAAAAGCTTGTCAGATTTGTTTGGATGCAAAAGCAGATTTTATTAAAACTTCTACTGGTTTTTCTAAAGGAGGAGCAACTTTAACAGCTGTTAAAATGATAAAAAAAACAATTAAAGATAAAGCAAAAATAAAAGCTTCTGGAGGAATTAAAGATTTAGAAACCACTTTAAAATATATTGATGCTGGAGCAGATAGAATAGGAACATCTTCAGGAATAAATATTGTTACGGCAAAAAAAACTACTGTTCAAAATCCAGGCTACTAATACACTAAACCCAACTATAATTTATGAGCGTACATATTGAAGCAAAAAAAGGAGACATAGCTGAAACTATATTACTCCCAGGAGATCCACTTCGTGCTAAATGGATAGCAGAAACTTTTTTAGAAAATCCAGTTTGCTTTAATAAAGTTAGAGGTATGCTTGGTTTTACTGGCACTTTTAACGGTAAACGTGTTTCAGTAATGGGAACTGGAATGGGTGTTCCAAGTATTTCTATTTATGCCCATGAATTAATTACAGAATATGGAGTAAAAAATTTAATCCGTGTTGGAAGTTCTGGCTCATATCAAAAACATATAAAAATTAGAGACATTGTTTTAGCTATGGCAGCATCGTCTAATTCTGGAGTAAACGAACTTCGTTTTGGAGGTGCAGATTATGCTCCTACAGCCGATTTTGGCCTTTTTCAACAAGCTGTAGAAGCTGCAAAAGCAAAAAACATCCCACTAAAAGCTGGTAATGTGTTTACTTCTGATGAGTTTTATGCAGACGATTTCGAGTCTTACAAAAAGTGGTCGAAATTTGGAGTTCTTTGTGTTGAAATGGAAACGGCTGGTTTATATACTATTGCAGCTAAACACAATGTCAATGCACTAACTATTTTAACTATTTCTGATTCTTTAGTAACTGGAGAACGCACTACAAGTAAAGAACGTGAAACTACCTTTAAAGATATGATAGATATAGCTTTAGAATTAGCATAATCCTAAAATTAATTTATACCCTTTATTTAGCTCTTGTATTGTCACATTTTGTAATTATCTTTGGCAGACATGCAAAAAACAATAAACATAAAAAACAAAAAGGCTAAATTTCAGTACGAGTTACTAGACACATATACTGCTGGAATTGTTTTAACTGGAACCGAAATAAAATCTATTAGAAATAGTAAAGCTTCTATTGCAGAGAGTTTTTGCGAATTTAATGATCAAGGCGAATTATTTGTGGTTAATATGACTATTGAAGAATATCTTTACGGCACTTATTACAACCACAAACCAAAAGCTACAAGAAAACTACTACTAAATAAGCGTGAACTTAAAAAGCTTGAAAAAGATGTAAGAAATACAGGACTTACTATTATTCCTCTCCGATTATTTATTAATGAAAAAGGCCTAGCAAAACTTGACATATCTCTAGCTCGAGGTAAAAAACTTTACGACAAAAGAGATACTATAAAAGACCGTGAAAATAAAGTTAGGTTAGATAGAGTTAAAAAAAGTTTTAATTAGAATTTAGATTCTTTTAACCTGCATTCTGGAACAAATACATTATTTTAGTTAAACTAAATACCAACTAAAATGAAAAAACTAAGCACTTCCCTATTTGTAATTTTATTTACTTTTACTTTAAATGCTCAAGAAAAAACTGATAAGTATGCACATCATGTAGAAACTTTAAACAGTACTTTAGAAACTCTTTATTCTGTAATTTCTGGAGAAAAAGGCGAAGAAAGAGATTGGGATTTATTCAAATATTTATTCAAGCCCGAAGCAAAACTAATTCCGTCTGGCAATAATCCAGAGGGTATTTATGTTGCTCGTTATATGACTCCTTCAGATTATGTTTCTTCATCTGGAAGTTATTTAGTCGAAAATGGTTTTTTTGAAAAAGAAATTCATAGAACAGTTAATACATTCGGAAATATAACACAAGTTTTTAGCACCTATGAATCCTTCCATAGCGAAACTGAAACTGAACCATTTATGCGAGGCATCAATAGTATTCAATTATTAAATGATGGAGAAAGATGGTGGATTATAAATATTTATTGGACTCAAGAGTCTCCTGAAAATCCTATTCCTTCAGAATATTTACCAATAGATTAATTTTTATCTTCTAATAAAGGTACAAATCTAAATTCACCAAACTCGTGCTTTTCAAAATCTTTTAATCCTTTTCTTATATACAAGGTCATAATCTGAATATCATCACCAACAGGAATTACCAATCTTCCACCTATAGTTAATTGACTTAATAAAGGTTTAGGCACAAAAGGCGCTCCAGCAGTTACGATAATACCGTTAAAAGGCGCTTCTTCTTTTAAACCTATATAACCATCTCCAAAAATAAGTTTCTTAGCTCTATAACCTAATTTAGGTAAAAATTTACTGGTTTTTTTATAGAGTTCTCGTTGTCTTTCAATACTATATACTACTGCACCAAGCTCACACAAAACTGCTGTTTGATAACCACTTCCTGTACCTATTTCTAGAATTTTATCACCAGGTTTTACTTGTAATAATTCCGTTTGAAATGCTACAGTATAAGGTTGAGAAATAGTTTGATCTGCTGCAATAGGAAATGCTTTATCTTGATAAGCATGGTCTAAAAAACCAGAATCCATAAATAAATGTCTAGGAATATGGCCTATGGCTTCTAAAACTTTTTCGTCTTTAATGCCTTTATTTTTAATAATTTCAACAAGTTGTTGTCTTAAGCCTTTATGTTTAAAAGTGTCTTTCAAGGGTAGATTTCTTTTTCATGGCTAAAATAATTCAATAAGCAACAAGTTCAAAGTTTAATGTTTTAAATGTTTCCATTTTTTTGAGATTTAGTTTTTTGGAATTTGGGAATTGAAATTCGTAATTTCTAAAAGTAAAATCTTATTTTTGTTGAAAACGTAAACACATGCTAAAAGCTGGAGTTCTAGGTGCTGGACATCTTGGAAAAATTCATTTAAGGTTGCTTAATCAATCTGAAAAATACCAATTAGTTGGTTTTTATGATGCAGATGAAGCCAATGCTAAAAAAATTGAAGCTGAATTTGGCTATAAATACTTTAATTCTATCGATGCCTTAATTGATGCAGTAGATATGGTCGACATAGTAACACCTACTCTTTCGCATTACGATTGTGCCAAAAAAGCCATTGCCAAAGGCAAACATATCTTTATAGAAAAACCCATTACAAATACTGTTGAAGAAGCCGAACATATTAGAGAACTTCTGGCACAACACAACATTCGTGGACAAGTTGGTCATGTAGAAAGATTTAATCCTGCGTATTTAGCAGTAAAAGACCAAATTGTAAACCCTATGTTTATAGAAACACATCGTTTGGCAGAATTTAATCCTCGTGGAACAGATGTCCCTGTGGTTTTAGATTTAATGATTCACGACATAGACATCATCTTAAGTGTGGTAAAATCTAAAGTAAAGAATATATCTGCAAGTGGTGTTTCAGTTATTAGCGATACGCCAGATATTGCAAATGCTAGAATAGAATTTGAAAATGGATGTGTGGCAAATTTAACAGCCAGTAGAATTTCATTAAAGAACATGCGAAAATCCCGTTTCTTTCAAAAGGATGCTTATATTTCAGTAGATTTCTTGGAAAAAAAGTGTGAAGTAGTTAAAATGAAAGATGCGCCCAAAAACCCTGGGGATTTCGATATGATTTTACAAAATGCAGAAGGTATAAAAAAACAAATCTATTTTGATAATCCTGAAATAGCCAATAACAACGCTATATTAGATGAATTGAATTCTTTTGCTGAAGCCATAAATAACAATAGATCACCAATAGTAACACTTCATGATGGTACAGAAGCCTTAAGAGTAGCTACTATGATAATCAATCAATTTTAAAAATAAGATTTCCTTTTTCCTATTTTCTAATAGTCAGGTAAAAGATAAATAAAATAATAACAAACATTAACTAGATTCCTGTATTCGCAGGGATGAAAATAAATTTTCAATGAAAAACGTAGCAGTAATTGGAGCTGGAACCATGGGAAATGGTATTGCGCATACATTTGCACAAAGTGGATTTAAAGTACAACTTATAGATATTAGCGAAGCTTCATTAAAAAGAGGCATAGATACCATTTCTAAAAATTTAGATAGAATGGTTGCTAAAGAAAAAATTACAGATGCAGATAAAGCTGAAACTCTTGGCAACATTACAACATTTACAAGTATTCCTGAAGGTGTTGAATATGCAAGTTTGGTAGTAGAAGCAGCGACTGAAAACATCGATTTAAAACTTAAAATTTTTAAACAATTAGATGAGGCTTGCCCAGAAGACACCATTTTAGCTAGTAATACCTCTTCCATTTCTATTACACAAATTGCAGCTGTAACGTCTAGACCAAACATGGTTATTGGTATGCACTTTATGAATCCTGTACCAATTATGAAATTGGTAGAGATTATTCGTGGTTACAACACAAGCGACGAAGTTACAAACACCATTATGGAACTTTCAAAACAACTTGGAAAAATTCCAACTGAAGTTAATGATTATCCTGGTTTTGTGGCCAACAGAATTTTAATGCCAATGCTTAATGAAGCCATAGAAACACTTTACAATGGTGTAGCAGGAGTTGAAGAAATAGATACGGTTATGAAACTTGGTATGGCTCATCCAATGGGACCATTGCAACTAGCAGATTTTATAGGATTAGATATTTGTTTATCTATCTTAAATGTGATGTACGATGGTTTTAAAAACCCTAAATATGCACCTTGTCCATTATTGGTAAACATGGTTATGGCTGGAAAACTAGGCGTAAAATCTGGAGAAGGTTTTTATGATTATACTGAAAGTAAAAAAGCAGAGAAAATTGCGAAGCAGTTTTCTAAGTAATTAGGCATGTCTCTAATATCTTTTTACCAAACCCTTACCACTTAAAAAAATGGCTAAAATAATTCCTTTTAAAGCAGTTCGTCCTACTCGAGACAAAGTAAGTCTTGTTGCAGCACGTTCGTATCAAAGTTATACAAAGGAACAACTTGAAGCTAGGTTAAGAGACAATCCGTTTTCTTTTTTACAAATAGTAAATCCAGGTTATAGATTTGATAAAGACATTTCTGGAGAAGCTAGATACAACCTAGTTAGAAATAGATATTTAGAGTTTAAAGAAGATGGTATTTTTACTCAAGATTTAATACCTTGTTATTATATCTATAAAATTGTAGATAGAGAACAACAAGAGTTTAATGGTATTGTTGCAGCTGCTAGCGCAATAGATTATGAAACTGATGTTATTAAAAAACACGAAGACACCATTGCTTATCGTGAACTTATTTTTAAAGATTACTTAAAAACCGTTGGGTTTAATGCAGAACCTGTGCTTCTAACCTATCCAGATAATTCTGTTATAGATTCTATAATTAAAGAAACACAAAAAGAAAGAGCTGAATTTGAATTTACAACAACCTATAGAGACACTCATTATTTATGGAAGGTTAATGATAAAAAAACCCTTGAAATCATTCAAAAAGAATTCGAAAATATTCCTACTATTTACATAGCAGATGGACACCATAGATCTGCATCTTCTTATTTACTCTATAAAGATTTAAAAGATGCTAATCCAGATCATCAAGGTGAAGAAGATTACAACTTTTTTATGAGTTATCTAATTCCTGAATCCGATTTGCAAATTCATGCTTTTAACAGATTGGTTAAAGACTTGAACGGATTAACAAAAGAAGAGTTTTTAATTCAATTAGATACTTTTTACAGAATTGAAAATAGGGGAAAAATGCCTTATCAGCCATCTAAAAAACATCATTTTAGCATGTATCTTGATGGCGATTTCTATTCATTATATTTACGAAAAACCATTTACAACTTTAAAAACTCTTTAGATAGTTTAGACTCTCAAATTCTATATAAAACCATATTAAATCCTATTTTAGGTATTGAAGATTTAAGAAACGATCAAAGAATTACTTATATAAACGGAAAAAAGGATTTGGTCAATATAAAAAGCAGTGTCGATAGTGGCGAATCGAAAGTTGGTTTTGTAATGATACCTGTTTCTGTTCAAGAAATGAAGCAAATAGCAGACGATGGTTTAAAAATGCCTCCAAAAAGCACTTATATTGAACCAAAACTACGAAGTGGTGTTACTATTTATGAATTCTAATTCCTGCAAAAGCAGGAATCTCATCTTTATGAAACAGAAAATTTTATTTGTTCTCTTCTGCTTTCAGGTTATTTTTTGTTTTTCACAAAATGACAGAGATATCATGATTCATGATTCGATCTACCCTTCTATTTACAATTCTGAAAGTTATTTAAAAACAAAAACATTCATTCTAGAACTAGAAAAAAAATATGGTTACGAACCTGAATTAAAATATATTCTATTAGATAAAAGCTTTTCAAATGATGATTTAGATTTTTTTAAAAAAGAACTAAGCACACTTGTAAAAAATTATGGTTTCAATATTATTTATGAATCTGAAAGTAAATCGTATTATGATGCTATTACTGTAGGTGAATTATCTGAATGGTTTAAAAAAATGTATTTAGAAAATCATTTTATATGGATGGAAAATAACTTTTTAAAGCAAATAGATTTAAGAAAATTAAACGAACTTAAAAATCATGATCAATTAATTAATAATTATCGACTAACAATTGAAAAAACACTTGAATTAGATTCTATTCAAAAAAATCAAAGCTATGATATTTTGCATAGAGCTTTTTTTGAAAATCTCTCCACATTATATTCTATCACAAGGAAGTATGATTATTATCCAACAGCCAAATCTTTTGCCTTAATCCAAAATAGCTTTGGCGTTGTTGAATACCATAATTATCAAGCTAAACCAAATTTTGAAAAAACGTGGATTCTTTTTTATCCTTTTTATAAAGAAGCTTACTTAAAAAATGAAATTGATTATATTGAATTTAAAAATTATGACAATTGGAGTTTTATACATTATAAAAAAATAAAATTCGATCTTATAAATGTTGAAGAAATACCTTTACAATTTAATCCAGATTTGCTAAAAATTGCTCCAATAATAGATCCTATTTATAAAGATGAAATATGGAAAGAATTTGGATGGAAAAACAACAAACAGTAAAAAATGAGTATAAAACAAAACCTGAACAGTATAAAATCTTCCATCCCTGAACAAGTAACGCTTGTTGCTGTTTCTAAAACCAAACCTGTTAGCGACCTTATGGAAGCTTACCAAGCAGGACAACGCATTTTTGGAGAAAATAAAATTCAGGAAATGGTTGAGAAACAGGAACAAATGCCAAAAGATATTCAATGGCATATGATTGGTCATGTACAGAGAAATAAGGTGAAATACATGGCTTCTTTTGTAAGTTTAATTCATGGTGTTGAAAATTTTAAGACGCTTAAAGAAATAAACAAACAAGCTAAGAAACACAACAGAATTATTGACTGTTTACTTCAAATTAAAATAGCTTCAGAAGATTCTAAATTTGGAATGACAGCAAACGAAGCTTCAGAAATATTAACGTCTAGCGATTTTTCAGAATTAAAAAATATCCATGTGGTTGGCGTTATGGGAATGGCAACCTTTACAGATAATCAAGAACAAATAAAAAAAGAGTTTATACTATTAAAAACTACTTTTAATCAATTAAAACCTTTACATTCAAAATTAGAAATTATTTCCATGGGGATGAGTGGCGATTATCTATTAGCTATTGCATGTGGTAGTAACATGATTCGTGTTGGAAGTAGTATCTTTGGGGAACGAAATTATAATTAGTAAAAAGTAGTCTTTTTAGCCTACGTCTTACAACACACAAAAAAAACATACCATTTACGCAATAGTCGACATAGAAACCACAGGTGGTAAGTATAATGAAGAAGGAATTACCGAAATAGCCATTTATAAGTTTGATGGTCATCAAGTAGTCGATCAATTTATAAGTTTAGTTAATCCAGAAAGAGAGATTCAACCTTTTGTTGTTAATCTTACAGGTATTAACAGCAACATGCTTAAAAATGCTCCAAAATTCTATGAAGTTGCCAAACGTATTATTGAAATTACCGAAGATTGTGTAATCGTTGCTCATAATGCCGAATTTGACTACAGAATTTTACGGACTGAATTTAAACGCTTAGGCTTTCCATATAAACGTAAAACCTTATGTACCGTTTCGCTTTCTAAAACACTTATTCCAGACCAAAACTCTTATAGTTTAGGAAAACTTGCTAGAGCTTTAGGGATTCCTGTTAGTGACAGACACAGAGCCAATGGTGACGCTATTGCTACTGTGAAGCTATTTAAAATGCTTCTTGCTAAAGACATCAAAAAAGTAATAGTTCAAGATGCTATTGTTGTAGAACCTACCTTTAAAATGGAACCTAGTTTAAAGCAAATTTTAAACAGTCTTCCTAATATTACTGGAGTCTATTATATTCATAATGAAAAAGGAGAAATTATCTACATAGGAAAAAGTAAAAACATTAAAAATAGACTCAGTCAACATTTTACAAGTACAAATTCAAAATCTAAAAAAATTCAATTGCAAACTGCTGCAGTAACTTATGAAGCTACTGGAAATGAATTGGTAGCTTTATTAAAAGAAAGCGAGGAAATAAAACGCAACAAACCTATTTTTAACAGAGCTCTTAGAAGAAATATATTTACTCATGCTTTATATAGTTTTCAAGATGAAAATGGGTATATCAATTTAAAAATTGATAAAGCAGATGGCAAAAAAATTGTTATTACTACATTTAGCACTAGAAATAGTGCGAAACAATTTTTATTTAAAGCTGTCAAAGAATTTAATTTATGTCAAAAACTTTCTGGCTTGTATCCTACAAAGGGTAGTTGTTTTAATTATAATTTAAAACAATGTGAAGGCGCTTGTATTAAAGAAGAAAAACCAATATACTATAATAGTCGTGTTACTAAACTTATAGAAAAAAATAGCTATAAAAATGTCAATATGGCTATAGTTGATAGAGGTCGAGATATAGATGAGCGAAGTGTGATACTAATTAAAAATGGAGTTTTTGCTGGTTTTGGATATGCAGACTTAAACTATCAAATTACAAACCGAAAAGTACTTGAGTCCATTATTACTCCTATGGAAAATAATAGGGATACCCAACATATAATCCAAAGTTATTTAAGACGAAATAAAAATCTTAAAATAATCCCAATAAATAATTTATGAAAACATTTTTCCTAGCCTACTTACTTACAATATCATTTTGTTTTCAAGCTCAATCTGGTTTTAATTCTAATGATTATACAGTAACTCTTAACGATTTAGAAACGAATATTTATGAAAAAGATTCAACAGCAAATGCTTTAGTAATTTATGAATATGGAAAAAGCTATATAGACGATCGTAATTTTAAGCTAGTTTCAGATATTAAAAGAAAACTAAAAATTATTAACAGTAAAGGCTTTAATAAAGCAACTGTATCTGTTTATTTATATAACGACGGGAAATCAAAAGAAAAACTAAGAAACGTAATAGCAACCACCTATAATTTAAAAGGAAATACTGTTGTTCATACAAAATTACGAGACGATGAAATTTATGAAGAAAAATATAATGAAAATTATACTATTGCAAAATTTACACTTCCAAATGTTAAAGAAGGTTCTGTTCTAACTTATAGTTATACTACAGAAACTCCTTATGTTTTTAACTATAAAGAATGGGAGTTTCAAGATGATATTCCTAAAATATTTAGTGAATACAATACAAGTATTCCAGCAAATTATGAATATCATATAAAATTAGTTGGCTTTCTAAAATTAAAAGTAAACGAAAGTGTTATTGAGAATTATTGTTTAACTGTAAATGGTGGTGGACATGCAGATTGCACAATCTCTAAATATGTCATGGAAGACATTCCTGCATATAAAGAAGAAAGCTACATGACTACCAAAGACAACTATTTATCAAAAATTGAATACGAATTAAATACAATTAAAAAATTTGATGGTAGAATAGATAAGATTAGTAAAACCTGGAAAGATGTAGACAAAGAATTAAGATCAGACAGTAGATTTGGTAGACAATTAAATGTGAATGTTTCAAATGAATCTTTCTCTTCAGAACCTAATTTATTAAAAAGAGCTGAAAATATTTATTCGTATGTACAAGAAGAATACACTTGGAATGAAACTTTTAATATATTTGGTGATACTTCTGTAAGAGATTTAATGAAAAACAAGTCTGGGAATGTAACAGAAATAAACATGCTTCTTCACAATATCTTAGAAGCAAACGGAATCGATGTTTTACCAGTATTACTATCCACTAGAGAAAATGGTTTTGCTACACAATTGTTTCCAGTAATATCAGAGTTTAATTATCTTATTGTTCAAGCAACCATTTACAATAAAACTTATTTACTAGACGCTACAGACGATTATGTGTCTTTTGGAGAATTACCTTTTAGATGTTTAAACCAATATGGAAGACTTTTAGATCTTAAAAAAGGAAGTTCTTGGATAGATATTACTCCTAATAACCTGTCAACAATTCAATATAAAGTCGATTTAAGCCTTGAAGAAAATGACATATTAGTTGGTAAAATTAATACAACTGCAACTGGTTATCATGCTTTACCTTTAAAAAAAGAGTATTATGAAAATAATACAGCATATGTTAATAAATATAAAGAGAAATACCATTCAATAAGTTTTATAGATCATAAAGTAACTAGTAAAGATAAAGCTAGTTATGAATTTTTAGAAGAATTTGATATTGAATACGCAACTGAAGATATAAGTGGAAATCTTTATATCAATCCGTTCTTATTTAAATTAATGGAAGAAAATCCATTAAAATTACAAGAAAGGACATATCCAATTGATTTTGGTTTTAAAGATGCTTATCTGTACACTTTAAAAATTGATTTAAAAGACAAATATGAAGTTTTAGAAACACCCAAAGAAATGAATATTAGTTTACCAAATAATAAAGGATTATTAATATTTAGCACAAAAATTGTAGAAGGTTCTATTCTATTATATTTTAAGTTTAATTTTAAGGAAACCATATATAACCCAGATTATTACGAGAGTTTAAAACTATTTATGGGAACTATTGTAGACATTCAAAAAAACTCATTAATAGTATTAAAGCGTAAATAACAATTCTTTTATTACTTTTGAATACATGGACAACAACTCTAATAAGACCTGGAAAGATAAACTTCATGAAATAATTTATGAAGCAGACACTCCAGCTGGGAAATTATTTGATCTGATATTACTAGTAGCCATACTAGCTAGTATTGTATTGGTTATGCTAGAAAGTGTAAAAAGTATAGATGTTAGATTTCATAATTTTTTAAACATTTCTGAATGGGTAATAACCATCCTTTTTACTATTGAATATATTGCCAGAATTATTTCTGTAAAAAAACCATTAAAATATATAACAAGTTTTTACGGTATTATTGATTTATTATCAACTATACCTAAATATTTATCCATAATTTTTGCAGGAACTCATGCTTTAGTAGCCTTAAGAGCTTTACGTTTATTAAGAATCTTTAGAATTTTAAAATTAGCAAGATTTTTAGGAGCTTCAAACAACTTAGTAAATGCTTTAAAAGCCAGTAGAGCAAAAATTTCGGTGTTTTTGTTTGCTGTTGTTATTGTAGCAATAATACTTGGAACTATAATGTATCTGGTTGAAGGTGAAGAAAACGGATTTACCAATATTCCAAAAAGTGTCTATTGGTGTATTGTAACTTTAACTACAGTAGGTTTTGGAGATATTGCACCTCAAACACCTTTAGGGCAATTTATAGCTGCTTTAGTTATGATTTTAGGTTATGGCATTATTGCTGTTCCAACTGGAATAGTTTCTGCTGAATATACAGCTCAAAATAAGCCTAAAGAAGAACCAAAAAAGGATACTGTTCATGTTAACACCCAATGTTGTGCTAATTGTTTAAACGAAAAGCATCAGGATGGAGCCGAATTTTGCTTTAAATGTGGATGTAATTTGCATCATGACTAAAACACTTATAAGTATAGTAGGGCCTACCGCTATAGGTAAAACATCACTTAGTATTAAACTTGCCAATTATTTTAATACGGAAATTATTTCTGCAGATTCTAGACAGTTTTATAAAGAAATGTCTATTGGTACAGCAGCTCCTACACCAACAGAGTTAGCCTCTGCGAAGCATCATTTTATTCACCATAAATCTATAGAAAACGATTATAATGTTGGTGCTTTCGAAAAAGATGCTATAAATCTTTTAGAACAACTTTTTAAATTACACGACACAGTTATCATGGTTGGTGGTTCAGGTTTATATGTAGATGCTGTTGTAAATGGTTTAGATTTTTTTCCAGAAATTGATGCTAGTATTAGAGAGGGTTTAAACAAAGAATTAGAAACCGAAGGACTAGCTATTCTTCAAAATAAATTAAAAACCTTAGACCTTGAATCATTCAATACAATTGCTATAGACAACCCTCAACGTGTTATTCGAGCTTTAGAAGTTTGTATAGGATCTGGAAAGCCTTATTCATCTTTTTTAAATAAAGAGAAAGGAAAACGACCGTTTAAAACTATAACTATTGGCTTAACAACAGATAGAGAAATAATTTATGATAGAATTAACCATCGTGTTGATTTTATGATTGATGAAGGATTGATAAATGAAGTTAAAAACCTTACAAATAAAAAGCATTTAAACGCATTAAATACAGTTGGTTATAAAGAATTATTTAATTATCTTGAAGGTGAATGGTCTTTGAGTTTTGCTGTTTCAGAAATCAAAAAAAATTCTAGACGTTTTGCAAAAAGGCAACTAACTTGGTTTAGAAAAAAAGAAGACATTAAGTGGTTTGACTTTAAAAGTAATTTACAAGACATTATTAATTACATCCAATATAAAACAAATGAAATATGAGAACAGTAAAAATACTTTTTCTTATTTGTTTCATGGTAAATGCTCACCTTTATTCTCAAAATGAAACAACCCTAAAAGCTATAGACAATCAAGTATGGATGCCATTTACTAAGGCTTTTGAAACTTTCGATTATAGTTTATTTGCTAGTATTCATAGTATAGAATTAATAAGAATTAATGCTGACAACAAACGAATTCAAGATAAAATATCTTATATAACTGGTTATAAAGAACGATGGAAAACAAAAGAAATGAGCCAAACCATTTCATTTCGTTTTTTTGAACGATTTAATAATGAGCATTCAGCATCTGAAAGAGGCATTTACAAATTAACCATATATCCAGACACAGATAAAGAACAAAGCTATTATGGACAATTTCATGTCATTTTAAAAAATGAAAATGGAAATTGGAAAATATTAGTTGATTATGATTCCAGCGAAAAAAACACAGTAGATTCTACTTTATATTATATAGCTTTCCCAATAGATGATTACTCTAAATATTAAATAAAAAAGCCAGCATTTAGCTGGCTTTTTTATTTAATATTATTGCGTTTAAGCGCTTTGGTTTACTACTAACCTAAACCCTTCTCCATGAATGTTTAAAATTTCAACATTTTCATCAAGTTTTAAATACTTTCTTAATTTAGCAATGTAAACATCCATACTTCTAGAAGTAAAATAATTATCGTCTCTCCAAATTTTAGTTAATGCTAATTCTCTTGGCATTAAATCGTTTTCATGTAAAGCCAATAAACGTAATAATTCGTTTTCTTTAGGAGATAATTTTACTTGATCTCCACCATTAAAAGTTAAAAAACGAAGTTTAGAGTTTAAGTGGAAACTTCCAATTTTAAACTCAAATTGCTTGCTGTCCGCAACAGTTTCTGTAGCTTTACGTTGCATGATAGCTTTAATTTTCATTAATAAAACTTCGCTATCAAATGGTTTGTTTAAATAATCGTCTGCTCCTACTTTATAGCCTTTAAGAACATCTTCTTTCATTGCTTTTGCAGTTAAGAATACAATAGGTACGTCTGTATTTTTCTCTCTTATTTCTTTAGCTAATGTAAAACCATCTTTATATGGCATCATAACATCAAGTATGCATAAATCGAAATCGTCTTTTTTAAATTTCTCAAAGCCTTCCATACCATTTTTAGCATGTGTAACTTGATAATCATTCATCATTAAATAATCTTTAAGAATGGTTCCAAAATTTGGATCATCTTCAACTAATAATATTTTCTTTTGTTGTTCACTCATAGCTTTTACGATATTAACGGAAGTTTTATAATAAATGTACTTCCTTTGTCCTTTTCACTTTCTACTGATATATGACCTTGATGGTCTTCTACAATTCGTTTAACATAAGCTAAACCCAATCCATGACCTTTTACATCATGCCTATCTCCTGTGTGTTCTCTATAAAATTTTTCAAAAACACGTTTTTGAGCAGCTTTACTCATGCCACTTCCTTGGTCTGTTATTTTTAATAAGATATTTGTTCCAACATTTTCTGTTGATATATCTATTATTGGTGCTCTAGATTCTGGCGTATATTTTATAGCATTATCTAGAATATTTACTAAAACATTTGTAAAATGTGTTTCGTTTGCTAAAACAGAAGATGTGTCTGCTAATAAATCAACATTAATTTCACCTTCTCTGTCTTCAACTATTAGTTGCACATGTGTTATTGCGTCTTCAATTAAGTCGTGTAAAATAACACGTTCCTTACTAATGTTTAGTTCGTTTCTTTCTAGTTTAGATATTCTTAATACATTTTCAACTTGAGCATGCATACGTTTGTTTTCATCTTTAATCATTTTTAAGTAACGTAAGACGCGTTCTTTATCTTCTATAACAGCTGGATTTCTAATAGCATCTAAAGCTAAATTTATAGTAGCAATAGGTGTTTTAAATTCATGAGTCATATTATTAATAAAGTCTGTTTTAATTTCAGATATTTTTCGTTGTCTTAAAAGCTGCATTAAAGCGCTAGCATAAGCAATAATGATTATTGATGTAAAAATGATTGAAAGCAGTGTCATTTTAATTATAGAAGACTGAACAAATGTGTTCCTCTTTGGAAAATTAACTAAAAGTCTATAATTATTACTTAAATCATTTTCATTTTGAAAGATTGGCACACTAAAAGTTGCTTCATTTTCAAGTTCGAAATCTTCACTTTGAACTTTCGTTGCTAAATCGTTGCTATAAATTGCAAATTGATAATCTATATTTATATTATCTTCAGTTAATTTACTTTTAAGCAAGTTGTTAATTTCTTCTTTGGTTATACGCTTATGAATTGGCATTCTGTATGATAAATCTTCATATGCCGTATCGTAAAATATTTCAACTCCTTTGGATAGTTTACCAAATTCAAACATCATAGCATCTAAATTCAAATTTGAATTAGATTCTAAGGCATTTCCTTTCAAAATTTTAGTTTCTCTGTCGCTTAATACTTTTCTAATATTAATACTATCTAAACCTATGTCAAAGATCGACGAAGACAATTTGTAATTCTCTTCTAAAATACTATTTCTATATATAAGCTTTTCGTTAGAATCGCTATTGTCTTCTTTAAAATAAAACTCCCTAAATGCTGTTGTATCTGGTGTTACACCTTGATTTATCAGTGGTTGAAGTTTAATTACATATTCTTTAAATTCTCTGTCTTCAATTTCTTTTGATGTATAACTTAACGCTTTTTTTACATTAAAAGTAAACTGTTCATCTTCATTTTTTAAAGAGTTATTTATATAATACGCTTGAACGAAAATGATACCAATTAAAGACAAACTCATTAACAGTATCAGTATGATGAATAACTTTTTGCTCATCGTTCAAAATTAACATTTTAACATTTAGATTTCTTATCATTTAACCTTACATTAACAAAAATGTTAAAATTTAGGATTTATTGTGTGAAGTTAACGATTTTATTGTGAGTTAGTTGCACTTGATGAATGGTTTCACCTAAGTCTTTATTTATTATTACAAAATCTGATTTTTCTATTTTTTTATTATCATTCCACTGATTTTCCATAATAGCTTGAATCTTTTCTAAACTGGTTTCATCTCGTTTAAGAAGTCTTTCAATTCTTAATTGCTTAGGAGCAGTAACTGTTATTATATAATCGCAATTTTTATAAGCGTCATTTTCAAACAGAATTGCCGATTCTTTTAGGACATAAGGTGCTTTTTGTTTCTCTACCCATTTTTTAAAATGTGTAGCTACTATTGGATGAATAATAGCATTCATTTTTTCTAAATCTGAGGTATTATTAAAAATTTTATCGGCTAAATAAGGTCTATTCAGTTTATTATTAATGTAAGCTTGTTCTCCAAACAATTGAATTAATTTTCGTTTAATAATTTTAGACCTATTCATAAGCTTTTTTGCTTCATCATCTGCAATATATACAGGTATGCCCAAAGCCATAAATTGTTTCGCGACAGTAGTTTTACCACTACCAATACCTCCAGTTAGTCCTACTATTATCATTCTATAATTATAAATTCTATTTGTTCTTGAGAAAGTTTTACATTTCTAGCTTCTTTAGGCTGCTTTACTATTTGTGGTTTTAAAAATTCAGATGTGCTATCAATGTTATTATAATCGCAAGTTATAACAAAATCGTTAGCCTTAATTTGATTGTAATTAGATAAACTTGTATAGTAAGTTACATAAAGTTTTTTTGGAAAATACTTAATTTTAAGACTATCTGGAATATTTATTACTGTTACTGGAATTTTTAAATGACCTTCTGTAAACTTATCAACTTCAGCCTTAATTTTGATGTGATCCTCTGAAAAATTTAGGTTTTTATTTTTATTAGTTGGAAGGTTTAACGAAATAGATTTATCAATATTTGTTTTAATATCATTTAATATAAAAATATCTGTCTCAATATAATTCAACTCAGAAACTAATATTTTTGGACCAATAATTTTAATGGAGTCTGGCTCTAATCTTATAGAGTCTAATAGGTCGAATCCAAGACTAAAAGATAATTTAGAATTTAATTTAATAGGTACTTTTTTAATTGCATTAATATCATATCTAAATTTTAAAGTATCTGGAATAATGCTTACTATTTCAATGTCCTTATTAAATTGTGTATTTAAATCTGAAAATCCTTGATAGGTATTCCAAATATAAAAATCTTTAGATACTTCTATATTCTGGCTAAAATCAATATTAATTTTTGGTTTTTCGAAATAATATTTAAGCAAATTAAAGCCACTAGTTCTTAGTGTAACTTTTAATGTTTGAGAGCTATCATTTAAAACTAAATAACGTTCTGGAACATTTGTTTTATTAATATTAAAAACTATAGTATTGGTATATATTGTTGAGAGTTTTAGAACCACTAGCACTATAAAAGACAAAATTAAAAACAATAGAAAAACATTAATTTTCTTGTTTTTAATAGAAGCTACTATTTTAGATTTTAGTTTTCTAAACATATATTTTTAAAAAAACAGTTCAGAGAAATATTCTTTTGGGTCTTTATTTAATATTTGCAATGCTACTGTAGATTTATAAAATCCTATTCCATATCCTACAAATTGAATGTTAATTGCTAATAAAGATAATAAAGCTATATAAACACTTTTTGTTTTTAAAAGTGCATCTATAAATACAACAAAATAATAAAATAAATAAGTATAAAGAAGCCAATCTAACTGAATAGAAATATAAAGGACAACCGAAATAATTAAACCTACTACAAATAATGTAGGGAACCAATAGGTTACTTTTTGGGTTTCTGGATGCCACAAATTTAAAATAGGTCTTACCATACCAAACTTTCCAACTTGTTTATAGAATTTAGACCAAGAAATTCTTCGTTTATGAAACACAAAAGCTGCAGGAATTAACCTTGTATTATATCCTAATTTCCATAATCTTATTGTAAGATCAGGATCTTCACCTGGATGTATTTTCCCAAAGCCATCTGTTTTTATAAATGCTTCTTTAGAAAGTCCCATATTAAAACTTCTTGGTTGAAACTTATCGACACTATTTTTATGACCTCTAATACCTCCTGTAGAGAAAAAAGATGTCATAGCATAATTAATGGCTTTTTGTACGTTTGAAAATGAATCATGAGCAGCATCTGGACCACCAAAACAATGTACAAAATCTTCTTCCAAACTTTTTTGAACTTCATCTAAATATTGAGGTGGTAAAATACAATCTGAATCTAAAATAATGAAATAATTGCCTTTAGCATGTTTCATACCATAATTTCGTGAATCTCCAGGTCCTGAATTTTCCTTAAAAAAATACGAAATATCTAGTAGATCTTTATATTTATTAACTATGTTTAAAGCCGTCTCACTAGATCCATCTTCGATAATAACTATTTCATAATTAATTACTTTTTGTAGTTTGGAAAAACTCAATAATAGTTCATCTATTTCGTTAGGACGATTATAAACTGGAATAATAAATGAAAAGCTAATTTGCATAAAACAAATGTAAGATAAACCTATAAAATATTATCTTTCAAAAATGAGTATCTTTATAATAAAACATGATTATGAGTTCAAAAAATATTTTTATTCATATACCAAAAACTGGAGGCACAACAATTAATTGTGTTATGAATAAAACACAATGGCAAACCAAGCCAGACTTTAACTATAGACATATAATATATGAAACAAAGAGATCTAATACAAAAGATATCTTTAATCCTATTAATTATGATAAGTATTTAGAATATAACTTGTTTATGCTTTTAAGAAATCCAATAGATAGAATTATTTCTGAATATTATTTTATTAAAGACAGAACAGAATTTATATCATTAATTAAACCTGTTCCAAGAAATTTAAAAGAATATATAATAAATAATCAAACTCAAAATTATATGGTAGGGTTTCTTGTTGGCAAAAGAATGTATGATGAGGAATTAGTAACTGAAGATGATTTAGATTTAGTTATTAACACTATTAAAAATTTAGATATTAATGTTGGTATTTTTGAAGAATATTCTAAATCATTACTCTATTTCAGTACTGTTACTAGAATGATATTACCTAAAGAGATTGAAGTAAAAAGAATAACTCTTAATAGACCAAAAGTTGAAAATATCCCAAATGAGATAAAAGAACTTATAGAAAAAAATAACGTTTTAGATTTTAAACTTTATAATTATTGTTTAAAAAAATTTAATCTTAAAACTCAAGATTTAAATAATACTAAAACTTTAAATTTTATTGGAGATAAATATAATTATGTTTTAAAATATACTGAACGGTTTAACTTATTAGAAATTGGATTAAAAGACAAAAGATTTATAAATAATAATCAACAATTTTTTAATGAATTAAATAACTATTTGCATCATACTTTAAAATTAAAAAGTGGTAAAAATTATGTGCAACTTTGGAATGATTGTTTTATTAATACGTTTAAAATAACTTTTCCAAATTCGACTATATCATCTTTATTAGGAAATTTAAATGTAAATGAAGAGCCTTTATATATAACTGAAGAAATTTGTTCAATTTTAAATAAATCTCTAATAGGTAAAACTAATTCAACATATAAAAAATCACTTTCCTTTAATAAGGATTTTATCAATTTTGAAAAACTAAATAAAAATAAAGGAGTTATTTCAAAATTAAAATCAATGCTATTTGATTAGTAAAATAAAAATCAAAAAAGCCACTCTGTAGAGTGGCTTTTTAATATTTAATAAGCGGTAGATTAATTCTTAATCACTTTAATTGTTTTAGTTGTATTTTCAATTGTTACTTGTACAAAATACGTTCCAGATTGTAAAGAGGACATATCAATATCACTATTTACAGTATTAGGAGCCACTCGAATTACTTCTTGTCCTAACATATTATACACAGCTACATTTTGAATATCTTTATGAGCATTAAGAACTAAACTGTTTTTTACAGGGTTTGGGTAGTAAGTAAAAGCTAATTCATTTTCAAACTCAACAGTAGATAAAGCAGATGTTGTAGCAACAATTTCAAAATCACCTTCAATTCTTTGATTACCCATTCTAGCAGCAACACCATCACTCCATACTCTAATATAATAGGTTCCATCTGCTACATTAGTAAGCGCTATGGAACCTCCTGTAGGGGAATCAGCTCCAGCACAGCCTAATGAGCTAGTGTCTAAGAAATCACATTCCGTAGGATAGATAGCTAAACCTGCTTCAGTAGATGTAGATCCTCCAGGAATTGAAGTAGTTACAGTTAAATTTTGTGGTCCTCCTGTTAAAGTTACAGAATACCAAACATCTGCATGAAAATCAAATGGATCACACGTTGTATCATCAGTAGTTCCTGTACTTTGATCTGTTGCTCCAGCTGTTGTACCAAGTGTTGAATCACCAATCACTAAAGCCTGAGAAGCATCACAATTATCATTAGCTGGTGCAGGAATTGATACATCACAAGTAGCTGTTAATGTAAATGTGCCTTCAGCTGAACTATATCCTTCAACCATAATATAATAAGTAGACGAACCATCATTTGTAAATGTCACTTCAGATTGTGTTTCGCAAGCATCATCATTTGATGCAAGTTGAGTTGTAGCCGGACAATTTGTATACACACGAATAAACGTATCATATCCAGAACCACAAAGACTTAATGTAACATCTTCTAAAACGGGATTAGAATACATATACCACAAATCTGCAGAAGCGTTTCCTCCTGAATTTGTAACACTAGCAATACTAGTATCTCCAGATACTGGAGTACCACACATTATTGGAAGTGCTCCTGAACATAAATCATTTGCTGGTGGTGGTGGCGCAGATTCTGTAGTGAATGACCAAATTGGACATCCTGTAGCTGCTGTGTTTCCATTTAATGGTACAATTTGCCAATAAAGTAAGGTTTCATACCCATTAATTGTTAATGCAGCACTTTCAGTTGTAAAATTGCCTATTAAACCAAACTCAAGAGCTGGTGTTGCCCCTGCATATAAATCATAAGATGTTGGTGTTGGTCCTGTAGCTGGAGCTACCCAGTTAAATGTAACATTTCCTACTGGTACATCTATAGCTGTATCTGCAGGATTTGGATTCGTTGCACAGTCTGGTTCAGGTAATGGGGCTAAACAGACTACTGTTATTGTACCTGTTGTAATATTATTATTCACATCTCCAGAACCCACTTCGGTTCCTATATTATTTAGAACTCGATAGGATATCTCACCAGGATAATCACCATCAGCTCCAAACATTGTAGTAACATCATCACCATCTACTACACTAAAACTAAGAGTACCTTGAGTACCAGCATCTAAAGTTACGTCGTCTAGCACTACAATACCATTAACTAATACGTCCATAGTACCATCATTCCAACCATCACCCCATGAATCATTCATTTCTAAAGTATAATCACATTGTGCGTTAGCTTGAAAGCTAAATGCAAATGCAATAAAAGCAAAACATAATAAAGTAATTTTTTTCATATTTAATTGATTTAATTATTGTTAAAGTCTAAAAATATTGATAATAATCAGTTAATAAAACGTTAATATAAACAAATCGACAAAATGCAATTTTAAACGATTAAATACGCAATCAACTAAAGATGAGATTCATGCAAAAAAAGCGAAACATGAATATGTTTCGCTTTAGAAATAACTTATAAATAATTTTATTTATTCGACTCCTTTTATAAAAGCCTCCATAACTTCATTACTTACTCCTACATTACTAAAACCACCATCATGGAATAGGTTTTGTAGTGTCACCATTTTTGTTAAATCGCTAAACATAGCCACTGTATAATTTGCACAATCTAAAGCAGTAGCATTTCCTAAAGGCGACATTTTATCTGCATAAGCAATAAACCCATCAAACCCTTTTACACCAGAACCTGCTGTTGTAGGCGTTGGAGATTGTGAAATGGTATTTACTCGAACCTTTTTATCTTTTCCGAAAAAATATCCAAAACTTCGTGCTATACTTTCTAAATAGGCTTTATTATCAGCCATATCATTATAATCTGGAAAAACACGTTGCGCTGCCATATAAGTAAGAGCAACTATACTTCCCCATGTATTCATTGCATCTTTTTTGTATAAGGTTTGCATGACTTTATGAAAAGACATAGCAGAAATATCGGTTCCTTTTTGTGTCCAATCGTAATTTTGACTAGTGTATGCATTCCCTTTTCTTACATTTATAGACATACCAATTGAATGCAGTACAAAATCTATTTTGCCACCTAAAATTTCCATAGATTTTTCAACTAAATTTTCTAAATCTTCCAGAGAAGTTGCATCAGCTGGAATAATTTGTGACCCAGTTTTTTCAGCTAAAGCATTTATTTCACCCATTCTTAATGCAACAGGTGCATTTGTTAAAACAAATGTTCCACCTTCTTCATGAACACGAAGCGCAGTTTTCCAAGCAATTGAGTTTTCATCTAGGGCTCCAAAAATGATTCCTTTTTTTCCTTTCAATAAGTTGTATGACATATTTTAGATTTTTAGTTGTAGTTAATAAACTTAAACTTAATTTATTATTAGTTTAAAACAAAGATAGTATTAATTCAATAATTGTTTAGCATGAGCTAAGGCTGAATTTGATATTTCTATGCCTCCAAGCATTTGTGCTATCTCAACTAATCGCTCATCGTGATTTAATTTTTTAAGATTTGTTACTGTTAAATTATTTATATCTTCTTTATAAACTTTAAAATGTGTGTTTCCTTTTGCTGCAATTTGAGGTATATGAGTAATAGCAAATACCTGCATATCATGACTCATTTGCAACATGATTTGTCCCATTTTGTTTGAAATCTCTCCTGAAACTCCCGAGTCTATTTCGTCAAACATAATGGTTGGTAATTGTTTATACTTAGAAAGTATAGATTTTATAGCCAGCATAATTCTTGATAATTCTCCTCCAGAAGCTGCCTTTTTAAGTTCGTTAAACTGACCTCCTTTATTTGCTGAAAACATAAAAGAAAGATTGTCTTTCCCGTTAGCATAAAACATATCAGAAAAAGATAAATCTATTTTAAATTTAGCATTTGGCATCCCTAAACCAATTAATATTCCTTCTAATTGTTTTATTAATATAGGAATAGCTTGAATCCTGTTTTTATGAATGGTTTCTGATGTTCTATTAATCTCTAATTCTATAGCTTTTAAAGCATTCTGTTTTATCTGTATGTTTTGGTCTAGATTATCCGTTTCAGAAACTTTTAATGCAAGTTCACCCTTTATTTGAATTAACTCTGTAACACTGGTAACTAAATGCTTTTTAAACAAATTATTTAAGTTTTGTAACTTTGTATTAACCTGCTCTAGTCTTTCTGGATCTGCATCTAAATTTTCCTGAAACGTTTCAATTTCAGAAAAGACATCGTCTAATTCAATAAAACTGCTTTCAATTCTATTAAACATATTTTCGTATTTATTAGAATAGTTGCTTATTTTTTTAAAGTTATTTTTTAAATTGGTCAAAATAGATAGCAATCCAATTTCTTCTTCATTAAACATTTTATTAGAAAGCGATAAAGATTCTCTAATTTCTTCTATATTGTTTAAAGTTTCGTATTCTTCTTCAAGAGATTCTAATTCACCCTCAAGAAGATTAGCTTCATTTAGTTCATTTAATAAAAAAGTATGATAATCGTATTCTTTAATTGCTTCTGCTTTAAAATTCAATAACTTTTCTAAATCTTTCTGAATCGATTTATAAGCTTTAAGTTGTTGTGTATAGTCTATTAATAAGCTGTTGTTTTTTGCTAAAGCATCTATAATTTCAAACTGAAATGAATCATCAACTAACTGAAGCGTTTCGTGTTGCGAATGTATATCTATTAGTTGTTCTCCTAAAATATGAAGACTATTTAAATTAACTGGTGAATCGTTTACAAAAGCTCTAGATTTACCTGTTGGTAAAATTTCTCTACGTATAATTGTTTGAGGCTCATAATCTAAATCGTTTGTTTCAAAAAAACTCTTTAGATTGTAATTGGTTACATCAAAAACAGCTTCAATAATACATTTTTTAGAGGTATCTTTTATGCTTGCTAAATCTGCTCTTTTTCCTAAGATTAATGATAAACCACCAAGTAAGATGGATTTTCCTGCTCCAGTTTCACCAGTAATAATAGAAAACCCTTGATTAAAGTTAACTTGCAGGTTATCTATTAACGCATAATTTTTTATGGAAAGAGATGTTATCAATCTAGTATCACGAATTTAGTTAAAGGTAAATAATATTAAGAAAAGTAATATTAAATCTTCAAATTTATTGAGAATAAATTAGTACTTAATATTTCTCCATTGATTAGAATACATTGGAGCTACATTATTAAGAGCAGAAATTAAATCTGTTATCTCTACGTTTGGACCTCCACTAAAAATATCTTGTATTTCGTCTGCTTTTGCATCGAAGAAAGTTCTTAGAATATAAGAGTTAGGTCTTACTCGATTCATTTTCTCTAAACTTATGATAGCGTCAGCTATATTAGATTTGGCTTTTTTTTGATCAGTAGACATTAAGTCTAAACCATTTCTATGATATTCGTACATAACTGTTCTGTAGTCTTCAAAAGTTGGAGACAACATGTTATCTATTAAAGTAAATCTGTTTTGATTACCATCGCTTAATTTCCACCCACTAGCACTTTCACCTTGTGAATAATTTAAGATTATTTGCGCTTGTTCAAAATATTTTTGTCCTCCATTAGGTGAAAAGGTGTCGGCATCAACGCCTAAAACCATATATACGTGAAAAGCTAATACTGATATTAAATTAGATTCAAATTGATTAGGATTATATATCATATTTTGATATTCTAAATACCTGAATGCAAAGTCTTTATCGTTTATGTTATGAACAGGAGTTGTATAAGAAGATTCATAAACTGGTCTTGATGATTGTATTTGTATTGTTCCGTTAAAAGCATCACTTGCATATTCAGTGATATTTATATAAATAGAACATTCTATACGTTCTTGAGTTGTAAACTCTCTGTTAGTCCATTTAGTATTATTTACAAACTCTCTAACTTGATTTTCTAATGTTTTAAATATAGGTAAATTAGGGTTACCTGTTTGATTTGCATTAATTACAACATTACAATTTAGTTCTTGTGCGTAAGTTGAAACACTAAAGCACAACATTAAAAATAAAAGAATTCTACTCATCTAATTGTTTTATAATTTCTCTTAAAAGGTCCTCAGCAACTTCTGCTTTAGATTTTAATTGATATTCTGTAACTTTATTAAAACTATCAATAATGGTCACTTTATTAGTTTCCGTTTTAAAACCAGCACCTTTATCTTTTAACGAATTTAATACAATTAAATTTAAATTCTTCTTTTTTAATTTTGCTTTTGCATTTTCAAGTTCATTTTCTGTTTCGAGTGCAAAACCTACTAAAATTTGATTTGTTTTAATTTCTCCTAATGAATCTAAAATATCTTTCGTCTTTTCCAGTTCTAATTTTAACGTACTATCGTTCTTTTTTATTTTTTGATTGGCAATATTTTTTGGCTTATAATCTGCAACTGCTGCAGCTAAAATAGCTATATCAACAGTTTTAAAGTATTTATGTGCTTCTAAATACATGTCTTCTGCTGAAATAACTGCAATAACATTTACTAAATTATGATTTAAAACTTGATGAGTTGGACCTGTAATTAAAATTACCTCAGCACCAAGATTTGCTGCAGATTTAGCTATCTCGAAACCCATTTTGCCACTAGAATGATTTCCAATAAAGCGAACTGGATCTATGGCTTCGTAGGTTGGTCCTGCTGTTATAAGTACTTTTTTTCCACGAAGTGGTAATTTATTTAGAATATCGTTTTCAATAAAAGCAAGAATATCTTCTGGTTCTGCCATGCGTCCTTCGCCAACTAAACCACTGGCTAATTCACCACTAGCAGCTGGAATAATAATGTTCCCAAAAGATTTTAAGCTTTTAAAAGATTGTAATGTTGTTGGATGCTTATACATATCCAAATCCATTGCTGGAGCAAAATATACAGGACATTTGGCAGATAAATAAGTTGCTAGAAGCAAATTATCACATACACCATTTGCCATTTTAGATAAGGTATTTGCAGTTGCTGGAGCGATTATAAATATGTCTGCCCATAAGCCTAGTTCTACATGGTTATTCCAAAGATCTTCATCTGCATCGTCAACGAAAGTAGAATAAACAGGATTTTTAGAAAGTGTAGATAAAGTTAAAGGAGTAACAAAATCTTTTGCTGAAGGAGTAATAACAACTTTCACATTGGCTCCGGCTTTTACAAAAAGCCGAACCAATGAAGCAGTTTTATAAGCAGCTATACCAGCACTAATGCCTAAAAGTATGTTTTTGCCGCTTAATATTGACATATAATTTATACTTGAGTATCGTCTTCTGTATTTCTATAATAAATTTTATTATCTAACCATTCCTGTACAGCTAAAGCATGTGGTTTAGGAAGTTTTTCATAAAATTTAGAAACCTCAATTTGCTCTTTATTCTCGAATATTTCTTCTAGACTATCATTAAAGGTAGCAAATTCTTCAAGCTTTTCAATTAATTCTTTTTTAATTTCAGAATTTATTTGTTCTGCTCTTCTAGATATAATTGAAATAGCTTCATAGATATTTTCTGTTTCAGAATCTACTTTATTTCTATTATAAGTAATAGTATTTACAGGAGCTTTGATTTTTTTTAAATCCATTTTGTTGTTTTTAGCTTTTAGTACTATATTTTTCTAATTCTTTAATTACTTCCTCTAACATCTTGTCTGCATCTTCCATTCGTTTAGATTCATTATAACTCTTTTTATAATTTTTATGATGCAGCTTTACATCTTCTAAACGTTCTTCTCTTTTAGTTTCAACACTATTTATAGCCATTTTATAAGCAGAATCCAATTTAAGAAAATACGCTTCTTCTCTAAATTCCGATCCAGGAAAATCTAATATAAAATTATCAAATGCTTTTATTGATGCATTATAATCTCCATTATATCCAGCTATTTTATTATACTGCTTTGCAATTTCAAAAGCTTTCTTTTCTAATTTATAATCTAATTCTCTAACCAAACTATTAGCTTCTGCTAAGAATTCAGAATCTGGATACAAATTAATAAATCCTTGCAACTTCTCTATTGCATCTTTTGTTTCTGTTTGATCCTTAGAATAAACTGGAGAAAGTAAATAAGCACTTTTTCCACTTAAAAATGCAGCTTCTTCCACTTTTTCACTTTGAGGATATGCTGAAGCAAATCTTTCAAACTGGTAACTAGCTAAGTAATAGTCTTTCATTTCGAAATAGGTCTTAGCATATAAATACATTAGCTTTTCAGCTTGAGGTTTTCCTCTATAGTTAGGTACTATTTGAGCAAAAAGCTTATTTGCCTTCTCATATTTACCTTTATCATATAATTCTTCACCTACTCTAAATTTCTCTCCAACATCAGGCTTTTTTAAAGCTTTATGATATGGACTACAAGAACTTAAAACAGTGAAAGTTATAAATAAATAAAAAAGATTCTTCATAATTTTTAAACAGAATGCAAAATTAAGCTATTAATATGGATTTTAAAAATATTTTATTCTGCTAAAATAATTGCTTAAAGGTGCATTATACAAGGATTAAGTATAATTTAACTTTTTTACAAATTTTTAATGATTTTAGTAATCCTATCTTTTAGAGAATTTGAAGCAACTACTAATGGAAGTCTTACATTATTGTTTGTAATATTTAATTGCTCTAATACTGCTTTAATTCCTGCAGGATTATTTTCAGCAAAAATTAAACTTATGATGTCTAAAAAAGCATAATGCAATTTAAATGCATCTGTAGAATTTCCTTCTAAACCTAAATGTATCATTTTAGAAAATTGTTCTGGAAAAGCCTGTCCAATAACAGATATTACTCCAGCTCCACCAGCTAGTGTTACTGGCAATGCTAAATCGTCGTCTCCAGAAATAATTAAAAAATCTTTAGGCTTGTTTTTTATTAATTGAAAGTATTGCGACATATTTCCTGCTGCTTCTTTTATAGCTACAATATTTTCGAATTCTGAAGCCAATCTAATTACTGTTTCCGGTAACATGTTTGAAGAGGTTCTGCCAGGAACATTATATAAAATAATAGAAACTGGTGATGCTAAAGAAATGGCTTTAAAATGTTGATAAATACCATCTTGGGTTGGTTTACTATAAGCTGGAGAAACTGATAAGATAGCAGAAATATGATTAAATTCTGTAGCATTAATTTCTTCAATTACATCTGCAGTATTGTTACCTCCTATTCCTAAAACCAAAGGAACACGATTGTTATTAGCTTTGACAATAGTGGCAATTATATCTTTTTTTTCTTGTTTTGTTACCGTAACACTTTCTCCTGTTGTTCCACTTATTACTATATAATCTGTTCCATTTTCAATATTATAATTTACAAGTTTAGTTAATGCTTCATGATCGACACTTAAATCTTTTTTAAAAGGTGTTACAATAGCAATTCCAAGTCCAGTTAATTTGTTCTTCATTTTTTAAATTTTATTTAATACTGTTACGTATTTTAAAAGTTCTGTTTTAAAAGCCTGAATATTTTTAAATTCTGTTTTAATAATTAAATCGTTAAATCGTTTATCTTCTTGAAAAATTCCTACTTTAAATTTAGCCTTAGATGCAGCTGTTAAATACTTAAGCTCAAGGACATCTTCAGAATAATAACTAATTAATATATCAAATTCTTTGTCTAAAAAAGATTGTAATTCTATATTATTAATTTTTCCATTCCAAGTAAAATCTTTCGGATTAAAACACACATTCCACGAATAAGTTACTTCTTTTTTAGATGTTGTAAACGCAATAATTTTTAATTTATTTGGTCTTACATTTAAAATTTCTGCAATGGTTTTTAATGTTTCAAAATCGTTTGTCTCATCTGCATTTAATATAATTCCCAAACTTTCAATTTTATTATTGCTAGAATAAACTTCTCTGCTATTTAAAATTAAATTTAAATTCTTTTTAATAGATTTTTCTTTTAAACCCTTTAAAATCATTATATCTTTATGCTTTCAACAAAGGTAATAAAAGTACTCACAAAAAATTATTAAAACTTAGATGTTTCAACATGAATTATAAGTCAATATTTTCCTTTCTTCTTATTGTTTTATTAATTAGCTGTAAACAAGAACCTCAGCAACTTATGCGTATTGAAGGAAAACAGATTTCTATATCAGATAGCCTGAAAACAAATTTAGAAATTGAATCTTTTATTAAACCATATAGAGAACATGTTAATAAAGAATTAGATAGTGTTTTAGCTTATGCGGTTGATACC
The DNA here is from genome assembly GCF_008084905.1 of Xanthomarina maritima. Lineage (GTDB taxonomy): Bacteria > Bacteroidota > Bacteroidia > Flavobacteriales > Flavobacteriaceae > Xanthomarina > Xanthomarina maritima. The sequence goes on along the minus strand of NZ_VSFC01000023.1, from coordinate 41,022 downwards.
TATTCCAAAAGTGATGGCGAATTAAATACTGCCATTGGAAATCTATTTGCTGATGTAATTTTCGAACAATCCAACCCTGTTTTTAAACAAAGAACAGGAAAAGATATTGATATGGTTATAGTTAACCATGGAGGAATTCGATCTATAATTTCTAAAGGAAATGTTACTACCAGAACTGCATACGTGATTATGCCTTTTGAAAACAGTGTTGTTGTTGTTGCGCTTAAAGGAAGTAGTATTAATAAATTAATTGACTATTTACTTGAAGATAAAAGAGCTCATCCAATTTCAAAATTAAAAATAGTTGTTGATGAAGATTTCAATCTTAAAAAAGCAAGCATCAACAACAAACCTATAGATACAACAAAAACATATTATGTTGCCACAAACGATTATCTATATAGTGGAGGAGATTCTATGACCTTTTTTCAACCAAACGACAGTTTATATATTTTAAACTATAAAATTCGAAGTGCCTTTTTAGATTATTTTGCTAAAGTTGACACTATAAACCCTGTTATAGATGACAGATTTATAAAATTAAAAAAATAGATTTATGAAACGAAGAGATTTTATTCAACAGACTACTGCTGCTACAGCTCTAGTTACTATAGGTGGATTAACCTTGCAAAGTTTTAAATTATCATCTAAAACAGCTAAAATTACTATTTTACATACTAATGATGTCCATAGCCATATAGATCCTTTTGGACCAGATGATGGCAGAAACCCAAATAAAGGTGGTGTTGCAAGAAGAGCTAGTTTAGTTCAAGCTATTAGAAATGAAAACCCTAACACGTTACTTTTAGATGCTGGAGATATTTTTCAAGGAACACCATATTTTAACTATTATGGAGGTGAACTTGAATTTAAATTGATGAGTAAGTTAAAATATGATGCAGCTACTATAGGAAATCATGATTTCGATAATGGCATTGATGGACTATATGCACAACTTCCACATGCTGAATTTGCTTTTTTATCTGCTAATTACGATTTTTCAAATACCATAATGGATACGCATGTTAAGCCATATAAAATATTTAATAAAAGTGGTATTAAAATAGGCGTTTTTGGTTTAGGTATTTTGCTAGATGGTTTAGTATTAAAAGATTTATACAAAGAAACTGTTTATTTAGATCCTACAGAAAGAGCTCAAGATATGAGTCGTATTTTAAAAGAAGACGAACAATGCGATTTAGTAATTTGCTTGTCGCATTTAGGTTATCATTATTCAGATTATCCAGAAAGACCAAGTGATTTAAAGTTGGCTGCTAGTACTAAAGATATAGATTTAATAATAGGTGGACACACACATACTTTTTTGCCAAAACCAACTGTTGTTAAAAATAGTTTAGGAGACAATATGTTAGTAAATCAAGTTGGGTGTTATGGTATTAATTTAGGAAGAATAGATTTCTATTTCGATTCTGATAATAACAAAACTGCAAACGGAAAATCTATAATTGTCTAGTTAGAGTTAAGGAAGGTTCTGAAGACATTCTTTCTTCAACAATTTGTCTTTTTCTTATTCTATTTTCACCAATTATATAATTGAATAAGAAAAATAAACCAACCACATGTAAAACGCGATCTAACAATACAAAACTCCAGTTATAGATGTAATAATTGCTTATATAATGCAAGACATCTGAAAAAACAAAACATAAAGCCATTAATAAGAATATTATAGATTGTTTAGTGTCTGAATTTAGATATACAACAAACGATAAAAACGTTAAAGCAATTAAAGACACACTTTTTGCTGCAAACAAATTAACTTCAATAGGGTCTGAAATTTGTAATTTTAAGATTGAAAATAATTCATAAATAAAATATGAATTTATGCTAATAACAATTAGTAAATAAAGCCCAATTACCATATCAAGTCTAATGCGTTTAAACTTCGAAAAAGTGTAAAATATAAGCGTTAAATAGCCTAAGAAATATATAAAACTCGAAAATTTAATAATTAAATTACTTGATGAAAATACAGAAGAAAAATCACCAACAAAAGAAAACACCAAAAACAAAACAAAAACAAAACTAAAGAATCTGTTTTTTATAAAATAGTACATAATAAACACAGGTACAAAAAGAGGTTTTGTAATTTGAAGTAATAATCCACTCTCGCTAATAGTAGCAAGAACATTAATTAAGATAAGTAAACACAGAATACACAAAAATATCCTGTTATAACTAATTTTTAGCCATTCTTTCACAGTAGTAATTCATAAGTAGGTTGAAACAAATATAATTAATTTCAACGATAATAAACTACCGTTCATCGAAAAGTATGTTAAAATTTATTTGAAAGGAAGTGGGGAAAAAAAACGAAAATAATAACCTACTAGACAACTGCTTTAAATCCTTCTCCCATTTTAACTCTTGAATGGTAATAGAAAAAGCAGAAAGCTAACACAAAAAGTATAGTTGAAATAAAATTTAATAATTCCTTATCGGTTATATAGAAATAAGCAATTTGTATAACCTCAGAAAACACGATACTTAAAGAACCTAGAAAAAGTGCTAAAGACTTTTTATCATCATTATAAAAATAGGCTATTAATGAAAAAGTAAGCAATAACAACATGACTATGTTATATGTTAACTCAATTACAATCATAAATGAATTAAACATAAAAGGATTCACAATAGTAATTAATACATAAACCATATAAACATTTAATAAGGTTAGAACTACTAAATGTGCTTTATAATTTTTTAATACCAATTTAAAATTAAGACTATTACAAACTTCAATTAACAACAATATATAAGCAAATATATAAAGTAAGTTACCAATCATATAATATAAATCAAATGCCCTGTCAGTTTGTATGTAAAATTCAGCAAATACCATTAATTCAGAAATTGAAAATAAAAGCAGAAACCAAGTAAAAAAAGGAGATTTGTTTTTTTCATTAATAAAATATAATAAAGTAAACAAAGGCACAATAAAAGACTTGGAAATACTAGATATAAAATACTCTTCTTGAAACTCAAAAAGAGCAAAAGAAAAACAAAGTAGGATAATTGTAACTATTAATATATTCGATTTGGATAAAATCATATAGCTTACATTTGAAAGCAAATATACACAAATATTTCATTTAAACGATAAAAACATACACTTTAACGATGCAACATGATTATTTGAATTAATTCTAAATAATAATCTTTCTTCTTATAATTAAAAAATCTTGAACTTTAAATAAAACATAAAATAGATTATTCCTTATTTGCTAAGCTATTCGAGTTATTAGCTTTAGGTTTTAGTGTAGATTGATAATAGAATAAAATAAAAGCGCAAATATTAAGTAATGTAGAAACAAAACCTAAAGCAAGCATTTGTTCTGATAAATAATAATAACCTATAAGCAATAACTCTGAAAAAGTTATAGCTAAACAACCACAAAACATTAGAAGTGATTTTGTGTCTTCATGTAATAAATAATTTAAAAAGGACATACTAAGTAAAGACAGCAAAACAAAATTATAAAGATGCTCAATAATCCTTACCAGACTAAGATGATTAGTCTCAAAATCTATAGGATTAATTATAGTTGCCATTACGAAAATGATATATAGGTTTAATAATAGCAAAACAATAAAATGTGCTGGAAATCTTTTTAGTATGGTTTTTAAATTTATAGTCTTTAAAACTTCTAACAATAAAAAAATATAAGATAAAATATAAAGACAATTACATGTAAAATATATAATCTCATAAAGTCTATCTTGATCAATAATATTAATTAAATCAGAAACTGAATAGGTAACGAGAAATAATGCGAATAATAAAGACTTGTCTTTAATTCTAATTAAATAAGTAATAGTTAGAAGTGGTACAATTAATAATTCTAAAACTTCATAAATATTAGAGTTAACAATTTCTAAGATAAAAGTTGAAATTACAAGTTGAATCATAACATAATATGAGCTCAAATTTAAATTTAATTATAATAAGCTCATTTTGTTACAAATATATTCTAAAAGTTGAAATTAATCGATAAAAAATACAGTTTAGCGATAATTTATAAACAATTAATTGGTCAATGGATCATGCTTAAAAACTCTTGTTCTGAAATTATAGCGACATTAAGTTTTTCTGCTTTTTCCATTTTACTTGGACCCATTTTATCTCCAGCAACAATATAACTAGTTTTACTAGATATAGACGAAGATACTTTACCTCCATTATCTTCAATTAATTTCTTTAATTCATCTCTAGAAACTTCATGGAATACGCCAGAAACAACGAAAATATTGCCTTCTAATTTATTGGTTTGTTTTGCTAGTTTTTCAGCTGAAATTTCTAGCTGAACACCAAAATCCCTCAATCTGTTTATAATCTTAGTATTAGTTTCCGAATTAAAAAATTCTAAAACACTTTCAGCTATCTTAACACCAATTTCATCTACATTAATTAATTCCTCTTGTGATGCTTCTGAAATTGCATCAATACTTTTATAATGTTTTGCTAGTTTCTTTGCAACTGTTTCTCCCACATATCTTATACCTAGAGCGTATAATACTCTTTCAAATGGAATTTGTTTAGATTGTTCAATGCCGTTAATTAAATTATCAGCACTTTTCTCAGCCATTCTCTCTAAAGGAATTACTTGCGCTTTTGTTAATTCATATAAATCAGAATAGTTATTTATTAACCCTTCATTTACAAGCAAAGTAACTGTTTCTCCTCCCAACCCTTCAATATCCATAGCTTTTCTGGATATAAAATGCTGAATCCGACCAACAACCTGTGGTTTACAACCATTATAATTCGGGCAATAATGCTGTGCTTCTCCTTCTGTTCTAATTAATTCTGTTTCACATTCGGGACAATGCGTTATATATTGAGTTGGTTTAGAATCTAATGGTCTTTTACTTAAATCGACTGCAATAATTTTAGGAATTATTTCTCCTCCTTTTTCAACAAATACTTCGTCTCCAACACGTATATCCAGTTTCTCTATTTGATCTGCATTGTGTAAAGAGGCTCTTTTTACAGTAGTTCCTGCCAACTCCACAGGCTCCAGATTGGCTACTGGAGTAATGGCTCCTGTTCTGCCTACTTGATAAGTAATTTCATTTAAACGAGTAGAAACTTGTTCAGCTTTAAACTTATAAGCAATAGCCCAACGTGGTGCTTTAGCAGTATAACCTAATTCTTCTTGTTGTTGTAAATTATTCACTTTAATAACCACTCCATCGGTTTCATAAGGTAAATTGTGTCTATGTTCATCCCAGTAATTTATAAATTCTAGAACCTCATCTATAGAGTTTACAAGTTTTGCAGCTTTTGGCACTTTAAATCCCCAGGAACGTGCTTTTTCTAAACTATCAAATTGTGTTTTTATTTCTAAATTATTTCCAACAATACTATATAACAAACAATCTAATGGTCGTTTTGCAACTTCTCTACTATCTTGTAATTTTAAACTCCCTGAAGCAGTGTTTCTTGGGTTTCGATAAGGCTCTTCTCCAATTTCTATTCGCTCTTCATTCATCTTATTAAAACCATCCCAGGGCAAAACAATTTCACCTCGAATCTCAAATTTCTCTGGATAATCTCCATGTAATTGTAACGGAACAGATTTAATAGTTTTTACATTAGCAGTTACATCGTCTCCTCGAAAACCATCTCCTCTGGTAACTGCTTTCATAAGACTTCCGTTTTCATAAGTTAAACTTATAGAAGCGCCATCGTATTTTAGCTCGCAAGTAAATTTCAATTCACCATCAACTAGTTTTTTAATTCTAGTTTCCCAATCTAATAAGTCTTCTTTTGAATATGAATTATCCAAAGAATACATACGATGTTCATGAACAAGGGTTTCAAAATTTTTAGTGATTTGTCCTCCAACTCTTTGAGTAGGTGAATTTTCATCAAAAAATTCTGGATGCGCTTGCTCGAATTCAATAAGCATATTTAATTTTGTGTCAAATTCAAAATCGTTAATTACCGGATTATCAAGCACATAATAATTGTAATTATGTTTATTAAGTTCGTCTCTTAACTGTAAAATTTGTTCTTTAATAGTCATTTAATTAAAAATTCTTTAAGCCTTGTAACATCCTATTGTTTCCAAAAATATCTGTTTTTAACTCTATATTTGTAAAACCTTTTTCTTGTAATAGTTGTTTGGTTTCTGTGCCAAGATATTGATTAATTTCAAAAAATAGCATACCCTTCGTTTTCAAATTATTAACAGCAAAATCTGATATCCTTTCATAAAATAACAATGGATTATGATCCTCAACAAATAATGCCAAATGTGGTTCATGCTTTAAAACATTATTCTTTATTTCTATTTTCTCTAAGTTTCTCACATAAGGTGGATTAGACACAATGAAGTCAAATTTTTGAAAAGTTGTAAGATGCATAGATAAGCTCTGTATGACATTCTCGATATTTAGAATTGATGCTTCAATAAAAGTTACATCTACCTTACTTAGTTCAGCATTTTGTCTAGCTACTTTTAAAGCTTCTTCGCTTACATCTAATGCAAAAACATTTGCCTTAGGTAAATTTTTAGCTAATGAAACAGCAATACAACCTGTTCCAGTTCCAATGTCTAAAATCGATATAGTTTTTGAATTTAGATTTTGATTTTTGACGTTTTGAAGAACGAGAGAAACGAGTTCTTCTGTTTCAGGTCTTGGAATTAACGTGTGTTCATTCACTTTAAATGGCAATCCAAAAAACTCAGTTTCACCAATAATATATTGAACAGGTTCTTCCAATTTCAATCTACTCAGTGCTTCAAAAAGTGGTTGTTCTTGGTCTTTTGAAATTGTTAAATCTGGTTCTAGAACTAAGGCTATTCTATTTAATTTTAAATAATGAGAAATTAAAATATTAAAAAAACTAGTCACTTCATTAGCTCCAAAAATGGAATCTAACTCTTTATGAAAAATATCCTTAATATCTTTTAACCTCATAATTCTTTAATCATCCAAACATTACAAGAATAATGACCAGTGTTTCCCATAGGTTTATCTAAAGATTCAAATCCAACTTTAGCGTACAATTTTTTAGCATCAACCATATATGGCATGGTTTCTAAATAACATTTTTCAAAACCAAAATTTTTTGCTCTTTTAAGACAGGTTTCCATCATTCTTTTACCTAAACCCACTCCTCTAGCTTCTGGTAAAAAATACATTTTTTGAAGCTCACATACATTGCCTTCATAGTTATCTAATGGAGCTATTCCTGCTCCTCCTATTATTTTACCATCATTATCAATTACAAAATAAACTGACTTTTTTCCATTATAAGTTTCAGCCATTTTATCTAATGAAACATCTGCATAGGCAGTACCAACTTTGGGCACGCCAAATTCAATTAAAACATCACGAATTACTTTTGCAATTTGGATATTGTCTTCTGATATTATTTCTCTAATTACAATATTATTATTGCTCACTTTATTATCTTATTTTTACGCCTGTGAAGATACATGAAAAATACATAAAACGTTGTATAGAAATCGCCAAAAATGGACTAGGAACTACAGCTCCAAACCCTATGGTTGGCTGTGTTATTGTACATAATAACAAAATTATAGGGGAAGGCTTTACAAGTCCTTATGGTGGGAATCATGCTGAAGTAAATGCAATTGAATCTGTTACAATTAAATCTTTACTTAACGAGGCTACTCTTTATGTTACATTAGAACCATGTAGCCATTTTGGAAAAACTCCACCATGCAGTGATTTAATTATTAAACACCATATTCCTCAAGTGATAATTGGAACCACAGACACACATAGTAAAGTGTCTGGAGAAGGTATCAAGAAACTTAAAAATTCAGGTTGCAACGTTATTGTTGGTGTTTTAGAAGATGAATGTAAGAAGCATCATAACCGTTTTTTTACTTTTCACAATAAAAAAAGACCGTATATTATTTTAAAATGGGCAGAAACACTAGATGGATTTATTGCTCCAGAAATAAAAATTAAAAAAAAACCTGTTTGGATCTCCAATGAAATATCCAGACAATTAGCCCATAAATGGCGAACAGAAGAACAAGCTATATTGGTTGGAACAAACACAGTCAAGGAAGACAATCCAAGTTTAACTGTTAGAGATTGGACTGGAAAAAATCCAATACGAATTGTTTTAGATAAAACGAAAATGCTTTCTAAAGATTATAACATCTTTAATAATCAAGCTGAAACATTCGTTATTTCAGAAAAAGAGATAGATGTCTCTAATAATGTGGCTTTCCAAATTTGCAAATTACTCCATAATAAAGACATTCAATCTGTAATTATAGAAGGAGGCTCTAAAACGCTTCAAACATTTATTGACGAAAATCTTTGGGATGAAGCAAGAGTCTTTACAGGAGATACAGAATTTAAAAAGGGCATTAAAGCACCTCTTTTTAAAGGAAAACTAATTCAAGAGTCTAATATGTTAGAAGATTCTTTAAAAATTTACTTGAATGATTAAAACTCTAATATTCGATTTTGGAGATGTCTTTATTAACTTAGACAAAAAAGGCGCAATGAAACATGCTCTTGATATATTTAAATTAGATGTTTTTTCTGAAGAAATGATTGCGTTTAACGCTTTTTACGAACAAGGCTTGATTTCAACTGAAGAGTTTTTAGATTTTTATTTAGAAAATTTTCCCTATTTAGATGTAGATGAAATACTCTATGCTTGGAATTATATTATAAAAGATTTTCCAGAATATCGTTTAGAATTTATAAAAAAACTAGCATCAGAAAAAAAATATCAGCTTATTTTATTAAGCAACACCAATTCGCTTCATATAAATTTGATTAAAGAGAGAGTTACTTTTTATGATGAATTTAAATGCTGCTTTCATAAGTTTTACTTGTCTCATGAAATCCAATTACGAAAACCAGAAGCAAGTATTTATAACTTCGTTTTAAAGGAAAACAATCTAAAACCAGAAGACTGTTTATTTATTGACGACACTATTGAAAATACCGAAGCTGCAAAAAAACTTGGAATCAATGTTTGGAATATTGATGAAACCACTCAAGATATTGTAGATTTATTCACTATTAAAGAAGAGCTCTTTTGATATATCTATTATTAAGCATCCTAGCTTCTACATTTATTTTTTTAATCTTTAAACTATTTGACAGATTTAAAGTCAATACGCTTCAAGCTATTGTGTTTAATTATATTGTTGCTTGTTTATGCGGAATTGTTACTTATTGCAAACCTATTGACATAACCGAAATAACTCAAGAAAAATGGTTTTTTGGAGCCATTGCTTTGGGTTTTCTATTTATATTCATCTTTAATGTTATGGCCATTACTGCTCAACAAAATGGCATTTCTGTGGCTTCTGTAGCAACAAAAATGAGTGTCATTATTCCTGTGTTTTTTGGGATATATATGTATGGAGAAAGCACTGGAATTCAAAAAATAATTGGAATTTTATTAGCTCTTTTAGCTGTTTATTTTGTATCCATTAAGCCAAATTCAAACATTCATTTAAAGAACAGTATCCTACTTCCTTTTATCTTATTTTTAGGTTCAGGAATTATAGACACATCCATAAAATATCTTGAAACTACTTATGTTTCAGAAAATGGTATTCCCATATTTTCAGCAACTATATTTTGTTTTGCAGCTTGTATTGGGTTGTGTATTCTTCTATATAAAACCTTAAAAAAAGAATTCAAATTCAATCCACAAAGTCTTATTGGTGGAACTGTTTTAGGCATTGTAAATTATGTTTCTATTTATTATATTTTAAAAGCTTTAGATAACGACTCTATTGAAAGCTCTACTATTTTTACAGTCAATAATGTGGCTATAGTTATGTTATCTTCTTTAGTTGGGCTTATTTTATTTAAAGAAAAATTATCTATTAAAAATTGGATAGGTGTTAGTTTTGCAATCATTTCTATACTATTAGTAACTTTATCCTAATGATTAAAGACACATTTAATACAATTTCAAAAGCTTCAAAAGAAGTACTTTATAAAGATAAAAACAGCAAGTTTTTTGGCTATGCAATTCCAGTTTTAAATGAAGATGCTATAAAAGATCATTTAGACGAATTAAAAAAACAACATCATTCAGCTAGACATTGGTGTTATGCCTATCAACTTGGCACAGATAAAAACAACATACAATTTAGAGCAAATGATGATGGAGAACCAAACAATAGTGCTGGAATGCCTATTTATGGGCAAATCCAATCTTTTGAAGTTACCAATATTTTAATTGTTGTTATAAGATATTTTGGAGGAGTAAAACTTGGTGTTGGTGGATTAATAAACGCTTATAAAACATCGGCTCAAATGGCATTAGAAGCTTCTAAGATTGTAACTCGAACTATTAACAAGCAATTTGAAATACGCTTTGATTACAAAAACATGAATAAAGTAATGCGTGTAATTAAAGAAAAGAATTTGAAAGTAATCGATCAGACTTTAGAATTAGATTGTAATATAATAATTTCTGTTAGGTTAAAAGACAGTTTAAACATCTACAATACTTTTAATTCCATCTTTGAAGTTAAAATAAATGAATTAGAAAATTAATTATCTAATTTTTCAAAAATATAATCTGGACATTTTATTGGTCTTTTAGTTTTCATATCAATAAAAGCTAAAACAGTATTTGCTGTCACTAAAATATCTCCAGCTTGATTTGTAATTTCGTAATCAAATTCTATTCTTACTGAAGGTGTTTTTTTTAGTTGTGTTTTCACTTTAATAACCTCATCATAAACAGCTGACTTTTTGAAATTTAAACTCATAGAAATTACAGGCAACATCACACCGTCATCTTCCATTTCTTTATATGAAATTCCTATTTTTCGTAACCATTCTGTCCTACCCATTTCTAAGTATAACGCATAATTACCATGATGAACAACTCTCATTTGGTCTGTTTCACCATATCTCACTCTTATTGGTATTTCATCGAAAATCATAACGTATTTAGAATTATTTTTTGTAGTTTAGGCAATGCTTTAAACATGCAAAAAAAATTCTTTAAATTCAATAGCATTTGATTTTTTTTTTAAGAATTTTGTTCACATATTTGTCAAGCTATAAAATCATCAAGAGAATTCCATTTCTCTTACAGTAACTAACTAGTAAATTTTAAAATCAATAATGAGTGTAACTGCGCAAACGGTATGGAATAATTGTCTTGACTTCATAAAGGATAACATTCAGCCACAAGCCTACAAAACATGGTTTGAACCCATTTTAGCAGTAAAACTTTCAGAAAATTCTTTAAGCATTCAAGTGCCTAGTAAATTCTTTTATGAATGGCTCGAAGAACACTATGTTAAAATACTTAAAGTTGCTCTTACAAAAGAACTAGGCGAAACTGCCAAACTTGTTTACATTATTAAAATGGAAAACACCTATGGCAACAAACAACCTTTTACTGAGAGAATTCCAAGTTCTAATAGATCAGCTGTAAAAGCTCAGGATGTAGATATTCCTTTAAACAATAAAAGCCCAGAATTACGTAATCCGTTTGTAATTCCAGGTATTAGAAATGTAAAAATTGAATCTCAATTAAATCCTAATTATAATTTTGAAAACTTTTTAGAAGGAGACTCTAACAGATTAGCCAGAAGCGCAGGATTAGCTGTGGCATCAAAACCAGGAGGGACATCATTCAATCCTCTTTTAATTTTTGGTGGTGTTGGATTAGGAAAAACACATTTAGCTCACGCTATTGGCGTGGATATTAAAGATAAATATCCAGAGAAAACAGTTTTATACATTTCAGCTGAAAAGTTTACACAACAATATATAGATTCTGTAAAAAAGAATAACAGAAACGATTTTATACATTTTTATCAAATAATAGATATACTTATTATTGATGATGTTCAGTTCCTTTCAGGAAAAACTGGTACTCAAGATGTATTCTTCCATATTTTCAACCATTTACATCAAAATGGAAAGCAAGTTATTTTAACTAGTGATAAAGCTCCTGTAGACATGCAAGATATTGAGCAACGTTTATTATCTAGATTTAAATGGGGACTATCTGCAGAATTGCAAAGTCCAGATTTTGAAACACGTGTATCTATCTTAAAAAACAAATTATATCGTGATGGCGTTGAAATGCCTGATGATATTGTTGAATATGTAGCCAAGAATATTAAATCTAATATTCGTGAATTAGAAGGCGCTATCATCTCATTAATTGCGCAATCCTCTTTTAACAAAAAAGAAATTACCATTGAGTTAGCGAAACAAGTGGTTGAGAAATTTGTTAAAAATACGAAGCGTGAAGTTTCTATAGATTATATTCAGAAAGTAGTTTCAGATTACTTCCAAATGGATATAGACACTTTACAATCTAAAACTAGAAAACGCCACATCGTTCAAGCTAGACAATTAGCTATGTTTTTTGCTAAAAAGCTAACCAAAGCCTCTTTAGCTAGCATTGGTTCTCAAATAGGAAAAAGAGATCACGCAACTGTATTACATGCATGCAAAACAGTAGACAACTTAACTTCAACAGATAAACAATTTAGAAAATACGTTGAAGATTTATCTAAAAAGCTATCTGTATAAATTTATTTAATTATGACTAAAATACTAATGGTCTGCTTGGGCAACATTTGCCGTTCGCCATTAGCTGAAGGTATACTAAAATCCAAATTACCTTCAGACAGTTTTACTATAGATTCTGCTGGAACAGGAGACTATCATATTGGAAGTTCACCAGATAATCGTTCTATTAAAGTTGCCAAAAAATATGGCTTAGATATTTCAAATCAAAGAGGCAGACAATTCTCTAATACTGATTTTGAAACATTTGATGTTATCTATGTCATGGACAGCTCTAACTATGAAAATGTTATACGTTTAGCCAGAAACGAAAAGGACATTGAAAAAGTTAAAATGATTCTTAATGAAATATACCCTGATCAGGATTATGATGTACCAGACCCTTATACTAGTGGCATTCAGGGCTTTGAAAGCACTTATAAAATGTTAGATGAAGCTTGCACTGAAATTGCAAAAAAACTACTTAATTAATTGAAATTCATAAATTTAGTATTCTACTTGTTTTTTTGTAATTTGTACTAAAATTCATCAAAACAATCAAAATGAAAAAAATTACTAATTTCTTGTTCCTTTTTTTACTGCCTTATTTTCTATTTTCACAAGATATAGAATTAGAAATGTTTGCTTCTGGCTTTACAAATCCAGTAAGCATAAAACATGCTGGAGATAGTAGACTTTTTGTTGTAGAAAGAGGAGGAATTATTAAAATTGTAAATTCTGATGGCACTACCGAAGCAACACCCTTTATTAATATTGATCCAAGAGTTTTAAGTAGTGGTGAACGTGGCTTACTTGGACTAGCATTCCACCCTCAATATAACTCAAATGGTTTTTTCTTTGTTAACTATATAAATAATAGTGGAAATACGGTTGTTTCTAGATTTATTACAAATCCACCAGATTCTAACGTAGCAGATGATAGTACTGAAGAAATTTTACTTACTATAACACAACCTTATTCCAATCATAATGGCGGAGATTTAGCATTTGGCAACGATGGCTATCTATATATAGGTCTTGGTGATGGAGGCTCTGGTGGTGACCCTGGAGATCGAGCTCAAGATTTAACAACTTTACTAGGAAAAATGCTTCGAATAAATGTAGATAATTCTGATGGTGGGAATAATTATGCTATTCCTGCAGACAACCCTTATCCTAATACTGAAGAACCTAATGCTTTACCAGAAATATGGGCTTCCGGTTTAAGAAATCCTTGGCGATTTTCGTTTGACAGACAAACACAAGACCTTTGGATTGGCGATGTTGGCCAAGGTCAAATAGAAGAAATTGATATGGTAACGTCAGATCAAGCAGGTGTTAATTATGGCTGGAGATGTTACGAAGGAAATCAAGTTTACAACACTTCTGGCGACTGTCCTGCTAATACTAACGATTTAACTTTTCCAATTGCCTTTTACACACATTCTTCTAGTGGTAATTTTAAATGTTCAATTACTGGTGGTTACAGGTATAGAGGAACAGCTCAACCAAACTTAAATGGCTTATACTTTTTTGCAGATTATTGTAGCGATGAAATTGGAATTCTTGAAAACGATGAAGGAACTTGGAATATGACCTTTACAGAACCATATAATGGCAATGGATGGACTGCTTTTGGAGAAGATGTTGAAGGTGAAATCTATGTCGCTGGAATAGATTCTGGAGATATTTTTAAAATTAATGAGCCTAATTTAAGTGTTGATGAAAATACGTTGTTTGATGTTAAAATTTTCCCGAATCCAGCAACAAATCAATTTACGATTCAATTTACCAATACTAAAATATCGATTGAAACTATCAATATTTACAACTTACAAGGAAAGTTAATTAAATCAATTTCTAAAAACATGGAATCATCTGTGAATGTTTCTATAGAGAATATGGCTAAAGGATTTTATTTAATTGAATTATTATCAGACACTAGTTCTAAAAAAATCAACAAACTCATCATAAATTAATGACTACCCAAATAGGAAAGCTTTATTTAATACCTACCACTCTTGGTGAAACAGAACCTTTAGAGGTGTTACCCATTTCAGTTAAAAAAATTATAGAACAAGTAGATGTCTATATTGTAGAGAATGAAAAAACAGCTAGACGGTTTATAAAAAAAATAAAACCAAGCAAAAAACAGTCTACATTACAAATGTTTCATTTAAATAAATTTACAGATCCAAATGAAATACCTTCATTTTTAGATCCTTGTTTGCTAGGAAAAAATGTAGGCTTACTTTCTGAAGCTGGCTGTCCTGCAATAGCAGATCCTGGAGCAGACGTTGTAAAAGAAGCTCATAAAAAAAACATAAAAGTGGTTCCTTTAGTTGGACCTTCTTCTATTATTATGGCTATAATGAGTTCTGGAATGAATGGCCAAAGTTTTGCTTTTAATGGTTATTTACCAATTGATAAAGCTGAAAAAAGAAAAGAATTAAAACGATTAGAACAATTATCAGTTAACCAAAATCAATCACAAGCATTTATTGAAACACCTTACAGAAACAACAAAATGTTAGAAGACATCTGTGTTTCTTTGAACGATCACACATTGGTCTGTGTTGCTTGCGATATTACTCTTCCAAGTGAGTATATTAAAACACAAACAGTTAATGAATGGAAAAAAAATAGCGTAGACTTTCATAAAAGACCTACGCTATTTATTATTCACAAAGAATAGCTGTAATTAAATAGTTAGTTTAACTTTAGCTTTTCTATTTGGTTTAATTTTTGAAGTATCGTAACCAGAAAACTTTTTGATATAGTAAGAGACAGACGTCCCATAAGCATCAGAAAAACCAGTTTTACCATAACTTCTTAGGTATTTTTTTACATTTCCAGCTCCAGCTAAATGTGCTGCTGCTAAAATTCCAGATTCAGTAATTTTAGTTCCATTAACAACTTTACCAGAGAAACGTTTAATGTCTTTTCTTAAAATCCATTTGTTACGTTCTGCATTTGCTATAAATGCTTTTTCTTGTAATTCAGGATTTTTTAGAAAATGAACTGGATTATAAATTCCAATCATTTTTAAAGTTTCCTTTCCAAATTGATACTTTCCTAAATATCCAAAAGAATTAACTGTAAAATAGTCTCCTCCAGATTCTTTAAATCCTAAAGCTTCTTTAAATCCTATAAAAGATTTTCCTAATGTAGGACTGAATTCTGCTATAGGCTCGTGGATTGGAAATAAATTGTCTTGAGATACTTCACCATGACTAACATTATTAAATGCATATCTTGGAGATGTGTAGTTTTTCGCTTTGATCGATTTATTCATATAAATAGATCCGAACAATAAGAAACATATTGTAAGCGATAGGGCTAAGTAACTTCCAATATTTTTTATCATATCTTTAAATTTCTTCAGTAAAAATCCATGAGAGATTTACTTGAAAATTTGAGCATGCAAAGATAGCATCTTTTTTTAATATCTGAAAATTAATCGATTAAGTGCTCCTAAAAGTAGATTCCATGAAGCTTTATGCCATTTTCTTCGTTAAACTCCAAGGCTGGAAATGGCACTTTTATAACGTTAAAAACGTCAAAAATAGTTCTTAAAACATGAGAATTTGTTTTAATTCTTGTTAAATCAATATCCAAACTAAAGTAATATTGTCTATATGGGTTTTGATCTGTATTTACTACATCCTCTGTCTCATTTGTACCAGAAATCAAACCTTCAGCTCCATAACCAAAGGCTACATTTAACCATACTGGAATACCACTATCTTTAAAAAAAGAATGTAAATTTAAACTCAACCAATAAGTCTGTCCATTATAGTCTTTTAAAAACTCTTGAGATAAGCCATCACCTAATTTATCTGGATTTTGTGAAGCATACTTTGTTTGATGAAATGAATACTTTAATGTTATTCGTTGTTCATTCCAAAGTAATTCTTGGCCAACAAATAATCCGGTTCCTGCTATATTGGCTGCCATATCTCCCCAAGAAAATCCCCATTCTTCTGAAAAACCATCAAAAACTTCAACAACAGTTAAAAATGCAAAACCAATAGTTGAACCATAAATTAATTGATCTTTTTTACGAACACCACTCCAAGCTAACATATTGGCACCTATTCTTCCTAGTTGATATGATGAATACACATGTCCAATTTTATCCATTTGCAGCCATTCGTTATTGTCATTTAATGTATGGAATTTAGACTTTGGATAATCTGCATACCATAGCTGATTTAATCCAACTAAAGTTAAAGCTGCTAGAGATGCTTCCGAAATGACTACTAAATTTCTTCTTGGTTTATTTAAAGTGTCACTAGGTGTAAAAAAATTATTTATTCTACTTTGAGAAAATGAACTACAAGCTATTAAACAAGCTACAATGGTATGTTTAATATATTGCTTCAAAGTTTATTTATTTATTCCTTGTGAAGATAGATATCTTTGATACTCTCTTGCATTGGCATTATGCTCACTTAATGTTTTAGCAAACTTATGATATCCTAATTTTTTTGCATCTGCAGCAAAATAAAGAAATGTATGTGTTTCGGGATTTAAAACAGCATCTATAGCCGAAATATCAGGCATAGTAATTAACCCTGGAGGTAATCCTGCATACATGTAAGTATTATATGGAGAATCTATGTCTTTATGAATATTTAAAACTCTTTTAATAACTGTGTTTTGATATTGAGGTAATTGATAAGCTGCAAATTTTAATGTTGGATCTGCTTGTAATGGCATACCAATTCTTAATCTATTTAAATAAACACCTGCTATTCTTGGTTGTTCGCTTGCTTGTTTAGACTCTTCATGAACAATAGATGCTAAAGTCATGACTTGGTTTTTAGTTAGTCCAATAGCTTTTGCTTTTGCTATTCTACTATCATTCCAAAAACGATTAAATTCTTTTAACATTCTTTCTCTAAATTCTATAGAGGATGTGTTCCAGAAAAATTCATAGCTATTTGGAATGTACATTCCCAATGCTGTAGCTTTATTAAATGAGTTTTCAGCTAAAAAAGCTTCATCATTCATTAATTCAACTAACTTTAAGCTATCTGCTTCAATTTGCATAGAAACTCTTCCTGCAAGAGCTTTTAAATTAGGCTGGTTATTAAAAGCCAATTTAATAGGTAAGTTATTACTTCGTATAGAATTAATAATATCATTATTATTCATTCCTTTTTTAATAACAAACCGTCCAGCTTTAATATTTTCAATATATTTTTTCTGCTTGGCTAAAGCATCAAATGTTTCAATGTCTCTTAAAAGTGGTTTTAATTGTTCTCTGACATCTTCATATGTAGCGTTTGTTTGAACATATATAAAAGCTTCCTCATTATTAAAAGCTGTGTTCTTATCCAGCATGACTCCGTAGATATAATAAGAAAACAACCCAGCTACTATTAAACCTAATAAGGCTATTGCCCAAAGAATTTTTTTAAAATACATGTGTTAATTAATACGTTGAAGTAAATATTCGTTTTTATAAGAACCATTTACATAGTTCCAATCTTTTTTTAATCCTATAATTTGAAACCTATGCTTTGAAAACAGTTTTAAACTTGCCTCATTTTCTTCAGAAATATTACAATATAATTGATGCAAATTTAAATATGATTTACAATAATCAAGCAACAAGCTTAAAGCTTCGTTGCCAATACCTTTTTGTCTTTCAGAAGTTTCTTTAATAAGAATGCCTACTCCTGCTCTACTGTTTTTAAAATCGAAATCAAAAAGATCAATCATGCCTAGAGCTATATCACTATAATTAGATATAACCAATCGTAATTGTTTAACTTCATAAATATCTTTATGAGCATTTTCCAAGTATTGTTTAATTAAGAATTTAGAGTAAGGTGTTTGAGTACAACTTAATTCCCAAATAGATTCATCGTTTTCTATGGCATAAATAAACTCTAAATCTTCTGGTTCTAAAGCTCTTAAATAAATATGTTTTCCTTTTAGTGTTAACATGTAATAGTCCCTTTATAAACATGAATTGCTGGACCAATAAGCCATATATTTCTAAAAATATCATTCTGCTTTTCGAAAGTTACTTGTAGTTTTCCTCCTTCTGTTTGGAGAGTTACTAAATTGCTTTTAGTTTCTCCAATTTCAAACATAGCAATTGCTACAGCAGTAACTCCAGTACCACAGGAAAGAGTTTCATCTTCTACACCGCGCTCATAAGTTCTTACTTGAAAAATATTTTCAGATAGTTTGTTTACAAAATTAACGTTGGCTCCTGCTTCATTATATGGCTGTCCATATCGAATTTTTGGACCAACTTCTTTTATTGCCAATTCCTTTAAATTACTTTCTAATTGCACATGATGTGGAGAGCCTGTATTTAAAAACACATGGTCTTGATGATTTTCAACAGAAACAACATCTTGCATTTGCAATTTTATTATGTCATTTTCAACAATAGCATGATGCAAACCATCTATAGCTTCAAAAGAAGCCTTGTTTTTAATAATTCCTAATTGTTTAGCAAAAGCTGTAATACATCGTCCACCATTTCCACACATGGAACTTTCATTACCATCGGCATTATAATAGACCATTTTAAAATCTAATTTTGGATGATTTTCCAACAGAATTAGACCATCTGCTCCAATACCAAATCGTCTGTCACACAATTCAGCTACTAGCTTGGTGTTATTTTTGTCAAATATTTGTTGACGATTATCAATCATCACAAAATCATTACCAGTTCCTTGATATTTGTAAAATGTAAGTTTCATAGACTTGGCAAATATATGAATTAAACATGGTTTATTGTCATGTTAAATAGTCGTTAAAATAGACGTTAAAAATAGTTAAAACTTAAAATCAAATTCAATAAAAAATTAATTTTAATCGTTAATAGATTACAAACCCTAAAACCCTAATAAATAATGAATAAGATTTTAACTTTAGTTTTAGTTTCAGTGTTAGGTGGAGCTATTACTCTAACTACCTACAAAATATTCCTTGAAAAAGATCAAGCTATTCAGACATCACAAACTAACGAATTACCATTTGCCATTCCTGTAAACAATACAACAAACAGGTCTTTTTTACCTGAAAGTAGTATTGATTTTACAATGGCTGCAGATAAAACAATACATTCTGTAGTTCATGTTAAAAGTACCTCTTTAGGAAATTCAGGACAAATGACCTTTGAAGATTTATTCTACGGAAGATCTCCACAAAGATATCAAGTTGGAACAGGTTCTGGAGTCATTATTTCACCTGATGGATATATTATTACAAACAACCACGTGATTGACGGTTCTAGAGAACTTTCTGTCACTTTAAATGACAATAGAACATATCAGGCTGAAATTATAGGAACAGATGATAAAACAGATATTGCGTTGTTAAAAATTGATGCTGAAGAAGATTTACCTTTTACTACTTTTGGAGATAGCGATCAAGCAAAAATTGGTGAATGGGTTTTGGCTGTTGGAAATCCTTTTAACTTAACTTCTACTGTAACTGCTGGAATAATTAGTGCTAAATCAAGAGATTTGTTTGGTAAGAATACACAATCTTTTATACAAACTGATGCTGCTGTAAATCCAGGAAATTCTGGTGGTGCTCTTGTTAATTCTAATGGAGATTTAATTGGTATAAATACAGCCATTTCATCGCAAACTGGTTCTTATATTGGATATTCTTTTGCTGTACCGAGTAATATAGCTAAAAAAGTAGTTCAAGATATTATAGAATATGGAAACGTTCAAAATGGTATTTTAGGTGTAACTGGTGGTGCTTTAAATAGTGGTTTTGCTGAGAAATTGAGCCTAAATGAAACTGAAGGCTTTTACATAGACACCGTAGAAGAACAGTCTGGAGCAGATTTAGCAGGATTAGAATCTGGAGATATTATTAAAAAAATTGATCATGTAAAGATTTCTAAATTTTCAGACTTATCTGGTTATTTAAGTACAAAACGTCCAGATGATGTTGTTGAAGTTTCGATATTAAGACAAGGAAATATGAAAAAAATTCCTGTTACATTAACTAGAAACCAATCGTACACTATTCCTCAATTTGGTATGGTAAGAAATGCATCAAAAGAAGAGCTTAAAAAATATAATGCAACTAATGGAGTTAAAATATCAAGATTAGGAGAAAACTATTCTAAATATTTAAGAGCAAATGGTGTAGACGAAGGAAACATTGTAACTGCAATTAATAATATGAAGGTGAATAATGTAGATGATGTCCAAGAAATAATTAGAAACAAATCTCCTTATGAGCCTATGCGTATTGAGCTTATTAATTCAAGAGGTGAGATAGAACGCTATAATTTTAAATAATTTTGCTAAGAAATAGATTTTCAATCCTTCAGAAAAATCTGAAGGATTTTTTATTTAATAAAAGGAGTTTAAATACAACTTAAATATCTTATTTTTGCAACCAAATTCAAGAGGGCATTTTGCCAAGTTGAAAAATATTAACAACACACTAAAATTTAAATATTATGAGTTTTAATGAGACTTATGAAAACGAATTAGCTTTTCAAGCAGATAGAAGAAAAGCAACAGTTGAATTTATTAAAATTGTAAGCGATCTTTGGTACGACAAATCTATTGAATTGGTGCTTTTTAGAAATCAATTAATCGATAGAAACGTAAGCCAAATTTTAAACTTACACGAATATGCTGGCGAATTTGTTCAAAAACCAATTTCTATTTTCGATTCTGTTGAAATTGCTCAAGCCATTCAAACGTTAGACTTACCTCCTGCTAAATTAGATATTGGTAAATTAACGTTTGAATATCATTTAGAAGAGAAAAAATACAGCAATGCACTTGCTTTTGTTGCAGACAAATTAAAAGATGCACATAAAGACGATGCTATTAAACCTAAAGATGTAGTTCTTTACGGTTTTGGTAGAATTGGTCGTTTAGTTGCTCGTGAGTTAATGACTCGTACTGGAAAAGGAAGTCAATTACGTTTAAGAGCTATTGTTACTCGTGGAGCCATAGATCAAACGGTTTTAGAAAAAAGAGCTTCTCTTTTACGTAACGATTCTGTTCATGGAGATTTCTCTGGAACTGTTGTTGCCGACTTAAAAAACTCAGCCTTAATTATTAATGGAACAACAGTTAATATTATTTCAGCAAATAACCCTGAAGATATTGATTATACTAAATACGGAATTAATAATGCCTTAGTAATTGATAATACTGGAGCTTTTAGAGATAAAGAAGCTTTAAGCAGGCATTTAAATTCTAAAGGTGTAGATAAAGTGTTATTAACTGCTCCTGGAAAAGGAGTTCCAAATATTGTTCATGGTGTAAATCAGTTAGAAAATAATCCTGATATAGTAGATATTTTTTCTGCAGCGTCATGTACAACCAACGCTATTACTCCAATTTTAAAAGCAGTAGAAGATTCTCTTGGTGTTAAAAGTGGACATCTAGAAACCATTCATGCTTATACAAACGACCAGAATTTAGTAGATAATTTTCACAAAAAATACCGTCGTGGACGTGCAGCAGCATTAAACATGGTTATTACTGAAACTGGTGCTGGAAGTGCAGTTGCTAAAGCATTACCTGCTTTGGAAGGAAAATTAACTTCAAATGCCATTCGTGTTCCTGTACCAAATGGTTCTTTAGCCATATTATGTTTAGAGTTAGAAAAAGAAACATCTCTTGAAGGTATTAATGCCATTATTAAAAAAGCAGCTCTTGAAGGAAACTTAGTTGAGCAGATTAAATATGAATTAAGTGATGAGCTTGTTTCTAGTGATATTGTTGGAAGTTCTGCTCCAGCTATCTACGATAGTAAAGCAACCATTGTTAGAAAAGATGGTAAAAATGTCTTATTATATATTTGGTACGATAACGAATATGGCTACAGTCATCAGGTAATCAGATTAGCTAAGTATATAGCCAAAGTAAGACGTTTTACATATTATTAATAGATTAAAACATCTAAAATAAAATTTTACTCGTATATAAAAAAGCCTCGCATTCGTGAGGCTTTTTAATTATTATCTAACAATAATTAACTTAATTTATTATTTTCGTAAACAACAAAACCTGACAAAGCCTAATGAAAGCATTTAAAATTTTTACCATTACCTTATTAATGTTATCTGGTTTCACCACCTTACATGCTCAAACCGAAACTACCGAAGAAGATGATGAACTATCTTTAAATAACAGTACCATTAACAATCAATTCGAATATGTTCTTAAAAAATCTGGTGATTTTAGAGGTACAAATGGTTCTATGTATGAAGCTGTTAAACGTAGTATGCTTACAACTTTACAAGCACATGCTAACGATTCTTTAAATACCTTTCGAAAAGATTTAGCAGACACTCAAGCTATTGTTGATGCACAAGCTAAAGAAATAACAGATTTAAAAATAAATCTTTCAAATACACAATCTTCTTTAGATAAAACAACTAACGAAAAAAACAACATGTCTTTGTTTGGATTGCAAATGAGCAAGTCTAGTTACAATGTATTAATGTGGTCTATTATTACTGGCTTACTGGCATTTTTAATATTTTTTATATATAAATTTAAGAGCAGTCATCTAATTACTAAAGAGGCAAAAACGGCTCTTGAAGAAATTGAAGAAGAATTTGAAGAACACAGACGTTCTGCTCTAGAGCGAGAACAAAAAGTTAGACGACAATTACAAGACGAATTAAATAAACAAAAATTAAACTAATATCAAATTGATACACTAAGCTTATCAAAGTATAAATTAAAATCTGTAAATTCACATTTACAGATTTTTTTTTATGACTATTATAAGAGCACAAATAGAACACTTAGACCATTTAATTCCATTATTTGATAGCTATCGGGTATTCTATAAACAAGATTCTAATCTTTTAGCTGAAAAACATTTTCTGTTTAAAAGATTAAAAAATAAGGATTCTGAAATTTTTATAGCTTATTTAGAAAATGTTGCCGTTGGATTTACCCAATTGTTTCCTTTGTTTTCATCAGTATCTATGGAAGCTATGTGTCTTTTAAACGATTTATTTGTAGATGCTAATTTTAGAGGACATGGCATTGGAGAAGCACTTATTAATGAAGCAAAAAACTATTGCAAAAAAAACAATCTAAAAGGTTTGGCTATTCAAACTGCGTCAAACAATCCTGCCCAGCATTTATACCAACGTTTGGGTTTTAAAAAAGATGCCGACTTGCATTTCTTTTGGACTAACAAATAACTAGATTTAATGAAAAAATAAGCGAACTACTTTAACTGCCTATCTAGAAAATCTTATCAAGACATATCAAAACTTCCCTTGCCAAACCCAAAAATTCCTAAAACATTTCAAGTATATTTGCAGTTCTAAAGTCTTATCATGCGTATCGATATTATAACCGTTTTACCAGAATTACTTAAAAGTCCGTTTGAGGCTTCCATTTTAAAGCGAGCTATTGAAGCCGAATTAGTGGAAGTTCACTTTCATAATTTAAGGGATTTTACAACAGACAATTATAAAACCATAGACGATTACCAGTTTGGTGGTGGTGCAGGAATGGTTATGATGGTAGAACCAATAGATAAGTGCATCACAAAATTAAAATCTGAAAGGGATTACGACGAAGTGATTTATATGACTCCAGATGGCGAAACCTTAAATCAAGGAATTGCTAATCAGTTATCCTTAAAAGAGAACATCATTATTCTTTGTGGTCATTATAAAGGGGTTGATCAACGTGTACGAGACCATTTTATAACTCGAGAAATTTCTATTGGAGATTATGTGCTTTCTGGAGGAGAACTTGGTGCTGCTGTGTTATGCGATGCTGTAATCAGACTGATACCAGGAGTTTTAGGCAATGAAACTTCTGCTTTAACAGATTCTTTTCAAGATAATTTATTAGCGCCTCCAATTTATACAAGACCAAGAGACTACAAAGGTTGGCAAGTTCCAGAAGTGTTATTTAGTGGAAACTTCCCTGAAATTGAAAAATGGCGAGAAGAAAAAGCTTACGAGCACACTAAAAAAAGACGTCCTGATTTATTAAATGAATAAAAAAATAATTATTAATTGTTCATTATTAATTATTAACTATCTTTGCAGCCAATTTCGGATTAACCTCTGGCGAGAATCGTGAATGTTGTTTCGAATTAATTATAATTAAATTTAAAGATATGGAATCTTTAGTGAAATTTGTTCAAGACGAGTTTGTAACAAAAAAAGATTTTCCAGAGTTTAGCGCTGGAGACACAATTACAGTTTACTATGAAATTAGAGAAGGAGAAAAAGTTCGTACTCAGTTTTTTAGAGGTGTAGTTATTCAAAAAAGAGGTACTGGAGCTTCTGAAACATTTACTATTAGAAAAATGTCAGGAACTGTAGGTGTAGAACGTATTATACCTGTAAACATGCCAGCCTTACAAAAAATTGAAGTGAATAAAAAAGGTAGTGTTCGTAGAGCTCGTATCTATTACTTCAGAGGTCTTACTGGTAAAAAAGCAAGAATTAAAGAAAGTATCAAACGTTAATAAACGTTTAATAACATTGAAAAGTCCTGTAAATACAGGGCTTTTTTTATTAACAAAAGTTAATAACTCTAGTTTATAAATGGTTGATATCTAACCTATTAATTTTATTGATTTTTTAAATTCTTTACCTATTTTAGCAGAAGGAATTATAAGCAACTTTGGTTGGTTTCATGAAAATGAATTTGTTATAAGACCAATAAAGTAACGTTCTTTATCATAATTGTTTTTTGAGATTTTAAAGTGGCAGGTGTATGCGTGTTTAACTGAAAGATCATGATACTTTTAAAAGTGTTGTATGTTTTGGCAGACAAAAACTAGAAAAGTTGAAAGTTTCCAAAAATGGTATAAGTGAAAGTAAGTACTAGAATAGGAAGCAATGGATTGCAAGGTGTAAATCGTGAAAGCGACGTACACTAAGTAAATCATCAAGAAAAGCAATTAAACTAGAAACTATTCGGCAACATGTCAATACATTTTGAAAGTTGCACTAACGAATGTTTCTTTTGAAATAGCAACACTTGAATTGAAACGTATAAATGTAAATTTTATACTATTTAGTAGCAATGCTAGATTAGATCACGTGAAACTCTTTCAAAGAAAGCCATGTCAGACATAGATTTCAATCTATTGTGATATGGCTTTTGTTTTTATATAAACTTACTATCTTTGAATTTCTTTAAATTCTGCTTTAACAATGAACCTTCCACTTATTTTAGATAAAACATTTACAAAAATAGATTTTACTAAAAAAGAACTTTCTAAAGCTGAATATGATAATTGCACATTTATAAACTGTAACTTTTCAAATTCATATTTGTCATATATTTCTTTTATTGAATGTGAATTTATAGACTGCAATTTAAGCTCTATAAAAGTTAAAGACACCACTTTTAAAGATATTCTATTTAAAGATTGTAAAATATTAGGTGTTTTATTTAACAATTGCAATCCATTTTTATTATCTGTTTCTTTTAATAAATGCCAATTAAATCTCTCGTCTTTTAACAATCTCAAATTAAAGAAAACTCAATTCGAATCTTGTTCATTAAAACAAACCGATTTTTCTCAAGCAGACCTATCCTACTCTAAATTTATAGATTGCAATTTACATCTAACTATTTTTGAAACTACTAATTTGCAACATACAGATTTTACTTCGTCAAAAAACTTAAGTATTAATCTGGAAAGCAACAATTTAAAATATGCAAAGTTTTCAAAAGATAATGTTTTAGATTTATTAAGTAGTTATAACCTGATTATTGAATAAGCAAACACAATTGCTTTATAAAATATCTACTTTTTTATGATTTTTTTAAGACTCATAAATTAAACTTACAGATAGCTTTGTAGTCTTATAAACCAGACTTATATATAACCTAATGCGTAATATTATACTATCAATTATTGGAGTGTTACTTATACTAGCCTCTATATTTTTTGCAAAACAATTAATAGATAACAAAACGAAGCCTAAACCAGTTGTAGAAAAGGTTGTAAAAACTATATATATAGATACCGTTAAAAACAAAACAATTCCCATTTTAATCCCAGCCAATGGTAGTTTGGTTGCTAAGCAACGTGTGGAATTATATGCCGAAGTTCAAGGAGTTTTTAGGTCTGGAAAAAAATTATTTAAGCCAGGACAACATTATAATAAAGGTGAAACGTTGATACGTATTGATGCTTCAGAATACTATGCAAGTGTTCAATCTGCAAAAAGTAATCTTTACAATACAATTGCTGCTATTATGCCAGATTTAAGGTTAGATTTTCCTAATATGTTTCAGAAATGGCAAACCTATTTAAATAGCTTTGATTTAAATAAAACAACACCTCAACTACCAGAAATGACTTCAGAAAAAGAAAATTATTTTATAACAGGAAGAGGGATTGTTACCAATTATTACAATGTTAAGAATTTAGAACAACGCTTAGCTAAGTATAATATAACAGCTCCATTTAATGGTACACTAACGGAAGCTTTAACAAATGAAGGTGCATTAATTAGAAGTGGTCAAAAACTAGGCGAATATATCGATCCTTCTGTCTATGAAATGGAAATAGCCTTAAGTAAATCTTATGCTAGTCTTTTAAGAGTAGGTGAAGAAGTAGAACTGCAAAATATAGAACATACCGAGAATTTTAAAGGTGAAATATCTAGAGTAAATGCTAGTATAGATGCTACAACTCAAACCATTACTGCATATATCGAAGTTATAGATGAACGCCTTAAAGAAGGCATGTATCTGGAAGCAAACTTAAATGCTAAAGAAGAACAAAACGCCATAGAGATTAGTAGAAATTTAATGCTTGATGGTGATCAGATTTTTATAGTAAAAGATAGTGTCCTTGATATTATAAATGTGAAACCTATTTTTTATTCTGAAACTACAGTCGTTTTAAAAGATGTTCCAGATGGTACAATTATTCTAGCTAAACCTGTAGTTGGCGCATATTCTGGCATGCTAGTAAAACCTTTTTCTGAAAATAGTACTACAACAGATAACCAATAAATTATGAGGAAATTAATAGCATATTTTATTCGTTATCATGTAGCAGTAAATGTTTTTATAATTGCCTTTTTTGCTTTTGGAATATTAGGCATCATGTCTTTAAAATCCTCATTTTTCCCTCTTGTCGATTCTAAAATCATAAACATAAACATAACTTATCCAGGAGCTTCTCCTCAAGAAATTGAAGAAGGAATTGTACTTCAAATTGAAGATAACCTAAAAGGCTTAAAAGGTATTGATAGAGTAACATCAACTTCTAGAGAAAATAGTGGGTCAATAACTGTAGAAATTGAAAAAGGAGAAAATATTGACTTTATGCTATTAGAAGTCAAAAATGCCGTAGATCGAGTGCCTTCATTCCCTACTGGAATGGAACCTCTAGTTGTTTCTAAACAGGAAGAAATAAGAGAAACCATATCTTTTGCATTAAGTGGAAATAATGTGCCTTTGGCTACTTTAAAACAACTAGGACGTCAAATAGAAAATGATTTAAGAGCTATTGACGGTATTTCGCAAGTAAATGTATCCGGCTATCCTCAAGAAGAAATTGAAATTGCAATCAATGAAAACAGTTTATTGGCATTTAATTTAACTTTTTCCGATGTTGCTAAAGCGGTATCATCTTCCAATATTTTAATTACAGGTGGAAATATAAAAACCTCTGCTGAAGAATATCTTATTCGTGCCAACAATCGTTCTTACTATGGCGACGAGCTTTCAAACATTATTGTTAAAGCTACTCCAGATGGTAAAACAGTCCGATTAAAAGACGTAGCAATTATCAGAGATCGATTCTCCGAAACTCCAAATGCAACTTATTTTAATAAAAATTTATCGGTAAATGTTTCGGTAACCAGTACGAATAATGAGGATTTAATATCTTCAGCTGAAAAGGTAAAAGAGTATATTAACGAATATAATCAAAAACATGAAAATGTCCGTCTGGATATTGTAAGAGACATGTCTATTACATTAAATCAACGTACCAAACTCCTTGCTGAAAATGCGATAGTTGGTATGATTTTAGTTTTGATTTTTTTGTCTTTATTTTTAAATACCAGATTGGCTTTTTGGGTAGCATTTGGGCTTCCAATATCTTTTTTAGGTATGTTCATTTTTGCTGGACAGTTTGATGTCACTATCAATGTACTTTCATTATTTGGAATGATAATCGTTATTGGTATATTGGTTGATGATGGAATTGTAATTGCTGAAAATATTTATCAGCACTATGAAAAAGGCAAAACACCTATCCAAGCAGCCATAGATGGAACTATGGAAGTTATTCCTCCTGTTGTTTCAGCAATAATTACAACCTTATTAGCATTCTCATTATTTCTCTTTTTAGATAGTAGAATTGGTGAATTTTTTAGTGAAGTATCTGTAATTGTAATTTTAACTCTAGCCATTTCATTAATTGAAGCTTTAATTATTTTACCAGCGCATTTAGCACATTCTAAAGCATTAAGAAAACAAATTCCTCAAGAAAATCCATCTAAAATCAGACTGTTTTTTACTAAAATGCGAGGCATCAATGCCTATGGAGATCGCATCATGAAATACTTAAGAGATCATGTTTACGCTCCAATATTGCACTTTGTATTAAAATATAAAATATTGTCTTTAGGTATTTTTGTCGCTCTTTTGGTTTTAACCCTTGGTGCTATTGGTGGAAGTGTTATTGGTGTTACTATTTTCCCATCCATTGCTAGTGATCGTGTTTCTATTGAATTAGATATGCCAAATGGAACCAATGTAAAAATAACTGACTCAATCATTTCTATGATAGAGGAGAAATCCTATATTGTCAATCAAGAGTTCACAGAAAAATATTTAAAAGGAACAGGAAAAGAGCTTTTTGAAAATACCATTTTAACTTTAAACAGTAGTTCTAGTGCTCAATTAAGTATTAATATGTTGCCTGGAGAAGAAAGACCAGATGCAATCAATTCATCTTTAGTAGCAAACAGATTACGTGAATTAGTTGGGCCAGTTATTGGAACGGAACGTTTAATTTTTGGTTCTGGTGGTAATTTTGGAGGCAGTCCAGTTTCAGTAGCTCTATTAGGGAATAATATTGATGAACTAAAAGCTGCTAAAAAAGAATTAAAAAATATTTTACAAGAAAATCCTTTACTTAAAGATATTGAGGATAATGATCCTGCTGGAATAAAAGAAATAAGACTAGAATTAAAAGAAACAGCTTATTTATTAGGCTTGGATCTTACTACTGTTATGGCTCAAGTACGTTCTGGATTTTTTGGGTCGCAAGCACAACGTTTTCAAAGAGGACAAGATGAAATTAAAGTATGGGTAAGATATGATCGTCCAAACAGAGAGTCTATTAATGATTTGGAAGATATGCGTATAATAACTCCATCTGGAGATCGAGTATCACTAAAAGATATTGCTACTTATACTATAGAACGTGGAGATGTAGCAATTAATCATTTAGATGGAAAACGTGAGATTAGAGTTTCTGCAGATTTAAAAGACCCAAGCATAAGTGCTACAGATATTTTAGAAGATATAAAAAAGGTTACCATTCCAGAATTACAATCTAGATACCCTACTATTTCAGCTTCTTTTGAAGGTCAAAATAGAGAAGCTCAAAAATTATCATCATCCATTTCAAGTGCAGGAACTGTTATTTTATTACTAATATATATAACCATAGCTTTTACATTTAGAAGTTATAGCCAACCTCTTTTACTTTTATTATTAGTCCCATTTAGTTTAACTGCAGTTGCTTGGGGACATTGGCTTCTAGGATTCCCTGTAAATGTATTATCCTTATTAGGAATCATTGCTCTTATTGGAATTATGGTAAATGATGGCCTAGTACTTATTGGTAAATTTAATACGAATTTAAAAGCAGGAATGTCTTTTGACTTAGCTCTTACTGATGCTGGAAAATCAAGATTTAGAGCAATTTTCCTAACCTCTTTAACAACAATTGCTGGATTAGCTCCTTTACTTTTGGAAAAAAGTAGACAAGCACAATTTTTAAAACCTATGGCAATTTCTATCTCATTTGGAATTGGGTATGCTACTGTTTTAACTTTATTAGTTTTACCATTGTTTTTATCATTTAGTAACAGTTTAAAGAAAAATGCCAAATGGCTATACACGAATAAAACGATTACAAAAGAAGAAGTTGAACGTGCAATTAAAGAACAAAAAGAAGAAAATGAACACTAAAAAAGTAATAATATACAGTCTTGTTTTATTTTCCTTGCCATTGTTTTCTCAAAAGCTTTTAAACCCAGAAGAGGCTTTCTCTTTAGCTTTAGAGCATAATTATGGTATTAAAATTACTAATAATGTAGTTGAAATTGCAGAAAATAATTCAAATATTTTAAATTCTGGCTACTTACCTACTGTAACAGGAAATGCAGGTGCAAACTATAATCTAGACAATACAGAAGCTAATTTTTCTAATGGAGAAACAACCAAATTAAATGGTGCTGAAAGTTCACGCTATGATGCATCAGTAAACTTAAATTATGTAGTTTTCGATGGCTTAGGTAGACAGTATAATTTTAAACGCTTGAAAGAAGAATTTTATTTATCACAATTAGAGGCTAGAGAAACCATAGAAAATGTTGTTATTCAACTATTTACTATTTATTATTCTATAGCAAAAATTTCAGAAAATACGACTGCATTAGAACAAACACTTACAATTTCAAGAGACAGACTATTAAGATCTGAATATCAATTTGAATATGGCCAAAATACGATGTTAGATGTATTAAATGCAGAAGTAGACATCAATAACGATAGCATAAACCTAATTAATATAAGACAGAATTTAATTAACACAAAACGAGATTTAAATGTAATTATAGGAAACCAATTAACAGAGAATTTTAGTGTTAAAACAGATCTCGATTTTTTATTAGATTTAAACAAAGAAGATTTATTAGCTAAAACAAAAGCTAATAACGTGGCATTATTACAAGCAGAAAAAAATATAGCTATTGGAGAGTTAGATATTAAATCTCGTAAATCTCAATATTTACCTACAGTAGGTCTAATTGGCTCTTATGGCTGGAATAAAAATAATAATAATGCAGCTTCATTTGCAACATCAACATTAAACACTGGACTTACTGGAGGAGTTAGTTTAGCTTGGAATTTATTTGATGGTGGTACAACAATAACCCAAGTAAAAAACACTAAAATAAATTTAGAAAATCAGCAGCTCGAAAAAGAACAACTCATTCTTAACATAGAAAGAGATTTTAATAATTCTTGGGATGATTATCAAAACAAATTAGTTATTTATCGTGTTCAAGAACATAATATTCTAACTTCTGTAAACAATTTCGAAAGAACTCAAGAAAAATTTAAATTAGGTCAAGTAACTTCAATAGAATTCAGACAGGCTCAATTAAATCTTAGAAATGCAGAATTAAGTCGAAATGAAGCTAAATATGATGCCAAACTTGCAGAATTAATTGTGTTACAATTAAGTGGTGAATTATTAAATATCGAATTCTAAATTATCAAACAACTTTTTATGTAATTCATTAAAAATAGCTACTCAATTAATCAAGAGCTATAATATATTCTACTTCTAAATTCCTATAGGAATTTTGTATATTTGCAAGGCTTAAAAATTTGAGCATTCTAATTAATAAAACAAAACATCCTTATGTCAAATACGTCTACTATTATTTATACTAAAACAGATGAAGCTCCAGCTTTAGCTACTTATTCTCTTTTACCAATTATTAAGGCATTTACAAAACCAACAGGTGTGAATGTAGAAACAAAAGATATTTCGTTAGCAAACAGAATCTTAGCTGTTTTTCCAGATTTTTTAAATGAAAATCAAAAAGTAAACGACGATTTAGCATTATTAGGAGAACTTGTTAAGAAACCTGAAGCTAACATAATTAAACTTCCAAATATTAGCGCTTCTATTCCTCAACTAAAAGATGCTATTGAAGAATTACAAACTAAAGGATTTAATTTACCTAATTATCCAGATGAGCCAAAAAACGAATCAGAGAAAGACATAAAATCTAGATACGATAAAATTAAAGGATCTGCCGTAAATCCAGTGCTTCGTGAAGGAAATTCAGACAGACGTGCACCTAAAGCTGTTAAAAATTATGCCAAGAAAAATCCACATTCTATGGGTACTTGGAGTAAAGATTCGAAAACACATGTAGCTACAATGAGTGAAGGAGATTTTGCACATAACGAAAAATCTGTTACACTAAATAAAGCTACAACTGTATCTATTCAATTTAAAGGAGGGAATGGAACTACAGAGACATTAAAAAGCAATCTTAACCTATTAGAAGGTGAAATTATTGATGCTACAGTTTTATGTAAAAAAGAATTAATCAAATTTTTAGAAGCCCAAGTTACAGATGCAAAAAACAACGATGTACTATTCTCTTTGCATATGAAAGCAACGATGATGAAAGTGAGCGACCCTATTATCTTTGGTCATGCTGTAAGAGTCTTTTTTAAAGAATTATTTGATAAACATAATGATACTTTTAAAACTTTAGGAGTTGATGTAAATAACGGTTTTGGAAATTTAGTTGAAAAACTTCAAGAATTACCTGAAGCAAAACGTAAAGAAATAGAACAAGACATTAATACTATTTATAATAATGGCCCAGCATTAGCTATGGTAAATAGTGATAAAGGCATAACAAACCTTCATGTACCTAGTGATGTTATTATTGATGCTTCAATGCCTGCTATGATTAGAACTTCTGGCCAAATGTGGAATGCTGAAGGAAAACAACAAGATACAAAAGCAGTTATTCCAGATAGTAGTTATGCTGGTGTTTATACAGCAACCATTGATTTCTGTAAAAAACATGGTGCCTTTAATCCTACAACCATGGGAACTGTTCCAAATGTTGGTTTAATGGCTCAAAAAGCTGAAGAATATGGTTCTCACGATAAAACATTCGAAATTCAATCAAATGGAACTGTAAGTGTTATAGATGCTTCAGGAAATACTTTAATAGAACACAAAGTAGAATCTGGAGATATTTGGCGCATGTGCCAGGTAAAAGATGCTCCAGTTCAGGATTGGATTAAATTAGCTGTTTCAAGAGCCAGAGCTTCACAAACACCTGCTGTTTTTTGGTTAGACAAAAACAGAGCTCATGATGCTGAATTAATTAAAAAAGTAAATACTTACTTACCAAATCATGATACTTCTGGTCTAGATATTAGAATTCTTTCTCCAATAGAAGCAACAAAATTTACATTAGAAAGAGTTAAAGATGGAAAAGACACCATTTCTGTAACTGGAAATGTATTAAGAGATTATTTAACAGATCTATTCCCTATTCTGGAATTAGGTACAAGTGCCAAAATGTTATCTATTGTTCCATTAATGAATGGTGGAGGATTATTTGAAACTGGAGCTGGTGGTTCTGCACCAAAACACGTACAACAATTA
This sequence comes from Xanthomarina maritima, assembly GCF_008084905.1. GTDB lineage: Bacteria > Bacteroidota > Bacteroidia > Flavobacteriales > Flavobacteriaceae > Xanthomarina > Xanthomarina maritima. Next base: position 7,068 of record NZ_VSFC01000023.1, on the reverse strand, counting down.
CTAGAAGAAAACCACTTACGTTGGGATTCTTTAGGAGAATTTTTAGCATTAGCTGTTTCTCTTGAACACGTTTCTGAAGTTTCTAATAACCCTAAAGCCCAAGTTTTAGCTGACTCATTAGATCTTGCTACAGAAAAATTATTAGATAATAAAAAAGGCCCTTCTAGAAAAGTTGGAGAAATAGACAATAGAGGTAGTCACTTTTATTTAGCCATGTATTGGGCTGAATCTTTGGCAAATCAAAACAAAGACACCCAATTAAAAGATATATTTACTCCAATTGCTGCTAATTTATCGAAAAACGAAAATATAATTTTAGATGAATTAAATAATGTTCAAGGACACCCTACAAATATTGGAGGGTATTATGAGCCAGATAATATGTTAACAAATAATGTAATGCGTCCAAGTTTAACATTAAATAACATATTAAAATCAATAAATTAATTATAAAGATTTTGTTAAAAGCTCCTATTAAGGAGCTTTTTTTATAGCTTTATTAAAAATTGCAACCTTTATGAATTTACGCATTTTCTGGTTACTTCTTGTAATCGGATTAAACTCTAATTGGGCATTTTCTCAAGAAAAAGTAACACTGAGTGGGATCATTTCAGACTTAAATAGTAATGAAACACTAATTGGTGTTAACATATTATTCCCAGAATTAAATTCAGGTGCCATCACAAACGAATATGGATTTTATTCCATTACACTTCCAAAAGGCACTTATAAAATTATTATTAGCTATTTAGGGTTTGAAGAAATTTCAGAAACTATTAATTTAAATGAAGATCTAACAAGAGATTTCAGTTTAGAAGAATCTGTAGAAAGTCTAAATGAGGTCGTCATAAAAAAAAATGTAGAAAGACTCAATATTCGAAAACCACAAATGAGTTTGAATACATTAACATCAAGCACAATTAAACAAATTCCAGTAGTTTTAGGAGAAGCTGATGTTATTAGAGCCATTACATTATTACCAGGTGTAACTAACGCTGGCGAAGGTGCTTCAGGTTTTAACGTTCGTGGTGGTGCAGCAGATCAAAATTTGATACTATTAGACGAAGCTACAATTTTTAACTCTTCACATTTATTTGGTTTGTTTTCTGTTTTTAATCCAGATGCCATAAAAGATTTAAAATTGTATAAAGGAGGTATTCCAGCTCGTTATGGAGGTCGTGTTTCATCTGTTTTAGACATCTATCAAAAAGAAGGAAATAGTAACAAGTTCCACATGAATGGTGGTATTGGACTTATATCAAGTCGTCTTTTAGCAGAAGGTCCTATTAATAAAGGAAAGGGCTCCTTTCTATTAGGTGGAAGAGCTACTTATGCACATTTATTCTTGCCTTTATTCGATATAGAGAACAAAGCGTACTTCTATGATTTAAATACTAAAATTAGCTATAAACTAAATCAAAACAACAATGTTTATGTATCAGGTTATTTTGGAAGAGATGTATTTAGTTTTAATGATAGTTTTAAAAACACGTATGGTAACTCAGTGTTTAATTTAAGATGGAACCACTTATTTTCAAACAAACTCTTTTCCAATCTGTCTTTAATTTATTCAGATTATTACTATGGCTTAAACCTTGAATTTGTTGGATTTAATTGGGATTCAGGCATAAGAAATTTCAATTTAAAATATGATTTCAAACATTATTTGAGCGAAAAAATTAAAATTCAATATGGGCTAAATAGTATTTATTATAAATTTAATCCTGGAGATATTAAACCAACTGGTGAAGATTCTGGAATCAATGCAGATAAATTAATTGATAAATTTGCTTTAGAAAATGCCATTTATTTAGATGTTGAACATAAATTATCTAATAAATTAATGGCATCTTATGGCTTAAGATATAGTTCCTTTTTGCGTTTAGGTCAAGATGAATTAAATACTTACCAAAACAATGAGGCTGTACTATATAATCAAGAACTTCAAATTTATGAGAAAGCAGAACCTATAGGAACTGAAACTTATAAAAGAAGTGATATTATTAAATCATTTGGGGCTTTAGAACCTAGAGTTGCATTAGCTTATGAGTTAAACAATAACACGTCAATTAAAGCAAGCTACAATCGTTTAAATCAATATTTGCATTTATTATCAAATACAAGCTCTCCTACACCATTAGACATTTGGACCCCTAGTGGTAAATATATAAAACCACAAATACTTGATCAGGTTGCAATTGGATATTTTAAAAACTTAAAAGACCATATGTATTCTTTAGAAGCTGAAACTTTTTACAAGAAAATACAAAACAGAATTGATTATATTGATGGAGCTGATCTTATTGCAAATAATGCCATTGAACAAGTTATTTTAAATGGTAAAGCGAGAGCTTACGGTTTAGAAATATTATTTAGAAAAAACGAAGGTCGATTTAAAGGTTGGATAGCATATACTTTATCAAAGTCTGAACAACAAACACCAGGAAGAACATCTGAAGAACCTGGAATTAACAATGGTGAATGGTATAGTACTGCCTACGATAAAACTCATGATATATCATTTACAGGTAGTTATGATCTAAATAGAAGATGGCGCTTTAATGCCAATTTTGTTTTCCAATCTGGTCAACCTGTTACCTATCCAAATGCTCAATACGAATACAATGGAATTAATGTGCCTAATTATGGCCAAAGAAATGAGTATAGATTACCAAGTTACAATAGACTAGATTTCTCAGCTACTTACGTCCCTAAACCAGAAAAAATAAAAGGATGGCAAAGTGAATGGGTATTTGGAATCTATAACGTATATAACAGAAGAAACGCTTCCTCAATTTCATTTAGAGAAAATGTAGATTCTGGAGCTAACGAAGCTGTTAAACTATCTATTTTCGGAATCGTTCCTTCTATTTCTTATAATTTTAAATTTTAATACCATGAAATTAACACACATATATATAGTTTTTATTTTCTTTAATTTCTTTTCATGTGAAGATGTGATAGAAGTAGATGTTCCTAAATCAGATCCTAGATTAGTAATTGATGCTTCAATAAATTGGTACAAAGGAACAGTAGGTAACGAACAGTTTATTAAATTAACTCTAACGGCTCCATATTTCGATGAAGAAATTCCTCCTGCAAATAATGCGCAAGTATTTATAACAGATGAAAATAGTAATATATTCAATTTTATTGAAGATGGAGAATCTGGTATTTATGTAAACTCTACATTTATTCCTGTTATCAATGCTCAATATCAATTAACTGTTATCTATAACAATGAAACTTATACTGGTACAGAAACTTTATTAGCGGTTCCAGAAATTGAGTTTGTTGAACAAAATTTAGAAGGTGGATTCACAGGAGAAGACACAGAATTAAAAGCTTTTTTTACAGATCCTGAAAATGAAGAAAACTATTATTTTTTTGAATTCATTCCTAGTATTCCTGTTATAAAAACATTAGATACATTTAAAGATGAATTTGTAAATGGAAATTTAATTTTTGGCTTTTATGTTAATGAAGACATAGAACCAGGAGACAGTGTAACTATTAGAAATCATGGCGTTTCAGAACGCTTTTATGAATTTATGTATATCCTTTTACAACAAACAGGTGAATCTGGTGGTCCTTTCGAAACACAGCCTGCTACAGTAAGAGGAAACTGTATAAATATTTCTAATTCTAATAATTATCCTTTAGGTTACTTTAGACTTTCAGAAGTTTCTGAAATAAATTATACCATTGTTGAGTAATTAATATTTTAAGTATTAAATATATCAATAGATTAAAAATATGTAATTTTGATTCTATGAATTTTATAAAAATAACAGAGCAGGATTCTAATTTTAATCATCTAGAAAAGATGTCGATTTCAGAATTATTAACAAATATTAATTCTGAAGACAAAACGGTTCCTTTAGCAGTTGAAAAAGCCATTCCTCAAATTGAAAATGTAATAACTCAAATTGTTGAAAAACTACAAAATAATGGTCGCCTTTTTTACATTGGCGCAGGTACAAGTGGTAGGTTAGGAATTTTAGATGCTTCTGAATGCCCTCCAACTTTTGGTGTATCTCATGATTTAGTAATTGGCCTTATAGCTGGTGGAGATAAAGCAATTAGAAAAGCTGTCGAATTTGCTGAAGATTCTACAACACAAGCCTGGGAAGATTTAAAAACATATAACATTAATGCTAAAGATATTGTAATTGGTATTGCTGCATCTGGCACAACACCATATGTAATTGGTGGCTTAGAAAAGTGCAATCAAAATAACATTATAACCGGATGCGTTACATGTAATAAAAACAGTCCACTTTCTAATACTTCTCAATTTCCAATTGAGGTCATTGTTGGCCCCGAATTTGTAACTGGAAGCTCAAGAATGAAAGCTGGTACTGCCCAGAAACTAGTACTTAATATGATTACAACTACTGTAATGATTAAATTAGGCCATATAAAAGGAAATAAGATGGTAGATATGCAGCTAAGCAATAATAAGCTAGTGGAAAGAGGCACAAAGATAATTATGAATGAACTTAATATTTCTGAAGACCTAGCTTATAAACTGTTATTAAAATACAAAAACGTTCGAGAGGCTATTCAAAATTTTAAAAATGGAAACTAAAAGAACTAATAAAGAAATACTTATAAAAGGAATAAAAAAAATGGGAATGTCACTGGTATGTATGTTCTTAGGTCCCATTTTAATGTATGTTTCATTCAGTAATCAAGAAAAAACACTTTACATTCCTCTCTTAATTTTATCTTTATTGATTTGTGTACTTGCTATATATTTAGCTTTTATTGGACTTAAAACTATAATGGATAGTATGTTTTATAAAGCTTCTAATTAAAGTTTTTTACTTTTGGTGTTGTTGGATTGTAGCCAAATGTATCATCCTTTAAACTATTTCCTAATCCATCTAAAATGTAATTTATTATTGCATAATGATGTATAGTATGGCTATTTGCTTGAGCCATTAATGCTGAAAAAGTATACTTAATAACTGTTTTCCCTAAACCTAAATCATCAGTTACAAAAACAATTTTTTCTAAATCATCTTCATTTAAAGCTCCCAATTTTTCAATAATTTCATTATAGTAATCTAAAGCATTTTTACAATTTTGTTCAATTTCTAAATTTCTTTTTCTTGCAATTAAATCAATTTTGCTACTATCTTTTAAAATACAATCATAAAAATCTAAAACATGTCTAATATGAGATCCTATACTTGAGTTATATGGAGGTATTGTTGTATCGCAAAATATTTCATTGGATATATTAGAAAGTATATATTCTGTTTTATTTAATGTCTTTATTGCTGATTGAATAATAATTTTCATAGAAACTAATTTAATGAATATTTTCTTGAAGAATTTCATCTTAGCAAATTTTATTAATACTTATAAATTATGTGTCTAGTCTTAATATAGCTATATGTCTAGTCCTAATATAGCTATACACTAAAACAAGTGTATGGAAACAATAAAACAAGACACAAATTACCAAGAAAGGTCAAGTAAGAATGGACGTTATGACAAACGACTAATTTTAAAAATTGTCAAAGAAGTAGAAACTGGCCTTCCAAGAATACAAGCCAAATGGATCTACAAACTGGGAAAAAGCTCATTGGACATCTGGATGAAACGATACGGTTTAGAACATTACCATCTAAACCTCAAATGAAAGAGCTACACGAAACTACAAAAGCGCACAATCGTCTCAGCTATTGAGTAAGGGAGAATGACCGTCAAAGAAGCTCAAACAGCCTATAATATCAAAACTAAAAAAACCATTAGAGATTGGATATTACGTTTTAAGGAAGAAAAAGTTGATTTTTATGCTAAAATCCAACCTCAAATGGCAAAGCAAAAATCACCGGACAAACAAGCTTTAGAGAAAGCTCTACAGGAGGCAGAATTAAAAATAAAGGCCTTAAATACACTGATTGATGTGGCCGAGGAGCAGCTGAAAATCGATATCAGAAAAAAGTCTGGTGCCAAACAGTCCAAAAAATGAAACAAGATTTTCCTAAACAAGGAATAGGCTTGTTGTGTCGATTATTTGGTAAAACAAGACATGCTTACTATGATGCCCTGTGGCGTAAAGAGCGTAGCATGATTAAAGAAGATATCATTCTTCAGGAAGTTATCGATATTAGAAAACAGTTATCCAAATTAGGGACTCGAAAACTACATTTTCTATTGTAAAACAGCCTTTTGTCTCATAATATAACTATAGGGAGAGATTATCTATTTAATTTATTATCTGACCACAAATTATTGGTCAGACAACGAAAACGTAAAGCTGTTACAACAAATTCAAGACATTGGATGAAAAAGTATAGCAATCTAATCAAGGAAATAACCATAATCCGACCAGAACAGGTTTGGGTTAGCGATATCACCTAAATCAGAATGGTTAATCAATGGGGATATTTAAGTTTAATAACGGATGCTTACTCAAGAAAAATAATGGGATATAGTTTTAGAATGGATTTAACGGCACAAGGCTGTCTGGATGCTTTAAAAATGGCTTTGGACAATAAAATATACCAGGAACCAATGATCCATCATTCCGACAGGGGCTCACAGTATTGTTCGCATCATTACGTCAGGTTATTGCTCAAAAACAAGATGGCAATTAGCATGACAGAAAATGGTGACCCATATGAAAATGCTATAGCTGAACGCGTGAATGGAATTATAAAAACAGAGTTTAATTTACACACGAGTGCTATGGGGCTTGAGAAAACCCAAAACCATATCTCAAAAAGCATTGAGAACTAAAATAGATTAAGACCTCATGCGAGTTGTGATTATCTGACACCTAATCAAGCGCATTTAAAAACAACAATGTTAAAAAAAAGTTGGAAAAACTATCAGTCATTTTAGGATTAAGAAAATGAGTTGTATAATTATATTAGGATTTATTAATTAATCTGTTTAGTTATATTAGGACGGGTCAACTTAATGGCTCAAGTATAGATAGTGTATAGATAGTGTATGGAATTTATAAAAGGTGTTTTTACAATAAACACATGTATTAAAAAAAAGAATAAAAAAAATCCCGACTCAAAAAATGAATCGGGATTCTAAAAA
>NZ_VSFC01000001.1 GCF_008084905.1 Xanthomarina maritima | reverse complement strand
GGTGTTACAGGAGTATGGAGTCCTGCTTTAGACAATACAACAACTACTACCTATACTTTTACTCCTGACCCAGGGCAATGTGCATTGGTAGACACTATGGAAATTATAGTAAACCCAATCATAACGCCATTATTTACACAAGTATCACCTATTTGCAATGGAGAAGCCTTAGCGCCTTTACCAACCACATCAACCAATGGTATTACAGGAACTTGGAGCCCTGCTTTAGACAATACAACAACTACTACCTATACCTTTACTCCAGATGCTGGACAATGTGCAACAGCAGAAACCATGCAAATAGTTGTAAACCCTATTATAACACCACTATTTACACAAGTAGCTCCTATTTGTGAAGGTGATGCTTTGCAAGCTTTACCCACTACATCAAATAATGGAGTAACAGGTACCTGGAGTCCTGTAATAGACAATACAACTACTACCACCTATACCTTTACTCCTGATGTAGGACAGTGTGGCACTGTTGAAACTATGCAAATAGTAGTAAACCCTAATATTACTCCAATATTTACACAAGTGGCTCCTATTTGTAATGGAGAGCCTTTAACTGCATTACCAACCACTTCCAATAATGGTGTAACTGGAATTTGGAGTCCTGCAATTGATAATACGGCAACAACAACGTATACCTTTACTCCAGATACTGGACAATGTGGCATAGTAGTAACAATGGAAATAATAGTAAACCCATCTACTACCCCATTATTTACACAAGTAGCTCCTATTTGTGATGGTGATGTTTTAACTCCATTACCAACAATATCAAATAATGGTATAACAGGAGCATGGAGTCCTGCTTTAGACAATACAACTACTACTACCTATACTTTTTTACCAGATCCAGGACAGTGTGCTGCTTCTCAAACTATGGAAATTGTTGTAAACCCTATCATAACACCCATATTTACACAGATTACACCAATTTGTGAAGGAGATACTTTGCAAACTTTACCCACTACATCGAACAATGGTGTTACTGGAATTTGGAATCCAGCAATTAATAATACGACAACAACTACCTACACATTTACACCAGATACTGGGCAATGTGCTACTTCTCAAACCATGGAAATTATTGTAAATCCAATTATTACACCAGTGTTTACACAAATTACTCCTATCTGTAATGGCGAGATTTTAAACCCATTACCAACCACATCTAATAATGGTGTAACTGGATTCTGGAATCCTGCAATTGATAATACTACAACTACAACCTATACGTTTACTCCTGATGCTGGACAATGTGCTACTTCTCAAACTATGGAAATTATTGTCAACCCTTTTCCTACAATTGCATTAAATAATTTAACAGCTTGCAGCACTAGTGGTAATGGCATTGATAGTTTTAATTTAATAGCTGAAATACCAAACATATTAGGCAATACACAAAACCCTGCAGATTATACAGTCGCTTTTTATGAAGATTCTGCTGCAACTATATTAATTTCAACAAATCCATATGCCAACATAACAGCTTATTTTCAAACTATTTATGTAAATATTTCAAATAATACATCATTATGTTCATCTATTTTTCCGTTTGATTTAATTGTTGAAGATGCTGCAACGGTAACCATGCCACTCCCTGTTATTGAATGTGATTACGATGGTACTAATGATGGATTTTACCCATTTGATTTAACAAGTTTAGATTCTGAAGTATTAAATGGTCAAAATCCAGTCGATTATCAAGTTAGCTATTATTGGAACAGTCAGGATGCTATAGATGGTTTTAACTCAATAATTGATCCATCAGCATTTATTAATACAACGGCTTACAATCAAACTATTTATATTCGAGTTACAAATATTCATATTCCAGATATTTGTTTTGCAACAACCTCATTTAGCTATACTGTAAGTCCAATTTTAAAACCTGTCATTACTTCAGTAGATGGACAAAACACCATTTGTGTTGATTTTGAAACAGGCATTGTACAAAACCAAGTGACCTTAATGAGCGATTTACAGGATCCTAATTATCAATATACCTGGTTTTTGGATGGCACTGAGATAATTGGTGCTAATCAAAGTACTTATGTGGTAGATACAAATGCTCCAGGATTATATACACTTTCAATAACAGAAATTAATTCTGTTGCAAATTGTACTTCTGAACTTAGTGAACCTTTTGAAGTTATCCAATCCGGACAAGCAGTATTTGTTAGTGTTTCTCAATCAGACACTTTCGATCCAAACCCAAGTATAACGATAACAGTAGAGGGTTATGGTGAGTATTGGTTTCAATTAGATAATGGTCCAATTTTAAATAATGGTGGTGTGTTTACTAACGTTAGTGGTGGTTTACACACAGTTTATGTTTATGATAGAAAAACAGATAATCCTTCTTGTGGCTATATTATTATTGATGATATACGAATTATTAGTTATCCAAAATTTGTAACTCCAAATCAAGATGGCTATAATGATATCTGGAATATATCTGCCATGAGTAATCAGCCAGAAGCTAATATTAATATATTTGATCGTTTTGGAAAATTAGTTGCAAGTATTAAACCTTCTGGTCCAGGATGGGATGGTACCTATAATGGAAACCTCTTACCCGCTAGCGACTATTGGTTTGTATTATCTTTTAAAGAAAATGGACAATCTAAGGTATACCGTTCTCATTTTACTTTGAAGAGATGAGTTATTCTTTAAAGGAAGGAGTAACCAAATAATCTTTAACTAATAATTATTTACTAAACTATTAGTATTTTTTTAAAGGTATGCGTATAAAATTAAGTTATAAAATTGGCTTCATACCATTCCACTTGCTTTTTAACTCCTTCTAATAAAGCTGTTTGTGGATTATAATTAAGGAGTTTTCATTACAAATTAATAGTACAAAGAAACATTTTTTTTCTGTAAGATTAGAATTCTTTAAAAAAGAATACATTTGTAAAACCAACAATCCATTTATGAATTACGATTTTACCATTATAGTTCCAGTATATAATGAAGAAGATAATTTAATTCGTGTTGAACAGGCTTTATTTGACTATATAAAAATAGCAACTAAAAAAACCAAAATTCTTTTTGTTAATGATGGTTCTAAAGACACAAGTCTAGACCTTATTGAAACTATTTGCCACAGACAACCAGATTTCACCTTTATTAGTTTTAAAGAAAATAGAGGTTTAAGTGCTGCCATAAAAGCTGGGTTTGATTATACTGACACAGAACTAGTTGGATATATTGATTCCGATTTACAAACAGCTCCTGAAGATTTTAATTTATTGCTTGAACATGTAGGTGAATACGATTTAGTTACTGGAGTTCGTGCTAATAGAAAAGATAGTTTTATTAAGAATATATCGTCTACCATTGCTAATAGTATTCGTCGTGCTTTTACTCAAGATGGGATGGACGATACTGGTTGTCCGTTAAAAGTTATTAAAACAGATTATGCCAAACGTATTCCTATGTTTAATGGGTTACACCGATTTCTACCTGCCATGATTTTATTGCAAGAAGGCAAAGTGATTCAAATTCCTGTGCAGCATTTTCCTAGGATAGCTGGAACTGCCAAATTTGGATTGTGGAATCGTTTACTTGGGCCTTTAATGGATTGTTTTGCTTATTTGTGGATGAAGAAAAAGTATATTAATTATTCCGTTGCTAAAAAAGGTTAATGAGTAGCTGGATCATATATAGCATTGGGTTTCTAGCACAGATTTTATTTTCTTCCAGACTAATTATTCAATGGCTAACATCTGAAAAACAAAAACAAGTAACCACTCCAACGCTGTTTTGGTCTTTAAGTTTAATCGCATCCTTTTTATTGTTTATTTATGGGTATTTAAGAAATGATTTTGCCATTATGTTCGGGCAGGCTCTTACCTACTTCATCTATATTAGAAATTTACAACTTCAAAATCAATGGCAACGATTACCAAAGCTAATCCAGTTATTTTTGTTTTTTATGCCTATTCTTATTGTCATATTCTATTACAATAACAATGTGATTGATGTGGAATTATTATTTAAAAATGAAGCCATCCCATTTTGGTTATTGGTTTTAGGGATTGTATCTCAAATTGTCTTTACCCTTCGTTTTGTTTATCAATGGATCTATTCAGAAAGACGAAAAGAATCTGCCTTACCTTTAGGATTTTGGATACTAAGCTTAGTAGGTTCCATAATGATTCTTACTTATGCCATTTTTAGAAAAGACCCTGTTCTTTTTGTTGGTCATATTTTAGGAACTATTATATACATTAGAAATCTAGTTTTAATACAGAAAGTTCGTGATTAAATTATTTAAAGAATATCCTATTTTAAGTATTTGTGTCTTTTCATTAATCATGTTATTACCCAATTTAAACGTAATTGATGTCTCCATAATGGAAGCCAGAAATTTCATTACTGCCAGAGAAATGGTACAAGATGGCAACTGGCTATTAACCACTATAAATGGTGAACCCAGATACCAAAAACCACCTTTGCCAACATGGTTAACTGCTTTTTCTGGCATGTTATTTGGGTTAAAAAGCATATATGCTTTAAGGCTTCCTGCTATTTTATTTGTTGTATTAATTGGAGTTTTTATTTTTAAGATTTCTAAGATAACAACAGATGATATATCATTAAGTTCTAGAAATGCTTTTATAGCTTTAACCTCTTTTTATATTATTGGAATTACCATTGAAGCTCCTTGGGATATTTTTACTCATGGCTTTATGTGTGTTGCTATTTACCACTTAATATTAGTTTTTAATAAAGAAAAAAACTACTGGAAACATACTCTATTAGCAGGTATATTTATAGGATTTTCTATTTTATGCAAAGGTCCAATTTCAATATATGCTTTATTGCTTCCCTTTTTAATTGCATATGGATTCACTTTCAAATACAAGCATGTAAGAGCAAAAGCCTTTTCGTTTGTAAGCATCTTAATTCTGGCTTTAATTATTGGTGGTTGGTGGTATTTATATGTTAGGTTTCAAGATCCTGAAACTTTTAATGCGATTACAGAAAGAGAAACCTCCAATTGGTCTAGTTACAATGTAAGACCTTTTTACTATTATTGGAGCTTTTTTGTTCAAAGTGGACTTTGGACAATTCCAGCCTTTATAAGCTTACTATATCCTTATTTAAAATCTAGAGTTAGTTATTTAAAAGTTTATCAATTTAGCTTGTTATGGACGCTTTTTGCTGTGGTTTTATTATCAATTATTCCAGAAAAGAAATCTAGATATTTAATGCCAGTATTAATTCCTCTTGCCATCAATATTGGTTTTTATATCGATTATTTGATTAAATATTTTAAAACCATGACTAATAAAAAGGAAACTATTCCTGTCTATTTTAATTTTGGACTGATAGCTTGTTTGGGATTAGTATTTCCTATTTTAGGTTATGTGTTTTTAAAAGACAACATTTCTAGCCATTTGCTAATATTTATATTGGCTTCAATGACATTATTAATTATTGGTGTTTCAATTATATTCTCATTAAAAAAGGGAAACATGGTAAGAGTATTTAATTTAACTGTATTGTTTTTTGCTGCAGTTATAATTACGGCCTTACCTCTTACTAGAGGCTTAATAAGCGATAGCTATAATCCTATTTCTAACTTAAAAGCTGATATGGAAAAACAAGGAATACCTATATATGCTGAGAGGTATGTTTCTCCAGAAATGCTTTGGTATTATGGTGGGAAAATCCCCTTTATTTCTTTTGATGAAGGTGTAGAAAGCTTACCTAAAGTCAGCAAGTTTGGAATTCTAACAAAAAACACATTAGAAGAAAACACTTTAAATTCCTTAGAAGTAACTTATAACATTGAGAAAATAACTACCTATAATTTAAATCGAGTTTCTGAAGATTCTAATCAATACAAAGACAGACTTTTAAATGTGTATTATATTTTTGAAAGAAAATAACTTAATGAGGGTTGTATTTATGCTTTATAAATTGACTTATTTTAAAAAACATATAGCCTGAAAGTGCTCCAAAAGTAAAACCACTTAAAACATCTAGTGGGTAATGAACTCCAATATAAATTCTACTGTAACCCATTAAAGCAGACCAGAATAATAAGATGAAAATCAGGTATTTGTATTTATGTCTTAATAACAAACCTGTAAATACTGCTACAGCCATAGAGTTAGATGCATGACCTGAGAAATAGCCATATTTCCCTCCACAGGATGGTTTTACTAATCGCATAAGGCTTTGTAACGCTTCTTCATGACAAGGTCTTGGACGCATAAATCCATGTTTAAATAAATTAGTTATTTGGTCTGTAAATGTTACCATAAGTGCAACTATTACAATTGTATAGAAAAACATTTTTAGACTTTGTTGTTTAAAAATTAAATACAACAACAAGGCATATAATGGAATCCAATAAAATTTAGTTGTATAAAACATCCAAAAGGCATCCCAAGTTATGGTTCCTAAATTATTAAGGTATAAAAAAAGATCGGTATCTAATTGTAAAAGTTGTTCTAACATAAAATAGTGCCTAAATTTATAAGTGGCTAAAGTACTTAAAGTATTTTTTTAGTCTTCGTAACGAGAAATTTCTCTATCATAAAAATCAGTAGCTTGTTGGATTAAGCCCTCTGCTTCAATTTCGAGTTCTTTTTGATCGTGTTGATCAAAATCTTCAAGCCACTCTACCTCGTCATTTTCTAAATTAATAATAAATCTAGGAAACTCGGTATGTATTACAAAAATAGCACTTGGAAAATCGGTGTTATCGCCTAGTAAAAATTTTGGGAAGTCCATCTTGTTAGTTGTTAGTTGTTAGTTGTTTGACAAAATTAACCTTTTTGTTAAATAATTAAATCGAATATACAATAAAATGGCAGCTGTTGTTAAGCCAGCAAGTAAACCTAGCCATATACCAAAACTACCATAAGCCTCTTCTTTTCCTAAGAAAAAGCTAATTGGAAAACCAATAATCCAATAAGAAATAAAAGTTATAATAGTTGGTATTTTTACGTCCTGTAACCCTCTTAAGGCACCAAGCATGACCACTTGTATACTGTCGCTAATCTGAAAGATTGCTGCAGCTATAAGTAAATTTGAAGCTATACTGACTACTTCTGTATTATCTGTCAAGTTTTTTAAATCGTTAAAATCAACATATATCTTTGGTAATTGGTTATGAAACAGAAAAAACAAGAGGCCAAAAAATACTGCAAAAATGGTACCTAATAAAAAAATTGAAAAGGCTATTCGTCTTAGTTCTATATAGTTCTTTAATCCTTTTTGATTCCCTACTCTAATCATAGCAGTTACACTTAATCCCATAGCCACCATAAAGGTCATAGACGATAGATTTAATGCTATTTGATTGGCTGCCTGTGGATTTTTACCCAATAAGCCACTTAACCAAATAGCAGCAGTAAAAATAGCAACTTCAAAAAACATTTGCATAGCACTTGGTGAACCCAAATTCATCAGTTTTTTTAGCATGAGCTTGTTTAAGGTAAAAAACTTGATGTTGGTTACATAGGCTTTAGATTTTTCCTTCCCTTTAAGTAACCACCATATATAGGCTACCATTACTAATCTAGAAGCTAAAGTTCCATAAGCAGCACCGACAATCCCTAGTTCAGGAAATCCGAGTTTTCCAAAAATTAAAACATAGTTTAAAAACACATTCACCACATTTGCTAAAATAGTGGCATACATCGGATATCTAGTCATAGACAACCCATCACTAAATTGTTTAAAAGCTTGAAAAATAATCAACGGTATTAAAGAAACCGCTACCAAATCTAAATACGGAATGGCTAACTCAACAACTTCAATAGGTTGTTTCATTAAATACATAAGTGGTTTTGCAAAAAACACTAAAAGAAATAAAGAAATGCCCAAAACCGTACACAAGAACAAGCCATGTTTGAAAGCCGATTTCCCACGAGAAAAGTTTTTAGCAGCATCTGCTTCGGCCACTAAAGGTGTAATGGCTGTAGAAAAACCAATACCCAAAGACATAGCAATAAACATAAAAGAGTTTCCTAAAGAGACTGCAGCTAATTCAGCTGTACCTAATTGCCCAACCATAATATTATCAATAAACTGTACAAAAGTATGACCTAGCATACCTAACATGACAGGAGCAGATAGTTTCCAGTTGTATTTAAATTCCTTTGTATAGTTGCTTAAAACCATTTGGCAAAAGTAGTATTTAGGTTTTTGTTAAACTAACTAAGGTTGTTTTTTATCCTAGATTAACATGATTTTAAGATATCTAATAAAATTCGTGTAGTATCTTGTTTCAAAATAATTATATGAAATCTATTAGTACTACTTTGTTATTTTTTTTTAGTTTTTTGGGTATTTCTCAAGAAGCTCCTGAATTATTTTTAGCCGAATTCATTAGTAATTTTCCAAATGTTAGAGATCTTGCCATATCACCAAATGGCAATGAAATGATGTTTACAGCTCAAAGTGTCATGGGAAATTTATCAGCTATTGTAATTTCAAAGAAAACTAATAATAGTTGGTCTACACCAAAAGTAGCTTCATTTTCTGGTCAGTTTTTCGATTTGGAACCTTTTTATTCAAACGACGGATTGAAACTTTATTTTGTGTCAACCAGACCATTATCTAACGAAACTCTTGAACCCAAAGATTTTGATATTTGGTTTGTTGAAAGACATACTTTAAGTGATACTTGGTCTGAACCCATAAATTTGGGATTTCCAATAAATACGGAACATGGAGAATTCTATCCTTCTATAGCTAATAATGGGAATTTCTATTTTACTAGAGACAACCCAGATTTAAAGACGAAGGATGATATTTATGTCAGTGAATTTAAAAATGGTGCATATCAAACACCTGTAAAATTAAGTCATGCTATAAACTCTGATGGCTATGAATACAATGCTTTTATTGCTCCAGACGAGTCTTATTTAGTCTTTGGGAGTTATAACCGAAAAGATGGTTTTGGAAGTGGTGATTTATACATCAGTTTCAAAAAAGATAATCATTGGACTGTTGCTAAAAATTTAGGAGGAATTGTAAATTCAGATAAAATGGATTATTGTCCTTTTGTAGACACCAAAACGAATACCTTATATTTTACAAGTAAGAGAGACAACACGAAAATCAATCAAGAAAAACCTTTAACTACTGAAGAATTAGTTTCTGAACTCAATAAAGCTGATAATGGTTCTAGTAGGTTGTATCGTTTTCTATTAAAAAATTATTAAAAAAATAATAGATAGTACATAAAAAATTACTCCTTTCTCCTAGTACTTGTTATCCTAGATTTAAAATTTATATAAGCATCAACTTTTTCTCCATTCAGCTCAGCTGGCAACCATTCATTTTTGCTGTCGTTAATTATATCTTCAAAAATTTTAATATAGTCAGAATTTAAAAAAGAATCATTCGATTTCATATCTCCAACAGTTCCATCTTTTCTGATTAATATGGAAATATTTGCTTCAATCCCTCCTACCCCATTGGAATTATACTTGCTCTTTGAAATTATATAGGCACTATTAATATCTACTCCCATACAATTTATCCCACCAAGAATAGAAGGAGGACAATCGAGTGTTTTCCAAATAGATTCTCCGTCAATAATGACTTCATATTCTTTATCATTACCACATTCATTAGAGTATAGTAATGCATTTTTATCGAAATCGAATTTATGAAGTAACTTTCCTTCATCATCATAAAATAACCAGACACCTACCTCTTTATCATTTAAAAAATAACCTTCACTTTTTAAAACTTCAGATTGATACCATTCTTTCCATAAACCCTCTTTTTTTCCTAAAGAATAGTTTCCTGAAACAATCAACCTTTTATAATAAAAATCATACTCTTTATAAAAGCCATGCTTTTTATTTTTATTAGATTTAAATACTTCGTATTTGGCTGTTGAGCTCAATAAGCTTTCCTTTACGGTTTTTACTTTTCTAGACTTTTGAGCTGTTGTTATTGAAACACAGAATACAAAATATAATAGCGTAAGAAGGTATTTTAATTTCATGACTATTTTTTAAAGATTTGAAACTTGTTGCTTCGCCTCCTCAAACTCCTGCATTATATCTGTTACAATTTTTGCCACTGGTTTAATGTCGTGAATCAAGCCTGCTATTTGTCCTATTTCTAATTCGCCATCCTCTAAATCGCCTTCAAACATACCACGTTTGGCTCTGGCTCTTCCTAGTAATTCTTTAAGTTGTTCTGGAGTTGGAGACGTTTTATATAGTTCTTGTAAATCGTTATAAAATTTGTTTTTTATCAAACGTACAGGAGCCAATTCTTTTAAGGTTAATTGGGTATCACCTTCTTTAGCATCAACAACCACTTGCTTAAAAGCTTGATGTGCCGAACTTTCTTCACTGGCTACAAATCTACTTCCTACTTGAACTGCATCTGCTCCTAAAACCATGGCTGCCAACATGGCTTTTCCTGTGGCAATACCTCCAGCTGCTATTAATGGAATTTGCAATTGCTCTTTTACCATTGGTATTAAAGTAAGTGTTGTGGTTTCGTCTCTTCCATTGTGTCCTCCAGCTTCAAAACCTTCAGCAACTACCCCATCTACTCCAGCTTCCTGAGCTTTTAAGGCGAATTTGACACTGCTCACTACATGAACAACAGTTATGCCTTTTTCTTGTAACCAAGAAGTCCATGTTTTTGGATTTCCAGCTGAAGTAAAAACAATTTTTACGCCTTCTTCCACAATAATATCCATGATTTCCTGAATGTTTGGATAAAGCATAGGCACATTCACACCAAAAGGATTATCAGTCGCTTTTTTACATTTTTGGATATGTTCTCTTAAGACTTCTGGATACATGCTTCCAGCTCCAATTAAACCTAAAGCTCCTGCATTACTAGCAGCAGAAGCTAAACGCCATCCAGAATTCCAAATCATTCCTGCTTGGATGATTGGGTATTTTATTTTGAAAAGTTGAGTAATTCTATTTTGCATTAACATATGTTTTTTGAGGTGATTCACTTTGACTACGCTTAGTGTAAGCTAGTTCATCATAACAAACTATTAATATGCTATAAAACTACTAAGAAATTACTCCAGAACCAATTAATTCATCGTCCAGATACCAAGCTACAAATTGTCCTTCGGTAATGGCAGATTGTAATTCTTGAAATTCTACATATAATCCTGAATCTACTTTATATAAAATTGCTTTTTGTAATGGTTGCCTATACCGAATTCTAGCCATGACTTCCATGGTTTCATCTAACTGAAGTTTTAAATCTTCACGAATCCAATGGAGTTCATCATTAGATACAAATAAAACATTTTTTAATAATCCTGGATGGCGTTTACCTTGTCCTGTATAAATTACATTGTCTTCCACGTTTGTTTCGATTACAAAAAGTGGTTCCACAGTCCCTCCAACGGCTAGACCTTTACGTTGCCCTTTAGTAAAATAATGAGCTCCTTGGTGTTTACCTACAATCTTCCCATCTCTTATTTTATAATCTATTTTCTTAGATACAAACTGAAGTTCTTCTTCCTTAGATTGAAAAACAGGAAGCTCTTGTTTATAAACATCGAAATCTTCAGAAACCTCAACAATAACACCTTCTTTTGGTTTTAACTGCTGCTGAAGAAATTCAGGTAATCTTACTTTCCCAATAAAACATAGACCTTGTGAGTCCTTTTTTTCTGCAGTAATTAAACCTTGTTGAGCTGCAATATTTCTAACTTCTGGCTTTAGTAATTCGCCTACTGGAAATAAAGCTTTTGCTAATTGATCTTGTGATAACTGACATAGAAAATACGATTGGTCTTTATTGGCATCTACTCCTGCCAAAAGCTGATGTATTTGTTTGCCATCTTTTTCAATGGTGTTTTTTCTACAGTAATGTCCTGTAGCTACATAATCTGCTCCTAATTCCAGAGCTATTTTCATAAACACATCGAACTTAATTTCACGATTACAAAGCACGTCTGGATTGGGTGTTCGTCCTTTTTCGTATTCGTTAAACATGTAGTCTACTATACGTTCTTTGTATTGTTCGCTTAAATCTACTGTTTGAAAAGGAATACCTAGTTTATCTGCTACTAGCATGGCATCGTTACTATCGTCTAACCAAGGACATTCATTAGAAATGGTTACCGAGTCGTCATGCCAATTTTTCATAAACAGACCAATTACCTCATAGCCTTGTATTTTAAGCAAGTATGCAGCCACACTGGAGTCTACTCCTCCAGAAAGTCCAACTATAACACGTTTTTTTTTCATAATTTCAGTTTGCAAAGATACTGATTTTACCTTATTTCTCTTAAAAAGACTCATTTTAAATTATTTAGTCCTTTTTTTAACTTTTTAGCTTCCAGTCTATTAACCTTTGTTCCTTTTTAAATGATTTAATTTAATTGCCTTTTATATATATTTTTTTTATGTTTACATACTTATGTTTAGGTAGACTCCTTACTTCGATTGATTAATAGCTTACTCAAAAAAGTGATATACCTAAA
>NZ_VSFC01000043.1 GCF_008084905.1 Xanthomarina maritima | reverse complement strand
GTTGTCCTGTAGTCATTTTCATGTAAACAAAAATTGCTAAAGCTGCAAGGATTGGAAATAAACTTACGTGATCTCCATAAAATGGAATTTTAAATGGTAGATATGCTACTGCATCATAAGAAGATAAATCGTCTGCCCACAGGAAACTTTTTTGTCTTAAATCAAACGCAGTTGGAAAAAACATAAACAAGGCATAGAAAACTGGTAACTGGATTAATCCTGGTAAACAACCACTTAAAGGGCTTGCTCCTGCTTTGTTTTGAAGCGCCATAGTTTCTTGTTGCGCTTTCATTTTATTGTCTTTATATTTTTCTCTAATAGCATCCAACTCTGGCTTCAATACTTTTAATTTTGCCTGAGATAAGAATTGCTTGTATTGTACAAAAGACATTAATAATTTAATAAGAATGGTCATAACTATAATAGCTATACCATAAGGTAAGAAGCCACTTAAAAATCCAAATAATGGAATAAATAAGGCTTTGTTAATCCATCCAAAAATTCCCCATCCAAATGGAATACTCTCATCTAAATTATTATCGTATTTCTTTAAAATCTTACTATCTGTAGGACCAAAATAAAACTGTAATGATTGATTGATTTCTCCTGCTTGAAATGCTAGTGGAAGTTTTGTGTTAAACTGTTTTGTAAAAACCGTATCTATATCTTCGTTTGCAACTAAATCTTTAGAAGAAATTTTAACATTTTTTAGAGGTTCTTTAGACACTAATATAGAGCTAAAGAAATGTTGTCTATAAGATAACCATTTGACATCTTGAATGGTTTCTTCGTCTTCTCCTGCCTGAGCTAATTTATCGACTTTTCCTTCATCGTATTGGTAGGTTAGTCTTGTATAACGGTTTTCGTAAGAAATACTTTGGTCGTGTCGATAGGTGTCTAATTTCCAATCTAAATTTACCTCTTGAGAACTATTTATAACATTATTTAAACCTTTAGATTGGATGGTAAAATCCATCATATAATCGTCTGGTTTTAACTCATAACGATACTCCAAATATTTGTCTGGAGATACTTTTAGTTTCATGGAAACTACTGTGCTTTCTCCATTCTTAGTTATGGTAGGTTGGAAATAAAGATCCTTCGTATTTAATATTCTACTATCGGTTGTACCAAAGTTAATATTGAAATCTGTATTGTTATTTTTAACTAAGTAAATTGGTACAGAATCAAAATCGACAAATTTCTTTAATTTAATTTCAGATAGAAAACCACCTTTATTGTTAAATTTTAGTAATAATACATTGTTTTCTACAACCGTTTCTTTGTTTGTAGCAGAAGGCAATGTAGATGAATATGCAAAAGCCCCTAATTTATTATTTAAAGCTGCTAATTGCGTAGAATCTGTAATTGATGATGCAGAAAAATCTTCAGCAGTTGTAACAGCTACATCATTTTCTTTAGATTCTTTTTTCTCTGCTTCAACTTGTTCTTGTTTTGCTTGTGCTTCAGCTGTTACTTCTTCTTCAGTTGGTTTGTTTGTGTACATCATGTACACTAGTATTCCAAAAATAAGTACAAATCCGATAATCGAATTTATGTCAATTTTCTTTTCTTCCATATTTAAATTTTCTCTTAAACTAAAGAGATTTATTGTGATTGTATTATATCTCTATATTAAATGAGACTCTTGGATAACTCAAAAAGCAATCCAATTTTATTTTTGTGCCATACTGGCACTCTTCGTATTTCTTTTATGTTTTAAAGCTGCTTTTACAAATGCTACAAATAAAGGATGTGGATTTGCCACTGTGCTTTTATATTCTGGATGATATTGTACACCAATAAACCATGGATGTTCTGGAATTTCTACTATCTCAACCAAACCAGTATCAAGATTTAGACCTGTAGCTTTCATTCCTGCAATTTCAATTTGTTCTTTATACTTATTATTAAACTCAAAACGATGTCTGTGTCTTTCTAGAATATTATTAGCTTTATAGATTTTCTGTGCTAAAGAATCCATTTTTAACTCGCAGGACCAAGCACCTAATCTCATGGTTCCACCTTTATCAGTAATGTTTTTTTGATTTTCCATTAAATCGATAACAGGATGACTTGTTTTTGCATCCATTTCTGTAGAGTTTGCTTCTTTTAAGTATAATACATTTCTAGCAAATTCTATAACTGCCATCTGCATTCCAAGACAAATGCCTAAAAACGGTATGTTATGTTCACGAACATATTTTACTGCGTCTATTTTACCTTCAATACCACGTTCTCCAAATCCAGGAGCTACCAAAACGCCATCTAAATGTGCAAGCTTCGCTTTTACATTATCTTCATTTAAATATTCTGAATGAATAGGCTCTACATTTACCTTTACTTCGTTTTCTGCACCAGCATGAATAAAAGCCTCTAAAATAGACTTATAAGAATCCTGCAATTCTACATACTTTCCAATTAATCCAATAGTTATTTCTGATGTTGGGTTTTTATGACGTTGTAAAAACTTATTCCATTGTGTTAAATCTGGAGTATGACTATTTAACGCCAGTTTTTTTAATACAACTTTATCTAAGCCTTGTTGTAGCATTAAATTAGGCACATCATAAATAGTTGAAGCATCGATTGATTGAATAACAGCCTCTTCACGAACATTACAGAATTTGGCTAGTTTACTTCTAAGCTCATCTGGTAATTCGTGTTCTGTTCTACACACTAATATATCTGCTACAACTCCAGATTCCATCAACGTTTTAATACTATGTTGGGTTGGTTTAGTTTTAAGTTCACCTGCAGCTGATAGATAAGGCACTAAAGTTAAATGAATTACTATGGCGTTGTTATCTCCTAAATCCCATTTTAACTGACGTACTGCTTCTACATAAGGCAAGGATTCAATATCACCAACAGTTCCACCTATTTCAGTAATAACTATATCATAATCACCAGAATTTCCTAAAATCTGAACACGTTCTTTAATTTCGTCTGTGATATGAGGAATCACCTGAACCGTTTTTCCTAAAAACTCTCCTCTACGTTCTTTTTCTATCACACTTTGATAAATACGACCTGTAGTTACGTTATTTGCTTGACTTGTAGGTACGTTTAAAAAACGCTCATAATGACCTAAATCTAAATCGGTCTCTGCACCATCATCTGTTACATAGCATTCGCCATGTTCGTAAGGATTTAAAGTTCCAGGATCTACATTAATATAAGGGTCTAATTTTTGAATGGTTGTTCTATAACCTTGTGCTTGAAGTAACTTTGCAAGAGAAGCTGCAATGATTCCTTTTCCTAAAGAAGAAGTTACACCTCCTGTTACAAATATGTATTTTGTTGTAGTTGTCATGTTGCGCTGTTAAACGCAGGCAAATTTACAAAATTAAACCAGTAATTAAGGTATTGTTTATAGTAATTTATTTGTCAATTATTTTATTTAAATAATTGCAGTTTTCAACTTATAAATATCTAATTTTGAAGGAAACTTATTCACTTAAAAATTAAAACTATTATTTATGAAATCTATTACAAATAATTGGACTTATTTAATTGTGTTTTTACTTATAGCACAAATTAGTTTTTCTCAAGACAAAGAGACTACTTTAGAAGACAAAGAAGTATGGGATCTTGTAGAAATGCAAGGAACCATAACAGACATTAACAAAGATACTCGTGAGGTTACAATCATTGGTTCAAAAGGAGAATTACATACTATTACTGCTGGAGAAGAAGTAAAACGCTTTGACGATATTGAAGTTGGAGATGTCATTACTTTTGATTTTTACAAATACATGAAGGCTGAATTTAGACAACCAACTGAAGAAGAACTAGAAAATCCTATTGTAGTTGTTACTGAAGGAGCTAAAGCTCCAGCAGACATGAAACCAGGAGCTGTTTTAGGTGCTATTGTTCAAGCTGTTGTAACTATTCAAGTTATAAATCTACCTTTTATGTATGTAAATATTCAAGGTCCTGAAGGGAGTTTTACAACCATTCATATGAAAGATAAAGAGTTAATTCAAAAGCTTCACGTAGGACAAGTAGTTATTTTAACTTATGCTGAAGCCATGGCTATAACATTAGAAAAAGTTGAATAAGCTTATCTTTTAAAATTTTAAAACGCCAATTTTATTTACTTAGGAAATTGGCGTTTTATATTTTTAATCAAATCTTCTAATCCGTTTAGCTTTAATTCGTAAACCGTTTGAAGCATCTCTCCTAATTTTCCTTTTGGGAACCCTTTGTTATGATACCAAACCACATAATATTCTGGTAAATCAATAAGGTCTCTGTTTTTATATTTACCAAATGGCATTTTGGTGTGTGCCAATTTTATTAGAAAATCTTTATCTGGTTGTATCAAAATTAATTTAAAGATTTATAGTTAGAATATTTAGATAATTGATCGTGTATGATTTTTTGCCATTTAGTTTGTGCTTCAATAATTCTAGAATTATCTGTTTCTGAATCATACAAATTCTGCATGTATTTAAGATCTTTTTGTATTTGAAGATGTAACAAATCTAGATTTTCAACTAAATTTTCTGTTACAAGTATAGATGTTATCTGTTGTCTAAATTTTCTAGAATGTAATTCTGTAATATCGAAATGTAGCTGTTCGTGAGACAATATATAAGCATTAGCTCTTTCTGGTTTGTACCATGATTTTTCAGGATAAAAAATGGTTTGAACTTGTGTCGTAAACCCTATAATTACATCATCTCTTTTCTTTATGGAATATTTAAAGGTAATTCCAGATGCTGTTATAGCTACGACATCTACATTAGGATCTGGTTTGTCTTTAAAGTTCTTCCAAGATAATTTAATAGAATCTTGCCAAATAATAATTTGCTCGTTGTTTTGAGAATATCCAAAGGTGCTAATAAATATAAAAAGACATGATATTTTAAACCACATAATAACAACA
The DNA here is from genome assembly GCF_008084905.1 of Xanthomarina maritima. GTDB lineage: Bacteria > Bacteroidota > Bacteroidia > Flavobacteriales > Flavobacteriaceae > Xanthomarina > Xanthomarina maritima. The sequence continues at coordinate 104,757 of NZ_VSFC01000043.1, read as the reverse complement.
ATAAGATTTAATTCTTAATAATAAACTGTGGTTATGTATATTTTAATTTACTTCAACAATTTTTAAATCTTGATATTTAACAAGATAAACCGTATCGTTATAGTAACCTCCTAAAAATTTCTTTTTATAGGCAAATTTATTTTCTACATAGGTTGTTAATGGCGTTTCTGTTACAGATGAATACAAATCTTCTGAGGTTGCCAAACGCAATACCACATCCATTGTTAAATCGAAACCACGAACAGCAATTTTATTGGGTGTTATTCCATATCGCTTTTCATAGGCTTTTACAAACGTATTTCCATCGTCTTCATTATAAGATTTTGAAATGGTTGGAAAATGAAATTCTAAATGAGATAAATGATAATTTGAAACCTCATCGTCTTCAAATGCATCGTTTTTATTTGTAGTTGCTAGTATTATATTTCTTTCCTTGCTTTTCATAGAATTTAATTTACTAGTTACATTAGAAATAAATCCTGGATTATCAGATTCTAAGAACACCAAATTCTTTCCTAATTTCAACTTACTAGAAATATCTTCGTCTAACAAATAAAAGGCATCTTTACCTTCTTTATTTTTTCTTGAAGTTACTAAAGAAGCAAAGTTGAACATTCGTTTTAATTCGTCGCTAACTTTTGTATGCTTTGAATCTGAAATTATAAGAATATGGTTTATAGTAGAATCATTTTTTACAAATTGTATCATCTTTTCATACAACAAATCTTCAGAAGGTCTAGATTGAAATACATTCTCTGATAGCTGTACATTTTTAGTAATTGGTGAAATTACAGGAATGTTATACTTTTGTAATTCTGAAGCAACTTTTTCTATATTATTAGGCATAAATGGCCCAATTACAGCATCTACATCATTAAATGAATTGGTGTTAAGAATCTGAGACACTTCACTTAATAAGTTTCTAGTATCATAAACATCTACTTTTAGTGAAATTCCTAATTTTTTAAGAGAATCTAACGCCATTAATGCTCCAGAATGAAAATCTAAAGACATGTTTAAATAAGGGTTTTTAACCAATTCTCTTTTAGAATCTTGAATTGAATCTGTATCCACTTTATTTAACTGAAATGGTAACATAACAACCAAATGCTTGGTATTATAGTCTTTAATTTGATTTGTTAAATTAGATTCCGTTCTTTCATCGGTTTGAATTATTTCATTTACTGAAGAACTAAAAGGGATTTTTAAAACCATTCCCTCTTTTAATCCAGATTCTTTTAGTTCTGGATTTAAAATTTCTAATTGGTCTTGTTCAACTCCTAATTTAATCTTTAACCTATAAAAACCTTCTTTTGGTAAAACTTGATAGTAAGAATATCTTTCGTCTATAGTTTTTTCTTCTGTTTCAGTAATATTTGGCACTAGAATAACTTCACCGTCTTTAAGTACCTCATTCATTCCAGGATTTAAAGTTTCCAACTCATCTACTGTAATTCCAAATTTATAAGCAATTCTCCATTTACCTTCTTTTGGTAAAACTGTATAACTTTTAGTTGTAGATTCTGGTTTAGAAACTGTCAATACTTTTTTATAAACTGGCACTTTTAAAACATCTCCTTTTCTTAAATTATTTGCATATAAAAAGGTGTTGTGTTTTTTAAGTTCGTCTTCTGTAATATCAAACTCTTTACATAAACTATATAAGGTTTCTTTACGTTTAACTTTATGCTCTTTAAATCCTATTAACTCTTTTTCTATAGCTGCTTGAGGAGCATTATTACTTACTTTAGATTTAGGAATTATTAATATCGAATTAGTTTTTAATCCTTTTTTAGCATCTGGATTTAATCCATAAATATCGTAAGGAGTCACTTGATATAATTTTGCAATGCTTTCTATAGATTCACCCTGCTTTACTTTATGTGTCTTGTAATTCTGTGCTTGAGTTGAAATACAACCAAGCATTAAAACAAGTGATAGAATGTATATTATTTTCTTCATATTATTAATTATACGTTCAAAATCGTTATAGAGATTATTTAAATTATATTCATAAATCTCCTACTTCAAAGGAATATTACTCCCACTCAATGGTTGCTGGTGGTTTTGAACTAATGTCGTACACTACTCTATTAACGCCTTTTACTTTATTTATTATATCGTTTGAAGTTTTTTGCAAAAACTCATAAGGCAAATTTACCCAATCTGCAGTCATGCCATCTGTACTTTCTACAGCTCTTAAAGCGACGCATTTTTCGTAAGTACGTTCGTCTCCCATAACACCCACACTATTAACAGGTAATAACATAGCTCCTGCTTGCCACACTTTATCGTACAAATTCCATTCTTTCAAGCCATTAATAAAAACAGCATCTACTTCCTGTAAAATTCTCACTTTCTCGGCAGTAATATCTCCTAAAATCCTGATAGCTAAACCTGGTCCAGGAAACGGATGACGACCTAATAAAGTTGCATCCATATCCATAGAAGCACCAACACGACGTACTTCATCTTTAAACAATGCTTTTAATGGTTCTACAATTTTAAGCTTCATATAATCTGGTAATCCACCAACATTATGATGACTTTTAATAGTGGCACTTGGTCCACCAGTTGCTGAAACACTTTCAATTACATCTGGATAAATGGTTCCTTGTGCTAACCATTTAACATTTTCTATTAAATGAGCTTCATCGTCAAACACTTCAATGAACACACGACCAATAGCTTTTCTTTTTAACTCTGGATCGCTCAATCCTGCAAGTGCATCCAAAAAGCGTGCCGAAGCATCCACTCCTTTAACATTCAGCCCCATACCTTTGTATTGTTCTAGGACATCTGTAAATTCATTTTTTCTCAACAAACCATTATTCACAAAAATGCAATATAGATTTTTGCCAATGGCTTTATGTAGTAGCATGGCAGCAACTGAGGAATCTACTCCACCAGAAAGACCAAGAACTACTTTATCGTTTCCTAAATTATTCTGTAAATCTTCAACAGTTTCTTCCACAAAAGATTGTGGTGTCCAGTCTTGTTCCACATTTGCAATATGAACTAAAAAATTCTCTAACAATTGTTTCCCATCTGTAGAATGATACACTTCAGGGTGAAATTGAATAGCATAAGTTTCTTCACCTTCAATTTTATAGGCTGCATTTTTCACATCATGCGTACTTGCCAATAAAACTCCGTTTGTAGGAAGATGCTTAATGGTATCGCTATGACTCATCCATACCTGAGATCCTTCATTTATATTTTTAAAGAAAGCTTCATTAGGTTTTATGAATGATAGTTTAGCTCGACCATATTCTCTGGTATTAGAAGGAGCCACTTCGCCTCCAGAAAAATGTGCCAAATATTGAGCTCCATAACAAACTGCCAAAACAGGTTTTACACCTCTGATTTTTGACAAATCAGGATGTAATGCATTTTCTCCCCTCACTGAAAAAGGACTTCCAGAAAGTATAACCGCTTTATAATCTTCTAGGTTTTTTGGAATTTTATTAAACGGATGAATCTCGCAATAAATATTGAGTTCTCTCACTCTTCGTGCAATAAGCTGTGTGTATTGCGAACCGAAATCTAAAATAAGTATGTTGTTGTGTTGCATGCGCAAAAATAGTAATTGATTTTTTAATTTTCAGTTTCGTAAACCTATTTTTAAAATTAATTCATTGACTCTAAAATCAATTGTATATCTTTTTCAGTGGTATCTGGATTGATAAAACAAAAACGAGAAACGGTTTCGTAAGTATCTCCATTTTTCCATTTGGTTGGTGTTACTAAGGCAAAGCCTTTATTATGATTTTCGTAAGTCCAATGTGTATAATCTTCTGGCTTCCATCCTAATCTTCTATAAAGCACACAAGATAAACTTGGTTCCCTTACCAATTCCACATTTGGGTTTTCTTCAATCATTCTACCAGCAATCTGAGCTAATTCAATACCACGTTCTACAGCTTCTTTATATTTATCTGTTCCGTGTGTTGCTAAAGAAAACCATAAAGGCAAACCACGAACACGACGTGTTAATTGAATTTGATAGTCAGTTGGATTAAAACCATGCGCACCTTCGTCTTTAAAAATATCCAGATAAGATCCTTGTTGTGAATGTGCATTTTTAGCCAACTCAGGATTTTTATAAATAACTGCTCCACAATCGTAAGGCGAGAACATCCATTTATGTGGATCAATGGTAATACTATCTGCTTTTTCTATTCCATTGAATAAATGTCTTACAGAATCGGCTGCCAAAGCTCCTCCTCCATAAGCTGCATCTACATGAAACCAAATATTCTCTTTTTCACATATTTCAGCAATACCTTCTAAATCATCAATAATTCCTGCATTAGTTGTTCCTCCAGTTGCAACAACGGCAAACAGACGTTTACGTTGGTGGAAGTTTAACTTATCAATAGTTTCACGAAGTGCTGTTCCTGTTAATTTTTCTTCAGAATCAACTAAAAGAATATCCACATCTGCTACTTTAGCCATTGCTTTAATAGAAGAATGAGCTCCAATTGAGGTAATGATTAGACCCTTTTCTCTTTTATAAGTTTCGTCTTCCCTCCAGTGTTCTCTAGCAGTAACAATGGCAGATAAGTTTGCTGCTGTTCCTCCACTAGTGAACACTCCAAAAGCACCTTCTGGCAATCCTGTTAATGAGACAATCCATGTCATGGCTTCATTTTCACAAAAAATACCTCCAGCTCCTTCCATCCAATAAGCACCATGAATACTTGAAGCTGATGTCACTAAATCGAACATCACAGCAGCACGTGTAGGAGAGGCTGGAACAAACGCCAAATTTCTAGGATGATCTACAGGCACATTGGCTTTAGCTAAATGTTCTTTCCATAAATTAAAAGCATATTCTCCTCCAACACCTTTTTCAGTTACAGTTTCTCCAACAAGTTCTTTAAGTTCTTCGTACTTTTTTGGTTTACCAATAGGATGCTCTGTTGCTGAAATTCTACCAATGGCATATTTCATGACATCTAAGGTCATTTCTATCAGGTCTATATCTATTTTATGCATGGATTTATTCTAAATTTAATATTAAAAACTCCTGTTTAAGAGGTTGCAAATTTAACATTAACTGCTGAATAAATTGGTCTCCATATTCTAAATAAAATTCAGAAAAATTAGCCTGACGTTCTTGAAGACTTTGATTTGGGAATAATTCGTTTTGTAATGAGACAACGCGATCTAAAATCTCTTTTAATTTTCTTTTTTGAGCTTTTAGCAATCTCTTTTCAAGATTCTCTAAACCCTTAATTTGCTTTTTCTCTTGTGCTGAAACTGCTCCTAAAAAGGATTTATCTGTTTTTTTAGCTAGAATATATAGATCTTCAAACTGTTTTTTTAAGAATGCTTTCTGATTAGAAAAATCAATATCAACTTCAGACAGTTTTCTTGTTAATTTTTCTATTAAATCGTCTTGGTTTAGAAACAAATCGGCAATGTTAAGATCTAAATTTTCAAGTTTCTTCTGTTGTTTTTTTGAAACTAATAGAGCAGAATTTCTAAGTAATAAGATAGGGAAAGGCACTTGTTGTGTTTCAAAATTAGATTTTAGCTGGAACCAATAAGCCAGTTCTCCACCACCACCAATATAACAGAGGTTTGGTAAAACCACTTCCTGATATAAAGGTCTTAAAATAACATTCGGACTAAACCGTTCTGGCACCTCGTCGAGGTGTTGTATTATCTCACTCTTGCTCCATACAATATCTGTTTTAAGAACTTTAAATACACCATCTTCATAAACAATACGTTCTCTTAGATTCTCTGTTATATAGAATAAATTAATTTCTCTTGGGTTGACTTGAATTTTATAGTTTTCAGGTAATTTGTTAATGTGTAGGTTTGTCTCTGAAACTTTTTTAAAGGACGTTTGATTAAGCAATTCATCTTTAACATAAGGAATAAATAAGCGTTTTAACTCAATATCGTTTCCATCTAATATGACCAAGCCTGTTTCAGAAAATAATTCGTTTACTAAATATCTGGTAGCTTCGGTTAGATTATCTTGTTTTGTATATGCTTCTTTGAATAACTTCTTTAATTCGTTTGCATATATACCAGTATTTAAATAAGATGCAAATACTTCTGCTATGTGCTGTAAACCTTCTAAATCTAACTCACCTACAGCTCCAGAAGCGTCTCTTTGCCATCGGATTTTTTTTCCTTCAAAATTGAAAAAATTAATTTCCTCAAAGTCATGATCTTCCGTAGCCATCCAATACACAGGCACAAAATTCTGTTTTGGATAAGCAGCTTTTAAGTCTTTACACAAATTGATGGTGGAAATAATTTTATAGAAAAAATACAAAGGTCCCGTAAATAAATTCAACTGATGACCTGTTGTAATGGTAAAGGTATTTTCATCTTTTAAAGCTTCTATATTTTGAAGCGTTTCAGATGACATATTAATGTCCTGATATTGATTTTTTAAACTAGAAACCAAAGTCGTTCGCGACTGTTCAGAGAAAGATTCTTTTTTTTCATCTAATTGCGCCTTAAAACTTTCAAGATTAGGAAATCTATGATAGAAAGGTTTTAAAGCTTCTTTTTCATCTAAATAATCGCAAATTAAACTTGAAAAATAGTTGGTGTCTTTAAACGGAATACAGTCTGTTGGCATAGTTACGCTTTGCAGTTTTAAAAAGTAAAGATACAGTTTCTAGTCTTAAAAATAACTTAAAATAAATGTGATTCATAGCTAAAAAGAATACTTATCTTTACCTAAAATTATAGATATGCTTGGTTTAAAATTAGCTACAGATCCTCGTTGGGTTGATATTGTAGAAACGAATATTGAAGAAATACTTACAGATCATGCTTGGTGTGAGCAAAAGGCCGCAACAAATGCCATAACCATCATTACTCATAATTCTGAATATGAAGATTTAGTAACTGACCTGCTTGAATTGGCAAAAGAAGAGTTGGAACATTTTCAAATGGTTCATGACATTATTAAAAAAAGAGGTTATAAACTAGGAAGAGAACGTAAAGACAGTTACGTCAACGAGCTATATAAGTTCATGAATAAAGGTGGTAATCGAGTACAATCTATGGTAGACAGACTCTTGTTTTCTGCAATGATTGAAGCCAGAAGTTGTGAACGTTTTAAACTTTTATCTCAAAAAATTAAAGATCCTGAACTTTCTAAATTCTATCATGATCTCATGATTAGTGAAGCTGGACACTATACTCTTTTTATAGGCTTTGCTAGAAAATATGGACAAGATGTGGATGTGGACAAGCGTTGGAAAGAACTCATTGACTTTGAAGGAGAAGTCATTCAGAGCTATGGGAAATCTGAAACAATTCATGGTTAACCAAACTATTTATTAAATAACAATCTTTTTTTATTGTTTTTCAATAAATTTTTATTGATATTTGTTTTAAATAATATTAAATGAATATCGATGAAAACAAATAACTTCATATTTATTGGTCTAAAAATTATTACTTGGATCATTTTTATTGGCTTATGTATTGAAGCAGGAGGCTTGATTGTCAATTTTATTTTCAGTTTGTTTAAACCTGAATTTGTTCCTAATTTATATCAAAAACTAGACTTAAACGACATACATGAGAGAAATACTTGGGTATTTTTCAGTATGTATAGTTTTGTATTATTCATTGCTATTTTAAAAGCATTGCTATTTTATGTCGTTATCGTCTTAATTACAAAAATCGACTTATCGAAACCATTCAACAGCTTTGTTTCGAAACAGATTTCAAAAATTAGTTACTACACCTTTTCAATTGGACTTATAAGTTATATTGCCAGACAAACTGCAAAAAATTTGGAACATCATGACTATGTGGTCGATAATTTAACCCCATTTTGGGCAGATAGTCAAGCATATATTATAATGGCAGCAGTAATTTATATTATTGCCATTATTTTTAAAAAAGGCATTGAATTACAATCCGAAAACGATTTAACTGTTTAAGCTATGGCAATAACTGTAAATTTAGACGTGATGATGGCCAAGCGAAAAATGTCGTTGAATGAACTCTCAGAAAAAGTAGGACTGACCTTAGCCAATTTATCCATTTTAAAAACCGGAAAAGCCAAAGCCATAAGATTTAGCACTTTGGAAGCTATTTGCGAAGCATTAGATTGTCAACCTGGAGATTTGTTGGTGAATGATTAAAACTAGTTTGTTTGAATATGTAGGATTAAAAAGTTAACTTCGTTAAGAATAGATAAATTATTAAATTTAATCTACGCAAAGTTTGAAATAATTATATTAAAATGAGTAAAGAAAAATTAAATAAACTAAAAGTTTAAAAAATGGAAAAAAAATGGATTTTCCTAATAGCCATACTTATTTTCTTGGTTTTCATTTTTCTTTTTTGGGCATTAACTAGTGGTTATGCTAAAAAAGAATCTGGTACAAAAATGTGGAAACATTGGTCAACTAGATTATCATATTGGCAAGCTGCTATATTATACAGCCTCGGATTTACAACTATCATATTGTTTCTATTAAAATGGGCAAATTTCTTGACTTATTAGAAATCAAATATTTTTAAATTAGTCAAATATTATAGATTTTCCCTCTCCAAATAAAACGGAAAGCAAGGAAAGACTTATACAGCTTAATCTATAACTGCAACTTCGCCATAAAGATCAAAGTCAGCTGCTTCTGTAATTTTTACGGTTGTAAATTCTCCGGTTTTTAAATAGGTTTTTGAAGCATCAATAAGCACTTCGTTATCGACATCTGGAGAATCGAATTCGGTACGTCCTATAAAATATTCGCCTTCTTTTCTATCGATAACCACCTTGAAAGTTTGTCCAATTTTAGCTTGGTTTAGTTCCCATGAAATTTGCGACTGGACTTCCATTATCTGATTGGCACGATCTTGCTTAACATCTTCAGGCACATCGTCTTCCAGATTATAAGCATGCGTATTTTCTTCATGAGAATAGGTAAAACAACCTAAGCGTTCAAAACGCATATCTGTAACCCATTGTTTTAATTCCTGGAAATCTGCTTCAGTTTCTCCTGGATAGCCAACAATTAAAGTGGTACGAATTGTCATTTTCGGAACTTCCTTTCTAAATTCCTTAAGCAGTTTCGTGGTTTTTTCTTTGGTAGTACCACGACGCATACTTTTTAAAATGTGGTCTGAAATATGTTGCAAAGGTATATCTAAATAATTACAAATTTTAGGCTCACGATTCATCACCTCTAAGACATTCATTGGAAATCCAGTTGGAAAAGCATAATGCAAACGAATCCATTCAATACCTTCAACTTTTACAAGCGCTTCAAGCAATTCGGCAAGATTTCTTTTTTTGTATAAATCGAGTCCGTAATAGGTTAGGTCCTGGGCAATAAGAATTAATTCCTTTACTCCGTTAGCAGCCAACTTTTCAGCTTCAATAACTATCTCTTCAATTGGTGTTGATCTGTGTTTACCACGCATAATTGGTATGGCGCAAAAACTACAAGGTCTGTCGCAACCTTCAGCAATTTTTAAATAAGCATAATTTTTTGGAGTGGTCGTTAAACGTTCTCCAATTAATTCGTGTTTATAATCTGCTCCTAATGCTTTTAATAATCCGGGTAATTCTGTGGTTCCAAAATACTGGTCCACATTCGGAATTTCCTTTTGTAAATCTGGCTTGTAACGCTCACTTAAACAACCAGTAACAAACACTTTATCAACTTCGCCATCTTCCTTTTTCTGCATAAATTCGAGAATGGTATTGACACTCTCTTCTTTAGCATTATTAATAAAGCCACAAGTATTGATGACCACAATATTACCTTCTTCCTCATGTACAACCTCTTTACCACTGGCTTTAAGTTGCCCCATTAACACTTCGCTATCGTATACATTTTTACTACAACCAAGAGTTACTACATTGATTTTGTTCTTCTTAAGTGACTTTGTTCTCATCTTATTATTTTGGACTGCAAATATAAGCTTCTTTTTAGAGTAAATAACAGGAATTATTTTTTATAGCATAAGTTTTTATAAAGCCAAATAAATTCTATATTCGCGAGCGATAATTCTTATAAAATCCACTATGAAAAAAATAATCTTACTCTTTTCTGTTACCTTATTTGTTTTTAGTTGTTCAAGTGATGATTCAAACGATTCAGACGATACAATTACATGCAATTCTCCAACTAATATTTCAACAAATTCAATAACAGAAGATTCTGCTACAATAAATTGGACATCAGCAAATGATTCTAACACATTTCAAATTGAATATGGAACTACTGGTTTTACTCAAGGTCAAGGTCAAACTATAACATCTTCTAATTCTAATAGTATATTGACTAATCTTAATTCTGACACATCATATCAGTATTATATAAGAGCTAATTGTGCCAATAACAGTTATAGTTCTTGGGTTGGGCCTCAAAATTTTACAACCTCGGCAATTAATTGCCCAGAAGCGCAAAGTTTAAATACATATAACATTACAGAAACTTCAGCAAATATTGAATGGTCTTATATTGGAACTGTAACTCCTACATCATGGAAAATAGAATATGGCATTATTGGTTTTACCCTAGGTCAAGGAACAATAATAACAACTTCTAATCAAGGCTATGATTTAACTGGATTAACACCATCTACTCAATATGATTTTTATATAACAGCGCAATGTAGCGACACTAATTTTGGAGACACTGTAGGTCCTTCAACTTTTATAACAGAGGCAGCTTGCCAACAACCAACCTTGCTTAATCTGAATAGTGTTGAAGTCTGTAGTATTTCGTTTGATTGGTATACAAATGGTGAAACTTCTTTTGAAATAGAATATGGGGAATCTGGTTTTACTTTAGGTACAGGTAATACTATTAACACATCTAACAGCTATTATGAAATAGATACTAATCTAGATCAAGGCACTACTTATGAAATATATGTAAGAGCAAATTGTGGTTCTGATGGTTATAGTGAGTATTCTGATGCCCTTGTCGTTACAACAGACTCAAATGATTTAACTGGCATGTATGATGTAACTGTTACTAGAGACGACGGAGCTACTTATTCTCATGGATTAGAAACCATTATTTTAGTTTCTCCTAATTATTATAAGACAGAGACAACTGGACTATGGGCTATTGGTGCGGTAGCTCCAGATCAAGGTTTTAATTTTGCTAATAGTTGTAATGAGATAATTATTCCTAATCAGCAATTATGTCAAGGTTACTATGCTAATAATGTATTCGGTACTCAAAATGGCGAAGTCTTACCTAATGGTGATTTATACATGGAATATATGATAGAATTTGATTCTGGAGATAGAATCTTTCAAGCTTTTTATGAAAAACAATAATTTTATATATAAATACTATTTATAAAAAAAATGGGCTTAAAAGCCCATTTTTTTTATCTTATTTTATATTTTTTTCTATTTAAAAAACGAATCTACAAATTCGTATTTATTAAATACTTGAAGATCTTCAATACCTTCTCCTACTCCAATATATTTAACAGGAATTTGAAACTGATCTGAAATACCAATTACTACACCACCTTTTGCTGTTCCATCTAATTTGGTTACTGCAAGTGAGGTTACTTCTGTTGCTGCTGTAAATTGTTTGGCTTGTTCAAACGCATTTTGTCCTGTAGAACCATCCAATACTAATAATACATCGTGAGGTGCATCTCCTATAACTTTCTGCATGACACGCTTTACTTTAGTAAGCTCGTTCATTAAATTTACTTTGTTATGTAAACGACCAGCAGTATCTATAATTATAACATCAGCATTTTGATTGACTCCAGATTGCAATGCATCGAAAGCAACAGAAGCCGGATCGCTTCCCATATCTTGTCTTACCATAGGAACATCTACACGGTCTGCCCAGACTTGTAATTGATCTATAGCAGCAGCTCTAAACGTATCTGCAGCACCAAGTACTACATTTAGTCCTTGTTTTTTAAATTGATAGGCTAATTTACCTATAGTGGTTGTTTTTCCAACACCATTTACTCCAACAACCATTAACACATAAGGTTTCTTATCTTTTGGAATAGTGTATTCTGTTTCTTCGCCAGAATTGGTTTCACTTAGTAAACCAGCAATTTCTTCACGAAGAATTTTATTTAACTCGTCAGTTCCTAAATATTTATCTTGTTCTACTCGAGCTTCAATTCTTTTAATAATTTTAAGGGTTGTATTTACACCAACATCACTAGTTACCAGAATTTCTTCTAGATTATCAAGAACCTCATCATCTACTTTAGATTTTCCAGCAACAGCTTTGCTTAACTTGTTAAAGAAATTGGTTTTAGACTTTTCTAACCCTTTGTCTAATGTTTCTTTTTTTTCTGAAGAAAATATTTTTTTAAAAAAACTCATTTTATGTCAATCAATTATATTTCTTAAACACTTGTCTAGTTTATATATAGTAGCTAAACATTTGTCCTTTTTACTTCTGTAAATATAAAATAAAAGCTGCTTTCTAAAATAGAAAGCAGCTTAAAATATTGTAATGCAAGTACCGATTATTGTTTAGATAACCAATCGTTTACTTGTTCTGGTGACATAATTGATTCAACAAACATGTAAGCTCCTGTTTTAGGAGATTTCACCATTTTAATAGCTTTTGTTAATCTTTTAGATCCTGTTTGTAACGATGCAACTGATTTCTTTGCCATGTCTTATGTTTTTAAAACTTTATATAAAAAGTTATTATTTAATCTCTTTATGAACAGTCATTCTCTTTAAGATAGGATTGAATTTTTTAATTTCCATTCTATCAGGAGTATTCTTTTTATTCTTAGTTGTAATATATCTAGAAGTTCCTGGTTGTCCAGACTCTTTATGCTCTGTGCATTCTAATATTACTTGTATTCTGTTACCTTTCTTTGCCATTTTCTTAACTTTTAATTGCCGCTATTATTTATAAAACCCTTTAGATTTAGCTTCTTTAATTGCAGCAGCAATTCCAATTCTATTGATTGTCTTTAATGCAGCAGTAGAAACTTTTAAAGTTACCCACTTATCTTCTTCTGGAAGATAAAAACGTTTTTTAATAAGATTTGCATCAAATTTACGTTTTGTTTTATTCATTGCGTGAGATACGTTGTTTCCAACCATCGCTTTCTTACCAGTAAGTTCACAAACTCTTGACATTTCTTCTAACTTTAATGTTGTTATTTGATCTGTTTATTAAAAATCTATTATGGATGTTTTTAAACAGGCTGCAAATTTAGTAAAACTTTACAATATCAACAAACTAAAATTGTTACTTTTTTAAAATTTCTTTTTGAAGCATTTCAAAAGCCTTATTTACAGCTTTTCTTATCACTTTAGTTCTATGATTTCCAAAGTTAAATTCTTCAGAAAAAACAACGTCTTTTGTAGCAATAGCTATAAATACAGTTCCAACCTCAGCATTTGAATCTCCTTTTTCTGGCCCTGCATTTCCTGTAGTTGCAATGGCATAATCTGTTTTAAAAAGTTTTAAAACATTTTTAGCCATAGCTTCTGCCACTTGAAAACTAACTACTGAATGTTTATTAATGAGTTCTTCTGAAACTTTTAAAACATCTATTTTTGCTTCGGTAGCATAACTTACTACAGAACCTTTAAAATATTTTGATGCTCCTGGGATTTTGGTAAATGATTCTGCTATTTTACCTCCAGTACAACTTTCGGCAGTGGCTACAGTTTTTCCTAAATGTGTGAGTTGATTCCCTAAAATAGCTTCAATAGAATCGTCTGCTTCTAAACCAACAAATATATCTTTGATTAATGGTAAAAGTTTCTCGACCTGATTATTCATTTCAGTTTCAACTTTTGACTTATCCATATTTTTAGCAGACAAACGTAAACGTACTCTACCTAATCCAGGTAAATAAGCCAGTTTCATAAAACTTGGTAAGTTGTCTTCCCATTCTTCAATTCTTTCTGCCAAAGTACTTTCTCCTAAACCATAGGTTAAAATTGTGGTGTGTTTTATATATGGAAACTTATAAGTATCTCGAAGTTTTGGAATCACTAAATTATCCATTAAGGCTTTCATCTCGAAAGGCACACCTGGAAGAGAAATAAACACTTTCCCGTTTTGTTCCATCCACATGCCTGGAGCACTCCCGTTCACATTCATTAGCACTTGTGCTTTAGTAGGCACCAAAGCTTGATCTATATTTACTTGAGCTAATGGTTGCTTAATATATGTATCCCAAATATGTTGAATGTTTTTTAAAACAGCATCGCTTTGAATTAAGGTATCGTTAAAATATTCTGTGATAGTTTTTTTGGTAATGTCGTCTTTTGTTGGCCCTAAACCTCCAGTAATGATAATGATGTCAGCATTTTCTTCTGCTTCTTTTAAAGCTTTTAAGATATGGCTTTTTTCGTCTTGTATAGAAGTAATTTGATATACTGATACTCCAATATTATTTAAAGCTTTACTGATATAAGTTGAATTGGTATCTACAACCTGACCAATAAGAATTTCATCACCAATAGTTATAATTTCTGCTTGCATTACAGATTAAAGTCTACTTTTATTTCTTCAGTAGCGTTATTTACAGCAGCTAAGACTATTTCTAATTTCTCTGAAATATCTACTCCTGTTTTTTCGAATTTTCCCCAATCTTGAACTTCAATTAGATCTTGAAGTACTCCAAGTTCAAACAAATCGATTGTTGGTTTCATTTTATGAGCAGCCTGATAGGCATTGTAATAATCATTTTCTGCAACTGCTTTTTCTAAACGCTCTGCATCTTCAGGCACTTCTTCTAAAAATGCAGCAGCTAGAGTAGCAACAAATTCTTCGTCGTTATCTGCTAATTCTCTAACTCTAAATAATTTATAATGTTGTTCCATTTATTTTACTGTTATTGCAAACATTTGTTTGTTTTCTATAAATCCCACTAATTTATCATCTGCATTTACTCTTCCAACTCCAGCAGGAGTTCCTGTAAAGATAATATCTCCAATCTTTAAAGTAAAATATTTTGAGATATATTCTATCAATTCATCTATTCTCCAAAGCATGTGACTGGTATTTCCTGTTTGTACCACTTCTCCATTTTTTTCTAAAGAAAAAGTTAGATTATTCACATTTTCAATATTTGTTTTAGGCATCCAGTTTCCTATTACTGCTGCTCCATCAAAAGCTTTAGCTTTTTCCCAAGGCAAGCCTTTTTCTTTAAGTTTTGCTTGTAGATCTCTAGCTGTAAAATCAATTCCTAAACCAATTTCATCATAATATTTATGAGCAAATTTTTCAGCTATATGCTTTCCTACTTTATTTATTTTTACCAAAATTTCTACTTCATGATGCACATCGTTAGAGAAATCTGGAATAAAAAATGGCTGCTTTTTTAATAAAATAGCCGTATCTGGTTTTAAAAATACGACTGGATCTGTTGGTTTTTCGTTTGCCAACTCTTTAATGTGTTCTGTATAATTTCTTCCGATGCAAATTAATTTCATTTTTCTGTCATTCCTGCTAAGGCAGGAATCTCTTTTTTATTATTAATTTCTTGCTTTATGGATTCCTGCCTCGCAGGAATGACAAATTAATCTAATTTGTTATTAAAAGACCTCAATTTAATAGATGTCAATACCTTTTTTGTATATAATGGAAAATCGGCATTTAGCAACCATCCAAAATAACCAGGTTCGTTTTCTAACACATCTACCACACGTTTTCCTTTATGTTTCCCGAACGAAAAGCATTCTTCGCCTTCTTTATTATAGATAAGGAATCCAGCAAAATCGGCAAACTTTTTACGTGAGCTAAATTCTGCTAAAAACTTGGTATCGTTTTCTAAAGTGTCATATTTAGCAACTTGAGCTTTTAAAACTTCGTAGGTAGCCAAGGTATCTGCTTCTGCACTATGTGCATCATCCAGGTTTTTATCGCAATAAAATTTGTAAGCAGCAACTAGAGTTCTTTGTTCCATTTTATGAAAAATAGTTTGCACATCTACAGATTGTCTGTTTTTCATATCGAAATCGATATCAGCACGAAGCATTTCTTCAGCCAACAACGGAATATCAAATCTATTGGAATTAAAACCACCTAAATCTGAATCTTTAATCAGGTTATTAATTTCTTTGGCCAACTCTTTAAAGGTTGGTTTATCTGCTACATTAGCATCTGAAATACCATGAATTTTGGTGACTTCGGCAGGAATGGGAATGGTAGGATTTACCAGACGTGTATAGCGTTCTTCTTTGCCATCTGGATAGACTTTTAAAATGGAAATTTCCACAATTCTGTCATTTGAAATATTAACTCCAGTGGTTTCCAAATCGAAAAAGCAGATGGGTTTTGTAAGATTAAGTTGCATGCAATTTTATTTTGGGCAAAGATAATGAGAATAAATAAAAAAGGGTTGCCTAAAGATTAAAACAAAAAGCACAATCCTAAAATTGTGCTTTTTGTTTTATATGAGATTCCTAGACAACACTTCGACAAGCTCAGTGTGGCAAATGGGAATAACAGTTTCTAAATCTCTCTATTAGAATCCCAAGCCTCTAAATAATCTTTAACGGCTTTTACAAATTGGCCTCCAAGTGCTCCATTTACAACTCTGTGGTCGTAAGAATGTGATAAGAACATTTTGTAACGGATTCCTATAAAATCGCCTTCAGGAGTTTCTACAACTGCAGGCACTTTTCTAATGGCTCCAAGTGCTAAAATAGCTACTTGTGGCTGATTGATAATAGGTGTTCCCATGATGCTACCAAAAGTTCCAACGTTAGTAACTGTATAAGTTCCACCTTGAATATCGTCTGGTTTCAATTGGTTTAATCTGGCTCTATTGGCTAAATCGTTTACCTTTTTAGTCATACCAACTAAGTTAAGTTGGTCTGCATCTTTAATAACAGGAACAATTAAGTTTCCATCACCTAAAGCAGCAGCCATACCCAAATTGATATGTTTTTTCTTAACAATGGTATCTCCTTGAATTGAGATATTTATCATTGGGAAATCGCGAATTGCTTTTGCAACAGCTTCCATAAAGATTGGAGTAAAGGTTAAATTTTCGCCTTCACGTTTTGCAAAAGCATCTTTTACTTTATTACGCCAATTCCATATTTTAGTAACATCTGCTTCAATAAAACTCTGTACGTGAGCAGATGTTTGAACAGACTCAACCATGTGATGTGCAATAATTTTGCCCATTCTGGTCATTTCTATAATCTCGTCGTCACCACTAGCCATAACTGGAGCTGCAGCAGGTTTTTCTGTCTTAGCGGGAGCTGCCTTTGGAGTTCCAACCATTTTTGCTATTTGTGGAGCAGCACTTCTTCTAGACTCTAAATGTGCAAGAATGTCGTTTTTAGTGACACGACCATCTTTTCCAGTTCCTGAGATTGCATCTAATTCTGTTTGAGAAACGCCTTCTTGTTTCGCAATATTTTTAACTAAAGGTGAATAAAATCTATCTTCCGATGAACTTACAGCAGCAACTGTTTCTTTAGTAGTCTCAACTGCTTGAGAAACTTGAGCAACAGCAACTTGTTCTGCAACTACTTGCTTTACTGGTTCTGTTTTTGGAGCAGCTTCAACTGAGCCTTGAGCATCTGTTTCAATAATTGCAATAACTTGTCCTACTTGAACTACATCGTCTACATTGAATAATTTTTCAACTAAAACACCTGTAACTTCACTAGGAACTTCGCTATCTACTTTATCTGTTGCAATTTCAAGAACTGCTTCGTCTGCTTCAATGGTATCACCAACTTCTTTTAACCAAGAAGTAATGGTAGCTTCAGCAACGCTTTCACCCATTTTTGGGAGTGTTAATTCAAATTTTGCCATATCTGTAATGGAATGGTTGTTTTTTAAATAATGACTGCAAAATTAATGAAATTTCATTGAATCTATTACAGTTTCTTTAATTAATTATTTTTTATATGAATGACTTCACCTCGACTTTTAGAGCTATTACTACCTAAAATAAACTTAGAATTTTTAAGCAAAAACATAAATGTGCTTGATTGTTTTTTAGTGTTATTAGTTAGTAAATCAATTGCTTTTTTGTAACCTAAAAAATGTATATCCAAAATATATTCGAAGTTTGGAAAATAGTTTGTCACTGAATTGAGAACTGTCATTTTTTTGTTTAATGAGCTTTCAAGTTCCAGATTTTCTTTATTTGAAACAAGCACATATTCTTGAACATTTTTAGATGATTCTTCAGCTTTTGGAAAAAATATGGAAACTATTTTAATACCAACCCAGATAAGTAGATTAAAAAACCCATTTGGTTTAAAATGCTTTTCGAAAAACAATTGCATAGAACCGTTAAAACGTTTGGCATAGGTTTTATCTTTTAATGTGCTTTCGCCTTTAAAATGAACTACTGTAGTCTTAGGATTGTAATAATTTTGATAACCTGCTTTTAATATTTTATAAGACAGATCTAAATCTTCGCCATACATAAAATAATCTTCATCAAAACCTCCTACTTCAAGATAAACATCTCTTTTTAATAGCATAAAAGCTCCCACAAAAATTGGCGCTTTTCCTATTTCGTTTTCATTTA
The DNA here is from genome assembly GCF_008084905.1 of Xanthomarina maritima. GTDB lineage: Bacteria > Bacteroidota > Bacteroidia > Flavobacteriales > Flavobacteriaceae > Xanthomarina > Xanthomarina maritima. The sequence continues at coordinate 86,277 of NZ_VSFC01000043.1, read as the reverse complement.
TCTGAGTAGCATAATACGGTTTTGTATAGCCTAAAATCTTTTTTATTGAAACTATTGGCGTTGGAATATTACGCTTGCTTTCAGGTAGAAACTGTCCTTTTCCATCAATTAATTTGCAACCTACAATTCCTAAATCTGCTTTAGTTTCAGCAAATTTTAAAAGAATTTCAAAGGTGTCTTCAGCAACAACAGTATCTGGATTTAAAATACAAAGATATTCGCCTTGAGCATGTTTCACTCCAATATTATTTCCTTTAGAAAACCCATCATTAGATTTATTCTCTATGAGTTTTACCTTTGGAAATAATTGTTTGACCATTTGGCAGCTATCGTCTAGAGAATTATTATCAACTACTATAATTTCGGCATCTATATTAGAAATTGCTGCTTCCACACTACTTAGACAAAGCTCTAAAAAATAGCGTACATTATAGTTTAATATGATGATAGATAATTTCAAATAATTCTTATCAAGATTTTAAAGATGCTTCAAAAGGAATGCGATTAATAATGCTTCTTCCAAGAGTAATTTCGTCTGTATACTCCAATTCATTTCCAACCGAAATCCCTCGAGCAATGGTTGAAGTTGTGATTTTATAATCTTGAATTTGTCTATAGATGTAAAAATTGGTGGTATCTCCTTCCATAGTTGAACCTAGTGCAAAAATAAGCTCTTTAACGGTTCCTTGTTTTACTTTTTCGACTAAGGGTTGTATGTTTAAATCGTTTGGACCAATGCCATCCATGGGTGAAATTTTTCCACCTAGAACATGATACAAGCCTCTAAATGAACTGGTGTTTTCTATTGCCATAACATCTCGTATATCTTCAACCACACAAATAATTTCGTTTGTTCTGTGTGGATTGGCACAAATTTCACAAATCTCATTATCACTAATATTATTGCAGCTTTTACAGAATTTAATATCAGTTCTCATAGATTCTAAAGCCTTTGTTAACTGAAGGGTTTGACCTTCAGGCTGTCTAAGTAAATGGAGAACCAAACGCAATGCTGTACGTTTACCAATTCCTGGTAATTGTGACATTTCGTTGACTGCTTTTTCTAAAAGTTTAGATGAAAATTCCATGGCTGCGAATTTACTATTTATTCTTAACTTGTTTCAAATTCTTATCAACTTTTACGTATTTTGGCATCTGAAAACTAGTTTCTATGAATGCTACACAAATTATCCTACTTATACTTTCCTATTTTGGAGTTTTAATTTTAATCTCATATTTCACCGGAAAAAATTCTGGAAATGATGCCTTTTTTAAAGGAAACAAAAAATCACCTTGGTTTGTTGTGGCTTTTGGTATGATTGGAGCCTCACTTTCTGGAGTCACTTTTATTTCTGTTCCTGGCTGGATAGAAGCCTCGCAGTTTAGCTATATGCAAGTGGTTCTGGGTTATATTGTTGGATATTTAGTTATAGGAACCGTTTTATTACCTCTATATTACAAGCTTAATTTAACTTCTATTTACACCTATTTAGAAGAACGGTTTGGGAATTATTCTTATAAAACTGGAGCTAGTTTTTTCTTAATTTCGAGAGTTGTTGGAGCTAGTTTTAGGCTGTTTCTAGTGGCAAACGTATTACAGGTAATTCTTTTTGATGAAATTGGCATTGCTTTTTGGCAAACCGTCATTATAACTGTCTTACTTATTTGGTTGTACACCTTTAAATCTGGCATAAAAACCATTGTTTGGACAGATACGCTTCAAACGCTATTTATGTTAATTGCAGTTGGCGTGACCATTTATTTTGTTAGTGATGAATTGGGATTAACAGGAGGCAATATATTAGGTTATGTATTAGATAGCGAATTATCTAAAACCTTCTTTTTCGACGATTTTAAATCCAGTAATTATTTTTGGAAGCAATTTATTTCAGGAGCTTTTATTGCCATTGTGATGACAGGTTTGGACCAAGACATGATGCAGAAAAACCTGACTTGTAAGACGCTTAAAGATGCTCAAAAAAACATGTTTTGGTTTACTATCGTTCTAACAGTAGTTAACTTTATCTTTTTATGTTTAGGTTTACTATTAACAGTTTATGCACAGCAAAATGGGATTGATGCTCATAAAGACGATTTGTTTCCAATCTTGGCAAAAAACCATTTAGGAATTGGTGTTTTTGTTTTCTTCCTTATCGGATTAATAGCAGCAGCTTATAGTAGTGCAGATAGTGCTTTAACAGCGTTAACAACCTCTTTTAGTATAGATATTTTAGATATTGAAAAGAAACATGACGAAAAAGCACAAATAGCCAAAAGAAAGCAAATTCATATTTTGTTCTCTTTAATATTAATTCTGGTAATTATCTCATTCAAATACCTAATTAAAGATGAAAGTGTTATTGCTAAACTTTTTGTTTTTGCAGGTTATACGTATGGACCTTTACTAGGACTTTATGCTTTTGGTCTGTTTACAAAATGGCAAGTAAAAGACAGATTGGTTCCAATGATTGCTATTCTTTCACCAATATTATCTTATATAATAAGTGTGAATAGCTCGATATGGTTTGGATTTGAATTTGGATTCTTTATTTTAATCTTAAACGGATTTTTAACTTTCTTTGGGTTAATATTGATTCGTAGAAAGCAAAACTAACGTACAAGCAACTTCAAAATCAATTTTATTCAATTTTAAAATATTATAAAACTCCGGATTTTCTGTTCCTGGATTAAAAATAACACGTTTTGGTTTAAGAGATAAAATATAATCGTAATAAGCTTTTTGATTGTTTGGGTTTAAGTAAAGGGTTACTATATCAATATCCTTATAAGGCATTAAATCGGTGTCAATTTGTACACCATTTACTGTTCCTTGTTTTATCCCAAAAGCAACCACTTTATGACCAGATTGAATCAATCTATGTATTACTAAATTTGAATATCTATCTGGTTTTAAAGAAGCTCCAATAACTAATGTTTTCTTTTTCATTTGTTAAATTTTGTTAAGTATTGTTAAAAAGAGTAACAGTTTTCAAAAATAGACGTCTATTTAATAATAACAAAAAACAAATTCATATCCAATATATTTAATAGTCAACATAATAGTTGATGGTTAGTGTTAAGTCTGACTATTAGATGGAGAAAACCCAAAGCAAAAGCTTTGGGTTTTTAATTTAAAATTGTTAAATGATAGTTAAATATTCAAATCTATGAAATAAAAACAGCTTTTTTACGTCTATATAATAAGTGATAAGTTTTTAAGTAATTAGTAACTATAAAAAACTTTTTATGGTTAGTGTTAGTTAAAATTGGTTAATAGTAGGAAAGCCTCGAAACAGACTTGATTCGAGGCTTTTTCTTTTAAACTTTATTTCCATTTACCATTTTATAATAACGCTTCCCCAAGTAAAGCCACTACCAAAAGCAGCAAGTACTACAGTGTCTCCTTCTTTTATTTTTCCTTCTTCCCAAGCTTCGGTTAACGCAATTGGTATAGAAGCAGCTGTTGTGTTTCCATATTTCTGAATATTATTAAATACTTGGTCGTCTGAAAGTTTGAACTTATTTTGAATAAACTGAGCGATTCTTAAATTGGCCTGATGTGGAATTAACATATTAATATCATCTACCTTCAAATTATTTTTTTTCAAACCTTCATTAATTACTTCACTAAAACGAACTACGGCATTTTTAAATACAAATTGCCCATTCATATATGGGAAATAACTTTCATCTTCTGGATTGTTTTCTGCTAGAATATCTGTTACCCAACGTGTTCCCATTCCTGGAGCTTTCACTACTAATTCTTCAGCATATTCTCCTTGCGAATGCAAATGCGTCGATAAAATACCTTTAGAATTATCTTCTTCTCTAGTTAAAACTGCAGCTCCTGCTCCATCTCCAAAAATTACCGAAACACCTCTACCTCTATCAGTCTTATCCAATCCATGAGAATGTAATTCGCTGCCTATTACCAACACATTTTTATACATACCAGTTTTAATAAAATTATCTGCTACAGACAGAGCATATACAAAACCAGAACATTGATTACGTACATCTAAGGCTCCAACTGTTTTAATATCTAATTCTTTTTGAACAAAAACTCCTGGACCAGGAAAATAGTAATCAGGGCTTAAAGTTGCAAAAACAATAAAATCTATATCATCTTTATCTATTCCAGCTCGTTCTATAGCAATTTTGGCTGCTTTAACACCCATAACAGAGGTAGTATCTCCAGAGCCTGGTTTTACCCAACGTCTTTCTTTAATTCCGGTACGTTCTTGAATCCATGCATCGTTGGTGTCCATCATTTTTGACAAATCATCATTAGTCACCACATTATCAGGAACATATTTTCCTAAACCAATAATTTTTGAATTATACATAAATAAACAATTTAGTTATTTAATCAGGTTTGCAATTTAATCATTAAAAATAGTATTCTCATAATTATTGATTTTAAATATAAATTTCATAAAATTTCATCTTTTTAACACGCTTTTAATAATTTCAATCCTAAGTTTTAGTAGCTTTAAAAACCAAAATACAAACCACATGAAAACATCTTTATTTCACCTGTTTTTGTTTGTTACTTTTTTAAGTTTCGGACAAGAAAATTTAACTTATCAAAAACCTCATCAAAACATTCTAGAACTTGCCGAAGCTCCTTTAGCTCCAAGCATTAGAATGGATAGTAAAGGAAATAACATTGTCTTTTTATATAGAAGCAATTTTAAAAGTATTGAAGAACTATCTGAAACCGAAATGCGCTTAGGAGGATTACGCATCAATCCTGTTACTAATATTGGAAGTAGAACTACCTATTACAATGATATTACAATTAGAATTGGTCAAGACGGAAACCCACAAAATGTAAATGGATTACCAGACAACAAAAGATTAGCCAACTTTTCATGGTCGCCAAACCAAGAGTATATGGCTTTTACTAATACGCTAACTTCTGGAGTTGAACTTTGGGTTTTAGATATAAAGAATGCTAAGGCTACAAAAATTAGTCAGGCTAATATAAATGCCAATATGGGAAATCCAATTACTTGGTTTAAAGATAGCAAATCTCTTTTAGTAAGTATGCTACCTTCTAATAGAAAAGCATTAATAGATACTAAAGAAGCTGTGCCAACAGGACCAACTATTTCCATTAGTGAAGCTGGTGTTGAAGCTCAAAACAGAACCTATCAAGATTTACTTAAAAATAAAAACGATGAATATAATTTTGAGCTATTAGCTCAAGCAGAATTATATAAATTTAATATCGATGGCACTTCAAGTCTTTGGAAAAAAATCGATATGTATCGCGATTTATCTTTTTCTCCAGATGGTAATTATGTTATGGTTACAACTATTAATAGACCTTTTTCTTATTTAGTTCCTTATTACAGGTTCCCATCTACAACTACAATCTATAAAGCAAATGGCGATTTTGTAAATACCTTTTTAGTGGTGCCTTTAATTGAAGACTTACCAAAGGGCTTTATGGCAGAACGAACTGGAAAGCGAGATATTTCTTGGAGAAACGACAAACCTGCAACCTTAGTTTGGGCAGAAGTTTTAGATGGTGGAGATCCTGAAAACGAAGTCCCTTTTAGAGATGAAGTTTTTATGCAAGAAGCCCCTTTTACTGGCAAAGTAACATCGCTTTTAAAGACTAAAGATCGCTTTAGATATATCCAATGGGGAAATGACGATACAGCTTTAGCACATGATTATTGGTGGAATACTAGGAATACCAGAACTTATTTATTTAATCCATCAGATAATAATCAAGAAACAAAAATTGTTTTCGACAGAAATTATCAAGATGTCTATAATAATCCTGGTAGTTTTGTTTCTACAAAAAACGATTTCGATGAATATGTTTTAGCCTTGGATAATAACAATGCTTATTTAATTGGAGATGGTTATAGCGAAGCTGGGAAATTTCCTTTTATAGATGAAATAAATCTTGAAACTCTTGAAACCAATAGACTATATCATTCTAAATTAACCGATCAACTTGAAGATATTTCTATGGCTTTAAATGCCAAACAAGGTGAATATATTGTAAGAATAGAATCTAAAAATGAATACCCAAATTATTATATAAGAAATATAAAAAAGAAAATAGGATTAATTCCATTAACAGAATTTGAAAACCCATTTATGAGCATTCAAAATGTTCAAAAAGAAGTAATAAAATACAAACGTGCAGATGGCTTGGAATTAACTGGAACACTTTATTTACCAACAGATTATGAAGCTGGAAAAAAACATCCAATGGTTATGTGGGCTTATCCTGAAGAATTTAAAGACAAAAACAGTGCTGGACAAAATACTAAAAGCTCCAACGAGTTTACTTATCCTTGGTATGGTTCGCCAATTTATTGGGTAACTAGGGGTTATGTAGTGTTAGACGATGCTTCATTCCCAATTGTTGGAGAAGGAGATGAAGAACCTAACGACTCATTCATTATTCAATTAGTAGCTAATGCAAAAGCAGCTATAGATGCAGTAGATGAATTAGGTTATATTGACAGAAACAAAGTAGCAGTTGGTGGACATAGTTATGGCGCCTTTATGACAGCCAATTTACTATCGCATTCCAATCTTTTTGCTGCTGGAATTGCGAGAAGTGGTGCTTATAATAGAACATTAACTCCTTTTGGATTCCAGAGTGAAGAACGTAATTATTGGGAAGCTCCAGAGATTTACTATAACATGTCTCCATTTATGCATGCAGATACCATGAAAACCCCTTTACTTTTAATCCATGGAGAAGCAGACAATAATTCGGGAACTTATCCTTTACAAAGTGAACGTTATTTTAATGCTTTAAAAGGATTAGGAGCTCCTGTTAGATTGGTGATGTTACCAAAGGAAAGTCATGGGTATGTAGCAGAAGAATCTATTCTTCATATGCTTTGGGAACAAGACACATGGCTAGAGAATAATGTAAAAAACAGACCAGAAACACCTGAAGGAACAAATTAACTAAAACTTTTTAAGAATAAAAAAACCACCAAATTGGTGGTTTTTTTGTTTTAATATCTTTTCGAGTATGTATGTCATTTCGAACGCAGTGAGAAATCTACTATTTAGAAATATTTCTAATAGATTCCTCCTATTGTCGGAATGACACATTTTAAATTATTATTATTAAACAACATTAATTGAATCTATTTGACTCATGGCATGTTCTGAAATAGCTGTAATGGATAAAGATGGATTTACCCCAGGATTTGCTGATATCATGGAGCCATCACAAACCAACATGTTTTTGTAGCCAAAGACCTTATTGTGTTTATCAATCACTCCTCTTGAAGCGTCTTTTGCCATAACTGCTCCACCCAAAATATGAGCTGTAGTTGGAGTTCCTAATAAAGCATCTGTAAAATTAGCATACGGAATCCCATTCACTTTCTTGGCAACTTTTTTTCCTAATTCCATAGCTTCTGGAATAAAAGCAATTGGTTTTGGTCCAGATTCTTTAACAGTTTTCATTTTGGTAAACTTACCTAACTTAATTTGTAGCGTACTATCTAAAGTTTGCATAAATAAAAGGATAGTTGTTCGTTGTGCATATTTTTTAGAAAAGATGGTTTTAAAAAATCGTGATGGCTGTTTAAAAAATAATCCGATTATGCCTAACAATCTAAAAATTGCAAATTTGTTATGAATGGTTGGCATGGTCAATGCTTTTGAAAAACTAGAACCTTCTCCATAACGAACTGGTTCTAAATGACTGTTTTCATCAGTATGCAAAATAGAACCAATAGCTATTCCTTTGGAATAATCTTTTGGATTTTTATCTGTGGATGTCACTAATAACAAAGACTCATTATTGGTTCTAATATTTTTCCCGACAGCATTAGACAAGTTTGGCAAGGAGGTTTCTTTCAATTTTAATAATAATGGAACGGTTCCCATGACACCTCCAGAAAAAATAACTCCTTTTGCTGTAACGCTTTCAATGCTTCTTTTTCCAATACTAGATTTATAATCTATTTTGTAACCATCTGAACCATCATCTTTCCCCAAAACAGATACATTAAAAACTTCTTTTTCAGCAATAATTTCAGCACCTAATTGTTGTGCCAGATATAGATAATTTTTATCCAAAGTGTTTTTAGCATTGTATCTACAACCTGTCATACAAGCACCACAAAACACACAACCTGTTCTATCTGGACCTTTACCATTAAAGTAAGGATCTGCTACTGTTTTACCAGCTTCCCCAAAATAGACGGCTACTTTAGTGGCTTCAAAATAAGCTTCTTTTCCAATATCTTTTGCTAAGTCCTTTATTAGTAAATCTGATTCGTAAAGTTTTGGATTTGTATTTGCGCCTAACATGGTATAAGCCGTATCATAATATGGCTTTAGATTGGTTTCCCAATCGTTTAAGCATGCCCAACTCCCAGTTTTAAAAAATTCTGTTTTTGGTATTGGTAAGGTATTCGCATAGGTTAGAGAGCCACCTCCAACACCAACACCAGAAAGAACTGTGACATGATTTAAAAAGGTTATTTTAAAAATGCCATGAAGTCTTGCTTTCGGTTCCCAAAGCCATTGTTTTAAATTCCAATTGGTTTTAGGGAAGTCTTTGTCTTTAAACCATTTTCCTTTTTCAATAACCAGAACTTTATAGCCTTTTTCTGAAAGTCGTAAAGCACTTACCGATCCTCCAAAACCACTTCCAATAATCGCATAATCATAATCTAACTTCACACTAATTCTATTGTTTAAGTTTATAGATTAAAGATACAATATTGACTTTTATAATTTCTTAGATTATTTAAAGATATTAATTATTAAATTATCTAAAATTTGAATAGTAAATAGATAGTCTTATTGTTTCCTTTTTTTTTTTAGATTTGTACCAAAAGATTGAAATTATGAGACATCATATTTACCAAGAACTTATTGTTCAAAATAAAAGAATCCTATTTTTCTTTATTTTGTTAACTATCATGTATTCTTCAGTCTATGCTCAAAACACTGATCCTGATTTACAGTCTTGGAATGTGGTGCGTTTAACCAATCATTTTAACGAAAAATGGTCTCTAAATCTTCAGGAAGAAACCCGATTTCAAGATGATATTAGCAAATTAAATCAAGTTATAGTAAAGTTAAACGGAAGAGTTAATTTTAATGAAAAAATAGGATTAAATTTTGGGTTTAAATATATCTATAGACCAACGTCATCAAATGAGTGGGAGCCATGGCAAGAAGTATTATTTCCAAAAAGTTTTAATAAGTTTAGCATAAGTCAAAACTTTCGATTAGAAGAACGCTTTTATCAAGGAATTGAAGGTATAATTCCACGAATCAGATACTTATTTAATTATCATATCCCTATTGGAAAAAAACAAAATTACCTTACCGGTTATTCTGAAGTTAGATTCAATTTAGTTAATAAAGGTACAGGTCCTGTTGAAGGTTTTGAGCAAGTAAGGTTTAGATTATCTTATGGTTTTCATATAAACGATTTTATGGATATAGAAGTTGGTTATTTATATAGGTTTGAAGTTAATAGAAACTCTCCAAATTTAAGTGACCAAGTAATTCATATACAAATTCCGTTCTCTACAGGTTATAAAACTGCTAATAAAAAATATAGAGCAGATTCTTAACGTGTTTTTTATTTTTCAAGTCCAAAGCAAATATTTTATTTAACTAAAAAAATATTTTATCAACAATCCAGTTTAAAACGTTTTTTATTTCTAATTAATGTGTTTATTATTTATTTAAAATGTCAGTTTGTCATATTATCATACTTGGTATTTTTTTTGACAATACACTAAAAGTATTATAAAATAAGTATTAATTAAGATTCCTTCCTACGTAGGAATGACAAATAAACAAATTATGACAAAAGGAAACATTAATGTATCGGTAGAAAACATCTTCCCTCTCATAAAAAAATTCTTATATAGTGATCACGAAATCTTTTTACGTGAGTTAATTAGTAACGCTACAGATGCGACATTAAAATTAAAACACTTAACAAGCATAGGTGATGCAAAAGTAGAATATGGCAATCCACAAATTGAAATTAAAATCGATAAAAAAGGAAAAAAACTTCATATTATCGATCAAGGTATAGGGATGACTGCTGATGAAGTTGAAAAATACATCAATCAAATTGCTTTTTCTGGCGCTGAAGAGTTTTTAGACAAGTATAAAGATTCTGGAAAAGATTCTGGAATTATCGGTCATTTTGGTCTTGGTTTCTATTCGGCCTTTATGGTTGCTGAAAAAGTAGATATCATCACCAAATCATTTAAAGATGAACCTGCAGTTATCTGGACTTGCGATGGTAGCCCAGAATTTACTTTAGAACCTCATGACAAAACTGAAAGAGGAACAGAAATCATTCTTCATATAGCTGAAGATTCAACTGAGTTTTTAGAAGAAGCTCGCATTAACAGTTTACTTACTAAGTATAACAAGTTTATGCCTATTCCAATTAAATTTGGAACCAAAGAAGTGACTATTCCTTTAGCAGAAGATGCTCCAAAAGACGCAAAACCTAAAAAGGAAACCGTTGATAACATCATCAACAATCCTAATCCTGCATGGACCAAACAACCTGCAGATTTAGAAGACGAAAACTATAAAAGTTTCTATAGAGAATTGTATCCAACACAATTTGAAGAACCTTTATTTCACATTCATTTAAATGTAGATTATCCGTTTAACTTAACTGGAATCTTGTATTTCCCTAAGATGACTACCGATTTAAACATTCAAAAGGATAAAATACAATTATATCAAAATCAGGTTTTTGTAACAGATAATGTAGAAGGCATTGTGCCAGAATTCTTAACCATGTTACGTGGTGTTATAGATTCTCCAGACATTCCATTAAATGTGTCTCGTTCTTATCTACAAGCTGATGGAGCAGTTAAAAAGATATCTTCTTACATTACCAGAAAAGTTGCTGATAAACTGAAATCCTTATTCAACAACAATAGAGAAGATTTTGAAGCTAAATGGAACGATATTAAAATAGTGATTGAATACGGCATGCTATCAGAAGATAAATTCTTTGAAAAGGCAGATGCTTTTGCACTATATCCAACGGTTGATGGGAAATATTATACCTACGAAGAACTTTTCAACAAAATAAAAGCAAATCAAACAGATAAAGATGGAAAACTAGTAATTCTATATGCTTCTAACGAAGATGCTCAACATAGCTATATTGAAGCAGCTACTGCAAAAGGATATGAAGTATTATTATTAGACTCTCCAATTATAAGTCATTTAATGCAAAAACTGGAATCTACTAAAGAAAATATCACCTTTACTCGTGTAGATGCAGATCATATTGACAATTTAATTAAGAAAGACGATACCAAGATTTCAAAATTAACCGATGAGCAAAAAACAGAATTAGAAACCATTTTAAAAGAAGTGATTCCTGCAGAAAAATTCTCTGTACAATTAGAAACTATGGACAATACTTCTACCCCATTTATGATTACGCAACCGGAATTTATGCGTAGAATGAAAGAAATGCAGCAAACTGGAGGTGGTATGTTTGGAATGGGTAATATGCCAGATATGTATAACTTGGTTGTAAACACGAATTCTGAATTAGTTGGCGAAATTTTAGCTACTAAAACGAAGAAGAAACAAGAACGTTTAATTACGCAAAGTTTGGACTTAGCCAGATTGTCTCAAGGACTTTTAAAAGGTGAAGAATTAACAAACTTTATCAAACGTAGCTATGAGATGATCAAGTAGTCTTGACATAATAAGTGTTATATTAAAAAAACCGCCTTTTTACAAGGTGGTTTTTACATTTTATTCAAGAAGAACTTAAGCAAAAAAAAATCATTCAACATAGTTACCAGTTACTTTAGAAACACAATACACTCCTCCTCCATCCATGGCTGCAACACAACGGTTACATGTATCGCAGATATTTAGATTGCTTGAATTTTGAGCAATATGATTTACAAAATTATTATCGTGAATTAAAGCGCGACCAATTTGCACAAAATCAAATCCAGATTGGAGTGCTTCTTCAACATCTTCAGAGGTTTTAATTCCACCAATATAAATCACAGGAATGTTTACTACTGTCTTTATTTTTTTAGCTTCTTTTAAATGAAAAAGTCTAGTATATGTATACTCTTGAACTATTAGTTTCCCAAATAAGGCTAAACTAAGTTTCATGAGCCAACTAGATTGATTTGCAACCATTTCGAAAATAGGCAATCTGCCGCGAAGCATTAAAAATGGTGTTTTAGATGTAAAGCCGCTACTTGGAATAAGCGCACTTGCTCCTTCAGTTTCAAAGGCTTTAGCTATTTCTATAGCTTCATTTATTTCTAAACCTCCTTTGATACCATCATAAAGATTCATTTTAATAAGAATTGGAAAATCCGTTCCTACTTTCTTTCGAATGCCTTTAATGATTTCAAGAGGAAAACGCAATCTGTTTTCTAGACTGCCGCCATATTCATCCTTACGGTTATTTGTGTAAGGAGACAAAAACTGACTTATTAAATAGCCATGTCCAGCATGAATTTCAACAGCATCAAAGCCAGCTTCAATAGCCATTGAGGTAGCATTTATAAAATCGGTTATTTTTTCTTGAATATCTGTAGCCTTCATTTTTTTAGCAATAGACATTCTAAAGAGATTAAATTTCGAAGAAGCGCCTAAAGATCTTTTACCAATGACTTGTTTACTTGCAAAATAGCCACAATGTCCAAGTTGTATGGATGCATAAGCAGCTTCAGCTTGGATTTTAGAAGTTAATGATTTTAACTCTGGAATAAGTTCTTTACGCATCCACATTTCATGTCCATACGCACGTCCATCCTTACTTACTGAACAGTAAGCAACAGTTGTCATGGCTGTCCCACCAGCTGCCATTTTTCTATGATGTTCAATGAGTTCTGGAGTCACACCTCCATTTTGAGACATGCCTTCAAAACAACCAGCTTTAATAATCCTATTTTTTAAAACAAGGTTTCCAATGTTCCCGGAAGTTAATATGTTATTTGCTTTATTATCCATTTAAAACCAACTATTCTTCATAATATAATTATCTATTTTTTTCTTTTTCTCATAGCCCAAACTGCAGTTGCTGGAATAATCATTAATGTTGGGATGACAGATGCCAATGGTTTTGGTGTACCTTTTAAAAAATGCATGACAGTAGTAAGAATCAGTGTAAAAACTGTAGGAATAACAATGGCCAACCCTATTGCCTTGTTTCGTTTTTTAATATGAGTGGCAATGTATTCGCAGCCATTCATTAAAAATCCTCCAAATATAAAGGTATAAGCTGCTTGCTTTAAAGCTGCAGTAAGGGATTCTATAACAAGGGTTGTTGAAAAATAATTAATACAGAAAACAATTGTTCCCATAAAAATGGCTCCAGCTACACCAATTTTATAATCAAAATATTTATTTGAACCGTTTTTCATGTGTTTTAATAGGTGAGAAATATCGGTAATTATAAATGATAATGAAACAAAATAAGCTAATTTTCTTTTCAACTTAATGTTTTAAATATTTCAATAAAAGCAATAAAAATAAAAACCACCTTGAATTTACAAGGTGGATTCTATCAATAAAAATTGGTTGGTTTGCTGGTTAGTCTCCACTTAATTCTTTATTGTAAATCCAGATTTCATCATAGGTATCATCAAATAGATTATCTCTAGTATCAAGAAAGTTTTGAAAGCTATTATTTCCATGAAGCTTCTCAAAAGCTTCTTTAAAATTCGGACCATCTTCATCAAATTCTGCCCAGTTTTTATTGAAACTTACAGTAGCTACATGTCTTCCTATATCACCTTGAATAAACTCGTTGTAATATAATCCCCAAGGATTATCTCCAGGCATGGATTTTAACGTTGAACTCACTTTTTTGAAAAAATCTTTCATTAAATACTGTCCATCATCTTTAATTTTCATAACTCTAACAAATAAAATAGGATAAGTTTCAATTTTCCCACTAATCATATTTGTATTTGTTAATTCATCATCTTGAGACCAATACTCAACAGTATGAATTTTTTTAACATAAGGCATGACATTGTCTCTCCAATCTATATCGTGAGCGCCTTCAGGTCTTGAATCGTTGTGTTTAAACATTAAAGGTCCCATTTGCCAAATGATACTTCCAGCATTTGGCCCAGTTGAAATATTAAAGACAGTTGCATTGAAATTTCCATCTTTATGATATGTTTCATTATGCTTTCGCATATTCTCACCAAACACTTTAAGGTTGGTGTAATCTGGAGTTATCATCACGTTTTGCCACATGGTGTAATCTTTTGACTCCTGTGCATCTGTGTCAAATGAAACTCCTAAAACCATAATTAGCATCATTATAGATGCGATACTTTTTTTAAACATAATACTTGAATTTAATTGATTAATAGCACTATTTGCAACTATTGCAAATGGTAAAAATGACATACTTTATAGTAATAATTGTATAATAAATGGAGATACTAAATCCATTTAAGATAAGGATCAGCTTTGGAGATGATTAAAGATACAATATTATGAATCAGGATATCAAGCAGTTATGGACGAAACAACTATTTCATTGTCCGAAAGATGGGTTTTACTTATCTAAATATTTGAAAATTGCTAGAAATGCCATACTTATTAACCTCTTGCTTGGTCAATTATGCGTTGTTTAAACATGGCATCATTATTTAAAACATCAAAAAATTCTAATACAAACGTTTTTAAAGATGAGAATTCTTTAGAGCTTTCAAAATATTTTTCGGTGTCATTTATACTCTTTAAGATTTGTGATTTGTGTCCTAAAAATTCATTTCTAACTTGATTGTAAAGTAGTTGGTTTCTTTTTACTCCTCTATAGGTTCTATCTGTAACGCTTTCAATATTTACAGTTTCAGAAACTGCTGCATAACTAGCATTTACTAATCCACTCATATCAAAATCATAACAAATTGGCACGATACTTTTATCGATATAAATTAGTTTCACATTATGTAAATGAGATTGTGAAAAATCTGTATTCCCTATTAAATAATTAAAAAAAGAATTTCTAACTGAAGTCAAGGAATCTAAAGCATAGGGGCTGACTGATTCTCGTTCAAATATTTTTCCATCAAATCTTTTAGCAACATCTTTATCGTCTTCCTTTAAAATACCTTTTAAATTAAATGGTTTTGTTTTACTTCCTTTATTTTCTTCGTAATCAATATCTACCAAACGTGTTTTAAAGTAATATGGAGAGATTATTTCGTAAATTTTATAAGCAATAAATTCTTTTACTACATTATCATTATTATCAGATTCTTTTAAACAAGGAAGTACTAGTTTTAATTTTTTATTATCTTCAAAAATGGTGTTCTTTATATCCTCTTTTTTAAATTTCATTCTAATTGGCGCAAAATAGCAATTTCTTAATCTGCTATAACCTCTTTTTCTAATTCCTACCTCTAAAGAATCCCATGAATTATCTTGCAGTTTATAAGTGATTATAGTTTTAAAATATATAGAATCAACTTTGCTATTTTTAACTTCCTTATTAGAATAACTTAATTTTAAAGGAAGGATGCTTTGATTGGAAAAAAGATCTGCCTTTACTAGTTGAGAAAAAGTTACAGAACTAAAAAAAATATTTATAACTAGAAAAATAAAGGCTTGTTTTTTCATAATATTATCTTAACTTCATCAAATATAACACATTAAATAAAAACTTATCAAACAATATTTATCCATAATAAATTACAGAACAGGTATTGCTCTAATTTTGTCTGCTACTATAACCTATTTAGCATACAGATATCAATTTACATTTAATGTAGATTTAACCTTATTAAGTATTGCCATAATATTTCCATTAGTTTTTACCATACGTGGTTCTTTTAGAAGAAGAGAAAAAGCCTTAGAACATTTAAGTGAATTTAGAAGTGCTTTAAAAACCCTTAAATACTTTTTTCTGAGTAGTAATAACTTAACAGATGAAAATAAAGCTGAAATAAAAGCTATTGTTATTGAGATAAATAATAAAGTCCTTGAACATTTACATAGCAATTCGGAATCAACTAAAGATCTGGATGAAACTATTAATAAAGTATATCTATTTATCTTAGAAAAAGATGAATTTCTATCAAGAAGCCTTAGAGATAAGTTGTTCCGTTTTATGAAAGATGTTCATGAATGTGTTGAGAATCTTCACGCCATACACATGCACAGAACACCCATAAGTCTAAAAGCTTATTGCGAACTTTTCATCTATGTGTTCCCTGTAGTTTATGCTCCAACTGTGATTCATAATATTGGTGAAGGATCAGCTCCATGGGTTTCTTTTCTTATTATTCTATTAACTGAATTTATTTTAATTTCACTTTATAACATTCAAAACCATTTAGAATACCCTTTTGATAATATTGGGTTGGATGATATTCATCTGGATATTTTTAAGATTGAAAGATAAAAATTTAAGCTAATTCATTTCGTTATTAGATTCTAAAACTGAAATAGTAGCTTTAGAATCTATTTTATAGATCATTTCTCGAACCATCTTTAACTTTTTAGTGTTTTTAGTAATTAATATAAGTTTCCCATTTGCATCATAATGTATTAATTTTAAGATGCTTCCTGTAATCTTTTTGTTTTCTAAAATAGTTTCTTGTATTAATAAATTTTCAGATGAAAACACTAATAAAGTCAAGCTTTTAAGCGATTTTTTTATGTAATATTCTATGGTTTTACTAATTGCGATAATGGCTATAATACTATAGGCAGCCATTGTAAAATCTTCAAAAACCAAAATCCCTAAAAAGATAACAATTCCGTCTATAATCAAAATTAATTGATTGTATGGTAGCTTAATTTTTGTTGCTAAAATTCTAACTAATATATCGTTTCCTCCTGTAGTTGCACCAGCACTCATAACAATAGACACTGATAAACCTATAATAACACCTCCAAATACTGATGATACTAATACATCTTCTACATAAATTTTATTTTTTAGTAAAGCTGTAAACACATCAATATAAAACGAAACCAAAACCATAGAAAAAGCAGTTTTAATTCCTGTTTTTACTCCTAAGACTTTAGTTCCCCATAAAAGCAATGGAATATTGACTAATAAAGCCAAAAGTCCAATAGATAAACCTGTTAGTTTATTTACAACAATGCTTAATCCCAAAATACCACCTGGAACAATATTATGTGGAATAATAAATACTACGTAAGCTATTGACAATAGTACAGAACCAGCAAAAACCCAAGTATAGCTTTTAAGTTCTTTAAGTAAAACGTCTTTCTTTAATATAAGTGTTAATTTGTTTTTCATGATATATGCTATAAAAAAAACCCTTTGATTGTTATGTTAATCAAAGGGTTTTAAATTTATTGTTTTAATTATTTTATTCTCTTTGATTTATAGATGTTTGCTTACACTTATGTATAGGCATAAATGCAATCTTATTAATCTTACAAATTGATGTTACCTTAAATTGTTTCATTATTAAACTCTTTTAATAAAAAAAAGCGTTCTTACTTTTAGTAGAACGCTTTTAATAATTTTTAAATATATAATACGCTCTAGCCTTTGGAAAATTTCCAATTCATCTTACAAATGCTATGTACGTTATTTTTTCTCATTTTGAAGAGACAAATTTAGAATTAATTTTTAAGTCGCATCATATATTTCTTAAAATTTTTCATTTTTTTTCTGAAGCCAACTATTATTCTGTTTTTATATAACTAAAAAAATATGCTTCACAAATTGGATCTCTTTTTTTCATCTATCTTTGTCGGAAATATGAACACATGTCATTTAAAGACTTACAACTTATTAATCCACTTTTAAAAGCCATTGAAGAACAAGGTTATACTAACCCAACTGAAGTTCAACAAAAAACAATTCCTTTTGTACTATCAAAAAAAGATGTCATTACTTCTGCTCAAACTGGAACTGGAAAAACGGCTGCTTTTGCTCTACCAATATTACAATTGTTGTCTGATAAACAAGATGCTCCAAGAGGTGGAAAAACCATTAAAGCACTTATAATAAGTCCTACTCGAGAATTAGCTTTGCAGATTGGGAACAATTTTAAAGCTTATGGCAGACATACTAATTTAAGAACAACTGTTATTTTTGGTGGCACATCTATTGAACCTCAAATAGATGTTTTAACTAAAGGTGTCGATATTTTGGTGGCAACTCCAGGACGATTAATCGATTTACAAAAACAGGAGGTTATCAATCTAAATCAAGTTGAAATATTAGTTTTAGATGAAGCGGATTTAATGCTAGACATGGGTTTTATTGACGATGTTAAACATATTGAAAGTTTATGTCCGAAGAAAAAACAAGTCTTATTGTTTTCTGCAACCATGCCTTTTAAGGTAGAACAATTAGCTAATTCTATTTTAAATTTCCCACAACGTGTTGAAGTATCACCTACGTCTTCCGTTACAAATAATGTAGGTCAAGTTTTGTATTATGTGCCAAAACGCAACAAAATTGAATTGTGTTTACACTTATTACGAAATGACATTAAAGGAAGTATTTTAATTTTTAGACGTACTAAATTTGGTGTCGATAAATTAGAGCAAACTTTAATTAAAAACGGTTATCAGGTAGAAACGCTTCATGGTGATAAAAGTCAAACAGATAGACAAATTGCTTTAAAAAAATTTAAAAACAACGAAGTAAACATTCTTATTGCTACAGATGTTGCTGCTCGTGGTATTGATATTAACGAATTAGATGCTGTTATTAATTTCGATTTACCAAACATTCCAGAAACCTATGTTCATAGAATTGGAAGAACTGGTCGTGCAGGAAATTCTGGTATGTCTTATTCTTTTTGTGGTGCAGACGAAAAAGCTTATGTTCAAACTATTCAACAACTTATTCAGATTCAAATTCCAGTTGAAGAAGCACATCCTTATCCTTTAGACCCTAAGGCCAAAGCTGAAATTCATAAATCTAAACAATCAGGAAGTAAACATAAAAAGGGACGAAAAAGCGTCGCTTCTAAAAAGAAAAAAAAGCGTTGGTATTAAAAAATAGTCAAGACCACTTCGTTGTTAGATATTAGAATAAAGATGAAAAAAATTGTCTGAAAATTAATTCTACAAGCTCATCCGTTTATTAAAATAGTTTTTAAGGAATGGAATTTGTACACAGACCATAATACCAAAAAACAATAAAGCATACATGGTTGTGTGTGAAAATTGTATTCCAGAAAATAAATTAGGAATTTTAATATTTGAAAGCACACTAAAATCTATAGAATCAATCCAACCATTACTTTGTGAATCTCCAGATAATAAAATATAAACTATTATTGCCAAAACACCTATAAACATTACAACCCAACCAGTTTTGGAAATTAATGGCTTATAAACCGTAGCTGTGTTTTTAGAATCAGCTGCTATTTGTTGCATCACATTTGCAGTAAAATTAAACGACGGTGTTTCTAAAGCAGATTGCTTCATAACATCTTTAATTAATGTATCTAATTGATTATTTTTTTTCTCTTTCATAATATTCAATCATTTCAGGTTCGAGACGTTCTTTTAAAATTGTAGCCAACTTTTGTCTGCTTCTATATAATTTTACTTTCACATGATTTGCCGAAATTCCAACAATATTTGAAATTTCAGCTAAAGATTGTTCTTCGAAATAATACAAGGTTAGCAAAAAGCCATCATCATTTGGTAAAAAATTTATACAATCTTGAATGGCTAGTAATCGCTCTTCTTCAACCATGTTATTTAGTGCATTGTCTATCGACTTGACATATTTTTCAGTATACTCATCAATTGCTACAACTTGTTGTTGTCTTTTATTCCTTTTAATTCTATCTAAACACGTATTATATGCTACCTTATAAATCCATGTCGAAAATTTTGAATCGCCTTTAAATTTCTGCAAAGACTTGAACACTTTTATAAACGTATCTTGAGATACTTCTTCAGCTTCTTCCCTATTTTTAAGCATTCGTAGAGCTAAAGTAAACACCAAATCTTTATATTGATCAACCAATATAGTAAAGGCATTTGTATTCCCTTCTAATACTTGATCTATGTAATATTGGTCTTGTTTGATGGTCATTTCTGTTTTAGACGATGAATTTGTATTTGTGGTTACAGAAATAAAATAAAAATATTTAGACAAAGTTGTAACCATAAATAATAAGTTGTCGTCATAAGCTATGAACACATTAAAATTAATCAATTAAAAACAAACAGTTATGGGATCAGAATTAATTATTATTCCAATTATATTTGGAGCAATTTTCGGAGTATTTTATTTATTTTTTTCAACTAGAAACAAAGAACGTTTAGCACTTATAGAGAAAGGTGCAGATGCCAGTATTTTTATGAAAGGAAAGCAAAGTACTGCTCCCATATGGAAAGTACTTATTTTAAATTTGGCTTTATTATTAATAGGGATTGGATTTGGAATATTTGTAGCTTCCATTTTATACAATTTTACAAGTTTAGGTGAAGATGTCTATCCAGCAACTATTTTCTTAACTGCTGGTATTGGCTTATTTTTTGGCTTTAAAATGACAAAAGATTTAGACAAAGAGTAACTTATTACAATTTAGCATTTTATTAAACCTGCTATTTAATTGATAGCAGGTTTTTTTTATTTCAAATTTTTACATTTAGAATCTGTATATTTAGGACTCATAAAAAATTAGTATTCTTTAATAGCATGATTAAAATATCTTCCCTTTGTATATTTTTATTTATTTCAATTAATTGTTTTTCTCAAACAATAATATTAGACTCTCAAACAAAACAACCTGTATCTTATGCCACTATTTCTTTTGGAAATGGTCAAGGTGTTTTTGCAGATGATGAAGGCAAATTCCTTTTTACAAAAAAAATATATCCAGATATTGATAGTCTTTTTGTTTCTGCTTTAGGGTTTAAAGAAATACGTATTGCTACTGAAAATTTATTAGATACACTTCTATTAGAACCACATATCGACCAATTAGACGAAGTTGTTATTAGAGCTAAAATTGACAGAAAATTTAAAGTAGAATCTTTAAAGCCTTATTTAGACGACGATTATTATAAATGTTGGCTTCCTACTATTGAGTCTGAAATTGCAGTTTATTTTAACAATCCAGACGATAAACTAAAAAAACTATCAAACATACATTTCCCAATCGCATTAGAATCTAAAGATTGGGATAAAAGAAATAAATCGAATGCTGAAAAAAAGCCTTTTTCAACTTTATTTAAAGTGAATATTTACAATAATGACAATGGTATTCCTGGCAAACCTTTAACTTTTCAGAATATCGTATTTAGAGTTACTGAAAAAGATGGTGACGCATTTAATTTAGATGTATCTGCTTACGATGTTTATATTCCAAAAACTGGTTTGTTTGTTTCTATTCAAGTTTTAGGTTATACAGACAAAACCGGAAAATTATTACCAAATAAAAAATACAAGGAAATTAAGTCTAGAGATGGTGTTGTAAAAATACCAACCAATTTTAGACCTCTACTACCTTTTACAGATCTAATTCCAGAAAATAATACTTTTATAAAACGAGTGTTTGTGAATAAAAACCAATGGATTCAGTTTAAAGAAGAAAATATAAATGACTCGAGCTTACTATCTGCTGGATTAAATAATTATGGCATGGGAATTTCATTTAAAGTTTATAAAGATGAATAATCCCTAGCCTGGCTTAAAACTACATCTAACTTGTTTTTAAAATTAAAAAAAACGAACTTAGTAAACAACAAATAAATATTCAAATAAAGAGATTCATATATTATGAAAACTACCTTCAACTTATTCCTCAATTTCCTATTTTTTCTAACCTTAACAGTATCATTTTCACAAGAAAAGGCTGTTCCAATTTTTGAAAATGGAGAAGCTCAAATAGTTCCAGCTTTTAGTGAATCTGAATCTTGGATAAGAACAGATTTATTTGTTGAAACAGAATTCGATACAGATGGAGATGGAAAATTAGACCGAATTCACGTAGCAGTAACTAGACCAGAACAAACAGAATCTGAAGGGCTAAAACTTCCAGTAATTTATGTTTCAAGTCCTTATTTTGCAGGTGTTGCACCAAATGTCGATGGCTTGTTTTGGAATGTCAATCATGAAATAGGTGAAGCTGCCAAAGATCGTGTGCATCCAGAAGTAAAAAGAATGGGACAAAGACCAATTATTTCTAATTCGCATATCAAAAAATGGGTTCCAAGAGGTTATATTGTAGTACATTCATCTTCACCAGGAACTGGATTATCAGATGGTTCTCCAACTGTTGGAGCAGATAACGAATCTTTAGCACCAAAAGCAGTTATAGACTGGTTATGTGGTCGTGCAAAAGGATACACTGAAAAAGATAGTAATGAAGAAGTAAAAGCTTATTGGTCTACTGGAAAAGTGGGTATGACTGGAACATCTTATAATGGAACCATTCCCTTAGCTGCTGCAACAACAGGAGTTGAAGGCTTAGAGGCTATTATTCCTATTGCTCCAAATACATCTTATTACCATTATTACAGATCGAATGGTTTGGTTAGGTCTCCAGGTGGTTATTTAGGAGAAGATATTGATGTGTTATACGATTTTATTCATAGTGGCGGAGAAGAATATATTACTCTTAATAACGATTCTAAAGCTTTAGATGGTAATGATTCTAAAAAACTCATTACTAAAAGAGAATTTAGTAATAAAACAGTTAGAGATACCGAAATGAAAAATGGTTTAGATAGACTGACTGGAGATTATAACGAATTCTGGGCTGGACGAGATTATTTAAACGATATGAAACCTATGAAAGCAGCCTTATTGATGTCTCATGGGTTTAACGACTGGAACGTGATGCCAGAACACAGTTATAGAATTTACGAACAGGCAAAAAAACAAGGCATTCCTTCTCAAATTTATTATCATCAAAATGGACATGGCGGACCTCCTCCAATGGTCATGATGAATAGATGGTTTACTCACTATTTATATGGCATTGATAATGGTGTTGAAAACGATGCTAGAGCTTGGATTGTTAGAGAGAATGATTCTCCAGAAAGTCCTACGACTTATAAAGATTATCCAAATCCAGATGCTTCACTAGTAACATTACATTTAAAGTCTGGAGGATTAAAAACAGGTGCTTTATCTACAGAAAAACCAATAGCTGAAGTAAAAGAAACATTAATAGATGACCATAATATTTCTGGAAATGAATTAGCGCAAGCTGAAAGTTCTGAAAACCGATTATTATACGTTACTCCTATACTTACCGAAGATTTACATATTTCTGGTTTGGCTAAAATTACAGTAAACATAGCAAGCAGTAAACCAGCAGCTAATCTATCTGTTTGGTTAGTATCACTGCCTTGGAATGCTGATGAAAAAGCTAAAATAACTGATAATATTATTACTCGTGGTTGGGCAGATTTACAAAATTATAAATCGCTAACGGAAAGTGAACCACTTGAGCCAGGAAGATTTTATAACATGACGTTTGATATGCAACCAGACGATCAAGTGATTCCAAAAGGACAACAAATTGGTTTGATGATATTCTCTAGCGATAATCAATACACCTTATTACCAGAACCTGGAACTAAATTGACTGTCGATTTAAATGGCACGCTTATTAGATTGCCAATTGTTGGAGGAGAAAATGCATTAAATAATGCTATTAAAAACTAATTAGAAAAACTCACGATATTGCATCATTCTAAAATCCAGAGTATTAAATTCTGGATTTTTTTGTTTGAGCTGCTTGTATAATGGCATACTACCAACTGCTCTATTAGCTGCTCCTGAAGGTGCTGTTAAAGAAACTGTTTTGATTATACGTTCTGAATTAAAAAGCTCAAATTGATGAATTCTAGGAACTTCCTTAGAAACCAATTCCAGTTTTAAATTGTATTCTTTTAAATGTTTTCTAAAAAAATATTCAGGTCCATTTTTACTGTTACCTCCTGTAAATAATAAGGTTTCCACTTTTGGATAAACTTTTAAGTAACCTATCAAATCTCTAAATACCACATTTTGCATGCCTAAATCTGAAGCATCAATCTTCTCACGTTCAGCAGATTCAACGATATCGCAAATTCCAATATTCCTATCAATTAAAAATTGTTTACGTTGATGGATGGCTTCATCTGTGGTTTCATACTTTAAGTTTAGCTGAAACAATTCATCTAAAATTTTCCATAATTGTCCATCGCTACTTCCATAACAAAAATTAACATCTTCTGGTTTTAACTTACCAATTGTAAATCTTGGAGGAGGCAACGTACCAACTATTAATTTTGTAGTGTTTTTTGGAATAAATGGTTTGTATGGATGCTGGTGTTTGAACAAAACTTTCTTGTTTTTAAGGTCAAAAAATTGTATTTTATAACCACAAAAGTAAGTTTAATTAAAAAGAGACTCCCACTTACGTGGGGAATTATTATGGGAAAAGGAGACAAAAAAACCAAAAGAGGAAAAATTCATCGTGGTACTTTTGGTGCTAGACGACCACGAATTAAAAAAAAACAAAGATTAGAAGATCAATTAAACGTTAATAAAAAAGTAAATCCTAAACCTTAAAGTAATTTCCTAATTTTTTACCAATAACATAAGCTCCAGCTATCGCTAATATAACCATACTCATATTTACAAAAACATAGAGTGTATAAAGTAATATGTTATCGTTAGAGTTAATACAAAAAGTATCTACAATGCAAGTTTCTAGAGTTTCTTCATAGATTTGAATTAGCAAAAAACTCATCACTAAAAGAACTAAAATAAAAACTAAAATATATTGAAGCGTTTTGTTTCTCGGTTTTTTACCTGTAGGTTTAAAAGCTTCTCGTTGTTCTTCTGTACGTTTATTATCTTGTAAAGACCAAACTGTTTTCTTTGGAGAGTTGCTCATGAAATCTGTAGTTTTCTAAATTAAAACCTTTGATATCTTCTAAAGTTTTGGCATTGGTCTCTAGAATATATCGTGCCATTAAGCCTCTTGCTAATTTTGCAAAAATGCCAATGGTTTTATAGTCGCCATTTTTAAGTTCTTTAAAATCAATGTTTATTACTGGAACTTTTAGTGCTTTGGCATCAATAGCTTTAAAATACTCATTACTTGCCAGATTTAAAAAAAGTTCATTATCTTCTAGCTCGTCGTTTAAAGCTTTGGTGACTTTCTTTTTCCAGAATTCATAGAGGTTTTTATTTCTTCCTATTGAAAGTTTCGTTCCCATTTCCAATCTGTAGGCTTGCATTAAATCCAATGGTTTTAAAACGCCGTATAAGCCAGAAAGGATCCTTACGGTATCCTGTAATTTATCAATGTTTTTTGTATCTAAAGTATACACATCCAAGCCTCTATACACATCGCCATTAAAGGCATACACTGCTGGTCTGGCATTCTCTTTTGTAAAAGGTAATTGCCAGTCTTGATTGCGTTGATAGTTTAATTCTGACAAATCTTTAGATATACTCATCAACTTCGATAAACTCTTAGCTGATTTCTTTTTTAACACTTTATTAATGCGCTCTGAATCTGAAAGAAATTGAGCTTCAGATGTTTTTGTTGTTGGTAATTTACTTTCAAAATCGAGTGATTTTGCTGGTGATAATACAAGCTTCATATTTATTACCCACGAAAGTGGGTATCTCATTATAGATTAATAAATAACTTCAATTAAAGACGAAAAATTACAGATATTAAAAGTCTCTAATTATAGATTCAAAGTTACATATAAATCTATAAACTAACGAATGGAAACTGTTATAGCAAAGTTAATAATTTAGGTAATTTTGTGTTTATTTTATGTGGTTTCTTTATTCAAGTACCAAATTTACATCTCCAGAAACTACACCTAAATAACAACAGCCTCTTCCTACCCTATAATTACTGCTAATGACTTCTATGTCATTAATAAACCCTTTAAATAAAACATCTCTTTCTTGACCTATTTCCAAAGGACCAGTAGATAATGGATATTCGCCTGCTTGCTGATATTGCTCAAATATAACTGGTGGAATTAGCGTTGTTAAAACTTCTCCAGTTGCAATATTAATGACTTCATAAGCATCTAAAGCAACTGGATCTTGGTTTTCATCAATGATATAAACATAAAGACCTGGAGCATCTGTTGGGCAAGCAACACCCTCGCATTCATCTCCACTATCATCATCACTTTTACATGATGTTTGGAACATGGCTAAAATTAAAAACGCAATGAATGCAATTAATTTAATAGAGGTTTTCATAAGATTTGGGTTTTAATAAAAATTAAAATTGATTATAAATCCATTCACCATCTTCATCATAGGCAAAACTCCAGTTTTGAAAAGCTTCTTCTTGAGTTGGGTATAAAATTGGTGTTTGATAATAATCATCATTTGGATAGTGGTAAGAATTGGAAGTTTTTCTATATTCCGTGAAATTATTTTTAGATAAGGATCTATTGAATGTTTCTTCAAAAATTTGAAGTTTTCTAAATGGGTTTTCAGCAGTATCGTAACCACTGAAATACTTGGTTTCTTTCTTTGAAAGTATCGTATATGGTACAGAACTTTCTTTGCCCGAATAAATGGTTACAATACTATCTAAATTATCATTGGTATAATACAGATTAGATTCTTGATAATAACGTACAGACCAATCTCCAATAGTTGAAACTCTATTTGAGGTTTTAACAAATGACATTAATTTCCCATTGCTATATGTGTAGTTTGTAGTATCTCTTTCTGGATAATCATTTTCTTGAAACCTTATTTTCTTAATCATTCTATTATGAGCATCTAACTCGATAATGGTTTCATTTTCTGGAATTTCATAACCCATAAATGGAAGAACTTTTCTTTCAAGATGTATTTTATTATTTGTATAGACTAAATCTGTATAGAGAGAATCGTGCAAATAACCTCCACCTCCACTGCCAGAGCCAGTATATAGTATATCTCCATGTCTTTTTGAGATTCTGTTGGAATCATCATACTCAAAAGAAATTATATTACTATAATTAAAAAATGTAGACAAATGGGTGTTGTATTGAGCATAAAATCCGTGATAACTTTCAATATAAAAGTTGTCACTAGGTTCAACAACTTGTTCGCCTGAGTCATCATCATGACTACAACTAAAATTTGTTAATAATGAGATGAATATTGCTAAGTAAAAAAGGTTGTTTTTCATCATCTTGTAGGTTTAAGTTAGTGCAATATATATATATATATATATATATATAACCAACTTTTCTAAAAATTTTTCAACTTTTTATATGTTTAATTATTGTTGAATTATATAAAAACTTACTCCGTTTCCTGATGCTTCACATAGTGTCTCCACTTTTCAATACATTGCTGCATATCTTCAGGTATTTTCGTATCGAAACTCATAAACTTTTTAGTTTTTGGATGTACAAACCCTAAAGTTTTTGCATGAAGCGCTTGTCTTGGTAAGACTTTAAAACAGTTATCTACAAACTGCTTGTATTTGGTAAAGGTGGTTCCTTTTAAAATACGTTCTCCTCCATAACGTTCATCATTAAACAAGGTATGACCAATATGTTTCATGTGCACACGAATTTGGTGTGTTCTACCTGTTTCTAACTTACAAGACACCAAAGTAACATAACCTAATCGTTCTATAACTTTATAATGAGTAACTGCTGGCTTGCCTTTGTCCTCATCGTCACCAAAAAAGACCGTATTTTGTAATCTGTTTTTTGGATGACGACCAATATTGCCTTCAATGATGCCTTCGTCCTCTTCCATATTTCCCCAAACAATAGCTACATATTCACGCTCACTTGTTTTGTCGAAAAACTGTTTGGCTAGATGTGTCATGGTCTCTTCGTTTTTAGCGATTACTAGAAGTCCACTGGTGTCTTTATCAATTCTATGTACCAATCCAGGACGATTGCTCGAATTATTTGGCAGATTATCAAAATGATAAATCAAGGCGTTTATTAAAGTTCCTGTATAGTTGCCATGTCCAGGATGCACAACCATGCCAGCCTCTTTATTTACAACCAGTAAATCGTTGTCTTCATAAACAATGTTTAAAGGAATGTTCTCTGGAGTAAGCAAATTTTCATATGGAGGATGCTCTAAAAGTACTCGAATTACATCAAAAGGTTTTACCTTGTAATTAGATTTTACAGGAACATCGTTTACATAAATGCTGCCATTTTTAGCTGCAGCTTGAATTTTATTACGCGTCGCGTTTTCAATAAAATTCATTAAATATTTATCAATTCTTAAAGGTTTCTGGCCTTTTTCAACAGTAAATGTGTAATGTTCATATAATTCATCGTCACCTTCCTGTTCTGGCGTATAATCTGTCATACTATTCTGAAGTTGGTCTGGTACCATTTCCTAAAACCAAATCGAT
This sequence comes from Xanthomarina maritima, assembly GCF_008084905.1. Lineage (GTDB taxonomy): Bacteria > Bacteroidota > Bacteroidia > Flavobacteriales > Flavobacteriaceae > Xanthomarina > Xanthomarina maritima. Next base: position 57,952 of record NZ_VSFC01000043.1, on the reverse strand, counting down.
TTTAGAGGTTTTTGGAAGCATATCTCCAGGTTTAATGTTTTCACCTTGAAAACTCATATCCAAAACCATATCTTTTGCAATGTTATCTATATAAGTTAGTTTTCCAACTTCAAAGCCTAAGGCTTCAAGGGTAGGTTTTGCTTGTCTAAAGGTTCGTTCCTTTAAGTCTGGAACTAATACTTTTCTATAACCAGAAGGATTTAGAGTTAAATATATTTTTCGGTTTTCTTTTACTTTTTCGCCAGCAATTGGGTCTTGATCTATTACTGAAAACTTCGGATAATCTGGATTATAGTTGGATGAATCCAAAATTTCCATCACCAAATTATTTTCTTTTAGTTCTATGTCTGCAACTTTAATAGATTTTCCTTTTAGTTCTGGAACTGTTTCAAATTCACCATGATTAGTAGATACTTTCAACCATTTCAACATGATAAAGGTCAATATAAATATAGCTACAACAGCCAATACTATTTGTTTTAAAAAGGTTTTACTTTTTATAAAGTTTATAAAGCTCATTTAGATTTATTTGTGAAACAAAGATATAAAAACAGAACTGTTTTTTCTTTTGCTTTTATTGTGATATTTTAGCTTAACTGATAAACTAAAGGTTTTATTGTAAATTTAGTTAATAATTAAAGAGATTCCCATTTTCTTGGGAAATACATATGAAAAAAAACATTGCCATTATTATGGGAGGTTTCTCCAGCGAATACGAAATCTCATTAAAAAGTGGAAACGTTGTTTACCAGACACTTAACAACGAAAAATATGCAGCTTATAGAATTCATATCTTTAAAAATAAATGGGTTTATGTCGATGATGAAGACCAAGAATTCCCTGTAGATAGAAACGATTTTTCCATCACTATAAACAACTCAAAGATTAAATTTGACTGTGTTTTTAACGCCATTCATGGAACTCCTGGCGAAGATGGCTACATGCAAGCTTATTTTAAGCTTTTAAATATACCTCAAACCAGTTGTGGTATGTATCAAGCAGCACTTACTTTTAACAAACGTGATTGCTTGAGTGTTTTAAAACCTTACGGAATAAAAACTGCAGAAAGTTTTTATGTGAATTTAGGAGATAAAATATATGAACAAGCAATTGTAAATAAAGTGGGATTGCCTTGTTTTGTGAAAGCCAATAAAGCTGGAAGTAGTTTTGGCATTACTAAAGTTTATAAAACTGAAGACTTGCAAAACGCTATTGAAGTGGCTTTTAAAGAAGACGACGAAATTATTATCGAATCTTTTTTAGATGGCACTGAGGTGTCTGTTGGCGTTATTAAATACAAAGGAGAAACAAAAGTCTTACCCATAACTGAAATAGTTAGCGATAACGATTTCTTCGATTATAAAGCCAAGTATTTAGGTGAATCTAAAGAAATTACACCAGCTAGAATAACGAAAGAACAAGAAGAAAAAGTAAATAATGTAGCAAAAAAAGTCTATGAGATTTTAAAAATGACAGGTTTTAGCCGAAGTGAATATATTTTTAAAGATGGAGAACCACATTTACTGGAAGTGAATACAGTTCCAGGTTTAACAAAAGCTAGCATCTTACCTCAACAAGCTGCAGCTGCTGGAATTAGTTTGTCTGAATTGTTTGAGAATGCCATTGAGGAAAGCCTAAAATAATTATTGTTTATATTTGATATAAATTAAAGAGATTCCCACTTTCGTGGGAAATAAATATGAAACGAGCACTTTTTCCAGGATCTTTTGATCCACTTACTTTAGGTCATTACGATATTATAAAACGTGGTGTGCATCTTTTTGATGAAGTTGTTATTGCTATTGGTATCAATGCTGATAAAAAATACATGTTTTCACTAGACGAGCGTAAAAAATTTATTGAAGAAGCTTTTAAGGATGAACCTAAAGTGAAAATTGTTACTTACAAAGGGATGACCATCGATTTTTGCAAGGAAATAGATGCCGAATTTATTTTACGTGGTTTAAGAAATCCTGCTGATTTTGAATTTGAAAAAGCAATTGCTCATACCAACAGAATGCTTTCTAAAATAGAAACCATCTTTTTATTAACTGCTGCTAGCACTTCTTATATCAGTTCTAGTATTGTTCGCGATGTAATTAGAAACAAAGGTGACTATACCGTTTTGGTTCCTGATAGTGTAAGAGTGAAATAATGTAACTAAAGTTTATAATGAGAAAGTGGCTTCGGGAAATCTTCAGGATTGGCAGCTAAATGATACCTTGGATCGTCTATATCTTCTTCTATCACTTCTCTAAACTTCGGATTTGCTTTATAAAGTAAGGCTTTACAATCTTTACTTAAATGTTTTAGTTTGATATGTTTTCCTTCAGCTTTATACCTTTCAACTAAATTAGAAATAGCTTCCAAAGCAGAATGATCGCTTACACGAGATTCTATAAAGTCAATCTCCACCTTATCAGGATCGTTTTTAACATCAAACTTATCGTTAAATGCTTTAATAGAACCAAAGAATAAAGGTCCCCAAATTTCATAAATTTTTGTACCATCTTCTTTAATACGTTTTCTGGCACGAATTCGTTTGGCATTTTCCCAAGAAAATACCAGAGCACTCACAATAACACCAGCTATAACTGCTATAGCTAAATCGAATAGAACCGTTAGTCCAGACACTAAAATAAGGACGAATAAATCAGTCTTTGGAATCTTATTCATAATTCTAAAACTAGACCAAGCAAAGGTTCCAAAAACTACCATAAACATAACGCCTACCAAAGCTGCAATAGGCACTTGTTCAATAAGTCCAGAAGCAAATAAAATAAATCCTAATAAGGCTAGAGCTGCAACAATACCTGATAATCTACCACGTCCTCCACCTTTAATATTTATAATAGATTGACCAATCATGGCGCATCCACCCATTCCTCCAAAAAGTCCTGTAACAATGTTTGCTCCACCTTGAGCCAAACACTCACGATTAGAATTTCCTCTGGTTTCGGTTAGTTCATCAATTAAATTTAAAGTCATTAAAGATTCTATCAAACCAATGGCAGCAAGGATTAACGCATAAGGAAAAATAAACATTAAAGTTTCCCATGTAAAAGGTACTTTAGAGAAAATATCTGTTTGAAAAGTTGGCAAACCTCCTTTTAAACCTTCTCCACCTCCATCACGAATAAAACTTCCAACAGTAGCTACATCTAAATTTCCAAAAATTACAATAGCAGAAACCACTAAGATAGCTATTAAAGCTTCAGGTAATTTTTTAGTGAGTTTAGGTAATCCAAACATGATTCCCATAGTTAAAGTTACCAAACCAATCATAATCCATAATTGTGAACCTTGTAACCAAGTTTCTTGGCCATTTTCAACAGTCATAAACATGCCTAGTTGAGACAAGAATATAACAATGGCTAAACCGTTTACAAACCCCATCATTACTGGATGAGGAATAAGACGAACAAACTTCCCTAATTTAAAAACACCAGCCAGCATTTGTATCATTCCCATTAAAATAACCGTAGCGAATAGATAATATAATCCTAACTGCTCTCCGGCTGCTCCCATAGCATTTCCTTCAGCAACCAAACTTACCATAACTACTGCTAATGCGCCTGTGGCTCCACTTATCATTCCTGGTCGTCCACCAAAAATAGAAGTAATTAAACCTATCATAAAAGCAGCATACAAACCTACTAATGGATCTACACCAGCGACAAAAGCAAATGCAACAGCTTCTGGCACCAAAGCTAGAGCAACTGTTAATCCTGATAAGATATCATTTTTAGCATTAGCTGCTCGCTTTCTTATAAAATCGGTCATATTCGTGTTTTTTTTGGAGGTGCAAAAATAGACTTAATATGGTTAAACACAAGGTTATATTCTTTTAAATTGTTTAGTTTTATACTTTAATCTTCAACTTATGAAAAAAACCATTGTTCTATTCTTTATTTGTTTGTCATTCAATTTTTTATCTTCTCAAACAACTCAACAATTTATTACAACGTTCGAAAAAAGTGGAGGCACAGAAACTGCAACTTATCCTGAAGTCGTTCATTTTTATAAAAATTTAAGTGAAACATTCCCGGAAATTTCAATTCAAGAAATGGGTAAAACCGATTCTGGCGAACCTTTACATATCATAACTTACAATCCAGATAAGCAATTCGATTTTTCAGAAATAAGTAAAAACAAGCGCATATTATTAATCAACAATGGCATCCATCCAGGAGAATCTGATGGCATTGATGCTACCATGATGCTCTATCGAGATTTAGCTCAAGGAAAAATAAAAGTGCCTGAAAATACCGTTTTGGTTACTATTCCAGTTTACAATATTGGAGGCAGTTTAAACCGAAATACGGGTTCAAGAGCCAACCAAAATGGTCCCAAAGCCTACGGTTTTAGAGGGAATGCCAGAAACTTCGATTTGAATCGGGATTTTATTAAATGTGATACCGAAAATGCCAAAAGTTTTGCCAAAATTTTTCATTTGGTGCAACCAGATGTATTTATAGACAATCATGTAAGTAATGGTGCAGATTATCAATATACTTTGACTCATTTATTTACACAACACAATAAATTAGGTGGTTCTTTAGGCGAGTATCTAAATACAGAAATGATGCCAGACTTAGAAGAAAAACTAGCCGAAAAAGATTGGGATATTACACCTTATGTCAATGTATTTAATCAGGTGCCTGAAATTGGGTTTAGTCAGTTTATAGATTATCCTAGATATTCAACAGGTTATACGACTTTATGGAATGTATTAGGCATGATGGTGGAAACACATATGCTTAAACCTTATAAACAACGTGTTGAAGGCACATATGAACTTATGATTAGTATGATTGAAATTATAGAAGAAAACCATGAAGAAATCGCATTATTGAGAGAAGCTTCGTTTTCAAATTTTAAAGAAGGCACAAGTTATCCATTAGATTGGAACATAGACGAGACAAAATCGACAACCCTAAACTTTAAAGGCTTTGAAGGAGACATGATAACCAGCGATGTTACAGATTCTCAACGTTTAAAATACAACAGAGACAAACCGTTTACAAAAGATATTGTTTACAAAAATTACTTTAAACCTTCAGCTGAAGTTACAATTCCAGAAGCATTCGTTATTCCTCAAGGCTGGCATGATGTGATTGATTTACTAAAACTGAATCAAGTACAAATGACACGGTTTAAAAAAGACACTACAATTACTGTTTTATCTTATAAAATAGCTTCATTTGAAACCAAAAAATCTGCTTATGAAGGCCATTATCCACATTATAATACAACTGTTAAGTCTTCAGAAGAAAAAGTAAGTTTTAGAAAAGGAGATTATTATATTTCAACAAATCAACCTGCTAAACGCTATTTATTAGAAACATTAGAACCACAAGCTCCAGATTCTTTTTTTAACTGGAATTTTTTCGATACTATTTTGCAACAAAAAGAAGGTTTTTCACCTTATGTCTTTGAAGATACTGCTAAAAATATGCTTGAAAATAATCCTGAGTTAAATGCAGCATTTGAAGAAAAAAAAGCAAGTGACACTAGTTTTTCTGCCAATTGGTTTGCGCAATTAAATTGGTTGTATGAGCAATCCAATCATGCTGAAAAAGCTTATATGCAATATCCAATTTATAGATTGAATTAATTAAAATAAGAGTGAATATTCTGAAATAAATTCGACTACATTTGTAAAAATCATTCATATAATATGAAACCACAAGACATTGAGAATATTGAATTACAATATCTAACTTTAGATGACTATCAAGAATTAAAAGGCGCTATGCAACAAGCATATAGCTCTATGCCAGAATTATTTTGGAGAGAAAAACAAATAAAAACACTTATTGATAAATTCCCAGAAGGTCAAGTGGTTATTAAGATTAATAATCAAATTGCTGGTTGTGCACTTTCTATAATAGTGGATTACGACAGTATTGATGATATTCATACCTATGAAGATATTACAGGAAATTATACTTTCGATACTCACGATGCTGCAAAAGGTGATGCTTTATATGGCATTGAAGTGTTTATAAAACCAGAATTTCGTGGCTTACGATTAGGAAGACGATTATATGATTATAGAAAAGAAGTTTGTGAAAAATTAAATTTACGAGGCATCGCTTTTGGTGGAAGAATACCAAACTATCACAAATATTCTACAGAGATGACACCTAAAGAATATATTGATAAAGTAAGAAGAAAAGAAATTCATGATCCAGTTTTAAATTTTCAAATTTCAAACGACTTCCATCCTGTTCGTATTTTAAAAGGATATTTAGAAGGAGATGAATCTTCTGGAGAATATGCTGTATTGCTGGAATGGGATAATATTTATTACGAAAAGCCAACGAAAAAAGCTGCTACCATGAAGAAAATTGTCCGTTTAGGTCTTATTCAATGGCAAATGCGTTTGTATAAAGATTTGGAAGAGTTGATGCAACAAGCAGAATATTTTATTGATGCAGTATCAGGTTATCGTTCTGATTTCGCGTTATTTCCAGAGTTTTTTAATGCGCCATTAATGGCTGAAAATAATCATTTATCAGAATCTGAAGCCATTCGTGAATTAGCAAAACACACAAAATCTATTGTTCAAAAATTTTCTGAATTTGCAATTACTTATAATATCAATATAATTACTGGTAGTATGCCAGAAGTTAAAAACGATTTATTGTACAATGCTGGTTATTTATGTCGAAGAGATGGTTCTATTGAACGTTATGAAAAACTTCATGTAACTCCAGACGAAGCAAAAGTTTGGGGATTACAAGGTGGATCTCAATTAAAAGCTTTTGATACAGATTGTGGTAAAATTGGCATTTTAATTTGTTACGATTCTGAATTTCCAGAATTAAGCAGAATTTTAGCAGATGAAGGTATGGATATTTTATTCATTCCTTTTTTAACAGATACTCAAAATGGCTATTCCAGAGTTAGACATTGTGCACAAGCCAGAGCTATAGAAAACGAATGCTATGTTGCTATTGCTGGAAGTGTAGGGAATTTACCTAAAGTGCATAATATGGATATTCAATTTGCACAATCAATGGTTTTTACACCATGCGATTTTTCTTTTCCTGCAAACGGAATTAAAGCTGAAGCTACTACCAATACAGAAATGATTTTAATTGCAGATGTTGATATTGATTTATTGCGAGAGTTAAACCAATTTGGGTCTGTAAGAAATTTAAGAGATAGACGAACAGATATTTTCGAACTTCGTAAGAAATGAGTTATATAGACTGGATAGGTTTTATCGGTGTTTTTCAAATTTTATTAGCCTACTTTTTAAACGTAACCAATAAATTAAAACATACAGATTTATCTTTTATTTTACTAAATTTAATTGGAGCTGTACTTGCATGTACAGCATCCATTTTATTAAAATATTTACCATTTATTATTCTAGAAGGAATTTGGACCATAGTGTCCATTATATTGTTATTTAAACATTACAAAATTTAACTTTAAACACTTCAATTATAACTGCTTAAAATATTTTTGTACTTTTGTAAAAGCAATTAAAAAATACTATAATTTTGCTTTAAATAAATATAGCGATTTACGCTTTACATGAAAAAATACATCGTTGTTAATCAACCTGATAAATGGAATTTTTCCATTGAAAATATTAGTGTTATTTCCTCTCAAGATTACCTTACAAATCCAAATTATTCTTTATTAAAAAACGCCAGAATCTTTAATCTTTGTAAAGATTATTCTTATCAATCTAAAGGTTACTACGTATCACTTTTAGCTGAAGCTAGAGGACATTTAGCTATTCCAACAGTTAAGAATATTGTCGATTTAAAAGCATTAAAATTAGTACGAATAGTATCTGATGAGTTTGATGATGTTATTCAGCAGAGTTTAAAAAACATCAAATCTCAAGAATTTACTTTAAGCATTTATTTTGGACAAAATGTGGCTCAAAAATATAAAGAATTGAGTTCGCTCTTTTATAAGCATTTTCAAGTACCTTTTTTGCGTGTTAAATTCAATCATACTACGAAATGGAATGTGCAAAGTGTAAGAGCTATTTCAGAATCTGAAATTCCTCTAGAACATATGGAAAGTGTGCATGTTTTTGCAAATCAGTATTTTTCTAAAAAACGTTATGACACACCCAAACTTACAACTTCAGATTTCGATTTAGCTATATTAGTAAACCCTAACGATCCTGCTCCACCTAGCAATCAGAAAGCCTTAAAAAAGTTTATTGATATAGCTGAAAAGATGAATATTTATGCTGAAATTATTGAACCAAAAGATTTGTCGCGCTTATCTTCTTTTGATGCCTTATTTATTCGTCAAAGTACTGAAGTGAATAACGAAGCTTATGCTTTTGCTAGAAAAGCACAACAAGATGGAATTGCTATTATAGATTATCCTGATGCTATTTTAAAATGCTGCAATAAGGTTTATATGGCTGAAGCTTTAAATAATGCCAATATTGCAACACCTAAAACAGTTATAGTTCATAAAAACAATAAAAATGATGTTTTAAATGAAGTTGGATTACCATGTGTTTTAAAAGCACCTGACTCTACTTTTTCTTTTGGTGTAAAAAAAGCTAAAACAGAAACAGAATACCAGAACTTAGTATCTAGTATGTTAAAAGAATCCGATTTAATTATTGCCCAAGAATTTTGCCCTTCAGATTACGATTGGCGAATAGGTATTATAGACGATAAACCTTTTTTTGCATGTAAATATTATATGGCAAAAGGCCATTGGCAAATCTATAATTGGAATGCGAAGAAAAAAGATGATCAAGATGGAAATGCCGATTGTTTACCTATAGAAAAAGTTCCTAAAAATGTTTTAGATATGGCTTTAAAATCAGCCAAATTAATGGGAAAAGGATTATATGGAATTGATATAAAAGTAATTAACAACAAACCTATGGTAATTGAAATAAACGATAATCCTAATATTGATAATGGTGTTGAAGACGAATATTACGGAGACCTTGTTTACACCGAAATACTTTCAGCATTAAAAAACAGATTAGATTAACATGAGTAAAAAATATCATTTATTCGAAGTTTACGGTATAGAGTTGGAATATATGTTGGTATATAGCAAAAGTTTTAAATCTGCTCCAATAGTTGATAAATTATTAACTAAAAAGGCTGGAAAACTAACTTCAGATGTTGAAAATGGAAACATAGCTTGGAGTAATGAGCTTGTGGCACATGTTGTGGAATTAAAAACCAATGGTCCAACTAATAACTTAAATGGATTATCAGATTTATTTCATAAAGACGTTCTTGAAATTAACGCGCTATTAAAACCATTAGAAGCAAATTTGTTACCTACTGCTGCACATCCATTATTAAATCCATTAAAAGATACTGAGCTTTGGAAACATAGCTATAGCGAGGTTTACGAATTATATAACAGGATTTTCGATTGTCATGGCCATGGTTGGTCTAACGTACAAAGCACACACATTAATTTACCTTTTTTCGATGATAAAGAGTTTGAAAAATTACATGCAGCAATTAGAATCATCCTACCATTAATTCCTGGATTATGTGCTAGTTCACCTATCTTAGAAGGAAAAAACACGGGTTTTAAAGATGCACGATTAGAGTATTATAAAACCAACCAGAAAAAAATTCCAGAATTAACAGGTTTAGTAATTCCGGAACGTGTTTTTACAAAAGAAGATTATTATACTACTATTTTTGAACCCATAAAAAGAGCGATTAGACCTCACGATATTAAGAATATTTTAGATCATCATTTTTTAAATTCTCGTGGTGCTATAGCTCGATTTGACAGAAATGCCATTGAAATAAGATTGGTTGATATTCAAGAATGTCCGAAAGCTGATATTGCCATTTGTGTTCTGATTATTGAAGTTTTAAAACTTTTAGTTGATAAAAAACTAGCGACACTTCAGCAACAAAAAAAATGGTTAAAACAAGAGCTTTTCGATATTTTAAATCCGATTATTAAAGACGCAGAGAACTATACCATTTTTAATGTGGAATATTTAAATATGTTTCAAATTAAAGAAACAATTTCAGTAAAAAATCTTTGGAAACACTTATATAACCTAGTTAAAGAAAACATTCATGAATCACATCATAACACAATAGAAATAATTTTAAATGAAGGCACTTTAGCTACTAGAATTTTAAAAGCTGTAGGTGACGATTATTCTGAAAAAAACATTAAAGTTGTTTACTCTAAACTAGCTGTTTGTTTACAAGAAAATAAACTATTTCTTTCATGAAACTTGTTCTAACCTGTGAGCATGGAGGAAATACAATTCCAAAAGAATTTGCTTTTTTATTTAAAGAACATCAAACTGTTTTAAACTCACATAAAGGTTACGATTTAGGTTCTTTAGATTTATTTGAAACTTTAAAGCCTCTTTCAAATTTTTTTCTTGCAAGTGAAACAAGTCGTTTGCTTATTGAGCTAAATAGGTCTTTACACCACAATAAGCTATTTTCTGAATTTTCAAAAACCCTTTCAATAGAAGAAAAAGAACACCTCATCCAATCATATTATTTAGTATACAGAAATACGGTTGAAAATAAAATCAAGCAGTTTATTAATGCTGAAGAAACAGTTCTTCATATTTCAGTTCACTCGTTTACTCCAGTTTTAAATTCTGAATCCAGAAATTGTGATATAGGATTGCTGTTTGATTCTAGAAAACCTTCAGAAAAACAATTCAGTAAAACCTTTAAAGAATATTTAGCTAAAGAAAAAACCAAATATCGTGTGAGATTTAATTACCCTTATTTAGGAAAAGCTGATGGTTTTACAACCTATTTAAGAAAACAGTTCCCAAAAAATTATATAGGCATTGAGCTTGAAATCAATCAGAAATTCACAAAAGATGAGATAATAGATGTCCAATTAAAGCAAGATTTATATTCAGTTTTAAAAACTATTATAAACCAATAGAAAACACCTCAATAAGAACCTTTGAGGTGTTTGCACTTAACTAAAACTGGTTGGTTAAATTACTTATCGCAATGTAAAACTAATTATAGGTTCAGAGCTTTGACCGTTACCATTGTTATTATTTCTATAAATAACACGACCATGAAGTGTTTTATACACGGTTGCATCAGTACAATAAGGGTCTTCTCCAGGTGGTGTAAATAATTGCGCATTTGACACTTCACTATGTCCTACCAATACGCTTGCAGAACTGGCTTCATTTATTGTATAAATAGTACCGGAAGGAAGTTCTGTAACATCATACGAAGAAGCCACTAAATTAGCATTGAGCCTTCCAATTCTTCCTTCTATACAACTATTATTTAATGGAGGGTTTACTCCAGATAAATCTAAAACCGCTGCTATCGGATTATTAGAATGCGCAAAAAATCTTGCATTACCATTTGGCATTAATGCTACAAAATCATCACTCCAGTCTTCTGCAAAAAGATAAAGTGTTGTACCTTCGAAAATACCCATAATAAAAAAAGTTCCATCTTCAACTACCACAACCCCATTACTATTTTCGTTGTTACGGAATTGCCCATTTTTATCCATTCCAATTGCACTTCTAAACGCTTCACTTTGAAAGGTTTTTTCTATTAGTTTATTAAGTTCTACCGCTTTATTAAACGTATTTACTTCTTGTACTTCTGATACATCTTCTTTACTACACCCTGATAATAGAAGAGCTAGCACGAAAATAATTAAAATTGAATTTTTCATAATTGTTTGTGTTAGGATTAATAGATTAATATGTTTTTATTGATTTAGCATTTACATTTCTAAATCTGTGACCAATATTAGAACATGAATTCCCTGAAACCTAAACGTTTTTATCCTGTGATATAACTATTGTACAAATGGCTTATCAAACGGCAATAAACCGTTTGATAAGCCTATCGATTAATTGACAATCAATGTATTAATAAATTAAAGTATCTTTAAGCTTTATTCCAGTATAGAAATTAATAGCCATGAATGCCGAACGACACAAAACCTTTATAAATCTTAAAAATATAGTCTCCATTTCTAGAGGCGATTCAGGTAGAATGTTGAAATATTTAAAACAGTTTCAAGAATTAATTCCAGAACGATTAGAACAACTAAAAGATGCATTAGCAGAAAATGACCGAAGACAAATACGACAAATTCTACATAAAATGAGTCCGCAATTACAGTTTTTTGGCATTCAAGATGTTGTTAACCCCATTCAACGTTTAGAAATGGAATATGAATCGATGCCGTTATTCGAATTAAACGTCTTAGTTAATGATTTAATTTATAAATTAGAAGGAGCTATTTCTGAAGTAACTAAAACTATACAAACACAATTTGAATAATTTAAAATCTACATCCAATACTATAACATGTGTTATTGTCGACGACGATCCATTTATACAAGAGTTATTAAAGGACAAACTTAACCAATATTTCCCAGAAATTAATATTGTTGGTTTAGGTAATGATGGAAAAGAAGGTATTGAAAAAATTATAGTTTTAAAACCTGATTTGGTGTTTCTTGATGTAGAAATGACAGACATGACTGGATTTGAAATGCTGTCACGACTGGCATCCATAAATTTTAAAACCATTTTTATTACCTCTTATAAACACTATGCAATTAAAGCCATTAGGTTTAATGCTTTAGATTATTTGTTAAAACCTTTTGATTTAGAGGAATTAAAAAATGCTATAAAAAGGTTTAAAAACAATTATAATGCCATTGGTTCTAGTTATAAAGTTGACATTGCATTAAACAACATTAAAACCAAAAACATATCAGACCAAGTATTATCTTTAAAAACGCAACAAGGCGATTTACATTTAGTATTAAAAGATATTATTTCAATTGAAGGTGATAGAAATTACAGCAACATTTATCTAACTGGAAACAGAAAAGAACTGGTTTCTAAAACCTTAAGTGATTTAGAAGATTTATTATCGAACAAAGGTTTTTTTAGATGCCATAAGTCTCATTTAATAAGTAAAAATCATATTGTAGAGTTAACTAATAGTTTTAACATTTTACTTTCTAATGGGATGAAAATTCCTATTTCAAGACGTAAAAAAGAAGCTTTTCAAGGCTGGTTAATTAAAAGCAATCATTAATGAAATCTACCTGCATAATAATAAGTTTAATGATTCACTTGTCTTGTTATTCACAACCCACAAGCCAAAACCATATAATAGACAGTTTACAATCTGCATTAGTAACTGTCAAGAAAAGTGGAGATAAAAGTTCTGAAATTTCAATAATGTATCAAATATTTTTAGCTAATCTTAACCAAGTTGATTACAACCAAGCATACATAAATAGTATTGTATTAGAAGAACAACTATTAGCTAATAAAACCAATGATTCAGCTATAAAAATTGCCCCTCATTTTTACAAGAGAATGGGTTGGTTATTTAGTGCATTAGTACAATATGAAAAAAGCATAAACTATCTTAATAAGGCCATTGAAAAAGCAAATGATCAAAATTTAAATGATTTAGTTTTTGAATCAAAAAGCTCCATTGCATTCTATTCACATCTATTAGGCAAAGAAAAAGAAGCCCATGATATTGCAGATTCATTAATGAAAGTAGCAAAAACAAAAGATATTGATTTATTAATTTCTAGAGCCCATTACCTTTATTATTTACTAAATAATGAAGATAACAACTACAAAGAAGCACTAAAACATATAAAATTAAGTAAACCAGGTCCTACAGTTAGTGAAAAAGCGTTTAGGAGTATTAATATTGGTACTGCCTATTTTACAGTTAAACAATATGATAGCGCTTTAGCATACACACAAAAAGGTCTAAAAATTGCAGAATTAAATAATATAAAACAAACACAGTCAAACGCACATGTTCAATTAAAAGAAATTTATTTGGCACTTAAAGATTATGAGAATGCCATGAAACACACTTTGAAGTTTGAAGAAATTTCAATAAAATCTGGTTCTTTTAAATCAGGTATGGAACTGGTAAAAATTAACAATGAAATACTTGAAGATAAAATAAAATTGCAAGAACAACTTACTTCCGAAAGGATCACTAATCAACGAATTGTAATTTGGATTAATGTATTTGCCTTATTTATCTTGTTTTCAGGCATTCTGTATATTTTTAATCGTTTAAAGTTTATTAGAAAACAAAATGTAATCATACAACAAGAAAAAGCTAGAGCTGAACAATCTGAAAAGCACAAAGAACAATTTTTGGCTAATATGAGTCATGAAATTAGAACTCCCATGCACGCCATTTCAGGGATGACTAATACGCTATTAAGAAACAGGCATTACAGTAATCAAAGTCCCTATCTGGAGGCTATGAAAACTAGTTCTGATAATTTATTGGTTTTGTTGAATGATATTTTGGATTTATCAAAGATAGATTCTGGTAAACTAGAAATTAAGCAGGAGATTTTTAATCCTATACAGGTTGTAAAAGACATTGTACAAATGCTCAAATATAAAGCGGAAGAAAAAGAGTTAATACTCAAAACTAATATTGAAGAAAATTTTCCAGAACAGATAATTGGAGATGCTCAACGATTAACACAAATTCTAATCAATTTGGTTGGTAACGCCATAAAATTCACACATTCAGGAAACATTACAATTAAATTATGTCAAGTAGATAATGCCATTCAATTTGAGATATCCGATACAGGAATGGGTGTAGAACCAGATAAAATAAATACTATTTTTAAAAATTTTGAACAAGGTGAACGGTCACGATCACAAATTTATGGTGGCACAGGTTTAGGGTTAAGCATTTCTAAAAAATTAATTGAATTACAGAATGGTAAAATATGGGCAGAAAGTGTAGTTGACAAAGGAAGTACATTCTATTTTCAATTACCAATGCAAACAGAATTATCAAAAAAAATAATCAATAAGAATTATCAGCAAACCAATTTAGAGCACATCAAAGAAACTATAAAAGATTTAAACATTCTTATTGTTGATGATGACGAATTTAATATTATGGTCGTAAAAGACGATTTGAATTACTATTTAAAAAATGTAACATTACAAGTAGCTACTAACGGTCAAGAAGCCATAGATTTATTCAAGCAACATTCTTTTGATATTATTTTAATGGATATGCACATGCCAATTATGAATGGGATTGATGCAACAGAAATAATTAGAGAACTTGAAAACAATGAAAAAAGAATACCTATTTTGGCAATGACAGCTAACATTATTAAATCTGAAATTGACAAATGTTTAGCTGCTGGCATGGATGACTATATTCCAAAGCCTTATAAACCCGAAGACTTAATTATCTCAATATATAATATTCTAAATAAATGAGATCCATTACTCTAAAGGCTCAATTCAAATTCTATTACTCAATAGGAAAATTAAAATAAGTATCAGGAAATGGTTCATTTCTCAATGTAAAATGCCACCATTCTTTTGGGTAATTTCTAAAACCATATTTTAACATCACTTTCTGTAAAAGCTGTCTATTTGCTTTTTGTTCTTTAGAAATTTCATGATAATCTACCCAAGAAATTTCACCAAAAAAATCGTAAGGGCTTCCCATATCCAAAGCTTCATGAGAATCTGCATTAATAATTGTTAAGTCTAAAGTACTTCCTCGACTATGTCCAGATTGAGAAGCAATATATCCTTCCCGAAACAAATGTTTCTTTTTAACATCAGGATAAAATTGTTGCTTGTTTATGGTATCTTTTAAATTTCTTGCCCAAGTCATAAAATGATTTACAGCTTGTTGTGGTCTGTAACCATCATATACTTTTAAACATAAATTTTGTTTAAGCAATTCTTCCTGAACCATTTTTAAAGCTTCAGCTGTTTGTTTTGTAATAATTAATTTATTAGATAAATATCCTGTTATAGTATCACCTATAAAATTATTTATTGAATAATAACGCAATTCAACTTCTAAATCTGGAATGATGGAATTTGCATAAACAAAACCTTCGGGCAACTTATTTTTTTCCTGTTTAAAAGAAACAAGAATAAAAAAAAGAGAAACTATTATGGCAATTTTTATTTTCATAGAGTTATGGCTAATTTAGAAAAAAAATACCTGATGAATTTGTTTCCTTCAGAAAAAACCAAATTTAATTTGCCTCAAGCAGAACTTATTTATATATCTCAATTTTATAGCCAAACTGAAGCTAATATAATTTTTGAAAGTTTATTAAAAGACATTTTATGGCAACAAGATAATATTACTCTTTTTGGAAAAGCACATAAACAACCAAGGTTAACTGCGTTATACGCTGAAAGTAATACACCTTATACCTATTCTGGAATTACTATGAATCCTCAACCTTTTAACAAATTGCTACTAAAAATTAAAGAGCAAGTAGAGGTAGCAACAAAACACAAGTTTAATTCTGTTCTTTTAAATTTATATAGAGATGGTAATGATAGCAACGGATGGCATGCAGACAATGAAAAGGAATTGGGTGTTAATCCAGTAATTACCTCTGTAAGTTTTGGAGCTAGACGAAGTTTTAAATATAAACATCGAACACTTAAATCCGAAAATCATAAATTGGAATTAGAACATGGAAGTTTATTAATAATGAAAGGAGAAATGCAACACTATTGGTTACACCAAATACCAAAAACTAAAAACGAAGTAGGAAAACGAATTAATTTAACTTTTCGGTTTATAACAAAAAAAACCGAGGTCCCTCAACCTCGGTTTAATTTAATTTGCATCTTTATTATGTAGTCAGATTTAGGGTCTCTAGTATCAACAACATAATGCAAATATTAATTAATTAATCCATTGAACTAAAAAGTAATATTTTAGTACACTTCAAATGTAAAATTAATTTTGAATTTCAACGTTTAAAAGCTATTATTTTCGATGAAATACGCTTTTTTTTAACATTTGAAGGTGAAATATCACAAATAATCGATGAAATACACTACTTGATTAACTAAAAATCTTGTAAAATAAATCTTATTAAAAGATAATTTTAAAGTAATTTTACGTTATAGTGGCATCTAAATTCCTAAGTATTACACTATTTAAAATTAAATTCTATGAAACTAAATGTTCTAATTGTTTTATTAATATGCCATTTCTCTAAAATTACTTCACAGGAAAATGTATTTAAAGCAGAAGAACTTTCTATAAATCAGTTTGTAGATGGTACATTACTCATTCCAAATAATATAGAAAATCCACCATTAATAATTTTAATTGGCGATTCTGGCCCAATAGATAGAAATGGAAATCAGAACTTTCAAAAAAATAATAACTTAAAAAAACTAGCAGAAGGGTTAGTAAATAATGGTTTAGCTACATACAGATATGATAAACGTATAGTAAAACAAATTAGAAAAGGGAAAGTAGATAAAAACATCATGTTTACAGATTTTGTAACTGATGCTACTTCTATAGTTAATTACTTTAATGAAAAAAATACATTTAATAACATATATATACTAGGTCATGGACAAGGAAGTCTAGTAGGAATGCTTGCATCTAAAGAACATGTAACAGGTTTTATTTCTATTGGTGGTTCTGGAAAATCTATTGACGAAGTTATTCTTGAACAAATTGAACAAACAGTTCCTGGACTATTAGCAGAATCTAAAGTGGCTTTTCAAACTTTAAAAGAAGGAAGAACCACAACAAACTATCCTCCTGCTCTTGAATCTATATTCAGTTTAGAAAACCAAAACTTTATAAGAAGTTGGATGCAATACAATCCTCAAACTAGAATTGCTGAACTAAACATACCTTCTTTAATTATAAATGGAACAAAAGACTTACAAGTTCCTGTCGAAGAAGCTAATTTATTAAAAGAAGCATCGCAAAATGGAAGTCTCTTGATTATTGAAAATATGAATCATGTTTTATTTCCTATTCTTGGAGATGATTTAGAAAATTCAAAATCTTATAACGAATCTTTTAGACAATTAAGTCCAGAGCTTATTCCTGCAATTGTAGATTTCTTAAAATAGCATTTCATTTTAGTTATAAAAAAGAAAAGCACCTCGTTCGAGATGCTTTTCCTAACTAACCAACCAAAAATATGAATTACTACCTTTTTAAAAAGTAACCACACTCTATAAAAAGTCTTGTGTAGCAAATTTTTGTATTATATATAGTCCAATCTTCGTGCCAAACTTAATTTTGCAGTTAAATAAATTATACATATCTTTATGATATCATTATAATATCATATTAAAATACTATAATTTAAATTTAAACACATGAAAGAAGAAAAAATTATTGTCCCAGCAAACGGTTATTTAATGCTATTTGTTTTTTTAGTATTATTTTTTGGAGGCATTGCATCCGTTATTGCTAGTAAAAACCCTTGGTTTGTAGTTTCCATAGTATCTGCATTATTTATAGCATTAGGGTTTATTATGGTTCAACCTAATAATTCTAGGGTTTTATTATTATTTGGAAAGTATGTTGGTAGTATTAAAAGAAATGGTTTTTATTGGACTAATCCATTTTATACAAAAAAGAAAATATCACTTCGCGCAAGTAACTTCGATAGCGAACGATTGAAAGTGAACGACAAACTAGGTAATCCAGTAATGATAAGTACCATACTTGTATGGAGAGTTCAAAATACATATAAAGCAGCTTTCGATGTTGATAATTATGAAAACTTTGTACGTGTACAAACAGATGCTGCAGTAAGAAAACTGGCAAGTATGTATCCTTACGATAATTTTGCAGATGAAGGCCTTGCCGAAGATATCACACTTCGATCTAGTGTAAACGAAGTAAGTGAAGCTTTAGAAAAAGAAATAGACGAACGCTTATCGATTGCTGGAATAGAAGTTCTTGAAGCTAGAATTGGCTATTTAGCTTATGCCCAAGAAATTGCAAATGCCATGTTGAAACGTCAGCAAGCAACTGCTATTGTTGCAGCAAGACATAAGATTGTTGAAGGCGCAGTTAGTATGGTAGAAATGGCTTTACACGAATTAGGCAAAAAGCAAATAGTAGATTTAGATGAAGAACGCAAAGCAGCTATGGTAAGTAACCTAATGGTTATTTTATGTGGTGATAAAGATGCTTCACCAGTGTTAAACACAGGAACTTTAAACCATTAAGATGACTAAAAACCAAACTTACAGCATTGCTATTGGAGTTGCGCTAGGTTCAAGTATTGGAACTACTGTTGGAGCAGTAATAGGTAATGTAGCTATGGGAATAGTTTATGGTTCAATGATTGGAACTTTTATTGGTATCATACTTGCCATTACTTATTTTAAAAATGAAAACAATAAACCATAAAAACTTATGAAAGAATATAAAGTAATATCATGGAAAATGAGTTTTACCAATAATAACGAACGTTTAGAAGAAACTCTTAACCAGCATGCCGTTTCTGGATGGAGATTAGTTCATATTTCAGAGCATTCTACAAGAATTGTTTTAGAACGTGATAAAAACAGATAAATGAAATCTATATTATACGTAATATTATTAATAAGCTTAAACTTTGGGTTTTCTCAAGTACAAATTGCTTCAGAAAATTTCCTATTAATGAATGAGAGTATCAAACTTCCTGGTACTTTAACTTATAACAAAGAATTAAAAAGTCAGCCATTAGTTATCTTTATTCATGGTTCAGGAAATGTTGATAGAAATGGAAATCAAGCTGGAGTTAATATTAAAGCGAACTATATAAAACAATTAGCTGATAGTTTAAATGTTAAGGGAATTGCTTTCTATAGATATGATAAGCGTAGTTCTACAGAAGAAAATTTAAAATTCATGATGGACGATTTAGATTTTTATCGTTTTGTTGACGATGCAAAACTTGCTATAAATAAATTTAAAGATGACAAACGATTTACCAGCATTATTTTAATTGGACATAGCCAAGGCTCTTTAGTAGCTATGCTAGCTTCAATTGAAAATGTAGATAAATATATTTCTCTGGCTGGAATTAGTGAAGATATGGGAGAATTTATCATTAATAGCTACAAACAAGTAAGTGATGAGATGTCAAACATAGCAAAAGAACAAATTAACGAACTTAAAGAAACTGGAACCATTGAAACAGTTAATCCAGCCTTAGCGCATCTGTTTAGTAAAGCTAATCAACCATTTTTTATATCGTGGATGGCTTATAATCCTTCAGAAGAAATTAAAAAATTACAAATTCCAGTACTTATTCTTAACGGTACAAAAGATCTTCAAGTAAAAGTTGAAGAAGCAAATCTGTTACATGAAGCTAAATCAGATTCAGAATTAATGATTATAGAAAATATGAATCATGTTTTAAAAACTATTGAAAAAGATGAAGACAATATAAAATCATATTATACTCCTGAATTTCCATTATCTGAAGAATTAATTAATACGATTGAAGTTTTTATAAAAAAATAATATGTCAAAAAAGAAAGCCTTTGCATTAAGAATCAATGAAGACATGCTTAAAGCTATTGAAAAATGGGCTTCAGACGAGTTTAGGAGTACCAATGGACAAATAGAATGGATGCTTATGCAATACCTTAAAGAACATAATAGAGACCCAAAAAAAACAGATAAAAAGTGACTATAAAAAAGTTACTTTTTTTATAGTCATTATTTTGGTATTTTGCAGCTTCAAAATTTAAAACATGCAACAAGCACCTATTTTTACAGACGATACTATTGTATTTGGACTCCTAATGCTTACATTAGGGTTTATTTTTTATACCGAATCTATAAAAACAGGTTTTTGGCCTAAATTTTATAGAATTGTGCCAGGTTTGTTTATGGCTTATATGCTTCCTGCTGTTTTAACAACCTTAGGGCTTATAGCTCCAGAATGGCAAACAGTTTCAGAGTCTGGAGAAATTGTAGAACATAGTACAAGTTTATATTATGTATCAAGTCGTTATTTATTACCTGCAGCATTAGTTTTAATGACTTTAAGTATAGACTTAAAAGCTGTTTTCAACTTAGGGTGGAAAGCATTAGTCATGTTTTTAACAGGAACTCTTGGAATTGTAATTGGTGGACCTATTGCCATTTTATTAATTTCCATGATCTCTCCAGATACAGTTGGAGGAGTTGGACCAGATGCTGTATGGAGAGGACTTTCTACATTAGCTGGTAGTTGGATTGGTGGTGGAGCCAATCAAACAGCTATGCTTGAGATTTTTGAATATAATCAATCCGAATATGGTAAAATGGTTTTTGTAGATATAGTAGTTGCTAATATTTGGATGGCTATTATACTTATAGGAATTGGTCGATCCAAAGTTATAGACAAATGGCTAGGAGCAGATAATTCAGCAATTGAAGCATTAAAAGAAAAAGTAACAACATTTGCAAAAAGTGTGAAGCGAAATCCTTCTTTAACAGATATTATGATTATTGTTGCTATTGCTTTTGGGACAGTTAGTTTTTCTCATATTTGTGCAAATTTTTTAGCACCATATTTTAGTAGTATCGTTAAAAGTATTGAGTCTCCTACCCTAAGAAACACATTTACATTTTTAGACTCACAATTCTTTTGGATGATAAGTATAGCAACTCTTGTAGCTATTCTATTATCATTTACAAAAGCAAAAAATTATGAAGGTGCAGGAGCTAGTAAATTTGGAAGCGTATTTATTTATATTCTAGTAGCTTCTATAGGAATGAAAATAGATTTAATGTCAATTTTCGATAATCCAGGGTTAATAGCAGTTGGATTAATTTGGATAAGTATTCATGCCATTTTACTAATATTTGTAGCAAAAATAATTAAAGCACCTTATTTCTTTTTAGCAGTTGGAAGCCAAGCAAACGTTGGTGGAGCAGCTTCTGCTCCTATAGTAGCTTCAGCGTTTCATCCTTCTTTAGCAACAGTTGGTGTACTACTAGCTGTCTTTGGATACGCTATAGGAACCATTGCTGCCATTGGTTGTACAATTTTAATGAAAATAGCAGCTGGAGGTTAGTATTTAAAATATTTTTATGTGATATTTGCGCTCCAAAAATTAAAATATCTATGAAAAAATTAACCGTTTTATTTGCGCTTATATTGATTGTTTCTTGTGGTAAAGATCCAGATTTAATAGTAAAAGGTCAGGTTAAAGGATTAAAAAAAGGAACTATCTATCTTGAAAAAGAAAAAGATTCATCCATAATTATTGTTGATTCCATATTTCTAAATGGTTCTTCAGAATTTGAATTAAAAAGTCAATTAGAGTCTCCTGAAGCATTCTATTTACGTTTAGACAAAAAAAACAGTCATGAGACTAATACTAGAATTGTGTTTTTTGCAGATAAAGGTATTACTGAAATTAATACTACATTAAAAAACTTTGTTTCTGATGCAAAAATAACTGGCTCTGAACAACAAAAAATTTATGAAGAATACTTAAAAGTTATTGCTAGGTATGACGATAAAAATTTAGACTTAATTAAAGAAAGTTTTGAAGCCAAAAAAACTAAAGATTCATTAAGAATTAGCACTAATAATGATGCACTAAACAGTTTAGTAAAAAGTAAATATTTATATACAGTTAATTTTGCAGTAACAAATAACAATAGCGAAGTAGCTCCTTATTTAGCACTAACAGAAATTTATGATGCTCAAACTAAATGGCTTGATACTATCAATCAATCTTTAACTCCTAAGGTTAAAGAATCTAAATATGGTAAATCTTTAGAAGGCTATATAAAAATTAGAAAATCTGAAAATTAAAACTAAAAAAGCCTCTCAAATTGAGAGGCTTTTTTTGAGCCGATGGAGGGACTCACTTCGACTAAGCTCAGGATAAACTTCTCTTCCCTCCTTTTTTTAATTAATACAAATCTATAAAACGCAAAAAGTCCAGTATTTCTACTGAACTTATTTTGAGCCGATGGAGGGACTCGAACCCACGACCTGCTGATTACAAATCAGCTGCTCTAGCCAGCTGAGCTACATCGGCAAAACAGGATGCAAATATAATCTTGAAAATAATATTTGCAAATATTTTTTTCTGTTTTTATCCTAGTTTATTAATTTTTTCAATTAATGCTCTTCCTTTAGTTTCTAATTCGTTGTTAATGGCCTTAAAATGTGCTTTTTTGTTTTCAACATTTTTATCATTAACTTTTGTAATTAACTCATCAAAAGTTGATATGGCTTCATCTATTATTGCTTCACTTTTTTTAGTGTCTTTTTCTGTGTTTGAATATTCCCAAACATATACTGCTTCAATAATGTCTCCTAAAACATAATTGATATCCTTTTTTAAATCTCTTTTATTTGCCATTTTATTATTTTATTTAAATGCAAAATTAAACATAAACTTCTAATAGTGTTGCATTTTTAGAAGTAATTTCAAATTCTAAAATATTTGCTGGAATTAAAATTGTTTCACCTTTTTTAATATGTTCTTTAGAGTTAGAAGTTGAAATATTAGCTCCACCTTCAACACATAAGTAAATAATAAAAGAATCGTATGTATTATTTATTTTAATTGATTGATTGATTTTTAAATAATTAGTTGTAAAATATGGACTACAAACCATTTTATTCGGTTTGTTTTCCTCTTTTTTATATTCTACTTTAAAATCATTCTTTAAGCTAAAGTTTATAGCTTCTAGCGCTAATTCTGTGTGAAGTTCTCTTTGTTCTCCTAAATCATCCCTTCTATCCCAATCGTAAATTCGATATGTAACATCACTTGTTTGCTGAATTTCTGCCAGCATTACTCCAGAACCTATCGAATGCACTTTACCTTCTTTTATAAGAAAAGTATCACCAGATTTAACACGCTCATAATTCAATATTTCAGTTAAAGTCTTATTGTGAAGATGATTTAAGTACTTTTCAGGTGTCATTTCTTGATTAAATCCAATAATTAAATTTGAATTAGGATTTGTTTGCATTACATACCACATTTCTGTTTTTCCAAAAGAGTTATGTCTTCTAGAAGCTATTTCATCATTAGGATGCAGTTGAATGGATAAATCTGCTTTTGCATCTATAAACTTGATTAGTAATGGAAAAGTATGACCAAACTTTTTATAGTTTTTTGTGCCAATTAACTCTGCTTTATAGATTTCTAAAAGTTGTTTTAATGATAACCCTATTAATTTACCATTAGCTACAATTGAAGTATTGCCTTCCACATCGCTAATTTCCCAACTTTCTCCAATATTTGGAGATTGACTATTTTTATTTAGTAGTGTATTTAATTTTTGTCCTCCCCAAATTTTTTCTTTTAAAATTGGTTTAAACTTTAATGGATATAATGAATTTGTCATACTTAATTACCTGAATAACTTACATAATTACGAGGTGTTTCGAATAGTGTTACCTCAAGTTTTAAATCTGATTTTAATTTAGGTTTTAATTTATTATAAATAACTACCACAATATTTTCGGCAGTTGGATTTAAGTTTTTAAAAATTGCAACATCTTCATTTAAATTTTTATGATCAAATGCATCTTCAACTTCCTCCTTAATAATATCTTTCAATATTTTCATGTCAATTACATAACCCGTTTCCTTATCAATTTTGCCAGTAACACTTACAATCAATTCATAATTATGTCCATGATAATTAGGGTTATTACACTTTCCAAAAACCGCTTCATTTTTTTCATTGCTCCAATCTTTTCTATATAATCTGTGTGCAGCATTAAAATGTGCCTTTCTACTTACAGTTACTTCCATTTTCAGTAATATTTATATGTTCGTAGAATTTATCAAAAATTATTTTAAACCACTCTGTATAAATTTCAGGATGTAATTTTATATCATTATTTATAGCATCTAAAGACATCCATTTCCAGTCTAACACTTCGTCATGATTTATATTTGGAGCATTGTTATACTTTCCTTTTAAAATATGATCGTATTCGTGTTCTGTCAAACCGTTATCAAAAGGTGCTTTATAAATAAAAGAAATTGATTCTGTTAATTCAGTTTCAAATCCCATCTCTTCATTCAATCGACGTTTTCCTGCTTCAATATTTGATTCTCCATTTCGTTGATGACTACAACATGTATTAGTCCATAATTTTGGAGAATGATATTTATCTGCAGCCCTTTGTTGCATCATTAATTCATTTTTGTCATTAAAAATAAATACAGAAAAAGCACGATGTAATAAGGCTTTTTCATGAGCTTCTAATTTGGGCATTAAGCCAATTTGCTCATTATTTTCATTAACTAAAATTACCAGTTCTTCAATCATTGTGTAAAAATACCAATCAAAATATTAAAAATACGTCAAACTTTTCATAAAATTAAAAAGCTAACAAAACAATCATTCAAATTGTGTTTAATAATAGTATCTTTGCAACCCATTTGCAAGAATATTATGAGTTTTATAAAGGAAATTAACAGACGAAGAACCTTTGGTATTATTTCGCATCCTGATGCTGGAAAAACAACTTTAACAGAAAAATTACTACTTTTTGGAGGAGCTATTCAAGAAGCTGGAGCTGTAAAAAGTAATAAAATTAAAAAAGGAGCAACTAGTGATTTTATGGAAATTGAGCGTCAGCGTGGAATTTCGGTAGCAACTTCTGTACTTGCTTTTGAATATGATGGTGTGAAAATTAATATTTTAGATACACCTGGACATAAAGATTTTGCTGAAGACACCTTTAGGACTTTAACTGCTGTAGATAGTGTTATTGTTGTTATTGACGTTGCAAAAGGTGTTGAAGAGCAAACCGAAAAACTAGTTGAGGTTTGTAGAATGCGAAATATTCCAATGATTGTTTTTATCAATAAAATGGATCGTGAAGGAAAAGATGCTTTTGATTTGTTGGATGAAATTGAACAAAAACTTGGGTTGCATGTAGTGCCTTTAAGTTTTCCAATTGGAATGGGTTACGACTTTAAAGGAATTTATAACCTTTGGGAAAACAACATCAACCTATTTAGTGGAGATAGTAGAAAAAACATTGAAGAAACCATTGAAATTTCCGATTTACAATCTCCAGAATTAAACAAATTAGTTGGCGATAAGGCTTCAAATACATTACGTGAAGAAATAGAATTGGTTGAAGGAATTTATCCAACTTTTGATAAAGATGAATATTTAAGTGGACAACAACAGCCAGTCTTTTTTGGATCTGCTTTAAATAATTTTGGTGTTAGAGAACTGCTAGATTGCTTTGTAGATATTGCTCCAGAACCAAGACCAAAACAAAGTGAAGAAAGATTAGTTAAACCTGATGAAGATAAATTTACTGGTTTTGTATTTAAAATTCATGCCAATATGGATCCTAATCACAGAGACCGTTTGGCTTTTATAAAAATTGTATCAGGAAAATTTAAACGTAACACTCCTTATTTACATGTTAGACATGGAAAGAACCTAAAATTTTCTAGTCCGAATGCTTTTTTTGCTGAAAAGAAAGAAATTGTAGATGTATCATACCCTGGAGATATTGTAGGTTTACACGATACTGGAAATTTTAAAATTGGAGATACATTAACAGAAGGAGAAATTATAAATTATAAAGGTGTTCCAAGTTTTTCTCCTGAACATTTTAGATATATTAACAATGCAGATCCATTAAAATCCAAACAGCTATACAAAGGTATCGACCAATTAATGGACGAAGGTGTTGCACAATTATTTACCTTAGAATTAAACGGAAGAAAAGTTATTGGAACCGTTGGAGCTTTACAATATGAAGTTATTCAATATAGACTTGAGCATGAATATGGTGCAAAATGTACCTACGAAAATCTAAATGTACATAAAGCTTGTTGGGTTGAAACCAAAGATCCTAAAAGTGAAGAATACAAAGAATTTTTAAGAGTGAAACAACGTTTTTTAGCTAAAGACAAACAAAATCAATTGGTGTTCTTAGCAGATTCACCTTTTTCACTACAGATGACTCAACAAAAATATCCTAACATTAAATTCCATTTTACTTCAGAGTTTCAATAAAAACACTATGTATTTCATCGAATAAAAATCAATTTTATTGTTTTTTATCGAATTTTTAATACATTTAATCGAATTTTAATTTGTTCAAATTATCATTTTTTTACATTTAATTTAGATTATAACCCCAAATAATGATCTACTTATGGAAACAAATAACCCAAATGTTTTCAGTAATAACGAGATTACTGTAACCTACAAACCTCATGTTTGTATTCATGCTGAACGTTGTGCAAGAGAACTTTCAAATGTCTTTAGAGACTCTGTTATTCCTTGGATAGACTTAGATGGAGCTTCAACCAAAAAAATTATTAATCAAATTAAAAAATGCCCTTCTGGAGCATTAGATTATTGTTTAAATAAAAAAGAAGCTTGTTAAAATTAAATTTTAACCTAGTTTTAGTTTCATGTTTTAGCTTTAAATTGTAATTTCACTTTTTAAATAAAACATGAAACTAAAACTACTTTACTTATTTTTTTTCTTAAACTTCTCGACTGTAATATATTGTCAAGAAACTATTGGTTTATTACATCACGACATCAGTTCTTATGATGGATATACTTTATTTTCACCTGAAAAAAACAACACTGTTTACTTAATAAATAATTGTGGAAATGTAATCAATACTTGGACATTTTCTGAAAACCCAGGGTTAACATGCTATTTATTAGAGAATGGAAATCTATTAAGAGCAGGACAACAAAGTCTTGAAATTAGAGATTGGAATAGTAATTTAATTTGGCAATACAATTTAGATAACCTTGAATTAAATCAACATCATGATATAGAACCTTTACCAAATGGAAATATATTATGCCTAGTCAAGGAAATAATTACTGAAGCTGATCAAATTCTATTAGGAAAAGATCCTACTTTACTAAATGGAAATTTTAGATCTGAAAAAATCATTGAGTTCCAACCTATCGGAATTGATCAAATAAACATTGTTTGGGAATGGCGATTTGTAGATCATTTAATTCAAGATTTCGATTCTAATGCACCAAATTTTGGTGATGTTGCTAGTCATCCTGAACTCGTAGACTTTAACTATGAAGACTATAATATGAATCATTCAGATTGGTTACATATGAATAGTATAGATTATAATGCAGATTTAGATCATATTATATTGTCTGCAAAAAGTATGGGAGAAATTTATATTATAGACCATAGCACAACAACTACTGAAGCTGCTGGTCATACAGGTGGAAATTCTGGCAAAGGAGGCGATTTTCTTTGGCGTTGGGGAAATCCTGAAGTATATAGACAAGGTACACCATCAGACAGAAAACTTTTTGAACAACATGATGCCAAATGGGTTACCAATGGGTATTTAAATGAAGGTAAGATTTCCGTTTTTAATAACGATCAAGGTGGTACTCAAACTCATAGTTCTATTCATTTATTAACACCTGAATTAAATTCTAATAATGAATATCAAATAACTAATAACACCTTTCTACCTTCTGATTATTTTTGGTCTTGGAGTGGAGATATTTTAGGTGAAACTGTTCTAGAACTAAAAAAATCTGGAGTACAATCACTTCCAAATGGAAACATGATATTATGTGAAACCTCATTAGGAAGGTTAACAGAAATTGATGTAAATGGGAATATTGTATGGATTTATAGAAATCCTTCAGGAACTGTTGTTTTCAATCAGTTTGCAACAAATTTAGAGATTGTTAGTAATAATAGTCTATTTAGAGGTGAAAAATACCCAAAAAATCATCCTGCATTTGATGGTAAAGATTTAACTCCTGGTTCTATAATTGAGGATGTTAATGACAATTCTACTACTTGTTTTGAAAATTTATCTATTAATAGTCATACTATTTCTAACAAGATTAGAATTAAAAATCCTGTTTTAAATAATATATTACAATTTAACTCTGTTCTTAATAATGCTTCAGTTTCAATTTATAACATATCTGGACAACAAATTTTTAATTCATCTAATTTAAATGGCAACCAGATAGAAGTATCTAATCTTAAAACTGGTTTGTATTTTGTGAAAATAGAAAATGATAATGCATTTAATCAAGATATTTTCAAAATAATAGTTCAATAAATAGGTGTTAAATAAACAAAAAAACCATAGAAAATAATCTTTGGTTTTTTTGTTTATAAAGCTTCACCAGTTGGTCCAAACTTAAATAAAATTCGTGGTTTTTAAATCTCGCAATAAAATATTTTAAGCTTCTCCTGTTGGCCCAAAATTAAGAGGAATTGGAGGTTGCTCATAATCTTTAATTTCGCCATGAGCATTTTCAAATTTATGAACATTATCACCTAATGCTTTAAATAATCTTTTAGCATGTTGTGGAGTTAATATAATTCTTGATTTAACTTTGCTTTTAGGCGTTCCAGGCATGATACTTACAAAATCTATCACGAATTCTGAAACAGAATGGTTTATGATTGCTAAATTAGAATATGTTCCTTCAGCAACTTTCTCATCTAACTCTATATTAATTTGTCCGGGTTTTTTTTTGTTTTTTTCGTCTGACATTATTTTAAAATTTTTAAACAAAGAATCCTGCTTGTGCAGGATTCTTTTAATTATTTATATTGAATGAAACAGTCAAAATTAGTTATAATTAACTTCTTGTTTTGCTTGCATCATTTCATCGAATTCTTCTTTAGAACCAACTATAATATTCTCATAAGTTCTCATACCAGTTCCAGCTGGAATTCTATGACCTACAATAACATTTTCTTTTAGTCCTTCTAAATCATCAACTTTACCATTTACAGCTGCTTCGTTAAGAACTTTAGTTGTTTCTTGGAACGATGCTGCAGAAATAAACGATTTAGTTTGTAATGAAGCTCTAGTAATACCTTGTAAAATTGGAGTTGCTGTAGCTGGTTGTGCATCTCTTGCAACAACAAGTTTCTTATCTTCTCTACGAAGAATCGAATTCTCATCTCGTAATTCACGAGGTGTAACTATCTGTCCTGCTTTAAAAGTTGCAGATTCTCCTGCATCTTCAATTACTTTCATTCCAAATACTTCATCGTTTTCTTCAATAAAGTCAGATTTATGAACTAATTGATCTTCTAAGAACGTTGTATCGCCAGAATCAATAATTCTAACTTTACGCATCATTTGTCTTACAACAACTTCAAAGTGTTTATCATTAATTTTCACACCTTGTAAACGGTATACTTCTTGTACTTCATTTACTAAGTATTGTTGTACTGCAGAAGGCCCTTTAATATCTAAAATATCATTTGGAGTTATAGAGCCATCAGATAATGGCATACCTGCTTTAATAAAATCATTTTCTTGAACTAGAATTTGATTTGATAATTTAACTAGGTATTTCTTAATTTCTCCTAACTTAGATTCTACAATAATCTCTCTATTTCCTCTTTTAATCTTACCGAATGAAATAACACCATCAATAGCACTAACTACAGCTGGATTGGAAGGGTTACGAGCTTCAAATAACTCGGTTACACGAGGTAAACCTCCTGTAATATCTCCAGACTTAGCTGACTTACGTGGAATTTTAACTAAAACTTTTCCAACTTTAATTTTATCTCCATCGTCAATCATTAAGTGAGCTCCAACTGGTAAGTTGTAAGAACGTATTGTTTCTCCTTTAGAATCTTCAATATGAAGGGTTGGAATTAACTTTTTATTTCTAGATTCAGAAATTACTTTTTCTTGGAAACCAGTTTGCTCATCTATTTCAACTTGATAAGTAATACCTTGTTCAATATTTTCGTAACTAACTTTTCCAGCAAATTCTGAAATAATAACACCATTATATGGATCCCAAGAACATACAACGTCTCCTTTTTTAAGAGTATCTCCATTTTTAACAAAAACAGTAGAACCATAAGGAATATTATTAGTACTTAGCGTAATTCCTGTTTTCTTATCTATAAGTTTAAGTTCAGAAGTTCGAGAAATTACAATGTTAATTGGATTTCCTTCACCATCTTCTCCTTTAACTGTTTTAAGATCATCTATCTCAGCAATACCATCAAACTTAACAGCTAATTTATTTTCTTCTGAAATGTTTCCTGCAATACCACCTACGTGGAATGTACGTAATGTTAACTGTGTACCTGGTTCACCAATAGATTGTGCTGCCACAACTCCTACTGCTTCGCCACGTTGAACCATTTTATTTGTTGCTAAGTTACGTCCGTAACATTTAGCACAAATTCCTTGTTTTGCTTCACAAGTTAATGGAGAACGAACTTCAACAGCTTCTAAAGGTGAATTCTCTATTGCTTTAGCAACATTTTCATCAATTAATTCTCCTGAAGCAACAAATAAATCATCACTTAAAGGATCATAAACATCATTTAAAGAAATTCTACCAACTATTCTATCTTGTAAAGATTCTACTACTTCATCATTTTTCTTTAATGGAGTTACTTCAACACCTCTTAAAGTTCCACAATCTTCGCTATTAACAATAACATCTTGAGAAACATCTACTAAACGACGAGTTAAGTAACCAGCATCTGCCGTTTTAAGAGCTGTATCGGCAAGACCTTTACGAGCACCATGCGTTGAGATAAAGTATTCTAAAATGGATAGACCTTCTTTAAAGTTTGAAAGAATTGGATTTTCAATAATTTCTCCTCCACCTGCATTAGATTTTTTAGGTTTCGCCATTAATCCACGCATACCTGTAAGCTGACGAATCTGCTCTTTAGATCCACGAGCTCCAGAATCAAGCATCATATACACAGAGTTGAATCCTTGTTGGTCTTCACGAATACGTTTCATTGATAACTCAGTTAACTCAGCATTGGTTGAAGTCCAGATATCAATAACTTGGTTATAACGTTCGTTATTAGTAATAAGACCCATGTTATAATTACCCATAATACCATCAACTAAGCCATTAGCTTTGTCAATCATACTTTGTTTTTCTGGTGGAATAATAATATCTCCTAAACTGAATGATAAACCTCCTTTAAAAGCGAAGTTATATCCTAAACTTTTTATTTCATCAAGAAACTCAGCCGTTTCTGGAACAGATGTTACTTTTAAAATATCTCCAATAATATTTCTTAATGATTTTTTAGTAAGTACTTCATTTATATATCCAGCAGCATGAGGAACGTTTTGATTAAATAAAACACGTCCAACAGTTGTAGGTATTATTTGTAGTGTTAATTCTCCTGCTTCATTAAAATCATAAGTTCTAACTTTAATTGAAGCATTTAATTCAACTCTTTTTTCATTATAAGCTATAACAACCTCTTCTGGTGAATAGAAAGTTAATCCTTCACCTGTTATTTTTACATCTTTAGTAGATTTACGTTCCTTAGTCATATAATATAAGCCAAGTACCATATCTTGAGAAGGTACAGCTACTGGAGAACCATTTGCTGGATTTAAAATATTATGAGACGCTAACATTAATAATTGCGACTCTAAAATAGCTTCTGGTCCTAAAGGTAAATGTACAGCCATTTGGTCACCATCAAAATCAGCATTAAAGGCAGTTGTTACAAGTGGATGTAACTGAATTGCTTTTCCTTCAATTAATTTAGGTTGAAAAGCTTGAATACCTAGTCTGTGCAATGTAGGAGCACGATTTAAAAGAACTGGATGCCCTTTTAAAACATTCTCTAAAATATCCCAAACAACAGGTTCTCTTCTATCTATAATTTTCTTAGCAGATTTTACTGTTTTTACAATACCTCTTTCAATTAATTTTCTAATTACGAAAGGTTTGTATAGTTCAGCAGCCATATTTTTTGGCAATCCACATTCGAATAATTTTAATTCTGGCCCAACAACAATTACCGAACGAGCTGAATAATCAACACGTTTACCAAGTAAGTTTTGACGGAAACGTCCTTGCTTCCCTTTTAATGAATCTGATAAAGATTTTAAAGGTCTGTTAGAATCTGTTTTTACAGCAGAAGACTTACGAGTGTTATCGAATAACGAATCTACAGACTCTTGTAACATACGTTTTTCATTACGTAAAATTACTTCTGGTGCTTTAATTTCAACTAATCTTTTAAGACGGTTATTACGGATAATAACACGACGATAAAGATCGTTTAAATCTGACGTTGCAAAACGTCCTCCATCTAGTGGTACTAATGGACGTAATTCTGGTGGAATAATTGGAATAACTTTCATAATCATCCATTCAGGACGATTTTCTCTATTCTCATTAGACTCACGTAAAGATTCTACAACTTGTAAGCGTTTTAGAGCTTCAGTTTTACGTTGTTTAGACGTTTCTGTGTTTGCTTTATGACGTAATTCAAAAGACAAAGCATCTAAATCAATTCTAGCTAATAAATCAATTAAACATTCAGCTCCCATTTTAGCTATAAACTTATTAGGGTCAGAATCTTCTAAATATAGATTTTCTTTAGGAAGTGTTTCTAGAATATTTAAATATTCTTCTTCAGTTAAGAAATCCATTTTTTGAACTGGTTCACCTTCTGCATTATTTGCAATACCTGGCTGAATTACTACATAACGTTCGTAGTAAATAATCATATCTAATTTCTTAGAAGGTAATCCTAAAAGGTAACCAATTTTGTTTGGTAACGAACGGAAATACCAAATATGAGCTACAGGAACAACTAAATTAATGTGTCCTACTCTATCTCTACGTACTTTCTTTTCTGTTACTTCTACTCCACAACGGTCGCAAATAATACCTTTGTAACGAATTCTTTTATATTTACCACAAGCACATTCGTAATCCTTTACAGGACCAAAAATACGCTCACAGAATAAACCATCACGTTCTGGTTTATGAGTTCGATAATTGATAGTTTCTGGCTTTAAAACTTCACCTCTAGATTCTGCTAAAATAGATTCTGGTGATGCTAAACCAATGGAGATTTTATTAAATCTCTGTACTGTATTCTTATCTTGTTTTCTTGCCATTTTCTTTTAGTATTTAGTCTCAGTCTCAGCATTCAGTTTTGTGATATTATTAACTGAATACTATGACTGTATACTATTTTTTTATTCTTCTAATCTAATGTCTAGTCCTAACCCTTTCAATTCGTGCATAAGTACGTTGAAAGATTCTGGTAATCCAGGTTCTGGCATTGGCTCGCCTTTTACAATACTTTCGTAAGTTTTAGCTCTACCAATAACATCATCAGATTTAACGGTCAATATTTCTCTTAATGTTGCAGATGCTCCATACGCTTCAAGAGCCCAAACTTCCATCTCTCCAAAACGTTGACCTCCAAATTGTGCTTTTCCACCAAGAGGTTGTTGTGTAATTAATGAGTATGGTCCAATTGAACGAGCATGCATTTTATCGTCAACCATATGTCCTAATTTTAACATATAGATAACTCCAACAGTTGCTGGTTGGTCAAAACGATCTCCAGTACCACCATCATAAAGATAAGTATGTCCAAATCTTGGAATTCCAGCTTCATCTGTAAATCCGTTAATTTGATCTAGTGTTGCACCATCAAAAATTGGAGTTGCATACGTACGTCCTAATTTTTGCCCAGCCCATCCTAAAACAGTTTCATAAATCTGACCAATATTCATACGAGAAGGTACACCAAGTGGATTTAATACAATATCAACAGGTGTTCCATCTTCTAAGAAAGGCATATCTTCTTGACGAACGATACGAGCAACAATACCTTTATTACCGTGACGTCCTGCCATTTTATCACCAACTTTTAGTTTACGTTTTTTAGCAATGTAAACCTTAGCTAATTTGATAATCCCTGCTGGTAATTCATCTCCTACAGAAATTGTAAACTTCTCACGACGTAAAGAACCTTGTAAGTCGTTTTCTTTAATCTTGTAATTATGAATTAAATCTGCAACAAGTTTGTTTGTATAATCATCTGTTGTCCAAGTACCACTAGTTAAGTGCGTATAATCATCAACAGCATTTAACATTTTAAGTGTATATTTTTTACCTTTTGGTAATACTTCTTCACCTAAATCATTAAAGACACCTTGCGCAGTTTTACCATTAATAATAGCAAATAGTTTTTCAACTAAAATATCTTTTAAATCGTCAAATTTCTTGTCGTAAATACCTTCTAATTGTGCAATATCTTCTTTATCTTTTGCACGTTTACGCTTATCTTTAACTGCACGAGCAAAAAGTTTTTTATCAATTACTACTCCATTTAATGAAGGTGAGGCTTTTAAAGATGCATCTTTTACGTCTCCAGCTTTATCACCAAAAATAGCACGTAATAATTTTTCTTCAGGTGTTGGATCACTTTCTCCTTTAGGCGTAATTTTTCCAATTAAGATATCTCCAGGTTTTACTTCGGCACCAACGCGAATCATTCCGTTTTCATCAAGGTCTTTAGTAGCTTCTTCTGAAACGTTAGGAATATCGTTAGTTAACTCCTCGTTACCTAATTTAGTATCTCTAACCTCAAGTGAATACTCATCTATATGAATAGAAGTGAAAACATCATTTCTAACTACTTCTTCAGAAATAACAATCGCATCCTCAAAGTTATACCCTTTCCAAGGCATAAAGGCTACTTTCATATTTCTACCTAAAGCTAGCTCTCCTTTTTGAGTTGCATATCCTTCACAAAGAACTTGACCTTTTACAACTTTATCACCTTTTTCAACAATAGGTTTTAAGTTAATAGATGTTCCTTGATTAGTTTTTCTAAATTTTACTAATTGGTATGTTTTAACATCACTATCAAAGCTAACTTTTGCTTCGTCTTCTGTTCTATCGTATTTGATAGTAATTTCATTTGCATCTACATACTCAACAACACCATTTCCTTCAGCATTAATTAAAACACGAGAATCTGATGCAACTTGTCTTTCTAATCCTGTTCCTACAATAGGAGCTTGAGGACGTAATAAAGGGACAGCTTGACGCATCATGTTCGATCCCATTAAAGCTCTATTCGCATCATCATGCTCTAAGAAAGGTATTAAAGAAGCTGAAATTGAAGCGATTTGGTTAGGTGCTACATCTGTGTAATGAACTTGAGTTGGTTCAACAACAGGGAAGTCACCTTCCATTCTAGCAATTACCTTATCATGAAGAATTGCTCCTTTATCATCAACTTTTACAGTTGCTTGAGCTATCATTTGTTCTTCTTCTTCTTCAGCACTTAAATAAATTGGAGCTCCTTTAATATCTACAACACCATCAGTTACTTTTCTATAAGGCGTTTCAATGAATCCCATTGAATTTACTTTAGCAAATACAGAAAGTGAAGAAATAAGACCAATGTTTGGACCCTCAGGAGTTTCAATTGGACAAAGTCTTCCGTAGTGCGTATAATGAACGTCACGCACTTCGAAACCTGCTCTTTCACGAGATAAACCTCCAGGTCCAAGAGCTGATAAACGACGCTTATGCGTAATTTCAGCAAGTGGATTGGTTTGATCCATAAATTGAGAAAGTTGATTTGTTCCGAAGAATGAATTAATAACTGAAGATAATGTCTTCGCATTAATTAAATCTATTGGAGTAAATACTTCGTTATCACGAACGTTCATACGTTCACGAATAGTACGAGCCATACGTGCTAGACCAACACCAAATTGTTGTGATAATTGTTCACCAACTGTACGTACACGACGGTTAGATAAGTGATCAATATCATCAATCTCTGCTTTAGAGTTGATAAGCTCGATTAAATATTTAATAATAGTAATGATATCTTCCTTTGTAAGCACTTGCTTATCCATTCCAATATCAAGACCTAATTTCTTGTTCATTCTATAACGACCTACTTCTCCTAAAGAATAACGTTGGTCACTAAAGAATAATTTATCTATTATACCACGTGCTGTTTCCTCATCTGGTGGCTCAGCATTACGAAGTTGTCTATAGATATGTTCTACAGCTTCTTTTTCAGAGTTTGTTGGATCTTTTTGTAAGGTATTGTGAATAATTGCGTAATCTCCTTGTTGCGCACTTTCTTTGTGTAAAAGAATAGTTTTTACGCTTGTTTCAAGAATTTCTTCAATATTATCTTTATCAAGAACAGTGTCACGATCTAAAATAATTTCGTTACGTTCAATAGATACTACTTCACCAGTATCTTCATCTACAAAATCTTCATGCCAAGTGTTAAGAACACGAGCAGCAAGTTTTCGTCCTAATACTTTTTTTAATCCAGCTTTAGAAACTTTTACTTCTTCAGCAAGATCAAAAATTTCAAGAATGTCTTTATCACGTTCAAAACCAATAGCTCTAAATAAAGTAGTTACAGGTAATTTTTTCTTACGATCGATATATGCATACATTACAGAATTAATATCTGTTGCAAACTCAATCCAAGAACCTTTAAAAGGAATTACTCTAGCCGAATAAAGTTTCGTACCATTTGCATGAAATGATTGTCCAAAAAAGACACCAGGAGAACGATGTAATTGAGAAACTACAACACGCTCTGCACCATTGATACAAAATGTACCACTTGGCGTCATGTAAGGAATTGTACCTAAATACACATCTTGAACAATGGTCTCGAAGTCCTCATGTTCAGGGTCTGTACAATACAATTTTAACCTTGCTTTTAACGGAACGCTATAAGTAAGTCCTCTTTCAATACATTCTTCAATTGTATATCTAGGTGGATCAATAAAGTAATCTAAAAATTCTAAAACAAATTGATTACGAGTGTCTGTTATTGGGAAGTTTTCCATGAAGGTGTTGTATAAACCTTCAGTACCTCTTTCTTCTGATTTAGTTTCTAATTGGAAAAAATCCTGGAAGGATTTAATCTGAATATCCATAAAATCTGGGTATTCTGTTCTATTTATAATAGATGAGAAATTTAATCTTTCAGCTTGTGTTACTAACATCAATGGACGAAATTTTGATTAAAAAAAATGTTTGTTTATAGCCTCCTGGCTATATACGACAAATGGTCTAGGTCTTAGAGAGTATTCTCCAGACCTAAACCTTTGTTAATTTTGGTTGTTAAGCTTACTTAAGCTCAACCTCTGCTCCAGCCTCTTCTAAAGAAGCTTTTAAAGCTTCAGCTTCATCTTTAGAAACTCCTTCTTTGATAGCACTTGGTGCACCATCAACTAATTCTTTAGCTTCTTTTAATCCTAAACCAGTTAATTCTTTAACTAATTTAACAACTGCTAATTTAGAAGCACCAGCCGCTTTAAGCATTACATCAAATTCTGATTGCTCTTCTGCAGCGTCTCCACCACCAGCAACAGGACCAGCCATAGCTACAGCAGCAGCTGCAGGCTCAATACCATACTCATCTTTTAATATAGTTGCTAATTCGTTTACTTCTTTTACAGTTAAGTTAACTAATTGTTCTGCGAAATCTTTTAAATCTGCCATTTTTCTACCGTTTTAATAATTTTAATAAAATATAATTTGTTTAAGTGCGTACACATTTTTATTATCCTTCTTTTTCGGATAATGTTTTCATAATTCCAGCTAGTTTTCCACCACTTGATTTAAGTGCAGAAATAACATTTTTAGCTGGAGATTGTAATAATCCAATAATATCTCCAATAACTTCTTCCTTAGATTTAATATCAACTAAAGCGTCAAGTTGAGCATCTCCAATATAAATCGCTTCTTCAATAAACGCACCTTTTAAAAGTGGTCTGTTTGATTTTTTACGAAATGTTTGGATTATTTTTGCTGGAGCATTACCCGTTTCAGAATACATAACTGAAGTATTTCCTTTTAATGTTTCAGGAAGTGCTCCAAATTCTTTATCTGATGCTTCCATTGCTTTTGACAACAATGTATTTTTAACAACTGCTAATTTTACGTTTGCTTTAAAACAAGCACGACGTAAGTTTGAAGTATTAGCTGCGTCTAATCCAGAAATATCTGTTAAATAGATAATTGTATTATCAGCTAATTGTGCAGTTAATTCTTCGATTACTTGTGATTTTTCTTCTCTTGTCATAATTAAAGTTTTAAACTACTTAACCGATTTTAGGATCAACAGCTACACTTGGACTCATAGTAGAAGACATATAAATGCTTTTTACGTAAGTTCCTTTAGCTGCAGTTGGTTTAAGTTTCATTAATGTTTGTAATAATTCGTTTGCGTTATCTACAATTTTATCAGCACTAAAAGATGCTTTTCCAATTGAAGCATGAACGATACCAGTTTTATCAACTTTAAAGTCAATTTTACCTGCTTTAACATCGCTTACAGCTTTAGCTACATCCATAGTAACTGTACCTGTTTTTGGGTTAGGCATTAAACCACGAGGACCTAATACACGTCCTAATGGACCTAATTTACCCATAACACTCGGCATAGTTACAATCACGTCAACATCTGTCCAACCACCTTTGATTTTGTCTAGGTATTCGTCCAAACCAACGTAATCTGCACCAGCTTCTTTTGCTTCTGCTTCTTTATCTGGTGTTACTAATGCTAAAACTTTCACGTCTTTACCAGTACCATGAGGTAATGTTACAACCCCTCTTACCATTTGATTTGCTTTTCTAGGATCTACGCCTAAACGAACTGCTAAATCAACAGATGCGTCAAATTTAGTATTGGTAATTTCTTTCACTAATGCTGATGCTTCAGTAATAGAATATATTTTTCCTTTTTCTATTTTAGCTAAAGCTTCTTTTTGTTTTCTTGTTAATCTTGCCATTTTAAAAATTTTTTAGATTAATTAGGGGCTTCGCCACCTTTAACAGTTATACCCATTGATCTAGCAGTACCTGCTACCATTTTCATAGCAGAATCAATTGTAAATGCATTTAAATCTTGCATTTTGTCTTCTGCGATGGTTCTAACCTGATCCCAAGAAACTTTTGCTATTTTCTTAATATGTGGTTCTCCTGAACCTTTTTTTACTTTGGCCGCTTCTAATAATTGTACAGCTGCAGGTGGTGTTTTGATTACAAAGTCAAATGATTTGTCTTTGAAAACAGAAATTACCACAGGTAAAACTTTACCTGGTTTATCTTGGGTTCTAGCATTAAATTGCTTACAGAACTCCATGATATTTACTCCAGCGGCACCTAAAGCGGGTCCAACCGGTGGCGACGGATTCGCTGCACCTCCCCTAACTTGTAGTTTAACTACTTTACTTAACTCTTTTGCCATTTTTAATAATTTAGTTTTTTAGCAATTCTTAAATTTAGAAGCTTAAGATTGCCTTTTTATATATGTAACAATTATTATACTTTTTCAACTTGCATATAACTTAATTCTAATGGTGTTTTTCTTCCGAAAATTTTCACCATAACTTCAAGTTTACGCTTTTCTTCATTTATTTTTTCGATTGTCCCATCAAATCCATTGAAAGGTCCATCGATTACTTTAACAGTCTCTCCTACTTTAAATGGTATTGCAACATTTGCGTCGGTATCTACAGTCAATTCATCTACTTTACCTAGCATTCTGTTTACTTCAGACTGTCTTAATGGTACTGGATCTCCGCCTTTTGTTTCACCTAAAAAGCCTATTACATTTGTAACAGATTTAATAATATGAGGTATTTCTCCAGTTAAATTTGCTTTAATCATTATGTAACCTGGAAAATAAACTTTTTCTTTATTTACTTTCTTACCGTTACGGATTTGAATTACTTTTTCAGTTGGAACTAAAACTTGGTCAACATAATCTTGTAAACCTAATCGAGCTATTTCTGTTTCGATATAAGTTTTAATTTTGTTTTCTTGACCACTTACAGCACGAACCACGTACCATTTTTTTTCATTCCCTTCAGACATAAATTCTAATTTTAACCGTTAATGAATTTAAAATAGAACCCTACCACTTTACTAAAAACTGTATCCACTCCCCAAATTGCTAATGAGAAAATGATAGAGAATACAGCTACTAAAACTGTTAAACTTTGTGCTTCAGCCCATGTTGGCCAAGTCACATTGTTTTTCAATTCTTCAAATGATTCTTTTATATAATTTATAAATCCAGCCATTATATTATTTTATTTGCACGGGTTGAGAGACTCGAACTCCCGACACCTGGTTTTGGAGACCAGTGCTCTACCAACTGAGCTAAACCCGTAAATACAAGTCAAGGCATTCCAGAATTCTGGAATACCTTAACTTAATATTTATTAAACTTAATTAGTCTAAAATTTCAGTAACCTGACCAGCACCAACTGTTCTTCCTCCTTCACGGATAGCGAAACGAAGACCAACATTCATTGCTATTGGTTGAATTAACTCAACGTGAATTGTTAAGTTATCTCCAGGCATTACCATCTCAACTCCTTCTGGAAGTGCAATATTTCCAGTTACGTCAGTTGTACGAACGTAAAATTGAGGACGGTAGTTATTATGGAATGGAGTGTGACGTCCACCTTCTTCTTTTTTAAGGATATAAACCTCAGCTTTAAATTTAGCATGAGGTGTTACAGAACCTGGTTTACAAATTACCATTCCTCTAGAAATTTGAGTTTTCTCAATACCTCTTAATAAGATACCTGCATTATCTCCAGCCTCACCTCTATCAAGGATTTGACGGAACATTTCAATTCCTGTAATTGTAGAAGTTAATTTCTCAGCTCCCATACCAATAATTTCAACAGGATCTCCTGTATTAGCAATACCAGTTTCAATACGACCAGTTGCTACAGTACCACGACCAGTAATAGAGAATACGTCTTCGATAGGCATTAAGAAAGGCTTATCAACTTCTCTTAAAGGCTCTTCAATCCAGTTATCAACAGCTTCCATTAATTCTAAAACTGTATCTACCCATTTTTGCTCACCATTTAAAGCTCCTAATGCAGAACCAGCAATTACAGGTCCATTATCTCCATCATACTCATAGAAAGATAATAGATCTCTAACTTCCATATCTACTAATTCGATTAACTCTTCATCATCAACCATATCCACTTTATTCATGAATACAACGATACGAGGAATACCTACTTGACGACCTAATAAGATATGCTCTCTAGTTTGTGGCATTGGACCATCAGTAGCAGCAACTACTAAGATAGCACCATCCATTTGAGCAGCTCCAGTTACCATGTTCTTTACGTAATCCGCGTGACCTGGACAGTCAACGTGAGCATAGTGACGTTTTGCAGTTGCATATTCTACGTGTGAAGTATTAATTGTAATACCTCTTTCTTTTTCTTCTGGTGCATTATCAATTTGATCAAATGATCTTGCTTCTGAGAAACCTGCATCAGCTAATACTTTAGTAATAGCAGCAGTTAAAGTTGTTTTACCGTGATCTACGTGTCCAATTGTACCAATGTTTAAGTGTGGTTTTGAACGATCGAAAGTTGCCTTTGCCATGTTTTAATAATTTAATCTTAGTTATATAATAATATTAGTGTATTCTAATTTAAAAAATTCTTTATATAGAGCCAATGACGGGAATTGAACCCGTGACCTCTTCCTTACCAAGGAAACGCTCTACCCCTGAGCTACACCGGCTTAAAAAAGAGCGAGAGACCGGGTTCGAACCGGCGACATTCAGCTTGGAAGGCTGACGCTCTACCAACTGAGCTACTCTCGCAATAATTTAATATCCTAAATTTTAAAAGTGGGGAGAGCAGGATTCGAACCTGCGAAGACGTAGTCAGCAGATTTACAGTCTGCCCTCGTTGGCCGCTTGAGTATCTCCCCAATTAAAATTTTCACTCTTTAAAAGAACGTTATCAATTTTACCAAACCTTGCAGTCTATATAGTAATTTTGATGTTTTAGAGCCGATGGAGGGACTCGAACCCACGACCTGCTGATTACAAATCAGCTGCTCTAGCCAGCTGAGCTACATCGGCTTTTAAACTCTTTTTTATATAAAAAAAAGCCCGCTATTTCTAACGGACTGCAAATGTAAATATTTATTTTCGTATTCAAAACATTTTTTGAAAAATTTTATTATAAATGTGCTCTTAATTTTTCTTTTCGTTTTTTAAGTTGTCTTTCTAAGGACGCAATTGCCATATCTGTTCCTTCTTCAAATGTTTTACATTGTTTTTTTACAACAAAACTATCTCCAGGCACACTTACTCGTGCTTCGAAAATTTTATTTTCTTTATCGCTTGTATTTTCTACTTTTAAAAAAACGTCTGAACTTATTACTTTGTCATAAAATAAATCTAACTTATCCATACGCTTTTGAATAAAGTCTATCAATTTTTTGTCTGCAT
Source organism: Xanthomarina maritima (assembly GCF_008084905.1). Classification (GTDB taxonomy): domain Bacteria; phylum Bacteroidota; class Bacteroidia; order Flavobacteriales; family Flavobacteriaceae; genus Xanthomarina; species Xanthomarina maritima. The sequence goes on along the minus strand of NZ_VSFC01000043.1, from coordinate 15,078 downwards.
TAAAATTGACGGATTGCGTGTTTACTTTCATACTTCTTTTGTTTTTGGTTAGACAATAGTTTAAATAAATTATTTTTTACTTCTTGGATGCGTATTTAGATACACTTTTTTTAATTCTGCTATACTATTATGTGTATATACTTGAGTAGCAGCTAAACTTGAATGTCCTAGAAGTTCTTTAACAGCATTTAAATCTGCACCTTGGTTAAGTAAATGAGTTGCGAATGAATGTCTTAAAATATGCGGACTCTTTTTTACCTTACTTGATGCTAAACTAAAATACTCATTAATTATTCGGTAAACAAGTGTTTCATAAATTTTAACTCCTTTTTTTGTTAAAAAAAGATAGTCTTTATCCTTTATATTAATTAGTTTAATTCTTGACTCTAAATAAGTTAATAAAGTTTGGATTACTGAATCTAATAACGGAATAATTCTTTCCTTATTTCTTTTACCTAACACTTTTAACGTTTTATTAGAATAATCAACATCTTTTAATTTAAGTTCTACTAATTCAATTCTACGAATTCCGGTTGAATAGAATAATTCTATTATGAGTTTATTTCTTATTCCTTCAAAACTATCTTCAAAATGCAGCTGGTCTAATACTGTTGCTATTTCTGTTTCAGAAAAAGGTACTTGAATTTTTTTGCTAGTTTTTAAAGCTTTATGTTTAGACAATGGATTTGTTTGGATAGCTTCTATTTTCAATAAAAACTTATAATAAGAATTTAAAGATGAAATTTTCCTATTTATACTTCTGTTGGAAATATCTTTTTCGACCAAACTCACAATCCAACTTCTTATTTGTGAATAATTAATTGTATCTATTGAATCTGATTCAAATTCTATTTTTATAAAATCTAAAAATTCGTTTAAATCTTTTTGATACGCATTTATAGTTAATTTTGAGTATTTTTTCTCAAGTAATAAATAATCTATAAATGAATTATAGGACATTGTGTAGAGTTTGTAAGTATCATAGTAAATATAATAATTAATAATGAAGGGAAAGGTCTAAAACAAAAAATCCTGCTATAGCAGGATTTTTATATGGATTTAACAAATTTAGAGATTAGATATTTTCTTGGTCTCTTAAATGTTGGATGTATTGCGCTTTTTGAATTTGAGCTCTACGTACTACAGATGGCTTGTTAAACTGTTTACGGCTTTGTAAAGCACGTTTCGTTCCAGTTTTATCAAACTTTCTCTTATAACGCTTTAACGCTCTATCTATATTTTCTCCTTCTTTAATTGGTATTATTAACATAGTGTCTTAACCTCCTCTCTTTTAAAATTTCAGTGCGCAAATATAAAAACTAATTTAGAACTGGCAATCATTTTTTTTAAAATTATTCTTTAAATAATGAATATCTTTTGGTTAGGTCTTGAATTAGCTTTTCTTCCTCTTTACTTTCTAATAAGGTGTTATAATTTTTCCAGAAATCTTTGTTGTATGGCTTAGGTGAAAACAAATCAGCATCCCAACCATTTTCTATTGCTCTTGCTATATCATCTGGGTTTGTAATAATTTCAGTAAATAATATTTCTTGAACAGTATAGTAATACCTTTCGTCTTTATTTACAGTAGATTCATCTATTTCTGTTTTTGGATCATCAATTGCAACACCTACATTTACCAGTTTTGGTGTTTCATAATACACATAGTTTAAATACATTTTGTCTTGGTATTCTTTATATGATATAACTAACTTATGGTTAATATCTGTATCATAAAGTGTTTTACTTCTACTTTTTTGAGCAGATGATGCTGCGACTAATTCATACTCAATTCTTTTTATTGCATAAGAGTCCCAATAAATATAAATCCATCCATTTGCTTGATAACCATCATTATATATTCCTTTTGTTTCTAAATTTATAAAATCGAAACTTTTAGAAATTTTTATTTTATATATCTTTCTTTCGTTTTCAACCAAAATTGTATCTAACTTAAATTGATGCAAATTCAACACATTTTCTCCAAATAATGCCTTTGCACTAGCATAGTTTCTAACTAAATTCAATTTTCCATGAAATAACGTTTCTAACCCATTAATACGATTATCATTCCACTTAATTGCCTTAATTAATGAAGCAGTTTCTATGGTATCACGTTTTAAATTTCTAGATTGAAGCTTGATGTTCTTTGCTTGATTTTTTAAATAGGAAGTATAAGCTAGTAAACTATCTACATCTCGTAAATCGTAACTTTTTCTAACTTGATCGACATTTATTTTAAGGTATTCATCTGATACTGCTGAACTAGAATCGTAAAGTGTTATAGCGCTTTCAATAAGCCATTTAAATTCTTTTTTGTTTCGTTCTTTATGTCTTAAAAATCCTTTTTGCAAATAAGATGAATCTGGAAGGTTTTCTGGTAATCTTTCTAGTGCACGAAGCATAATATCATTTCCTGTTTTAGGTCTGGTTTCAGCCACAAGAAGAACCTCATCTAAAGAGGCAACATCTGGTTCTAAATAAACATCAAAAGTGCTATCGAATTCATTCACTGGAATCTTATAACTTTTAAAACCAATGGATGATATAACCAATGTATCGCTTTGATATCTTTCTGGAACAACTAAAATAAATTTTCCATCTACATTTGTTATAGTACCAATAGTTGTATTCTTTACATACACACTAGCACTTTCTAATGGTAAAAATGTTTCGGCATCTAACACAGAATTTTTTAATTCCGTTTGTGAAAATGCAGAGATATAAGTTATAAAAACAATGATCCCTAAAATATGTTTGAAAAATTGAGGTTTCATATTATTATAGACTTAAAGTTTAAGTAGCAGGTTTATAATTCTTATCGTCAAGAATCATTTTTGCTAAGATTTCACGAAGAATCTCTGAAGTTCCTCCACCAATTGGGCCTAACCTACTATCACGCAATAATCTTGCCATAGGATATTCTTCCATATAGCCATAACCTCCTAAAAACTGCAAACATTCATTAATAACTTCATCTGCCATTTTAGTCGATTTCAATTTAGACATGGTAGCTTGTTTTACTACATACTCACCTTTATTTAATCTATATGCAACAGAATAATTAAACTCGCGGCAAATTTCCATATCTGCATACGCATCTGCATAACGATGTCTTAAAGCTTGAAATTTATTAATTGTTTTACCAAAAGCTGTACGTTCGCTCATGTATTGCTTAGCATAATCTAAAGCAAATTCTGCTCTAGCATGCGCATTTACAGCCATAATTAATCTTTCTAAAGCAAAATGCTGCATGATGTATGGAAAGCCTTTATTCTCTTCACCCATTAAATTGCCAGCAGGAATAACTACATTATCGAAAGCAATTTCGGCAGTATCACTTGCTCTCCAACCTAATTTGTCTAGTTTAGTTGAAGAAATTCCTGGAGTTTCTCTATCTATAATAAAAATGCTTATTCCTTTGTTTCCTAATTCTGGACTAGTTTTAGCTGCAACCACCAAATAATCGCTATAAACCCCATTAGTAATGAATGTTTTAGATCCGTTTATAACATAAGTGTCTCCCTTTTTTATTGCAGTCGTTCTCATGCCAGCTACATCGCTACCTCCAAAAGGTTCTGTAATACATAAACATCCTATCTTATCTCCAGTAATACTTGGTGTTAGATATTTTTGTTTTATTTCATGGTTTCCTTCTTTGTTTACATGTGTCATAGCTAAATAAGCATGTGCCCACATGTTTGCAGCAAATCCTCCTGAATTTACTTTCTGAAGTTCTTCTAAGAAGATAACTGTATAAAACAAATCGAGATTTAATCCTCCATATTCTTCCGGATAGACCAAACCAAAAAATCCCATGTCGCCAAATTTTTTCCAAATGAAACGTTCAACTGTTCCCGTTTTCTCCCATTTTTCAATGTGTGGAACCACTTCTTTCTGCAAAAAATCTTTTAGACTTTCTCTAAACATTTGATGTTCTTCTGTGAAGTACATACCATTCATATTTTTTCTTTATTAATTGAGCTTCAAATATAATTTAATTATATCGATTTTGTTAATTGGAAAGCTTTTAACTTTTAATAAGTCATCTAAAGACTTATATCCTTCTCTTAAAGTTCTTTGTTCAATAATATTGTGTGCAATTTCGTAATCTATATATTTAATGGTTACTAATTCTTCTATGGTTGCATTGTTTAAGCTTATTTTTTCAATCTGTCTTGGAGTCTTCACAGTAAATTGTTCAGTAATCCGTTCAATAACTTCTGGTGACAAACCATAGACTTCCAGCAATTGAACATCTGCAATAAATCCTCCATATTTCTCTCTATATTCAACAATTCTTTTAGAGTAACCTTCTCCAATTCCATTTATTCTCTGCAACTGTGAAGCCGAAGCTTTATTCAAATCCTGTTTTTGTTCAAAAGTTTTTGGTTGATTGCTATATTGAAATGAATAATTAGGTTTGGGTTTCGGATTGGTTACCCATTCAGGGAATTTAAAAAATGGTGAAATTATTGACAGTAATGAATCTGAAACTTTAGTGACCTGCTGAAATTCTTCAGTAGAATTCACCCATTTATCTTGAGACCTAAACTTTAATAATCTATCTATCTCTTCGTTGGACATACCAAGTGTATAGCCTTTATAATCTGTGATAAAATTAGGATTGAATGGATAGATTTTTGGTTTTCTGTTTTCAATTTCAACCAACCGAAGGGAATCTATTTCAGATCGATATTGAATTAACTCATTGTTTTCAACAACAAATTCTTCAGAAGAAAAATCAACAAAATAATAAACGCATTGCAAAACGATTATGATAAGTAATAATAAAAAAATCCCATTCCTTTGTTTTTTAGAAAACGTGAAATGGGATTTCATATATTTTAATTTAAATGTTAATCTTCTATAGCATCAGATTTTAGCTTGATAGCATCAAGATACCTATTTAATTGTTTTTTAACAACTGGGAATAAGAAAAATAATCCAACCATATTTGGGAAGATCATAGCAAAAATCATGGCATCAGAGAAAGACCAAATAGATCCCATACTTGCTGCTGCACCAATTACCACAAATGTTAAAAACAATAATTTATAAACTAAATCTGCTGTTTTTCCTCTTCCGAATAAAAATTTCCAGGATTGTAAACCGTAATAAGACCATGAAATCATGGTAGATACAGCAAATAAAACTACAGCAACTGTTAAAAATATACTAGAATAAGGAATATATTCTGCAAATGCTTTCGATGTGATTCCAGCTCCTTCAAAAGGCATACCATCTATAAAAACAACACCTGAACCATCTCCACCATATTCAAAGAAACCTCCAAAGTTAAATATAACGATTACTAAAGCAGTCATAGTACATATTACAACTGTATCAATAAAAGGTTCTAATAAAGCTACAAGACCTTCAGACGCTGAATATTTTGTTCTTACTGCCGAGTGAGCAATGGAAGCAGAACCTGCTCCAGCTTCATTTGAAAAGGCTGCACGTTGAAATCCAACTAATAATACACCAATTAGTGAACCAACACCAAATGCTGTTGGGTTAAATGCTTCTCTAACTATTAGTGCAATAGCGTCATCAATTAAAGCGAAATTACTAAAGATGATATATAAACAAGCTAGAATATACATAATTGCCATAAATGGAACTACTTTTTCTGTAACAGATGCGATACGCTTAATTCCTCCAATAATGATAACACCTACCAATATAGCTAATACAACTCCAACAATAGCGCCAGCTGCAGTACTCTCCCAATTAAATAATTCTTTAATTACAATGGTTGCTTGATTTGATTGTGCTGCATTTCCACCACCAAAAGAACCTCCAATACAGAAAACTGCAAATAATCCTGCAGCTACTTTTCCTAAAGTTTTAAACCCTTTTGCTTTAAGTCCTTTACTTATATAGTACATAGGTCCACCATAAACAGTTCCATCTTCTCCAACATCACGAAATTGTACACCTAAAGTACATTCAACAAATTTGGTAGACATACCTAATAAACCACAAACAATCATCCAAAATGTAGCTCCTGGACCACCTAAAGCAATCGCTAATGCTACACCAGCTATATTTCCATTACCTACAGTACCTGAAACGGCAGTAGCTAATGCTTGGAAGTGAGACACTTCTCCATCTGAGCTTTCATCACGAATAGTATCTACAATATCTCCATCTATTGCCAAATCTTCATTGGCTGCTAATTTTTCTTCAACTTTATCTAAATGTTCATCGATATCAACTTTTGTCAAATCTTGGCCTTGAGCAATACCATCTTCACCATATAGTTCTGCTGCCCCATGCTTTTCTATATCTTCATATTTTCCTCTAACAGTATTGATAGCTGTCCAGAAATATCTGATATTAGGAAAACCAAAATAAATAGTAAAAAATAAGGCACTACCTACAAGAAGTACTAACACAAAAGGAATTGTATAAACATCATCTTGATAAACTGGGAAAAATATTACATTGGTAAAAAAATCTGCAATTGGAGCAAAAGCTGCATCAATTTGTTGGTCAAGACCCACTTCCTCCTCTTGTGAGAAGGTGATAAATGGTATGATTAAGGTTAAAATTGAAAGAAGATATTTCTTCATAAGAATTATTAATTAGTTAGTTTTATTTATAAGTGTGACAAGATGCTAAAAAAAAATGATTTTTTAAAACATCTCTCGTTAAAATAAGTACTTATTGATGAATATTATATACAGAATTTAATGTATGTATTTGTTCTGGTCTACCTAAAACAATGATTTTAGAATTAGGTACTAGCTTCAATTCCGCTTCTGGATTTATTAAATATTCACCATTAGCATCCTTATAACCTATAATACTACAACCCGTTTTTTTACGAAGATCTAAATCTCTTATAGTTTTAATTTCTGAAGTATCATATAATTGCTCAACAGATATTTCTTCTATATTGATATTAGATTTTCCAACAATTGATAGGTTATCTATAAACTCCAATAAACCTGGTACTACTACTAAAGAAGCCATATGGTCGCCACCTATTTTATCTGGTAAAATCACATTATTTGCTCCTGCCAGTTTAAGTTTTTTATAGGATGTTTCTTGAGAGGCACGACTAATAATGTTCATATTCTTATTAATCTGTCTAGAAGAAAGTACAACAAACAAATTATCTGCATCGTTTGGCAAAGCAGAAATTAAAGTACTTGCTCTATCTATTCCAGCTTGTAAAAGTATTTCATCTTCATTGGCATTACCAACTACAAAAGGCACCAAATCACTTTGAAATTTTTCTGCAACTTCTTTATCTTTTTCAATAATAACAAATGGTTTCTCATAAGCTAATAGTTTTGTAGCAGCTTGTTTGCCATTTCTACCATAACCACAAATTATAATATGGTTTTTAAGACTATCAATCTTTTTTTGCATCTTTCTTTGTTTTAATCCTTCTAAATTATTTTTACTCAAAATATATTCTGTAATAATACTAATTGCGTATCCTACTACAACAACACTTGTTAATATTAAAAATATAGTAAAAATTTTGGAAGATTGATCTAGTGGTTGTACTTCTCCAAAACCAACAGTTGTAATAGTTATTACTGTCATGTAAAAAGCATCTATCCAGGTAAGTTGAGATAACACTTTAAAACCAATAACTCCTGCTGCTAACAAAATAGCTAACAAGAGTATGGCAGTATAAATTTTAGATCTAAAAAGTTTTATTAATGGATTGTTCATTTTTATTTTTATAAATCGAAAACTGAAGAACGCTTTGTATAAAGTAGATCTTTAATATGCATCCAAAATGCTATAAAAAGATAAAGTGCAAATCCGAAACCCAGTGTTACAAAAGTTAAATATAAAAATGATGTTCGTACTACTTTTGCTCTAATCCCTAATCTATCGGCTATTCGCTGACACACATAGTATCCGTGTTTTTGAAAATAAAGTAAGATTTTATAAAAAATGTTCATGCTGCAATTTAACAAATTATTTGATGATTAATGCATTGCCTACAGCACATTGTAAACATTTATTTTTATCGCAATATTCAGTCTTAAGCTGAATAAGTGCCTGGGATTGTAATGCTGATTTTGAAACCTGTTTTAAATTGTTAAATGCAGTAACAATACTATTTTTCTCTGAAGGTATATGCTGAAGTAAATTAATGATAAGGTCATTTATATCTTCATTTATATGCTTTGCATACCTAAATTTAATTGGGATTATAGTATTTATAAGTAATAAATCTACAAATGATTTCGCTATTTTTTTCTGAGTTAATTTTGATACTTTTTGAAATGTGTAATGTGTTTTCCAGAATTCTGAAGTCGAAACTGAAAACAACTTATAATAATCGTTTATATTTTTAATTTCAATAATTTTTGAAAACAAGTTATGTTGTTCATGGTAAAGTGATGCTAATTGAGATAATCTAATAGTCGGAAAATTTTGTGGTCTTAATCTAAAAAATTGAATTGGTGTCACTTGAGTATTACTCAAACTAAACTTTTGTTTTAAAAACAGGTATTCCTTTTTTAATTCTAAAAAATAGGGTTCTTGAATATCTTCTTCAAGCAAACCAGCTTGACCAAAAATTAAAGATTCTAGTGCTTGATTATTAGTTTGTAATTTCCTTACAATGGAATAATCAATTGAATTTGCTAAACTAAAAAAAGAATCGCCATTAACTTTTAAACCGAAATTTTTGGTTAGCATCTTGAATAAAACTGCTTCCCAATTGTTTTTTGAAACCTCTAGAAGCTTTTCAATAGTGTTAGACTTTCTTTCTAATCGCTCAAAATAAATACGTTCTAACCAATTATTAAGAATAAAACTATCTACATCAGCAAAATCTGTTTCACAATTAATCCACTTGTTTTTAGAAGCAAACAATTTATTATAGTTCTGCAATACATCTTTATCTATGTACTGTTTAAGCTCTAAGGTTGGAATAATTGAATTGTTTTTTCGAAAAATCTCAGTATCATGTTCCCATACTACATGTAAAATTACATTGTCATAAGCTTTATCTGTTTCATGATTGTGCACAAACCAATCGCTAGATTTTATATGTATCTCAACATTCCCTGCCCAAAGCTGATCTCCTATTTTTAGTTGTGCATTAAAAAAATCTGGTCCAGAATTAATATTATGCTTACCTACTGAAAGTATTTCTAAACTTTCATACTGAGTAGTTTTTAAATGAAACCCATTTATTTTTTTATGTTGCCAGATATAATGTAGAAAGTCTTCTTGCATAATAGTAAAAGTACAAGATACAAAATTTCAATATTCAAATATGTATCAATAATCACAATTAATAAGACTAAAATACAGTAATAATCACTAATTAAAATAAATATATTATTATATCTTTAACCTAATATTGACTATTGATTTTAAAATATATTTAACACGTTAAATATTAAAAAAAAACTTTAAAAATGATTAAAAAAATAACTCTTGCTTGTTTCTTATTAAGCAGTCTATTTATTGTTTCTCAAGATGAAACTGTTGAAACTAAAAACTCTTCCTGGAATTTTACAGTAGAACCTTATTTAATGTTTCCAAATATGAAAGGAGACACACAAATACGTGAAAATCTTCCATCTCTTGGAGTAGATGCAGATATAGAAAATATTTTTAGCCACCTTAAAATGGGAGCCATGCTTTATCTAGAAGCAAAAAATGAAAATTGGGCTATTACTTCAGATTTTGTTTACATGAAACTTGGTGAAGATGTATCGCCAACTAATTTAGTAGAAAGTGGCGAATTAGAGGTAAAAGAAACACTTTGGGAACTTGATGGTTACAGACGTATTCTTCCAATGCTTGAAGTTGGTTTAGGTATGAGATTGGTAAGTGTTAGTGCAGACGCAAATTTTTCATTTGTTTTCCAGGATAGAAGTGCAGATATAACAGAAACTTGGGTTGACCCTATTATTGTTATCCGTTCTCATAATATTATTAAAGACAATTTTCTAGTAAACTTAAAAGGAGATATTGGAGGTTTTGGAATAGGCTCCGATTTTACTTGGCAAATACAAGTTGATGCTGGTTATAAATTCTCAGATTTGTTCCATTTAATGATTGGCTATAGATACATTGGTATCGACTACGAAACTGGAAGTGGATCTGATTATTTTGCCTATAACATAGACACTTTTGGTCCTGAAATGCGTTTAGGCTTTAGTTTTTAATAGCTGAATTCATGAAAACAAAACTATTTAATGACCATTTGAAACGATTTACAGCTACAATAGGAAAAAAACCTATAAAATAGTAATCTTCAAATCATACATAAAAAGGTTTATAATGTTATATCTTTGTTTCTTTTAATAATCAGCCATTATTTTAACCATAATTTGGTTTTAATGGTGTATAAACCATATATCTATGAAGACTTATTTAGGAATTATATGTTTCGGTATCATTTTATTTTTAGGATGTGATCAATCTAAATCCAAAACAACAGATAGTAATACAGATCAGACTGTTACACAAGAATCACCAGTAAATCAAACAACAAATGTCCCAGAAGATAATACCAATAATGCTTTAAGTATTCCTGCTCAAACGGCTACAGGCATGAATCCTGCTCATGGACAACCAGGTCATGATTGTGCTATTCCTGTTGGTGCACCTTTGAATAGTAAAAACAATTCATCACCTATGGTAAACCCTGGAAGTTCATCACCTGTAATTAACTCGGGTAATTCATCTCCTGTTCAGACTGCTCCAGGCATGAATCCAGCTCACGGACAACCAGGTCACGATTGTGCCATTCCAGTTGGTGCGCCTTTAAATAAATAATATTTTAAATTAACACATAAAAAAACCTGAGCTTTCGCTCAGGTTTTTTTTAATATATTTCTACAGTCGTTTCACTCGTTCTGAATAACAGGTTATTCAATATAACCCATTTTCTTCATCCAGTCGTTATTAAACATTTTACCAACGTATCTACTTCCATGATCGTGAAACAATACCACAACCACATCGTCTTTTGTAAAGTGTTCTTTTAACTGTAACAAACCTTTTATAGCTGCTCCAGCAGAATTTCCTAAAAACATACCTTCCTGCTTTGCTAACAATTGCGTGTAAACAGCTGCATCTTTATCGGTTACTTTTGTAAATCCATCAATAATATCAAAATCCACATTTTTTGGCAGAATGTCTTCACCAATACCTTCGGTTACATAAGGATAAATTTCTTTTTCATCGAAAATTCCAGTTTCGTGATATTTTTTGAACACAGAGCCATAGGTATCAATTCCCCAAACTTTAATATTAGGGTTTTGTTCTTTTAAATATTTACCAACTCCAGAAATAGTTCCACCAGTTCCAACACCAACAACAAAATGAGTAATTTTTCCTTCTGTTTGTTTCCAGATTTCAGGACCTGTACTTTGGTAATGTGCTTTAGTATTGCTTAAATTATCATATTGATTGACGTACCAAGAATTTGGTATTTCTTCACCCAAACGTTTAGATACTGAATAATAAGATCGTGGATCTGTTGGTTCCACATCTGTTGGACAAACAACAACCTCAGCTCCTACTGCTCTTAACATATCTACTTTTTCTTTAGATTGTTTGTCTGCCATAACAAAAATACATTTGTAACCTTTAACAATAGCAGCTAACGCTAATCCCATTCCTGTATTTCCAGATGTTCCTTCAATAATAGTTCCTCCAGGTTTCAAACGTCCATCTGCTTCGGCATCTTCAATCATGGTTAGAGCCATTCTGTCTTTTACAGAATTTCCAGGATTAAAAGTTTCGTATTTTGCTAATACCAAACATGGTAAGTCTTCAGTTAATTTATTCAATTTTACCAAAGGTGTGTTTCCAATGGTTTCTAAGATGTTTTTTGAGTAATCCATTATAAAATTTTTCAGTTGCAAATTTATGTTTTTGACATGAATACACGAATTAATTTATTATGTTTCTGAAATTCTATTTATTCAAATCTAATAGCTTTAACAGGGGAAATTTTAGTAATCAGGTAAGAAGGCAAAAGAAGCATAATTAGACATAGAATAAATGTTCCAATATTTAATGCTAAAATATAACTAATACTAATATATACTGGAGCTTCAGTAACATAATATACATCTGGATTTAATGGAAAGAGACTGAAATATTTTTGCGCAAACAATAAGCCTAAGCCTAAAGCATTTCCCCAGATCAACCCTAATGTTATTAAATAAGATGCATTATATAAAAATATTTTTCTAATAGTCCAATTATTAGAACCAAGTGCTTTTAAAACACCAATCATTTGTGTTCGTTCTAATATTAAAACTAATAAAGCAGTTATCATATTGATACCAGCAACTAGAATCATGATACCAATAATACCATAAATATTTTTGTCGAAAATTTTAATCCATTCGAAAATAGAACCAAACTTTTGCTCAACCGTTGTAACGTTTAACATGGATGGTGTATTGTTATACACATTATTATAAATTTCGTTTAATTTACGATAATCGTTTACAAAAACTTCAAAATGTCCTGCTTGGTCTTCTTCCCATTTATTTAAACGTTGCAAATGTCTTAAATCTCCTATTACATAAGTTTCATCAAAATCTTTAAAACCAGAATTATAAATACCTACTATTTTATTAGGTCTCATAAATGGTGGTTTATTAGGATCTTCTTTTCTGAATAAAGTAATAAAATTGTCGTTTATTTTGAAACCTAAACGATTTGCTAAATATTCAGAAATTAAAACCTCATCGTTCATCTCTTTAGAATAATCAGGCATTCTACCTTCTTTCATAAAAGATTCAAAATACATCCAATTATAATCTGCTCCAACGCCTTTGAGAATGATGGCTTCAAAATCTCTTTCGGTTCTAATAATTCCGAATTTAGAAGCCACAGCTTGAATATGATTGATGCCTTCTACCGATTTAAACTCTGGATAAAAATCTTGATTTAGTGATACTGGTCGTCCACTTTCCTGTGAATTATTACTATCGAAATTTGAAATTATAATATCGCCATTAAAAGCAACTACTTTTTCTCTAATTTTTTGTTGAAGCCCTATTCCAGTAGCAATAGCAATCATCATCACAATAATTCCAATAGCAATTGCAGCAATACCAATTTTTATTATTGGTGCCGAAACACTACTTTTATACGCTTTACTATCAATTATGCGTTTGGCTATAAAATATTCGAATTTCAAATGATGCAATTAAAATTTATTCAGCTCAAAAATACAGTTTTATTATTTGTTTTAATACTCCTTTCTTGTGGAAACTTTTCGAATACTAAAAGTGAAAAACTAGCTAAACAAAATGATGGTGAGATTCTTCGACAAGCTCAGAATGACACGAACAACAAAATGGTTAAAAAAATTATTGTAGGTGCCAATCAAACTGAAAAATATTTACCACTTTTAAAAGGAAAACGTGTTGGTATTGTTGGAAATTTAACAAGTGTTATTTTTAAAAACCCTGAGCAAACAAGTTATACACATTTAGTAGATTCATTACTAGCATTAAACATTGATGTTATAAAAGTACTTTCGCCAGAACATGGTTTTAGAGGTGCTTCAGATGCTGGAGAATTAGTAGAAAGTGGGAAAGACACAAAAACAGGGCTGCCAATTGTTTCACTATATGGAAAAAACAAAAAAGCGACTATTGAAAACTTAAAAGATTTAGATATCATGATTTTCGATATCCAAGATGTTGGCGTTCGTTTTTACACATATATATCTACGTTACATTATATGATGGAATCTTGTGCAGAAGCTAATATCCCTTTGCTAATTTTAGATAGACCAAATCCCAATGGACATTATGTAGATGGCCCAACTCTAGAGATTGAGAATAAAAGTTTTTTAGGCATGCATCTAATTCCATTAGTTCATGGTTTAACTATTGGTGAATTTGCTAAGATGTTAAATGGTGAAAAATGGCTAGAAAATAAAGCACAATGCAACATTACAATCATTCCTGTTGAGAACTACACGCATAACACGTTTTATCATGTTCCAATAAGACCATCACCAAATTTACCAAACGATCAAGCCATTAAATTGTATCCAAGTTTAGGTCTTTTTGAAGGAACAGATATTAATGCTGGACGTGGCACAGAATTTCAGTTTCAACGTTATGGAGCTCCTTTTCTTAATCCAGAAATAATGACATTTACTTATATTCCTGAATCCAATTTTGGAGCTAAAATTCCAAAACATAAAGATGTTCTTTGCTATGGTGAAGATTTAAGTAATGAAACTATTCATGGAGAGATGACTTTAAAATGGATTATTAAAGCTTATCAAAATGCTACAGATAAATCTAAAGTATTCAATACAGCTAATTTTACCAAGCATGCTGGAACAGCTAAATTACAACAACAAATTGAAGCTGGTTTAAGCGAAAAAGATATTAAAGCTACGTGGCAAAAAGACCTTGAAGCCTTCAGAAAAATTAGATCTAACTATTTATTATATCCTTAGATTAATCGTAGCGTTTTCCGTTAGGTCTTAAATTATTTCTTCTATAATTAGCTCTTGATTGAATGTTATGATTTCTATATCTAATATCTGTGAGATTATATACTTTAAGTTTTAAAGGTTTTTCTTTTATTATATCGTTTTCAGATACATTAATAGACCCTAAAGTTTCACTATTTGAAATTAATGTTGTTCCACTAATTTCTAAATTACTTGCCAAATCTAAAGGCTCAGGTAACTCTTTAATTATTTTATTTTCGCTTAAATCTAATATGGGAATCTGAATTTCACTATTAGAATAATTAGATGCAAGATCATTCATTCCAAGATCTATTGGTAACAGTCTAGATATTTTAAAAATTATGGTTTTTCTATAAACATAGGTGTCATCATGACCTTCAGTATGGACAACAGCAATCGTATAATCTCCAAGTGGTAAATCGTTCAACGGAATAATAATGTTTTTTAAAGAATCGTTTACTGCATATTCTTTTAATCCAAAAGCGCCAATTACTTCAATTTTATTTAAATTGAATGTACTTTTTAGAAAAAGAGTATCTCCTGAAGTATTTAAATAATGATTTAAACTTTTGGCCGTTTTATTTACATTTTTAAAAATTGCAGAATAAACTACATCTTGA
>NZ_VSFC01000019.1:450-138528 GCF_008084905.1 Xanthomarina maritima | reverse complement strand
ATTTTGACTAAATATACTAAAAATTTTAAGTATAAAGTTTATAGCTTTATACGCTTTTTCATTTCTTCAACTATATTAAAAGCTGCAGGACAAATAGCGACATTTTTCAACGTTAAATTAGAAATCTGCTGAAACTTTTTTCGGTCTGTATGAGGAAATTCGCTACATGCTTTTGGTCTAACATCGTAAATGGAACAATAGTTATCAGCACTTAAAAATGTACATGGAACAGACTGCAAAACATAATCATTCTCTTCATCAACTCGCAAATAAGTATCTATAAATTGTTGCTGCTTCATTTTAAAATGCTTGGCTATTCTAACTACATCTTTATCTGTAAACAAAGGTCCAGTCGTTTTACAGCAATTAGCACATTCCAAACAGTCGGTACGATTAAATTCTTCGTCATGTAATTCCTGCATGATATAATCCAGCTGCTTTGGTGGCTTCTTTTTAAGCTTAGTAAAGAAGGTTTTATTTTCCTTATGCTTATCTTTGGCTAGTTTTGGAAGATTTTTAATATAGTCTTGCATAGAGCAAAAATACTATTTTTAATAAGATGCTAAAACACATATAGCAAGACAATATATTTATGAAAAAAGACCTTTTCGGAAAAGCCTTATTAGATTATCAAAACAATCATTATACTGAAGATTTGATTACCTCAACCAATATTTCAGATGAAGATGAATTACCTCTTCCCTATCTCTTTAGAAATTTTAAAGAGATGCCAAAACTGGAACAAAAAGCACTGCAACTTTCCAAAGGCAAAGTGTTAGATGTAGGTTGTGGTTCTGGAAGCCATAGCTTGTATTTACAAGAAAAAGGACTTGATATAAAAGCTATAGATATTTCTAAAGGAGCTATAAAAGTTGCTAAACAACGTGGTGTTTTACAAGCTGAATTAAAAAATCTTTTAGATGAAACCGAAACTTTCGATACCATTCTACTATTAATGAATGGCACAGGAATTTTTCAGGAACTTTCACAGGTTGCTGCTTATTTAATACATTTAAAATCTTTAATAAACCAAAATGGTCAAATTTTAATCGATTCTTCAGATATTAAATATATGTATGAAGACGAAGATGGTGGCCTTTGGGTAGACACCAACGCCAATTATTATGGTGAATTAGATTATTTTCTAAGCTATAAAAATGAAGAAGAAGAGCCTATGAAATGGCTTTATCTTGATTTTGACACGTTAAAATTGGCTTGTGAAAGTGTCGGTTTAAAATGCACTAAAATTAGTGAAGGTTCACACTTTGATTATTTAGCCAAACTTACTTAAATTAAAAACTTATTGCTTCTCTCCACTAATATAAGTTTGTTCTACCTTTATATCTGGAATCGCTTTCACATCTATGCTCATGATGTCATTCTCTAAAATGATAAAATCAGCAAATTTCCCTACTTCAATACTTCCCTTTTCAGTTTCTTCAAAATTAGCATAAGCAGCCCAAATGGTCATTCCTTTTAAGGTTTCTTCTCTAGATAATCCATCTTGAATATTAAAACCACCTTCTGGATAACCTTCTACATCTTGTCTAGAAACTGCTGCGTAAAATGTAGCAATTGGATCTACCCTTTCAGCTGGAAAATCTGTTCCTAAAGCAATTTTTCCACTTGCATTCAAAAGTGATTTAAAAGCATAAGCTCCTTTTATTCTTTCTGATCCTAGTCTGTCTTCAGCCCAATACATATCGCTTGTAGCATGAGTAGGTTGCACAGAAGGAATAATATTTCCGCTTTTATAATATTCAAAATCATTATCAGTAATCACCTGTGCATGTTCTACTCTCCAACGTCTATTTTGTTTTCCTTGAAGTGCTTTATCATAGGTTTTTAAAACCACGCTGTTAGCCGAATCTCCAATGGCATGTGTATTCATTTGAAAGTTGGCAGCTTCTATTCGTGTTGCCAAATTCTCCAAGTCTTCTAACCCAATAACCATGGCTCCAAAATGATTTTCTTTATCTGAATATGGCTCTTTTAAAGCAGCTCCTCGAGAACCCAATGCACCATCTGAATATACTTTTACAGATTGTACATTCAATTTATCTGTTTTAATTTTTCCTTTAGACAAGTAGTAATCTAGATTTTCTTTAGTATTACTAATCATAGCATAGACTCTAATTTTTAAATCTCCTGTTTGTTGTAAGCTATCTATTAATTCAATAACATTTCTATTTAAACCTGCATCCACAACAGTT
The DNA here is from genome assembly GCF_008084905.1 of Xanthomarina maritima. GTDB lineage: Bacteria > Bacteroidota > Bacteroidia > Flavobacteriales > Flavobacteriaceae > Xanthomarina > Xanthomarina maritima. The sequence goes on along the minus strand of NZ_VSFC01000019.1, from coordinate 136,315 downwards.
GTTAATCCAAGAGTTGTACAAACTTTTTGAGCATCTAACAAGGCGTTTATTTGATCATGTCTTGTAGGAGTTGGAAAAGCAGCTTCAACCAATTCTGCTGGTTCATCAACTAAAACACCAGTTAACTCGCCATTTACTAAAATGACTTCTCCTCCATCAAATTTTGAGTTTTTAGTTATGCTAACTAAATCTAAAGCTGTTTGATTACACAGCATAGCATGTCCATCAACTCTCGATAAAGCAACAGGAATATCTGGAAATAACGCATCTAATAATTTTTTATCCGGATATGTTTTATCTTCCCAGTCGTTTTGATCCCAACCACGACCTATAATAAAATTGGTTTGCTTCTTGTTTTGAAAATCTAATACACGTTTCATTACCTCATCAAAACTTGTAGTTCCAAACAAATCTACTTGTTGCAAATTCATGCCTAAACCATACATATGGCAATGTGCATCTATAAAACCAGGTACAATAGTTTGCCCTTTTGCATCAATTATCGTGTCTGCCGCAAAAGAGTCTTGCATCTCTTTTGAAGTTCCTATCTTGAAAAACTTTCCATCTTTAATAGCAAAGGCTTCAGCTATATCAAAGTTAGAATTGACAGTATAAGCATTGGCATTAATTACAATCGTATCGACTTGTTGTTTTTCTTTACTACAAGAAAAAATCAAGGCTAAAACGAAAATGGTTAAGAGTTTTTTCATAATGATTCAATAAGATTGTTAATTTAATTAATGCGTAAAAATAATAAAAGCGTTAAAATTTGATTGCATTTATTAATGATATAGATTTCTTTGATGAGATTCCTCGACTCCTCTCGGAATGACACTTCGTTTTAAAAATCAAACTTATAAGTAGCTCCAGCTAATATTTGAATGCTTTGAACAGGATAATTCAACCAACGTTGGTAGTTTTGGTTAGCAATATTATTGGCTTTTGCAAATACCGAAAGTCGGTCGTTTATATGATATCCAACATGTGCATTGGCATCAAAATAACTATCTAAAGTCGTGGAACCAAAAGAAACCACTGGAGTGGTTGTAACATACACTTGATCTTTGCGTTCGCCAATATAAAACAAGCTAGCTCCTGCAAACCATTGTTCATCAATCTGGTAATCCATAAATAAAGAACCTGTTACACTTGGTAAGTTCCAAGCTTCACTTTCGTTTTCTGTATTATAAGCAAAAAAATCGGCTTTGACACCTAATTTAAAGTTTCTATTGACGTCCACACTCAATTCTCCTCCAAAATTAAAGGTAGACACATCATCATAAACTACAGAGAACGAATTACCAAATTGGTAACTTTCATCTGGGTTTACAAAATCAATTTCGTTATGTCTGTAAAGCGCTTTATTGCTTTCAGCATAATAAACTCCTTGAATATTATAACTCACACTATTAGAAACTTTCCCTTTTAATCCTACATAACCATGATATTGTTGGTCTGTTGGAGCAATTAATAAGGTAGGTGACACAAACTTGTTTTCTTCAGCAAAATTCTCGTACGTATTTTGAATTAATCCACCTTTAATTCCACCATAAGCTATTAATACTTCGTCCACAATTCTATAGGAAGCAGCAATATTTGGATAAATATAAAATTTACTTTCACTTGCTTCGGTATCGTTTAAATAGTATAGAGACACTCCTAGATACAGCGTTAAATCGTCTTGTATGAATCGATACGTTGGTGCCAAGCCAATGTTAAAGTTTCCATAGTTGTTTTTGGCATCCACATCATAATATCTATCGAAAGAACCTCCAAGAAAATTGAACAACACTTTGGTAGAAATCTCTATATCTGCAATAGGAATATCTGCAGAAACATCAGCTGAAAACCTATTTTCTGCAGACCCATAATTATCTCCAAAATGCCTGAACATGACATGAGCAGATTTAAAATAAGTATCTTCAAAAGAAATATCTCCTCCTATATTTCCTCCATAAAATGTATGACTAACACCTAATTGAGCTTCTGGTGAATCTTCGTTATAATAAGGTTGAGGCAAACCATACCAATTAAAAACTTGGTGCTTAAATCCGCCTTCAACATTCCAGCTTATATCGCGTTCTTTTCTGGAAAAATTAACATGCAATTTTGTGTCGTAAAAATAATCGTCTAATAAAGCATCATCAATACCACCTTGAGAAGAATGATGTCTTAAATAACCACCAACCTGATCTGTTTTACTTAAAGCATGATTTAAATACACATCACCTAAAATACTAGTATAACTTCCAAAGCCAAGCGATGCATAGTTGTCGTAAAATTTTGCTGGTTTCTCTTTATCTAAAACAGCTGCTTTTCCTTTTGCAGGTGTAAAGGTTGAAGCTACAGGAAATGAAAAAATATTGTATTGAATCTCTTTTTTAGTTGTGGTTTCATCATCATCTATATTAGGTGTTTCTTTTACTTTAAAGGCATCAGAAATAGTTGGCGTATACGGTTTCACTACTTGAATAACATCTGTTTTTATGGTATCGTTATCTCTCTCCTGAGCCCAAGTAATGGAAACACTTAAAAGAATAAAAAAGAGGTTTATATTATGAATGTGCTTGCGCATAAATTTTATTTTAATTGATAATTATTGATTTACGGTTGATGAATATAGTTTAGTCTTCTTCTGGTAAAACAGATGAGTTAGTTTTTGCTTCTTCAGTTTTTATTTTTGTTAACTCTTCTTGAGCTTCAGTTACAACATCTTGAAATTCAGTAAAGTTTTCAATCACACTCTCCAGAATATATGTTGCCTGAAAGGCATCTTCTAGTTGGTAATAATTATTAGCCATAAGCACCAAGCCTTTGGCACTATAAAATTTGTAACTAGAATAATCTTTAGCTAAACGCTGAACACTTTCATTCGAGGCTTCATAATTTCCAGCCATGTTTTTAAAATAAGCTTGATAATATAAAGCTTCAGCTGTTGCTTCTCCTGTGGCTGTTTTTTCTACTTCTGCATAAGCTGTTTTCGCTCGCTCTTCATTGTTTGTTTTTATTGCAGAACGTGCAATAATTAAATGTGCATCGCTTTTAATTTTTGAATCGATCACGCCTTGATTCAATACTTTTTCAGCATAAGAAACAGCTTCAGTATATTTCTCTAACTGGTAGTAGGCTTTCATTAAATTAGATTGTGCAAAAACGACGTTTTGAGGAAAACTGGCTTCTGCTTCTAAACGTTTTAATATTGGAATAGCTTCTAACCATTGTTTGTTTTCCAAATAAATTTGTGAGACCTTAAAGAGCGATTCTTCAGTAAACTCACTTGGAGAGGCATCTGCTACAAATTGATAATGTGGAGCAGCATTATTTTTTAAGTCTTTTTTATCGTATAATTGGGCTAGATAAAAATGTGCTTGTAAGGCATGTAAACCTTTTGGAAACTGATTTAAATAACTGTTGAATTGCTTGATAGCATCATCTGTTTTTCCATCTAAATATTTCTTTTCTGCAGACTCGTACGTGGTGTTATCCAAATCGGCATCAGTCACTTCTACATAATCTAAAGTTCTAACCCAAGTTGCATAATCATTTACACGACCTAAATCAATATAAATTAAACGTGCTGTTGAAACTGCCTGATTGGCTTCTGGAGTTCCAGGATAATCTTTGGCCACAGCCTTAAACGTATTTAAAGCTTGTTCATTATCACTTTTGTTATAATGAATTAATCCTTGACGCAACATAGCTCTTGGCACAAAAGTGCTCATGCTGTAATCTGCTTGAAGTTTATTATACATCTTTAATGCTTTTACATCTTCATTGGTTTTTACATAAGAATTTCCCAACTCGAACATGGCATCATCACGTAAAGTAGATTTTGTATATTTTTGAAGAAACGCCTCCAATTCTGATATTTTTTTTGAAGCTTTTCCTTCGTAACCATAACTTATGGCTTGCTGAAAAAACGCATAATCAGAATCTATTTTATTAATTTTAATGGCTTCATCATAGGCTTGTATAGCATCTCCATATTGACTGGAAACAAAATAGGCATCTCCAAGTCGTAAATAGGCATCATTCAAACGAATGGCATCATCTTGTTTATTGTCAATAAACTGATTGAAATTTTGAATGGCTTGCGAATAATTTTTCTGCTTAAAATATGTATAAGCCAAGTTATAGTTTAGGTTTTTAAATTCTGACGTTTCAGATGCATTGGCTTGTTGCTGAAATTGTTTGAAACCTATTAAAGCATCTTCATAATTAGCCAGATTATAGTTGGTTTCGGCTTTCCAAAACGTAGCTCTAGATGTAAATTTAACATCTCTAGGTTCTTTTAAAGAATTGGAAAACATCTCTAAGGCTTCCTGATATTTTCCTTCATTATAAAGCTCTATTCCTCTATAGAAAGCCACTTTTTGATAAGCTACTTTATTCTCAAAACTATTCTTTCCTTTCAGCAATTTTAAAGCTTCTTGATAATTTTTAGAAGTAATATAAGAGTCTATTAAAAGAGTTTCTATTTCTTCTTTATAAGCTGTATTTGGATAAGTATCCAAATAACTGGTTAATACTTGTGGAACCGATTGGTATGGGTTTCCTATCTCATAACTTATTTTGGCATAGTTTAACCAAGCATCTTCCTGAATTTTTAAATTGAAATCCATTTGAGAGGCATTCCTAAACGCATTTAGAGCTTCTTGCTTTTTGTTTAAATGTACATAACTTTCACCTAAATGATAATACGCATTTTGTGCTACGGCATTTTTTCCATCTACAATTTTATTAAATTCTGAGATGGCACTTTCATAATTTGCTTGCTTATAATATGCATAACCTAATTGGTAGTAATCTGTATTGTTCCATTTACCTTGTTTACCCTTATATTCTGTTAAATATGGAATGGCTTCGGCATATTTTTCAAGGTTAAAATAACTTTCGCCAATTATTTTATTGAGTTCGGATACTTCGTTTCTATCGCTATTTGGCAATTGCTCTTTGGCTAATTTGATGGCTTCTTCAAACTTTCCTAATTTAAAATTTAAATCTGCTTGATAATAAGACAGTTTTTCCTTGTATTTTTCGTTATCGCTAACTTGATCGAAATATTGATTGGCTTGATTATAATCGTCACTTTCATAAGCCATAAACCCTATATAGTATTTGGCTTGAGAACCGTATTTTTGAGAATTTTCTACTCGTGTTAAGTATTTTCTGGCACCTTTATAATCTTTGGTTGTAAAAGCTACATAACCGTTGTTGAAATTAAATTTTTCACGTTCGTTTCTAGCCAAAGAATTTTCATCTACTTTATCGTACCATTTTTTTGCATAAGCAAATTTTCCGTTGTTAAAATAATATTCAGCCACATCTACATAAGCCGTATTTCTTTTAGTACTTGTAGGATAATTGTATACAAAGTCTTCCATTAACTGGTCGGCATTTTGCTGATTTAAACGCACAGCACAATTGGCAATATAGAAGACACAATCAGATTCTAACAAGTCTGTTTCGGCAGTTTTCGAAATTTGTGTAAACAAGGATTGAGCTGCAGCATATTGCTGATTATCATACAGTGTTAATGCTTTTTGATAATCTGCCAAATGATTGGTATATATAGCAGATTCCTGACTAAAAATGTTTAAATTAAAACATAATGCAATAAAGAAAATACATAATTTATGGAAACTCATAGAGGCGTTTTTTCAATTAAAATCAAAGATAATTTAATCTCCATTTCATAACGTTAGAATTATGTTATAATTATAAACAGACTTGTTAAAAGTCTTTTTTGGTATTTAAATAGTAGCATTCCTTTGATAATCACATTATGAAAACTTTAAACTTTGAATTTTGAACTTTAAACTTTTTAGTAATACATTTACAATTCTTAAAAAACAACTATGCAAAACGTACTTTATCTTAAAGATGCTTCTATTTATCAAGGTGAAAGCTTAGTACTTTCAGATGTAAATGTTGAAATTAACAAAGGAGAATTTGTGTATTTAATTGGAAAAACGGGAACTGGAAAAAGTAGTTTTATGAAAACACTTTATGCCGATTTACCTCTAACTAAAGGTGAAGGCAGCATTGTAGATTTTGATTTAAGAACTTTAAAAGAAAAAGACATCCCATTTTTAAGACGAAAACTTGGCGTTGTATTCCAAGATTTCAAACTTCTTACTGATAGAACTATAAACGATAACTTATTTTTTGTTTTGAAAGCTACTGGCTGGAAAGACAAAAACGAAATGAATACGCGTATAGAAGAAGTTTTAAACAAAGTTGGAATGAAGACCAAAGGTTTTAAATTTCCTCATGAACTTTCTGGTGGCGAACAACAACGTGTAGCTATTGCAAGAGCTTTATTAAATAATCCTGAATTAATTCTTGCCGATGAGCCAACAGGTAACTTAGATCCTCAAACTAGTATCGAAGTTATGGAAGTGCTGCAAGAGATAAACAAAAACGGAAACACTATTTTAATGGCTACTCATGATTATGCTTTACTTTTAAAATATCCAAGCAAAACGCTTAAGTGTGATGACAATCAGGTTTATGAAGTAGTACAGCGTAAAAACTAAAATTTAATTTGATTTACTTTTTATTTTTTGAAAAAGTTTTCTGCATTCAGAAATTATTGGTAAGCTTAATAAAGTTGTTTTAAAATCTTCTGTTTTGTAATAAAATGGAGACATTAATAATAGTAACCCAATGTATAAAGGCGCACTAAACATATCTACTCTTAATACAAAATGTATTCCCAGATGAAGACTAAGTAATAAAGCTCCCCATATTTTATGTAGGTTAGGTCTAAAAAAAATAAATACAGAACTTATCTCAATATAAACTACAGCTAAATACATAAACCAACCAAAAATATAATGTTCTAAGAACCATTTACCTAAAATAGTAGGTTCTACAAATTGATATTGTGTAATAATAATATTCCTAAAAGATAATGGGGAAAATAAACTAACATCTTTTGTAAAAAACTCAACAATTCCCCAAAATAACTTCCAGGCTCCTGTTAGGCTATAAGCCATTAATAAAAAGAATTGAGCTGTTGCGAAAATTAAAATTGTTTTTTCTTTATAATTTTTCTTTGCTTCCGTAGGAATAAACACAAAAGAAAACAACATCATTAAAGCCAAATACGAGCCATGATTTATTTTACCAAAAGAATTATTAAAAGCTATATATAAGAAATAAATTATAAATACATAAACCTTTAAAAATTTTTGATTTGGCTTAAAACACAACAAAATAAATGAAAGGAATAAGTTAATTTGAAAAAATATTATTAAAAACCCTGTTGATATATTTATGAAGGGTATCATTGGCCATAATGGATCAATCATTGCTATGCTATCATCATGATTATCTGCAAAAAGATATACAAACAAGGCGAATAAGAAGAACAAATATGAAAACTTTTCTATAGTGATAATCTCATTATATAACTCCTTTTTAGACCTGCCAAATAAAGGAATTGCACTGTTGGAATATTTCCAAAAAAAATGAGATTTAGTTATTTCTTTCAAAAGGAATAATTTTATTGTTTTTAACGCTTAAAACTTGGCTATGTTTCTCAGTGTTTTTATAATCTTTAACACTTAAATCTAATTCCTTAATGTATAAAGTAAATTCGCTATTTTCTGGTAAAACTTTCATGAAAATACCTTGATAATTTAATTCACTTTCTAAAACAGGTTTTGTATCCTGATAAAAATTATTTACCATTAAATTTAAATCTGTTAAAGCTAAATCATGTACTGAATATAAGTCTAAAATATTAGTTGGTTTTGGCAATATGGAATCGCCAACTTTCTTTACTAATATGTAAGGATATACTAGCTTATTTGGAGTTTTAGAGTATAATGACCACCTGAAAAAAGGATATATTTCTTTTTTATATGTAAAGACACGTCCTAAAATTGCAATAGCAAAATAGAATATAGCCCAAAACACGACAAAGTTTTTATAAAATTTCATTTAATTGAAACAATATTAATCATTTTTATTCTTTAAAATTTGATCGATAATGAGTGAGCATTTTTTCGCTCCTTCAGCATTTAAATGATCTGCATCTTGAAAATCATTTAATTCAAACTGTTTATTATTTAATAAATTTATTCTAGTTACATTTTTGTTATTAATTTCTATTTGGTTACAAACAGAATCTATTTTCTGCCATTTGTTTGAATTTAACAAAGACACATATTCTGCAACTGAAGGCATGTTAACAATAAGAACCTCTATTCCTTTTTCATTACATAAATCAATCATTTGCTGAACCCTATTTGAATTCAAACTAAAATCCATAGATTCATCTTCATGTTTTTTAGCGACAACTTTTGCTAATCGAGACATTTCAACAGCATCCACTGTAGAGAGATATGTGTTTCCCCATCCATTTGAATCACAACTTATTAAAGTTTTATTATTTCTATATTCTTTAAATGTATTCCAGGTTTTATCAAATTTTCTAGTTATTGCTAAGCTGTATGATTTAGGATCATACCAGTAAATTAAAGGCACATCTAAATCCATTTGAGCTTTGTAAAAATACTTTCGCCAAATATCTTCTTGGGTATTATCTGCCTGACTTAGGGTAGTATAATCAACTGCTACAATTAGATATTTTAATCTAGGTAATTGATTGATGTGTTTTTCTAACAATAACTTATCAAAATAAATAGTCTGACTAACATTAGATAAATTATAAGCTTTAAGCGATAGCCATTCTGGATTAACACCATAAAATGTATGAGAATCTCCTAAAACTAGCACTTCTAAACCTTCCATTTTGGAGATTTGCTCATGCTTATAAGTATAATTATTAGGAACTGTTCTGTAAAACACTTCAGCTAACATCCAAACTAAGAGTATTGGTAATAAAAACAAACTGATATATGTTAACAATTTTCTCATTAAAACTGAAAATAGATAAATGGTTGTGTATCTCCTGCAAAATAAAATATGGCAAATACAATCATATAATAAATAGCAATTCGCAATGGTTTTGATCTAATAAAATCTATTTCTAACAAATGCTTTTTATCTCTTTGAAGCCATTCAAAAATCATATAAATAATTAGAAATAACACCAACCCTCTTGAAACAGTAGGGAAAGAAAAAAACGACACTGAAAACATACCCTCAAAATACAAGAATGCTTGAGTGACGTTTTCTGATCTAAAAAACACCCAAGCTAAAGTTACAATTAAAAAAGTAAAACTTATTTGAAAAACTGTTTTAATAGAAGGCAGACGTTTACTATTTTCTGCAATATCTTTAAACTTAGAGTTTTTGTTACTTAAAATTAGTGGCAGAAAAAATAAGGCATGAATAAATCCCCAAATAATAAAAGTCCAATTAGCTCCATGCCACAAGCCACTTACTAAAAAAACAATAAAAATGTTTCTTATCCATTTTCCTTTGGAACCTTTATTACCTCCTAATGGAATATAAACATAATCGCGAAACCAAGTACTAAGCGAAATATGCCAACGTCTCCAGAATTCACCTAAATTTCTAGATAAGTAAGGTGAATTAAAGTTCTGCATTAAATCGAATCCCAATAATCTGGCAGATCCAATAGCAATATCTGAATAGCCCGAAAAATCGCCATAAATTTGAAAAGCAAAAAAGAAAGCCCCAAAAAATAGCGTACTTCCACTATAATCTGGATAATAGGTGAAAATTTCATTGACTGCTAAGGCACAATTATCAGCAATGACCATTTTTTTAAAAAGACCGAGTATAATTAATCTTAATCCATCGACACTCTTGGCATAATCAAAGAATCTTTTTCTTTCAAATTGTGGTAATAAATTGGATGCTCTCTCAATAGGACCAGCAACTAACTGAGGAAAGAAACTTACAAAAGCAAAAAATGAAACAACATCATGTGTAGGTTCTATTTTTTTTCTATAAACATCTATGGTATAGCTCAAGGTTTGAAAGGTGTAGAAACTAATACCTACAGGAAGCAATATATTTAATGTGCTAGATTCTAAATTTCTTCCAAAAAGGGTAAAAACTTCCTGAAATGATTCTATGAAAAAATGGTAGTATTTAAAAAAACCAAGAATTCCTAAATTAACTATCAGACTAAGCAACAATAGCATTTTACGCTTTATTCTTTGTTCGGTTTTAGCTAAGGAATGTCCTACTAAATAATCAACTACAGAACTTAAAAAAATGAGCCCTAAAAAATGCCAATCCCAACAAGCATAAAAGAAATAACTTACAGCTAATAAGAATAAATTTTGGGTCTTTATTTTTTTTTTGAAAACAAACCAATACAACAAGAAGACAATTGGCATAAAAATGGCAAAATCTATAGTATTAAATAGCATTGGTTTTGGTTAGAAGTTGTTTGTAAAACTAATAATCCCTTTTTATTTATAAAAACTAATAAGGAATTGATTGTAAATATATGATTTTCGATTCATGGTTGATGAATTCAATTTAAAAGTCTTTACATCTTATTTTTAATATCTAATAAGTGAACTTAAATGAAATTGTTTTATTTCGCGAAATTTGTATCAATATTGTTTAGATTTGAACAAATGAACGCATATTCATGTTATCTATACTAATTCCAACATATCATTATAACGCCTATCCTTTAGCCCAAGCACTTGAAAAACAAGCCTTGGAAGCTAATATTATTTTTGAGCTTATTTGTGTGGACGATGGATCTTTTTCTCATTTAAATATAGAAAATCAGAAAATTAACAACCTTACAAATTGTAAGTTTATTGAAGCAAAAAAAAATGTTGGAAGAACTGCAAGCAGACTATTTTTAGCGAAACAAGCGCAATATAATTGGTTGTTATTTATAGACGCAGATGTGCTGCCAAAATATCATGATTTTTTATCCAAATATCTTGAAAAGATTCAATACAATTTCCAAGCTGTTTTTGGTGGTTTTGCTTATCAAGAAACATCATATTATAAAAACAAATCTTTGCGTTATACATTTGGAAAACAACGTGAGGAAGTTGATGCAAACATTAGAAATCAAACACCTTATAAAGTAATTATTTCTGCTAATTTTCTAATAAAAAAAGCAATATATTTAGAACTTATAAAAAACAACACAGATAATAGTTACGGAATGGATTATCTGTTAGGAGCTTTGTTAAAAAAACACCAATTTCAAATATTACATATTAATAATGAAGTGTATCATTTTGGTTTAGATGAAAATCTGAATTTTTTAAAAAAAACCGAACATGCTATGCAAACTCTCAATAATTTGTATGTTTCTAAGCAAATAACCAGTAATGATATAAGTTTATTAAAAGCGTATAGGTTTCTAGAATTTCTCTTTTTACAGCATCTATTTGGGAAATTTATGGCATTCTTTGATTCAAAAATAAAGAAGAACCTAACTCATGAAAATCCGAATTTATTTTTATTCGATTTATATAGATTAGGCTATTTTTGTAGAATACCTAAATAAATATGATACCATTGTTTTCAATAATAATCCCTTTATTTAACAAGGAAGACTATATAAAAAACACCTTATTAAGTGTGTTGAATCAGACTTTTAATGATTTTGAAATTATTGTTGTAAATGATGGTTCTACAGATAATAGCTTAAACATAGTAGAATCTATTTCTGATTCTAGAATTCTGATTTTTTCCATTGAGAATTCTGGAGTTTCTGCTGCTAGGAATTTTGGAATTCAAAAAGCTTCAGGAAAATATTTAGCATTTTTAGATGCAGACGATTTTTGGGAAGCAACATTTTTAGAACACATCTATAAACTTATTACTAAATATCCTCAAGAACAAATATTTGCAAGTGCTTTAAAAATTAAAACTAAAAAAGGAATTTATTTTGCCACATATAGCAAACTTGATTTAAAAACAAATCAAGAAGGTGTATTAAATTATTTTCAATATAGTTTAGACCATTCTATTTTACATTGCGCTAGTTCTATCTTTAATAAAGAAGCAGTAATGAAAATAGGTGCTTTTAATGAAACTCTTAGCACAAGTGAAGATACAGATTATTGGATTAGAGCAGGTTTAAATTATTCTGTTGTGTTTTTAAATATTCCTTTAGCAACACATCAAGTTGTCAATAACGGATTAACAAAATCTAACAGAAAGAGATTTAAATCCATTGATTATTCTAAATATAATTCCTTGAATGCATCTGATTATTTTCATGAGTATATTAATAAAAATAGGTTTTCTTCAGCTTTAAAATATAAGCTATTAGGTGATTATGAATCATCTAAAAAACTTACAGAAAAAATCGATTTTAGTAAACTAAACTTTAAGCAAAAAGCCTTACTTAATATGCCTTTAAGTATAACTAAAATAGTTGTGAGTATCTACAATAAATTCACCTATAAAAAGAATTATTTTTAGCCTTTATACTTTAAAAACTGTTTGTATTTTCTAATGTAATCTTCTTCATCATATTCTTCAGATGCTAAAACTAGACATACTGAACCTGATGAAAAATTTTCCAATTCACGCCAAATCCCTTTTGGAATTAACAAGCCTTTATTGGGTTTATTAAGTGTGATAGTTGTCTTTTTAATTCCATCGTCTAAAACCACATCAAAACTTCCACTCAAAGCTATTAAAAACTGAAATAAATTTTTATGAGCATGTCCACCTCTATAGGCATTACTAGGTACATCGTACAAATAATAAACTCGTTTTACAGCAAAAGGAATAGAATCTTTCTCAATAACAGATAAATTCCCTCTTCCTTTTTTATCTTCTATTTTAGGAATTTCTATTATTTTTATACTTTCTAAAGTTGTTTTTTTACTTTCCATGCAACATACTTTTGTAGGTTTTTATTCCTTGATTTGCCACTCTAAATTTTGATGAAATTTCACTAAATGAAATTAACTTTTTTCTGACTAACGAAACTATTAATCTAATAACATACAACCAAGCAAAATTACCATGTAATTTATAATTTAAAGCACTTCTAGCAAAAATAAATCGGTCTGATGCCACATCATCACTTGAACTTAATGGCTCATGAATGACTATAAATTCTGGCGAAAAATACGCTTTTATCTGATTTGTTTTAAAAACATCTTCAAAAAACAATCTGTTTTCTCCATCTTGAAACACACTTCCTAAGCCAAAATTTTCATTAAAAAACAGTTTGTTTTTTATTATGGCATCCCGTTTAAATGAAATTTCTATAGAAAGTACTTTTTTATAGAATTTCTGCAAATTAATTTTTTGATTTGGATAGTTACTATAACGTTTGCCATCTGTAGTTATAGTTTTAAAAGAAATTATTCCTGCTTCTGGCATATTTTTAAAGCTCTCTAAAATAGGTTTTTCAAAATGTCTTTGGTAAACAACATCATCATCAGCTAATAAGCAAATTTCACCAATAGCTTCTCGAATCGCTAGATTCCTACTTTTACTCAAACCTCTTTCAAATGAATTAATAACTCGAACATTTGGTAATTCAGAAATTAAAACCTCTTCTTTAGTTGTTTGATTAATTATTAAAATATAATAATCTTCCAGAACATTGTTTTTAAACATGTTATAAATAAAATCCAAATTCGTTCTATTGGTTGTAGCCACAAGAATCTCTAAAGGAATTTTACTTTTCTCTAAAATGTTCATTGAAACGATTATATTTGAAAAGCAAAGGTATCAAAATAAGCATGAAAATACTTTTAATTGGAGAATTTAGCCGATTACATAATTCTTTAAAGGAAGGCTTACAGCAATTAGGTCATGAAGTTGTATTGGTTGGGAATGGTGACCTTTTTAAAAAATTTCCAGTGGATATAAATCTTTCTGTAAAAGTTTTCAATAATCCTATTTTATTGTTTTTTAGAAAAGGCATTCATAAGCTGACGAAATTTGATATTGCTGATTTTGAAGTAGCTTACAAATTTAAAAAGGCTTTAAAACAGCTACATAATTTTGATGTTGTTCAGTTGATAAACGAAGATGCGCTTTCCATTCATCCTAAATTACAAATTCTTTTACTAAGGAAGCTTATTACGCAGAATAAAAATCTTTTTTTAATGTCTTGTGGAGATGATTATTCTAACATTAGTTATTATCTAAAAGAAAAAGAAACTTATTCTATTTTAACTCCTTATCTAAATAATACAGCTTTAAAAAAGCAATTTTATTATTGTTTGAAATACGTCTCACCTACTTATAAAAAACTTCATGACTTTATATATAAACATAGTTGTGGTGTAATTGCATCAGATATAGATTACCACATTCCTTTAAAGAACAACAAAGCGTATTTAGGCTTGATTCCAAACCCAATAAACACAGATAAAATTGTATTTCATCCTTTAGAAATTGAAAACAAGATTCATATTTTTCACGGCATTAATACCTTGTCTCAAGTTAAAAAGGGGAGTGTTTTTTTCGAAGAATCTTTAGAAATTATTCAGAAAAAACATCCAAATAAAGTAGCTATTCATACCACTCATAATTTACCTTATAAACAATATATAGATGTTTATAACCAAGCACATATTGTATTAGACCAAGTATATAGTTTCGATCAAGGTTATAACGCATTGGAAGCTATGGCAAAAGGAAAAGTAGTTTTTACAGGAGCAGAAAAAGAATGGCTAGATTTCTATAATTTAAAAGAAAACACAATTGCTATTAATGCCTTGCCAAAGGCATCTCAAGTTATTAAAAATTTAGAATGGCTTATTGAAAATCCTAATAAATTAGTTGAAATATCAAACAATGCTAGAGCATTTATAGAGAAAGAACACAACTATATTACAATTGCAAAAAAATATCTTCAAGTATGGGAAGAAAATTCTAAGGATTAGAATTTAAGTCATTTTTTTCTGGAATAACTCCAAAAAGCGAGGAGCTAAAAATTAATAATATAACTCCATAGTACATAACATAAGATACAAAATGTGCTATAGTTGCACCTTTTACACCATATAAATCAATAAAATAAACACTTGTTGCATACATTATTATTACAGAAAAAGCTTCGGTAATAATATAATGCCAAAACATTTTCTTTGCTAAGAATTGATAAGCTATAACTATGGAAAGTACTTTTACAAAGTCGCCTAAAAGTTGCCAAAAGAACAAGTCTTCAACTGGTTTAAATTCACTAGAAAAAACAATTGTAATAATATATGTTCTTAAAAAATAAATAACAATCAATCCTGCTCCAAATATTGGAATAATGGTTTTATAAAAATTAAAAACTTCGTTTCTAAAATCTTTAGCGCTATCAATTTCAGATAACCTTGGTAAGATATATAGTGTTAACAAAGAACTTACAAACATTAAGTAATATTTAGAAATTCGGTTCATTGCTTCCCAAAAGCCAGCTTCTTTAAAGCCAACATGATCTATAATATAAGATCTAATTGCAATAGCCACTAATGGCAAAACCATAGCTGAAAATAAAGCCATAATAGAAAAAGAACTAAGTTTCTTAACCTTTTCAAAACTGATGCTTCTTACCTTTATTAAAGGCATTAATGTTTTTTGATTGACTATTCCAACTAAGGTTATTAAAAATATTAAGGACTCAGAAATGACAACAGAAATCAATGCTCCATCAATTCTGTTTTTATAAATTAAAATTAAAGTAACTGCTACTCCTAAAATCTGACCAATAATGTTAATTATAATTAAGATTTTAAACTTAGAAAAACCATTTAATATTGAAAATGTAAATAAGTTTAATGTGTAAAAAGGCAGAGCAATTGCTAGGACTTCTATTACATATGCATAGTCATTATATTTTGGGAAAATAATATCATTTATGGTATCTGCATTAAAATAGCAACCAAAAGACACTATAACTGTAGAAATAAAACCAAGATAAAAAGTAGTTGAAATAGTTTTACTTAACTCTAACGTATTATTTTTAAATTCAGCTATATATTTAACAACTCCATTATATAAACCTAAGGTTGCTAACGATTGAATAGAACTAACAAAATTTCTTAAATTCCCAACAAGTGCCATCCCTTCTGCTCCAATAAAATGAGCAATAGCGTTTGATGTTAAAAGTCCACCAACAATTCTAGTTACTAAAGATGCAGAATTTAATGAAGCTACTTTTATTAATACATTGTTGTTAATATATTTTATTAATCTTTTCAACTAGTAGGTGTTTATTGAATTTATTATTTGGGTTATTTCTTCGTTGGTCATTACTGGACTTATAGGTATGCTAACAACTGTATGATGTATCTCTTCCGTAATTGGCAAACTTAAGGAATTAAAATTACTTAAGGCTTTTTGTTTATGTGGTGGCGTTGGATAATGAATAAGTGTTTCAATTTTTTGCTTTTTTAAATAACTTATAAAATCTTCTCTGTGTTTTACTCTAACTACAAACAGGTGAAACACATGGTTTTGGGAATTATTATAAAATGGTAATTCTACTTTTTCATTTTTAATTTCTGAAAGATATCTTTTAGCTATTTCTTGCCTTTTTAAATTATCTGTATCTAAATGTTTTAGTTTGATATTTAAAAATATGGCTTGAATTTCGTCCAATCTATTATTACATCCAACCAAACTGTATTCATATTTTTTTTCTGAACCATAATTATGTAGTTTCTTAATGGTTTCTGCTAAAACTAAATTATTTGTAGTTACTGCTCCTCCATCTCCCAAAGCGCCTAAATTTTTACTTGGGTAAAAGCTAAAAGCAGCAGCATCACTCAAATTTCCAGCTTTTTTACTTTCACTATTTTCTGCTCCATGAGCTTGTGCAGCATCTTCTACAACCACTAAATGATGCGCTTTCGCAAAGGTATTTATAGCTTCCATATTGGCTAATTGACCATATAAATGTACTGCCATAATAGCTTTCACTTTCGAAGTACATACCTTTTCAATTTCTTTAACTGAAATGCTAAATGTCTTTTTATCTGGTTCTACAAAAACTGGAATTAAACCTGCATTTATTACAGATAATACACTTGCAAAAAAGGTGTTTGCAGGTATTATAACTTCGTCGCCTTCTTTTAATTTTCCTAAATGAATAAAAGCTTTAAAAATAAGAGTTAAAGCATCTAAACCATTACTAGTTCCTACACAATATTTTGTATCACAATAGGCTGCAAAGTTTCTTTCAAAGTTTTCAACTTCTTGACCTAAGATATAATGTCCTGAGTCTAAAAACTGCTGAATTTTTATTTGAAATTCTGATTCAAATCTTTTATTAATTTTATGTAAGTCTAGAAATTTTATCATATTAGGACATCGTTTAAATAGCTATGATTTTTAGTGAAAATGCTATAAAAATCATGTGAAATATTTCTTGCTCCAAACGATTCTTTCCATTCTTGTAGTCCAGAATTTATTTGTTTGCCTTGATTTTCGTTACAAATACCAAAATCGAAATAGGCTTTATTTTTATAAACTTTATGAATTAAATGATGAAATAACATATCTAAACTTCCTAATTCTTGTTTATCATTATTTGATGAAATATACTGTGCATGTGCAACTTGATTAGTTTCAAAAATAGTTGTTCCTGCAACAATTACATCGTCTTTATAAACATTAAACTGCCTGATATTATTTGGAAATATTGATTTTAAAAAAGCTATTTCTTCTAAAGTATGAACTGGTTCTACTCCATGTTGCTCTTTTAAATTTGGAATTAAAATAGTATTCCAGAATGATTCAAAATCTACTTCTTCCTTAACAAGCAATTCATTTTTTTGGGATTTTTTCAAACCTCTCTTCCTATTGGAAGAGCTTATTTCTATGGGTTGTCTTGAATCTATAGCTAAAGTTAAATCTCTTCTTATTAATTCAGCTTGTAATTTAAACAACAAATAATCTATTTCATCGCTAGGATGCGAATGATAAATTCTTGGTGTTGGTTTTAGTATCATCTCATGAATTCCAGAAGATTGACATGTTTCAAGCAAGCTTTTAAATGCTATTAAAACAGTTTTAAAAGACGTGTCTTTATTTATTATTAATCCTCCATACGTAAGTCCTTGATGCGAATATATCAGCTCATTTTTTCTATTAGCAGGAAAAACAGCAACCAATTTTTCGTCTTTAAAAATTAAAAATGAGGCATCTTCAAACCTATCTTGATGATACTCCATAAAATCTCTTTGACATAAAAAAGTGCCATTTTTAGAATGTTTTACAAAATCATTCCAAAGCGATTTATATTCAGGATGGTATCTTTTTACTAAGAAAAACTTCATTGTACTTAAATATTGCTGAAAAATACTAATTTAATGCTTTTTAAAAACAACTTCTCCATTTTCATTTATAACTTCGTAAACGCCAACTGGAACTCCTTCTTTAATTACAGAATAACTTTTATCATCTTCTAAGTTCTCTAGATAACTTGTGTCATGACTTAAATAAGAAAACAAAACTCTAAACAAATTGACATTAGTTTTTAATTTATTATCAAAATTTGGCACCTTATTATCTGGCCATTTAATAGCCAAAACAGTTGAAAAAATTGATGTTACTAAAGCCTCATCTGTTTGTTTTAATCCACTTTCCTGGGTTGACTCCATACCAACAAATCCTCCATGATCTGCTGCTATAATTATCATACTATTTGGATCTTTTTCAGATATTAATTGAACCACACTTGTTAACCAAATATTAGCCTCTTCTAATTGTTCAAGATATTTTTTTCTTTCACCTTGAATACCTTCAGAATCACTAGTATCATTTGTAATATGCATGGGAAGCATGCGTTCAATAAAAACAAAATTATTAGAATCTGGATGAGACTCTATAATTTGTTTTAAATCTAATAGTGGGTCTTTATTTATACTAAAACCTCTGTCTAAATAAGGCACTTCACTATAATCTATATTGCAATAATCGTATAACATTTTTGGTCTATTAACCAACAAGTAAGAAATATCAAGTAATAAAAAAGTTTTGTAATTATTCTCTCTAAAAATAGAAACAACTGGATTATTTCCAGTTATTATTTTTCGAGTATTATATAATTCATTCGGCTTGTTTTTGTAATTATTATAATAGTGATGTTTCATTGCAAACATGGAACTATTTGAACTTAAAGTCGTGGTATAATTACTTCTAAAATCTATATATAGCTTAAAGTTATTGTTATCTAAAAATTGTTCAAAATTAGAATTATCAAAATTATATGTTTCCTTTTTTAATTCTGAAAAACTTGTATAACCATCTGGTTGAATTACATAAACATTGGGTTTCATTTTAAATTTAACGTGTTCAATTCCATCTTGTAAATCCATCCATGCTGATGAATAAGTAATATGCCTATAGAAATCTGGAATAAGTTTTGAAACTACAATTAGTGTCATTAACAACTGAAAGACTATTACTTTTTTAATGTGTTTTTGTAGTAAAATAGCAAAGATTAAAGCAATTACTAATGCAATAGTTATAATCTTCCATTTAAATCCAGAAGTACTTATAATAACTAAAAAAACAAAACTCGTTATATTTAAAACTGGAATGACATATTTACTGAATTTTTGCAGTATTGGAAGGCGTTTAAAAAATGTAAATACCAACAAAAAAGTACACATTGGAATCAACAAATAAGTAACTACAAAATATAGAAATTGACTCCAAGAATTAACTAAAGTGAAATTAGAATTGTAATAATATAAAAGTGGATAAATCCCTGCTGAAAAAGCTGCTAATATAGGGTAGTCTTTGTCATTTTTTACAAATGAAAGAATTTGAGATCGAATCTTGTAAATAGCTTTAATCATGTTTCGTTTTTAATAAATACATGACTCTTTCTGAGTTTTCAATAGGTTGTTTTTCAATAATTTCGAAGTAATTTGTATAGGCTTTTTCAAAATTTTCTATATTATAAAACCCGAAATAATCTTTAAAATCAGCTTTATTATTTAACAGTCTTTGTACCCAAGAATCCTCTCTTTTAGGAAACTCAATAATAAGATGTTTAGAAAATTTAGCAAAAAATTGTGCAGACATCTCAAAGGTAACATTTCCAGATAAGGACATGTGATGAATGACTGCCAAAGCTAAAGTGATATCTGGCTGAAACTTTTTAATGCGCTTTATGAAAGAGTCTCTTTCTTTATTATTAAAACCAATAGCTGCCGAAGGATTTAAAACATCTAAAACAAAAGGCAACATAAAACGCTCCTTATTTTCCTTAATAGTTTTAAAATTATAATCGACTGCGTTATTATCAATATCGCAAACCAACGCTTGTTCTATATTAGACGTTATTCTTCTAACAAAAGTACCATCGTTACCACCAACGTCAATAACTGTTTTGACATTTAATTTAGAGATCCAATTGTTAATGATATCAGATTTTAAATTAAAAGCAGCATCTGTATAATTTATTTTATTATAATAATTTCCCCATTCAGAATGTTCCTTTAAGGATAGTTTTTTAATAAAATCATACAGACTTTGGATGATATTTAATTGTGCTTTTTTAGATAAAGACTTGACTTTCGATTCGCCATTATAATCTTCATGATACTTATCTTCAAACTTTGCTAACAGATGAATGTTTGAATATAAAAAAGGATTCAATTTAGATTTAAATGGCAACATGGATGCAATCATGTTTAACGGAATTCCATCTATATAATTACTCATTAACTTTAAAGATTGTGCACCATGATAATGAGCCATAAGCAATGGTCCTAAAAAATGAGACACAAACTGTTTATAGGCTCTCCAAGGCGAATTTTCTATATAAAAATCGAAAGACAGTGTATCTATAAAAATAGCTTTTCCTTTATGAAATGTCACATTAAAAGCTGAGGCATCTTTTAAAGAAAAACCGTGTTCCAAACTAAACTTTTGCAGTTTAAGGGTTAGCAGAGCCGCTTCTTTATATTGATTAAAACACCACTCGTATGGATAAGTAATAAACGGAATATGTTCTGGCTGAATTATAATTTGTTCTGAAGAATGAGATAATTCTTCATGTGGTATAAGCACCTGACTATTAAAAAGTTTTTCGAAAAATCTAGAATCTTTAAGAGCAAAATACTGTTTAAAATAAATAGGGTTTATTTGTCGTTTAACTATCCCTTCTTCAACAAACATAAAACCAGAAGGATCTCTAAACGAAGCTGGATGTGCTTTTTTATGAGTCACTAGAATCTTTCTTTTCTATTTCAGACCTTTCAATATCTATATCGTCAAATAATTCCTCGTCTTTAGGTTTTACAATTCCTAAAAACACTTTTACTTTTAAAAGCAAGTTTTTAGAAAACAACAAAACACCTGCTATGGCAGCTACTATAGCTTGAACAATCATGGCTCCAATGGCTGGATCAAAATAAAGAAATATCATATTGAAATTTTTGTAAATATAGTAAACTTAAACTCTATAAATAAGTAAAACTATTAGGTTTCATTAAGCTATGTTGAAATTAAAAATATTATTTAAAGTTAAGAACTTAGTAGTTCTCTTATCTATTATTTTAAAATGAAATTGAACTCTTTAGATATTAAGTAATTTTATTAAATACTCTTTATTTCTAATTATTCTTTTACTTTGTAAAAAATTAAATAAAAATCAAAATTGAAAAACATTAAGCTTAAGGACATTGTTATCTATGGAATGTATTTCTTTAGTTTCATTTTTTTAATTTTTCAAGATGCTATCTACACTCCAGACACAGCTAGTTATTTAAATGCTGCTATTTACAGATATCCTGGATATGCTATTTTTACAAATTTCTTGAAATTTATCTTTCAAGATTATTTTGATTTGGTTACGGTTGGAATTCAATTACTATTTGGATTTATAGCAGTCCATTTTGTTGCTAAAAAATTCACTGAAGTACTTCAACTAAATTATCTTTCAAAATTCATATTGGTAGCCATCTTGCTATTTCCATTTTTCGGCCCATTATACGTGGCGAATAATATTTGCTCTGAAGGCTTAAGCTATCCACTTTACTTATTTTTCATAGTGTTTTCAATTGATTTTTTATTTAAAAACAATAATATAGCACTAATTTATATTTGTATTTCCTCTATATTATTAATCTTAACAAGAGGTCAATTTATATTAGTTCCATTTATTATTGCTTTTCTATTTATTTTGAAAAACAGAAAAGAAATTTCAAAACGGAATAATTTGATGAAGTTACTCATTCTAGTCCTTATTCCTATTACAACGATACTATTAGACAAAAGCTATCACAAACTTAAAGATAATGCATTTGCATCTACACCTTTTACTTATGTGAACACAGCTTCGTTAGCTTTCTATGTAAGTAAAATATCTGATAGTAGTTATATTAAAAATGAAGAACACAAAACCATTTTTATAGAAAGCCATAATTTTATTTCAAGTAATAAATGGATTATGTCCAGCAAAAAAAGAGTATCTTATCAAGATTATTATAAACACTTTCACAAATATTTAGTGTATATCTGTAATTTTACTTTACATGATAAAGGCACTGAATATTTTCTCAACAAAAACATGTCTATTGTTGAATCTAGACTAGCCATTGAAGAAGCAGCAAAATCAATAACTCCTATACTTATAAAAAATAATTTTAATAAATGGGTTAACGTTTATTTTGCAAGTATAATCCATGGATTTAAATCAATATATATATTGCTTTTTGTTCTTGGAGTTTTTCTTTTCAGTTTGATAAAGGTTCTCATTTCTTACAAAAAAAACTATGCCATTTTATTTATGGTGTCTAGCTTAACATTATCTAACTCAATGATAGTAGCTACTGCAAGTTATTCTATTATGCGTTTTTATTTCTATAATTACGCATTATTATTTATAATGATTATTATTATTTATAAAATTTTTATAGAGAAAAGACAAAAGAATATATAGAACTTAAAGTTTGAACAAATTGTTATTAAATTACTTAAAAACTCCATATTTTAAAATACAGTAAATAGCTCTAAATCCATCTTTCCAACTTATTTTCTTTCCTTCTTCATAAGTTCTTCCGTAATAAGAAATACCTACTTCATAAATTCGAATTCTTGGAATTCTAGAGATTTTTAATGTTACTTCAGGCTCAAACCCAAAACGTTGCTCTTTTAACTTAATTCCCTGAATTAAACTTGTCTTAAATAGTTTATAGCAGGTTTCCATATCAGTAAGATTTAAATTGGAAAATACATTCGTAAGGAATGTTAAGAATTTATTTCCAATTGTGTGCCAGAAAAAGAGTACTCTATGTGGTTGACTACCCATAAAACGAGAACCATAAACTACATCAGCAAAACCATCAATTACTGGTTTTAAAAGTCTATTATATTCTGCTGGATCATACTCTAAATCGGCATCTTGAATAATTAAATAGTCTCCTTTTGCCTTTGATATGCCTGTATGTAATGCTGCCCCTTTGCCTTTATTCTTTTCATGTTTAAAATAATAAATATCTGCATCTGAATTTAGCTCTAAATAGGACTTTATTTTTTCATAAGTATTATCCTCACTACAATCATCTACAATTATTATTTCTTTTAAAATATTATCTAAAAGAATGACATTCTTAATCTTATTTAAGATTAAATGAATTGTTTCTGCTTCATTATAAACTGGTATTATGATAGATAGTTTTTTTATTACCATGAAGCTTATTGGGTAAATTATAGGTTTTAATTTTTAAACTGAAAGCTAGTATCTACAATTATAGTTCTTAGCTTAAAATAAAATGTTTATCAAATATAGTAAACTTAAGCTTTTTTCAATAGTGTATAATACATGTTAATACAGAAAATGGCCGTATTTGTTAAAATAATTGGCCAAGACAAAGGATCTAACATAAATCCATAAGCAACAAAAAGTAAACATCCAAACGAATTAACAAGCCGTAACTTTCTTACATCTTTCATTAAAAAAGAAATAAGTACTGTTGCCATTGCTGCATAACCAACCCATTCTGTAAATTCTATTCCTAAAAAGTCCATACTATATTAAAAGTTTTTTTAAGCTAAAAAAAAGAGGAACCAAAAATAGGATTCCTCTTTTATATATTACTAATTTATGTATAATAATTAGATACTCTTATTTCTCTTACGCTCTACTTCTGTCAAGTAAATTTTACGTAAACGTAAGTGATTTGGTGTTACTTCAACATATTCATCTTTTTGAATATATTCTAAAGCTTCTTCTAAAGAGAATTTAATAGCAGGAACAATCTTCGCTTTATCATCTGCTCCAGAACTACGAACGTTACTTAATTTTTTAGTTTTAGTTACGTTAACAGCCATATCGTCTCCACGAGAGTTTTCACCAATGACTTGACCTTCGTAAATATCTTCACCTGGATCAACAAAAAACTTACCTCTATCTTGTAATTTATCAATAGAATAAGGAATTGCTTGCCCTTTTTCCATAGATACCAAAGAACCATTTTGACGCTCTGGGATACCACCTTTTAAAGGTTGGTATTCTTTAAACCTATGAGCCATAATAGCCTCACCTGCAGTAGCTGTTAATAACTGGTTACGTAAACCTATAATCCCTCTAGAAGGCACCATAAATTGACACACCATTCTATCTCCTTTAGCTTCCATGCTTAACATTTCACCTTTACGCATTGTTACCATTTCGATGGCTTTACCAGAAACCGTTTCAGGTAAATCAATTGTCATTTCTTCCACTGGCTCACATTTTACACCATCAATTTCTTTAATGATTACTTGTGGTTGACCTATTTGAAGCTCGTAACCTTCACGACGCATGGTTTCAATTAAAACCGATAGGTGTAAAACACCACGTCCAA
Organism: Xanthomarina maritima; assembly: GCF_008084905.1. Lineage (GTDB taxonomy): Bacteria > Bacteroidota > Bacteroidia > Flavobacteriales > Flavobacteriaceae > Xanthomarina > Xanthomarina maritima. The sequence goes on along the minus strand of NZ_VSFC01000019.1, from coordinate 111,620 downwards.
AAACAATAAACTTATCTGCACTATCAGTCTCTTCAACTCTTAATGCTAAGTTTTTTTCTAATTCTTTAGTTAAACGGTCTTTGATATGCCTTGATGTTACAAACTTTCCATCTTTTCCAAAGAAAGGCGAATCGTTAATGGTAAACAACATACTCATTGTTGGCTCATCAATAGCAATTGTTTTTAATCCTTCAGGAGTTTCGAAATCGGCTACAGTATCGCCAATTTCAAATCCTTCAAGTCCAACAATAGCACAAATATCTCCTGTTTGAACCTCATCTACTTTTAAACGACCTAATCCTTCAAAAACATGTAGTTCTTTAATTTTATTCTTTACAATTTTACCATCTCTTTTTACTAAAGAAATGTTTTGTCCAATTTTTAATTGACCACGAGTTAAACGTCCAATAGCTATACGGCCTGTAAAAGATGAGAAGTCTAAAGACGTAATTAACATTTGCGTATTTCCTTCTGGAATTTTTGGAGCAGGAATATGTTCGATAACCATATCTAATAATGGTTCAATATTTTCAGTTTCGTTTTTCCAATCGTCACTCATCCAGTTGTTCTTAGCAGAACCATAAACTGTTGGAAAATCTAGTTGCCATTCTTCAGCACCTAATTCAAACATAAGATCGAAAACTTTTTCATGTACTTCATCAGGAGTACAGTTTTCTTTATCCACTTTATTGATAACCACACAAGGTTTTAAACCTAAATCAATTGCTTTTTGTAATACAAAACGCGTTTGAGGCATGGGACCTTCAAAAGCATCAACTAATAGCAACACACCATCAGCCATATTAAGTACACGTTCTACTTCTCCACCAAAATCGGCGTGACCTGGAGTGTCAATAATATTAATTTTTGTGTCTTTATAAACTACAGATACGTTTTTAGACGTAATTGTAATTCCTCTTTCACGTTCTAAATCGTTGTTATCTAGAATTAAATCACCAGTATTTTGGTTTTCTCTAAATAGTTGACAATGGTACATGATTTTATCGACCAAAGTAGTTTTACCATGATCGACATGTGCAATAATTGCAATGTTTTTAATATTAGCCATAATAGTGCCTTATTTTAAGCGTGCAAAGGTACGTTAAATTCCTTTGCAAAAAGATTTTAAATAAATAATTATTTCTATATAGATTAATAAATATAAACTTTACTAATTGTTGTTAGCCTAATATTTAAACACTTATATATTAGTGTCTTATAATTATATATTGGCGTATGCAACTAATCTCCAATAGTTAATAATTTGTTATTATTATAAAATATCATAATATCAGTTATTATCTTTCGTTTAAATAAAAGATTAATAGTAAATAGCCATACTAACCAGTAATTAACCACATAGGCAATTTACATCTTAATAAAAACAGGTATTAACCCTAAATTTTTAAAAGATGAAACTGATTAGTAAATATTCAAAATTTGTACCCTACCTTTATTTTATTGCAGTAATTGCTTACTTATTTACAAGTGTAAATAAAAGCGAAGGTTTAACTGCTTACCCAATTTTATTATTTGGAATACCATTTTTATGGCAATTAATTAAACCAAATAAAAAATTAAATTTTTCTTTAGGAATTACATTTGTTTGTGTTTCTTCATACCTTATTCTAGCATACCTATCTGATATTTTTAATATTGTATCTATTTCAAATACAATAAAAAGCTTTATTGTTTTAGGTGGTTTATTTGTATTTACAAACTTTACCATGTCTCTTTGGATGATTAGAAATAGTATGAAAAAAGCGTTTTAAATTGATTATCTTTGTGGCTTAAATTTTTAAGCAAATGAATCTTAACGAGATCCCAAAAATAAAACACACCAATTCTAACAACTTTTTTCTATTAGCTGGACCTTGTGCTATTGAAGGTGAAGAAATGGCTATGCGTATAGCTGAAAAAGTGATTGCTATTACAGATAAACTAGAAATTCCTTACATCTTTAAAGGAAGCTTTAAAAAGGCTAATAGAAGCAGAATTGATAGTTTTACAGGAATTGGAGATGAAAAAGCACTTAAAATTTTAGAAAAGGTTTCGAATGCGTTTGATGTACCAACAGTAACAGATATCCACGAAATATCTGATGCTGAAATGGCTGCTCAATACGTAGATGTGTTACAAATTCCAGCTTTTTTAGTTAGACAAACAGATTTAGTGGTTGCTGCTGCACAAACAGGCAAAGTTGTGAATCTTAAAAAAGGCCAATTTATGAGTCCTGAAGCTATGAAACATGCGGTTCAAAAAGTAAAAGATGCTGGCAATAACAAGGCATGGATTACAGATAGAGGTACCATGTTTGGCTATCAAGATATGATAGTCGACTTTAGAGGAATTCCAACCATGCGTCAATATGCACCAACTATTTTAGATGTGACACATTCTTTACAGCAACCTAACCAGAGTATTGGAGTAACAGGAGGCAGACCAGATATGATTGAAACCATAGCAAGAGCTGGAGTAGTTAATAATGTAGATGGTTTATTTATTGAAACTCACTTCGATCCTGCAAATGCTAAAAGCGATGGAGCTAATATGCTACACTTAGATAATTTAGAAAAATTACTGACGAATTTAGTTGCCATTAGAAAAGTGGTAAATTCTTTGTAACCTACCTATTTCCAAAACGATTTATCTTTATGCAATTTCACTTCTTTAAGAATGGAAACCAAGACATCATCTTGTATATCTTCTAAAGTTTTATAGCGAAGCGATTTAACTATTTTTCTATTTTCACTTACTAAATAGGTATCAAACTTTTTTGAAAGATGAGCAGAATGCCAAAAGCCAACATCCACATAATCTTTACTTTGGTTGATGTAACAAATAGGTCTTTTTCCTATATAATAACAAGGCAATTTCCATTTATATTTTAATTCAAATTCAGGCAACGTTTTTTCTATAACCAGTTGCAAATACATCATTATGGATCGGAAAGGTTCCAATTGTTTAAGTATGTATGCTTCGGCTGGTTTCAAAAGGCTATAAATTTATATTTTCAAATTTAACAAAATAATATGATGCTAAAATCAAAATAATTTATTTACTTTGCTTTTCAAAGTACTTTAATATGGAATCAAAAGATTATTTAAAAGATTTAGGTGAGATAAAGCAACTCATGAATAAATCGTCTCGTTTTATTTCTTTAAGTGGTTTATCTGGAATTCTAGCAGGATTCTATGCTATTATTGGAGCTGCTGTTGCTTATTGGTTGGTTATAAGTTATAGTAATGGAACACTTATTCTTGACAGTAAAATTTTTAGATTAGTTTTATTAGATCTTATCTTAATTGCTGTTTTAAGTATTATTACAGCTGTAATATTAACAACCAGAAAAGCTAAAAAACACGGAGAGAAAATTTGGGACAATACCTCAAAACGGTTAGTTATTAATTTTTTAATTCCTCTTTTAGCTGGAGGATTCTATATTTTAATCATTTTAAACCAACAAAAATATGGACAAACAGGAGCCTTAATGCTTATATTTTATGGGCTAGCTTTAATAAATGCGTCAAAATATAGTATTGGTAATATTCGTTATTTAGGTATTATTGAAATTATATTAGGCTTAATATGTGCTTTGTTTCCTGGTTATGGCTTCTGGCTTTGGGTTTTAGGTTTTGGAATTATGCACATAATTTATGGTACTTGGATGCACTTTAAATATGATAATAATTAACATAATAAATTTTAAACACATGAAAACACAAGACAAAAGATTGGCAAGCATATTGATTTTTTCATCATTCATTCTCTTAATACCGTTAATTGCTATGCATTTTTCAGCTGAAGTTAATTGGTCTATTTTTGACTTTATAATAGCTGGGATATTGTTATTTGGAACTGGATTAGTAATGGAGTTAGTTTTAAGGAAAGTAAAAACTAAGAAAAATAGGGTTCTATTAACCATAACTATTATAATTTTACTTCTAATAACCTGGATAGAACTAGCAGTTGGCATTTTTGGAACACCAATAGCAGGAAGTTAGAGTCTTAATAAAATTTCTGTTTTTCTAGAAACTATTATGAGCATCATAAACAACATTAATAAAGTATTTGACCATCGAATTAGATTAGGCATTATGTCTATTTTAATGGTAAATGAGTATGCCGATTTTAATACACTAAAAGAACTTCTTGGAGCTACAGATGGTAATTTAGCAAGCCACACAAAAGCTCTTGAAAAGGCAGAATACATTACTGTAGAAAAACAATTTATAGGACGAAAACCAAATACTCGGTATACTACAACCAAATTAGGAAGAATTGAGTTTAACAAACATATTGATGCTCTCGAAAAATTAATTAATAATCAATAAATATATTTTTTTGTCAATACACTTTGTTTTTCAAAGTACTTTAGAATAATAATTATGGAACAAATACAAAAACCACAACAAAACAGATTTGGACAATGGATTAGAACATCAATAACTGCAAGAATGCTTATGGTAGGCTTTTTGGTAATTATATTACTTATTCCACTCCAATATATAAACAGTTTAATTACCGAACGATCTATTAGGCAACAAGATGTTGTAAATGAAATAAATGATAAATGGGGAAATCATGTATTAGTTTATGGACCAATATTAAAACTCCCATATAAAACGTATACCGAAACTAAAACGTTTAACGAATCTACTAAAACCTACTTTACAGAAACTAAAACACATATTAATTACGCATATATTTTTCCTGAAAATTTGGATTCTGAAGTGGAAGCCAATTCAAAAACCTTAAAAAGAGGTAATTTCGAGTCTGCTGTATTTACTACTTCTATGAATTTTTTAGGATATTTTAAAAAACCTAACTTAGAATTAAAAGGTATTAAAGATGAAGATATTGTTTGGGATAGACTAAAAATTTTAATAAAAACGTCTAATTTAAAAGGTATTAAAAATGAAATGACTATCCAAGTTAAAAACTCTAGTTATCCCTTTGAAACTACATTTAACAAAAACTCTAATGATGGTCTAGGTTATTTAGAGGAATTAGAATCAAGTCATTTAGAAGATTTAGACTTCACAAAATCTGATAAAGCAAATTTCAATTTTGATATTATTTTTAATGGAAGTAAAAGCATTCAAATAATTCCTATTGGTAAAGCTACTACTATGACAATGACTTCAAATTGGGCTGACCCAAGTTTTATAGGCAACTTTTTACCTAACAACGAAACCAAAGAAATAACAAAAGATGGTTTTCATGCAGATTGGAAAATATTACATATAAACAGAGCATTTTCTCAACAATATATAAATAAAATTCCTAACTTAAATGAATTTGCTTTTGGGACAAAATTTATGGTCATGGTAGATGAATATCAAAAAAGTGAACGCTCAGCAAAATATGGTTTTCTTGTTATTGGTCTTACATTTTTAGTCTTTTTTCTAATTCAAACTATGAGTAACATTAATATTCATCCATTTCAATATTTAATGATTGGATTAGCACTAACTATGTTCTATACTTTATTAGTTTCCATTTCAGAACATAGTAATTTTTTAAAAGCCTATTTAGTATCAGGAATATCTGTTATAACATTAATTACCTTATATGCTAAATCCATTTTAAAAACTTTAAAATTCCCAGTGTTTATTGGACTATCATTGACGGCTTTATATACCTTTATATATGTTATAATTCAATTAGAAAATTACGCCCTTTTAGTTGGTAGTATTGGACTCTTCTTAATATTAGCCATAGTTATGTTTGTATCTAGAAAAATTGACTGGAACAATAATTAATTACAAACCTTAAACCTCATTCTTTGGAGTTATTACATAAAAGGATGAGGTTTTATTTAAAATCTAATAAAGTTAAATGAAATTAAAATTTAATAAAACTTACTACCTTATTTTTATAGTAATTTTCATTGCTGAAATTTTCATTACAACATATATAAAAACAGGCTTTATAAGACATACTTTTGGAGATTTTCTGGTTGTGATACTTATTTATGCTTTTATTAAAAGTTTTCTCTCAATAAAACCAACTCGATTAGGCATTTGTGTATTAATATTTGCTTTCTTTATTGAGTTTCTTCAATTCTTCAACATTCTTAAAACCCTAAATCTTCAAAACCATACATTAGCCAAACTTGTTTTAGGTAGCACATTTCAAGTTTCAGATTTAATAGCCTATACTTTAGGAATTATTTTTATTCTAGCTATAGAATACAATCTGAAACGATTCTAACTAAAAAGGAACAGACTCCATATTTACAATTTATAATACTTCAAATTTAAATTTAATTAGTAAATTACTCATCTCTAAGAAGTATCAGCCCTAAATCACTATTAACAACCTAAATAATAAACCAACCATTATTTATGCTGAAATTCTTTCGTCGCATTAGACAAAATCTTCTTTTACAGAATAAAACATCCAAATACTTTAAATATGCCATTGGCGAGATTATTCTTGTGGTTATTGGAATTCTCATTGCTTTACAAATAAATAATTGGAATGAAGAACGCAAAAGGTCAAATCAAGAGATTGTTATTTTACAATCCTTAAAATCCGATTTTAAAGAATCCGAAAAACGACTACAACATACCTTAATGATGCAGAAAAATGCGTTGTCAAGAAGCATTTCTTTAATTTCAATATTTGAAGACAAAATACCCATGCCAATTAACGATTCTATAAAAATGTTTGTTGAATATGGTGCTTTTTCCTGGTACAGAGCCGAATTAGTTACTGGTGCTTATGACGCTTTAATAAATACTGGAGATTCTGATTTAATTAAAAATGGCCATCTTAATAGATTGTTAGCAGAATATTTCTCCATACTAAATGCAGGTTTTGAAGATCAAGAAACAAGTATGTTTCTCCTACATAGGTTACAAATAATTGCCGAACCTATATTACTGACATTATCTGTTTCACAGTTAAGGAATCGTATTGGATTGCGTCAAAATTCAGATGCTGATAAAGAAGCTGAAGCCATAAAATTCTTGTTTAAACAAGAGGCCTTTTTTGGTCATTTGTATAATAAAACGCAATTAGAAGATTTACGTTATTCCATTCAAAAGGATTTAATGAATAGAATTACTGATATATCAGCAATAATTGATGTGGAACTAAAGTCTATACAAAATGATTAAATTCTTTCGTCAAATTCGTCAAAACCTCCTTATGGAAAATAAAACAGGAAAATATTTTAAATACGCTATTGGCGAAATCATTCTTGTGGTTATTGGGATTCTCATTGCACTACAAGTGAATAACTGGAATCAAAATCGACTTGTGCAAAAGGAGAAAGAAGACATTCTTTTAAAATTACATTCTGATTTTATTGAGAATAAAAAAATAGTAAATGACTATAAAATTAGCTCAGATAAAGAAATGATGGCAAGCATCGCACTTATGAAATTGGTTGGAGCATCTCAAGAAACCCTATCAAATCATAATATAGACAGTTTACTATATGTATCATTGGGAGCCAGTGAAATTGCTTTTGCAGATAATACAGTAAAAAGCATTGTACAAAATGCAAATTTAAATCTCTTTAAAGACGATACTATTTCAGAATTACTTTACAAATGGAATTCGCTGTCAGAAATTAGAAAAAATCGCAACCATAAATTAGATAGTTGGGCAAATGAACAGATACTTCCATTTTTATTAGATAAAATTTCATTTAAAGAAATGGATATGCAAAGTGATTATGTTTGGGCTGGTAAATCTAAAGTAAAACCAGATTATTATGTGCTTTTTCAAACTGTGGAATTTGAGAACTATTATGACAATTATCTTTGGTTAATGCAAAATTTACGCGAACGAATTCAAGAAACCGAAATACTAATTGATGACATAATTGATGCGTCCAAACCTTAGTCAATATGATTAAATTCTTTCGAAAAATCCGTCAAAACCTCATTATGGAAAACAGAACTACCAAGTATTTTAAATATGCTATTGGCGAAATTGTGCTTGTGGTTATTGGAATTCTTATTGCCTTACAAATTAATACTTGGAACAAAGAACGAATAGAGCAGAAAAAAGAGCATACCTATTTAACTAATATAAAACGTGATTTACAACATCAGCTTGATTCTATTGACATTCATTTAAGCTATGAAACTATTTATATTGAAAATGCAAAACCATTTTTAGATACCTATTTCGAAAACGACGAGCTTGTTATAGATTCTTCTCTAATGAATAATTTATCGTTATTAACACAAAGAAAAACATTTGTAAGTACTGACCCAACATATACAGATTTAACATCTTCTGGTAATATTGATTTAATACAAGATCAAATCTTCAAAGACAAATTAATTGTGTATTATCAAAATTTAGAACGCATTGAAAAGATTATTCAAAATAATAATTCACAACTTACAGACCAACTTTTTATTACTAATATAATGGGTTTAATCTATTATAATGATGGTAGCCTACCCAACTCGAACCGATTGATAGAAATTTCAAAACGAATTCTCAAAAACGAAGAAAACGAATTATTACTTGTAAATATGACCACTTTCCGACAGATTTTAGCTGTTGGACATATAAAACTATTAACTGAATTAAAAACACTAACGAATGAGTTAATAGAACTTGTAAATAAGTTATTATGATTAAATTCTTTCGAAAAATCCGTCAAAACCTCATCATGGAAAACAAAACATCCAAATACTTTAAATATGCTATAGGCGAAATTGTGCTTGTAGTTATTGGTATTCTTATTGCATTACAAATAAATAACTGGAATGAAAATCGTTTAAAATCTAACAAAGAAACTGCCATATTAGCAAACATTCATAAGGAGTTTAAACAGAACAAGAAACAGTTAGACTCAGTCGTTGGTTTGCATAAAAAAGTTCATAGTAATTGTAGCAAAATTATAAATCTTTTCCCAATACTTTCAAAACCAGAACCAGCAGTTTTAGATTCATTATCTGTTTATTTATGGGAATCTTATGGAGGACATACGTTTAATCCCTCTCAAACCAGCATCAATGCCCTTGCTAGCACCTCTTCTTTTGATATTATAAAAAATGAAACCTTACGCGATTTATTGATATCTTGGAACGATTTGGTTATAGATTATCAAGAAGAAGAACTGCGTTCTAGAGATCATATTTGGGATCAATATGATCCCTATTTTTCTAAACATTTTGATTTTAACCTTAACTTTAAAGATGAGCGAAATAATTTTGAAGTATTACAAACCTTAGAATTTGAATATTTAGTAAAAAGCAGATACGATTTTCTGAACCAAATTTTAAACAGTAGTGGCGAATTACAACAAGTACAAGAAGTTCTTGATAATATTATTGAACTCACTAAACCAAAAAGCAACTAAAATTTTATGATAAAATTCTTTCGCAAAATCCGTCAAAACCTCCTTATGGAAAACAAAACAGGCAGATATTTTAAATACGCTATTGGCGAAATAATTCTTGTGGTTATTGGTATTCTCATTGCTTTACAAATTAACAATTGGAATGAACAACGTAAATTAAATAATGAAGAACAATCTCTTTTAAAAGACTTAAATTCTGAATTTAAAATAAACTTAGAAAACTTAAAAAACAACATGTTAATAAATCAAGAGAACCAAAAAGCAGTTGCAGGATTACTTGATTTGATTCAACAAAAAAACATGGAAGAAAACACAAATAAACTAGACAGTCTTTTTATGGTTGTTTTTTCTTACGGTTCCTTTAATACTACATCAGGAGTTTTAAATGAGGTAATTAATTCAGGAAAATTAAGAATTATTAAAGATGACTCATTAAGAAAAAACCTGACACAATGGCCTGGTAAAATAGATAATATGGTAGAAGATATCATTATAAGAAGAGATCAAATGAATTTTCAATTACAGCCTTTTTATTCAAAACATGCACCAATAAAAAACGGTAATAAATACATGTCGTTTGCTAGTTGGTCAGATAAGTATGAAGCTAAAAAAATGGAGGATTCAAATTTCGGATATAATATTGAAGCCTTAGAAAGTCGCGAATTTGAAGGCCATCTTTATAAGTATTTATTAGATCAAGATTTTGTAATCATGAACGATATTGAATTACATAATTTTATCGAACTCATATTAACACAGATCAATCAAAATCTTGCAAAATGATAAAATTCTTCAGACATATTAGAAAATCTTTACTAATGGAAAACAAAACATCCAAATACTTTAAATACGCCATTGGCGAAATAATCCTTGTGGTTATTGGTATTCTAATAGCGCTTCAAATTAATAACTGGAATGAAAAGCAAAAAGATCTGGACAAGGAACAACAAATACTATTGAGCTTGAGAGAAGAATTCAGGCAGAATATTGAAGAACTCAAATTTGATCACAGTCTTAATGAAGGTTGCTTAAATGCAATTGTTGCGCTTTTGAATTTTGACCCTACCAAAAATTTTAGAACACAAACCATTGATAGCTTATTGGGAAAAATGTACAATTATGCCACCTTCGATGCTAGATTAGGAGTTATGAATGACATAATATCTTCAGGAAATTTAGAGCTAATTCAAGACGAAAAATTAAAGTATGCTCTAAACCAATGGACAGGAGAACTGGATGACTATAGAGAAGATATTATTATTAGAAGAGAATATTGGGTAAACAATATGCCTCAAATATTATACAAACATATTCCGTTACGAAATATTGATGCTTCTATGAATAGGTCTGATTATAAACGCAATATCACTATTGAACCCATAGAAATTCCAAAGGACAATTATGTAACATTTTTATCTAGTTTAGAGGTAGATAGTATGTTATTCGATTACTACATGAACCAATCTTATGTTACAATAAATGAGAATACTATCATGCAGTTTTTAGAAGAAACAATAGAATTAATAGAAGCCAACATTAAAGAATTAAAATAAAATTACTCTTCTCTATTCTTCTCTTGAATTTTTCTAACAATATTCGCTGCTAAATTTCTTGGCATAAAACGAGGCAATGTTGCCAACAGCTTATTAAACTTACCCGGAATGGCATATACTTTTCCTTTCATCATAGCTTTATAACCATAAGCTGCAACTTCTTTTGCAGAAGCCATATTAAAGGTTATCTTATTTTCAGATGAATCGTTTGCTACCACTTTTTGAAACGATGTCTTTGTAGGTCCAGGACATAAAGCAGTTACCGTTACTCCTGTTCCTTTTAATTCACAGGCAATAGCTTCAGAAAAAGACAGAATATAACCTTTTGTAGCATAATATAAAGACATAAGTGGACCAGGTTGAAAAGCTGCTAGAGAGGATAAATTTAAAATTTTACCAGAACCTCTTTTAACCATGTCTTTTAAAACCAATTTAGTTAAATGTGTTGTAGTTAGAACATGTAAATTAAGCATCTGTTCTTCGCGTTTCCAATCTGTTTCCCAGAAAGAACCAAATAATCCAAAACCTGCATTATTAACTAACACATCTATTGGAGTTCCATGTAAGTCTGCTATAATCTCTTCAGAAATATTAATCTTGCTTAAATCCTTAGCAAAAACTTGAACTTTTACCGAAAAATTAGATTCAATAGTTTGCTTAGCTTCCTTAAGTTTTTCAACATCAATATCAATCAACACTAAATTATGTCCATCTTTAGCCAACAAAAGTGCCAACTCAAATCCTAATCCAGAAGCGCTTCCTGTTACTAAAGCTGTTTTATTCATTTTATAGTTTTAATATTTATCTACCTTCTACATAGTCTTGTAGGTAAGAGAATCTTTCGGTTAATTTTCCGTTTTCAGTAATCTTAGCACGTTTTAAAATACCTCTTTCATCTTTATTAAAAAATGCTGGAATAACATTTTCTAAAAACATCTCTCCAAAACCTTCGCTAGCATCTTTTGGTAATTCGCAAGGTAAATTATCAACAGCCATAACTGTTATAGCTCCTTTAGCATTAAATGCAACTTCACTTTCAGTTTTCGCATCATATCCATAAAATGGATCTGCTATGGTCGAAGCCCTTAAGGTTGAAGCAACAGGTCCATCGACATCGCAACTAATATCTGCAATTAAATTTATTTTAAAATCTGAACGCTTAGCATCTTCTCTCGTAAAAAGAAAGGGAGCATTATTTCCGTAAAAATGGCCAGCAATAAAGTAATCTGTTTCTTTAGCATAAGGCATAAAATTACTTTCATAGCCTGTTGGATCTTTATAAAACTCCCACTTCTCTCCTACTTTACCATCTTTACGTTTAGCATATTCCATGACATCTGCCATAACATAGACTGGCTCTGTAAACTTAGACGTTAAGTATAAAGCATCACTTACTTGTTTAATTTTTAAATGATCTAAAATTTCTTTCGCACCTAGAGCTACTTTTCCGGTTCCAGTAAGTAATATTTTAATATTCGGTATTGTTATTTTATTTAATTCAGCCTTTACTTCATCTAAATCTGCCAAAGTTTCAACTTTTGGTAAATTGAACAATCCATCTCTTAAACCTAATGCTCGAAACCCATTATAAGCACCAACCAAACCAGCATAACGTCCAAAACCAATAAGTCTTGCTCCACTTTTCTTAACTATTGTTTCGTGGTCAAACATTTCAATATTTTTTCCAAGCATAGCTTGAAGCAGTTTTCTATTATAAGGCTGTTTTTTAATAGTATGCGAAAAATAAAAGTATTTTTTGTTTGGAATTAAATCCTCAATAGGCACTTCTTTTACACCTATCATCACATCGCAATTGCTTACATCATTGGTAACTTCAAATCCTAAGGCTTTATATGCTGAATCTGGAAACACTCGAATATCACTAGATTCTACTTTAAAAGTAGCCTCAGGAAATTGTGCTCTGGCTTCTGCTAATTTTTCAGGCGAAAAAACCACACGTCTATCTGGTGGATTTTTACGTTCTTTTATGATGGCGAATTTGATACTCATTTAAAAACTCATTATTAGTTATAGTAAATAGTGTTTTATGACACATTTACATTTGGTATAGATTTTGCACGAAAATACATGGATTTATGAAGTTGCACAACTATTTTTTAGTAACTTCGCTTTCCTTTTAAAAAAAGGATATTATTTATTTGGGGTCGACTGGTTTTGACAGCGAGATCAATTAAATGGTAAGCACGTCGTGTAATGACTTTGAAACACGTAAAAGGCTAGGTCAAACATTTAAACGGCGAGAATAACTACGCTTTAGCTGCATAATCCGAATTATAGTAGGATTTGCCTAGGTACACAAGGTGTACAAGCTAAATGTCTCCTGAAAGCCTTTATTAACGGCGTTCGAATAGAGGCATCGTAAAAGTTAATATAGAAAGTAAAGCGCTTCGATTTATTTTTGAAACTAAAGAAGATAAGTTGTAAGTAGGTTGTCTTTAACCAGCTTACAGTCGAAAACCCAAGAAAAGAATAAACGTGTAGAAAGCTCTTTGGTGGCTTGTTTGGACCCGAGTTCGAATCTCGGCGACTCCACAAAAAAACTCCTAGAACATGCTTGTTTTAGGAGTTTTTTATATAAACAAATGGCAGATTAATGCTGTTGTATTTGTTTCATCTTGTTTAATCTTATAAGCTCTTGTTGAATTTCTTTACTACGACGCATAAATTTTTCAAATTTTTGACGTCTTAATTCAGCTCTTTCTCTCATTTTTTTATTAAAAGCCTCTTCAAGTTCATGTCTCTTTTTCCAAATGGCTTCACGCTTTTTATCTTCTGCAGCAACTGTAGAATAAGAGTACCAATAAAAAAATAAAAACATGGCTGCTAAAATTGAAATAATAATAAATCCGTTCATCATAATAATTATATTTTTAGTTAATAAAAAATACATCTCACGCCTAATGAATTTAAGATTTGGGGTAAGATTCCTTAAATACGCAATTACTTAAATTTAAGTAAATTGAAATAAATATGTATAAAAGTTTAGATTAAGAGACAATAAATTAGTTAAACGCCTAGAATTCTTAAATTCTAATTAAAATTTACTCATTCAAGTACTTAAAATAGGCTTCTTGTATTTGATTTATAGTCTCTTCTGATAAATCGAAAATAGTGGATTTTGTATTATTAGCCTCTTTACTTAAAAAGACACCCTTTTTAAAAGATATACTTTTTCTCATAGATGTAGATTTCAAATCATCTACATTAACAGTTATATCTAGATCCATATTACTCATAATATGATTTGCATTTTTTATGAATTCTTTAAAATCTTCTATAACAAACATAGCAAAACCTTCAGCTTTAACATCGTTTATAACAACAATAACATAAGTTTCACCTTTTGTTTGTTTAAACTCTATTACCCCATTATGAACTGTTGGTAATTTTCTGTAGAAAGTTCTATCTATAGATAAGATTTTATTTGATCTTTCTTCATAAAGAGTATCTACTTCATTTACATATCCACTAGTATGATGTGTCTTCCAATTAGATTTACAGTTAACTACAAGCAAACAAACTATTATAAATAGCACAAAATTTACAAAAACCAAACTTCTTTTATTCATAATAATCTTATTTGAATTTAACCAATTTTTTAGCCAATAACATTTCTTGACTTGAGAGAGGTTCATTTTTTAATGACTCTAATAATTTGCATAAACTTTTTGCACTTTCTAAGGGTACTATTTCTGAATTAAAATCTATTTGATCTAGTAAGTTTCTAACATTTTTAATAGCATCTAATAATTCTGTATTTTCAGCAGAATTACTAACAATTGCTTGTTCGATAAATAGAATTTTAGCTCGAATCATGATATAAAAGCCTATAATTTTAAGGGTTATTGTATAAGTGCTTTTTCTTACAAAGAGAATTTTTAATCAATAAATTGTCCAATTCTAACATACATTCTAAAACGGCAACTTTAGATGCTAAGTGCTTGTTACAGTCTTCTACTGTTTTATCTAACAATTCATTAGCTACTTGCTTTTGATTTAATTTAGATTGACAACTTAGTTCTACTTGACCTTTTTTTTTCACCTGGCAAAAGTAGATTCTGGAATTAAAGCTTCGTATGACGTTAAATGTCATGTAAATAAAAAATGCTACTTTTACTATCAACCAACCTTTTTCCTCAACATGAAAAAATACACTTCTATAGGTGCATTATTAATTGATTTTAGAAAATATACTATTATGTCTCAAGCAGAATTAGCTGCAAAATTTGATGTAGATATTAGAACAATTATTAGATGGGAAAAAAACGAAACATTATTAAAGCCTGATAAGGAAGAGGAAATGGTAGATATAACTTTTATTCCTTATCAAGTTATTAGAAATTTAAACGCTCCTGTATCCATTCCTGTTTTCTATGATTTTAACATTAGGAAGTATTCATTAAGTTCGCTTTCAAAAGATTTACCTGATCCAAATTGGATTAAAAACATTCATAGTAAAACGAATAGAATTCGAACAATAAAATATGATTCTGATTTAAATGACATCTTAAGATGTACTCAATTACAACCACATATTCCTAAGCCTATTTCTAAAGAATTAATTATAAAAGCTTCTGAAATATTATCTGAATTAAATTTAATTATTTTCGACACATCTGGATACTATTCAGGTCATTGTGTGTTTTTTCCATTAACTAAAAGGTTTTATAATAAAATAAAAAAAAGACAAATTAAAGAAGAAGATATAACAATAGAGGATTTAATAGATTATAAAAAATCCAAAAGTCCTGTGTTTTATGCGTACGATATTAATAGTGATTGTAATGAAAATTTTTTATATATAGCTGCAAGTATTCTCGAGTTTTTGAAAAAATTTAAAAGAAAATATACGTATGCTGCATATACTTCAAGAAATGATACTTATGATATAAACAAGGCTCTTGGATTAAATATTATTTGGGAAGACAAAGAGCTACAGAAAGAAATTAAAAGTATAGCTCCTCCAAGATTATATGAAGGAAATTTTAAGTATTTTTTAGAAAAATAAATATTTTATTCTAATGAAATTAATTTAAACCCACTATGTTGCCATTGGGTAATACCTCCATCTAAATCGTATACTTTAACAAATCCAGCTTCTATAAGTTTTTCTGCACAATTAGCACTTCTTCCACCAGATTTACAATATAAAACTACAGGTTTTGTTTTATCAAGTTTTAGAATATCTTGGTCAAAAGTATCAGAATAAAAATCAATATTTTGAGCTCCTTTAATAAAACCTTCAGCAAATTCTTCAGGAGTTCTAACATCAATTAATTGAACACCTTCCATTTCTATTATAGATTCCATTTCCTCTGGAGTTACTAATTGCATATTAGTGTTTTCAGAATTTTTACAATTCATAATCATTATTAAAAAAAGTAAACCTAATACTGATAAAATACGTTTCATAATTTTTTATCTTAATTGTTAGACACCTCACCTTGCCATTCGCTAAAACCACCTAATAAATTGTATGTATTAGAATACCCTAGCTGATTCATTATAGCACAAGCCTGTGCACTTCTTCCTCCTGAACGACAATACACATAATAATTCTTACTTTTATCTAAAGCTTCTACTTGATTAATAAATTCTTGACCTAGATATATATCAATATGTTTCGAATTTGGTATAAACCCTTCTTCTAACTCGTCTTCAGTTCTTACATCTAATATACAAGCATGCCCATCGTTAGATAATTGTTCTTGCCATTGCTCTTGAGTTAAATCTGCCATTAATTTCTTATTATAATTATTCTTGCAAAATTAATAAAAAAACCGAAGCCTTAACTACGGTTATTTTAGTTATTAAACTTTTATAGTACAACCAATAGCTCTAGTATGTTCTTCTTTAATAGGTTTTCCTTCCAACAGAGCATCTACAGCATTTTCAACATATTTTTGATTTACTGATTCTGGATGTTGATAATTATCATCTATAGCTCCAATATACTTTACTTGATTTCCTTTTTTAGTTTTCTGTAATACATATACATGTGGAGTTCTTGAAGCTCCATATTCAGGATATACTTTTTGATCTTTATCTATTAGGTATGGAAAATTAAACCCTTTTGCTTTGGCTCTTGCTTTCATGGCCTCCATATTATCTCCTGGACTTGCAGTTGTACTATTAGGCATAATGGCTATTACAGGAAATCCTTTAGACTCATACTTGTTATTTAATGCAATAATTCTATCTTCATAAGCTATAGCGTAAGGACAGGTATTACATGTAAAAATAACAATAAAGCCCTTTGCTTCTGAATAATTTGTTAAAGACACCATCTCTCCATTTACATTCTCTAAATTAAAATCTGAAGCTATATCTCCTACTTTATAACCAGAATTATCTAAACTTGTAAATGCTGAAAAAGCTAAAATAGCTAACAGCACAATTCCTACTTTTAATAATTTCATAATATTTATTTTAAAAATTGTTGAACTTCTATTTTTAATTCGTTGTAATTAAATGATTTTTCATAAAACTTCCTTTCAGTATTAGAATAAATTAATGTTGAAGGAATAGCTCCAGACCATTCTTCACTAACTTTAGGAATCCATGTATTAGAGTCAGTATCATTTAAAACAATAATTTCAGATTGTAATTTATTTTCTTTTATAAAGGGTATTAATTTGCTCTCGTATTGTTTCGGAAAATCTAAACTCACTAAAATTACTTTAATATTCTTATTACTAAACTCGCTATTTATTTTTTCAAAAGCTGGTAATTCTTTAACACATGGTGCACACCAAGTTGCCCAAAAGTTAATGATATAAACTTGATTATCTTGTCTCTTAAGATAAGGTTCAAATGAATTAAAATCAACAATATTTAATTCTATTTTTTCTTGAGTATCATTCTTTTCAATTAATGTCAAACTCCTATCATTTTTAACTGTTTGATTACAATTAAAAAGCAAAATCAAGCTTAAGCAAATACAAAACCTATATTTCATGTCAATAAATTTAATTAATACTAATTATTTTTATATAATCTTTAACAAATAATTACATATATAGGTCATATTTTATATATTTTAAATACTTTTACATACAAGTCTTTTTTTGTTATACAATATTTAGGTTACTAAAAAAGATTCGATTAATAGCTAACTAATTTTATTTTACTTTTAGTAATCTTAAAAACTACCATTAAATATGGTAGTTTTTTTTAATAATTATTTTGCTTAATAAACAAATCATTATATATTTGAAAAATAAAAAAAATGAACTCAATTTTAAATCATACTTGGTGGTGGAATTCTCGAAACTCTAATTCGTGAACAATCGCTATAGTATATTTAAAACTAAAATATCAAGGCTTGTCATTCACGACAAGCCTTTTTTTATTAATTAATTTATGAAAATATTCAGTTTATACACTCACCATAAAAAAATTCTAGCCGATACTATCACACCAGTAAGTATTTATCTAAAAGTACGCGATAAATTTCCAAATAGCATTTTACTTGAAAGTAGTGATTATCATGCAAATGACAATAGTTTTTCTTATATCTGCTGTAACCCAATTGCTTCAATAAAAGTTAAAAATGAAGTGATAACTCAAACTTTTCCAGATGGTACCATATTTAAAAACAAAATAAAGAAAAATACAAGTGTTACAGATGTGATTCATAAGTTCACAAAACGTTTTAAAGTACAATCAGATGACAGTTTTAAATTTATAAATAATGGTGTTTTTGGTTATATAGCTTACGATGCTGTACGTTATTTTGAAGACATTGAGATTTCTAAAAAAGAAGATCATTTAAACATCCCAGATATTTATTATGCTGTTTATCAAAACATCATTGCAATTAATCACTTTAAAAATGAAGCTTATATTTTTGCACATTGCTTTGATGCTGAAAATAATATAGATGACATTCTTCAGCTTATTAAATCAAAAAACTATTCAGCTTTTAATTATTCAACGAAAGGAAAAACAACTTCAAATCTTTCTGATGAGGAATATAAAACTCAAGTAGATTTAGCTAAAAAACATTGTGCTCGTGGTGATGTATTTCAACTAGTTCTTTCTAAAAAATTCTCTCAACAATTTAAAGGCGATGAGTTTAATGTGTATAGAGCCTTACGCAGTATCAACCCATCTCCTTACCTATTCTATTTCGATTATGGCGACTTTAAAATTTTTGGAAGCTCACCAGAAGCACAATTAGTTATAAACAAAGGAAAGGCTGAAATTCACCCAATTGCAGGAACTTTTAAACGTACTGGAAATGATGAAAAAGATGCTGAACTTGCTAAACAATTAGCCATAGACGACAAGGAAAACGCAGAACATGTAATGCTAGTAGATTTAGCAAGAAACGATTTAAGCAGACATGGAAGCCATGTAGTTGTAGAAAAATACAGAGAGGTACAATTCTTTTCTCATGTCATTCATTTAGTTAGTAAAGTAACAGGCAACAAACATAAAGAAACAACTACCATGCAAGTAGTCGCAGATACTTTTCCTGCAGGAACATTAAGTGGAGCACCAAAACATAAAGCCATGCAATTAATTGAGAAATATGAAAAAACGAGTCGTGATTTTTATGGTGGTGCTATAGGTTTTATGGATTTTGAAGGCAACTTCAATCATGCTATTATGATAAGAACTTTTTTAAGCAAGAACCATCAATTACACTGGCAAGCTGGAGCTGGAATAGTATCTAAATCAAATCCAGAACATGAGTTACAAGAAGTTTACAATAAACTTGGTGCATTAACAAAAGCTTTAGAATTAGCAGAAAATATATAATTATGAAAAACGTATTAGTTATTGATAATTACGACAGTTTTACTTACAATCTGGTTCATTACCTAGAAGATTTAGGTTGTAAAGTTACAGTTAAAAGAAACGATCAATTGCATATAGATGATGTTGAAGTATTTGATAAAATAGTATTATCACCAGGACCAGGAATACCTGATGAGGCTGGTTTGCTTAAACCAATAATAGCAAAGTATGCACCAACAAAAAGCATTTTAGGTGTTTGCTTAGGGCAACAAGCCATTGGTGAAGTTTTCGGTGGCACTATAATTAATTTAGATACTGTTTTTCATGGTGTAGCTACAAAAGTCACTACTTGTGTAGATGATGAAAACTTATTTAAAGGATTAGATAAGACTTTTGAAGTTGGACGTTACCATTCTTGGGTTGTAGACACCAATTTACCAGATGCATTAGAACCTACATCATTTGATGATAACGGACAAATTATGTCTTTACGCCATAGAGTATTTGATGTAAGAGGTGTTCAGTTTCATCCAGAATCTGTGTTAACACCAAATGGAAAACAAATACTAAAGAATTGGGTTGAAAATTAAACTTGTCATGCTGAGCTTGTCGAAGCATCTTTTTGCAAGATTCTTCACACTATTCTGAATGACAAAAACCCGACAAATTATAGAGTTAAATTAATAAGATTCCCACTTTCGTGAGAAATAAATATGAAAAACATACTAAATAGATTAATAAATCAAGAAAACATTTCAAGTGAAGAAGCTAAACAGGTTCTTGTAAATATCTCTAATGGTGATTACAACCAAAACCAAATAGCGTCTTTTCTAACTGTTTTTATGATGCGAAGCATAACCATAGAAGAACTTTTCGGATTTAGAGATGCACTATTAGAACTATGCATTCCTATTGATTTAAAGGATTATAATGCCATAGATTTATGTGGAACAGGAGGTGATGGAAAAGACACATTTAATATTTCTACGCTTGCATCTTTTGTTACTGCTGGAGCTGGAGTAAAGGTTGCAAAACATGGAAATTACGGAGTATCTTCTACTTGTGGCTCATCTAATGTTTTGGAACATTTAGGAATTAAATTCACTTCGGATACAGATTTTTTAAAGCGAAGTTTAGATAAAGCAGGCATCTGTGTATTACATGCTCCTTTATTTCATCCAGCCATGAAAAATGTAGCTCCAATACGTAGAGAATTAGGTGTTAAAACATTTTTTAATATGTTAGGTCCAATGGTAAACCCTTCGTTTCCTAAACATCAAATGGTTGGTGTGTTTAATTTAGAATTATTACGCATGTATGGTTACTTATATCAAAAAACAGATAAAAATTACACCATTCTTCATGCGCTTGATGGTTATGATGAAATTTCGCTAACTGGACCAACAAAAATTATTAGAAACACTTCAGAATATATGATTAGTCCTGAAGATTTTGGTGTTGAAACTTTAAACCAAGACAACATACATGGAGGTAATTCTGTTGCTACATCTGCCAAAATATTTACACATATTTTAAAAGGACAAGGTACTGAAGCCCAAAACAATGTGGTTTGTGCCAATGCAGCTATGGCAATTACTACAGTTACAGATATACCTATCGAAAATAGTTTTGAACTCGCAAAAGAATCACTATTAAGAGGTAAAGCTCTAAACAGTTTTAAAACACTAGTAAAACTAAGCAGTAACTAATGAATATTCTAGATCAAATAGTAGCCGATAAACGCATTGAAGTTAACCTTCGAAAACAACTTATTCCAATAACTCAATTAGAACAATCTGTATTATTTAACAGAGAAACTTATTCATTATCAAACAAACTTAAAAATAGTACGACTGGAATTATAGCAGAACATAAACGTCGTTCACCATCTAAATTGGTTATCAATCAAAACTTAAATGTGTTTGATGTTGCCAAAGGATATCAAAAAGCTGGAGTTTGTGGCATATCTGTTCTTACAGATGCTAAATATTTTGGAGGTTCTCTGGACGATTTATTAACAGCTCGTGCAAGTTGTAACTTACCATTACTTCGAAAAGAATTTATTATTGATGAATATCAAATAATGGAAGCTAAAGCTTATGGAGCCGATGTAATCTTATTAATTGCAGCCATTCTAACTAGGGATGAAATCAAGAGATTCTCTCAATTAGCTAAGAGTTTTAATTTAGAAGTGCTTTTAGAAGTTCATAATGAAGAAGAATTACATAAATCCATCATGCCAAGTTTAGATATGTTGGGTATTAATAATAGAAACTTAAAAACATTTGATGTGAGTCTGGAAAACAGTAAAACATTAAGTGAACTAATTCCAAACCATTTTGTAAAAGTCTCTGAAAGTGGTATTAGCTCTATTGAAGCCATAAAAGAATTACAACCTTATGGTTACAAAGGCTTTTTAATTGGAGAAAATTTTATGAAAACTGATGATGCAGGAAAAAATGCAGAAGAATTTATTAAAGCTTTAGAAAAATGAAATTAAAAATCTGTGGGATGAAATACCAAGATAATATCTCTGAAGTTGCACAACTGCAACCAGATTTTCTTGGTTTTATTTTTCATGAACCATCTGCAAGATATTTTGAAGAAACAATACCTGAAATTTCAGATACCATAGAAAAAATTGGTGTTTTTGTAGATGAAAAAGTGGAGTTTATTTCACGACAAATAGAAAAACACAAGTTGTCAGTTATTCAATTACATGGTCATGAATCTCCTGAATTATGTAGAATATTAAAATTGTCAGAAGTTAAAATTATTAAAGTATTTTCAATAAAAGATGTGTTTGACTTTTCTGTTTTAAACCCATATGAAGAAGTTTGTGATTTCTTTTTATTCGACACCAAAGGAAAACTTTCAGGAGGTAATGGTTATACATTTAATTGGGATGTTCTAAAAAAATATCCTTCAACCAAACCTTATTTTTTAAGTGGAGGAATTGGAATCGAAGAAACAGAAAATTTAAAATCATTTTTTAAGAGTGATGCTTCAAAATATTGTTACGCTATTGATGTAAACAGCAAATTTGAATTAGAAGCTGGATTAAAAAATATAGAATTGTTAAAAGAGTTTAAAAATAACCTGTCATGCTGAGCTTGTCGAAGCATCTCTTATGAGATTCTTCACTTCGTTCTGAATGATAAAGCAAAATAAAATGACTTACAACATAAACGAAAAAGGATATTACGGAGAATTTGGAGGTGCTTACATTCCAGAAATGCTCTATCCAAATGTAGAAGAGTTACGTCAAAACTATTTAAAAGTCATGAAAGAACCTTCATTTCAAAAGGAGTTCAATTTGCTTTTAAAAGATTATGTTGGTAGACCTTCTCCACTCTATTTCGCCAAACGATTATCAGAAAAATACAACACTAAAATTTATCTTAAACGAGAAGACCTCAACCATACAGGAGCTCATAAAATAAACAATACCATTGGTCAGATTCTAATGGCACAACGTTTAGGCAAAAAACGCATTATTGCCGAAACTGGGGCTGGACAGCATGGTGTTGCTACAGCTACTGTTTGTGCTTTAATGGGTTTAGAATGTATTGTATATATGGGAGAAATTGACATTGCTCGTCAAGCACCAAATGTAGCCAGAATGAAAATGCTAGGCGCAACAGTTATTTCTGCTAAATCAGGTAGTAAAACCCTTAAAGATGCAACTAACGAAGCCATTCGCGATTGGATAAACAATCCTGTAGACACACATTATATTATAGGATCTGTAGTTGGACCTCATCCTTATCCAGATATGGTAGCACGTTTTCAGTCTGTAGTTTCAAAAGAAATACAATGGCAATTAAAAGAACACGAAGATAAAACAAAACCAGATTATGTTGTGGCTTGTGTTGGTGGAGGAAGTAATGCTGCTGGAGCTTTTTATCATTTTCTTGAAGATACAGAAGTCAAGCTAATTGCTGTTGAAGCTGCTGGTCATGGCGTTGATTCTGGTGAAAGTGCAGCCACTTCGGTTTTAGGAAAGGAGGGTATTATTCATGGAAGCAAAACCCTATTAATGCAAACGAATGATGGACAGATTACAGAACCATACTCCATCTCTGCTGGCTTAGATTATCCAGGAGTTGGTCCAATGCATGCACATTTATATAAATCAGGTAGAGCTGAATTTATGTCAATTACTGATGATCAAGCCATGACTGCTGGATTAGAACTTTGTAAACTGGAAGGTATAATTCCTGCAATAGAGAGCTCGCATGCTTTAGCCATTTTTGAACAGAAAAAATTTAAGCCTGAAGATGTTGTGGTATTAAGTTTATCTGGTCGTGGTGACAAGGATTTGAATACATACATTAACTATTACAAATTATGAATTGTGAATAGAATCAATAAAAAACTAAACGAAAACAAAAAGTTACTATCTATATACTTTACTGCAGGTTATCCAAATCTTGATGACACAGTTTCAATCATTCAAAATTTAGAAAAAAGTGGTGTTGATATGATAGAAATAGGATTGCCTTTTAGCGATCCTCTTGCAGATGGACCAACCATTCAAGCTAGTTCTACACAAGCACTTATAAATGGCATGACTACCGAAGCACTTTTTAAGCAATTAAAAGATATTAGAAAAACGGTCAATATTCCTCTAATTATCATGGGATATTTTAACCCAATATTACAATATGGTGTAGAAGCATTCTGTAAAAAATGTTCTGAAACAGGTATCGATGGACTCATTATTCCAGATTTACCAGTAAATGTTTATAACGAACAATACAAACCAATTTTTGAGAAATATGACTTAATAAATGTCTTTTTAATTACACCTCAAACATCTATTGAACGTATCCATTTTATCGATTCTATTTCAAATGGATTTATTTATATGGTAAGTAGCGCTAGTGTTACAGGAAGTAGTTCAGGCTTTGGTGAAGAGCAAATCAACTACTTTAAACGAATTGCCAATATGAATCTTAAAAACCCTCAAATTATAGGCTTTGGAATTTCAGATCATAATAGCTTTACTCAAGCTACTACGTATGCCAAAGGAGCAATAATTGGAAGTGCATTTATTAAACACTTAAGTAATAATGGTGTTAAAGATACAGCCGATTTTCCAAATGCTATTTTAAACCAATTAACATGATTTAACATGTAACTACCTTATTTTGTGATAGTTTTAGTATTGTTTTGCGAGTTTTTTCTTTATATTATATATGAACTTAAAAATATAAAAAATGGGAACGATTCAAGATAAAAGAAAATTTAAAAGAAAAACAGAGCAAGATCATCCAACAAACCCTGAAGGTATTGCTAAAAAAACAAATACCAACAAGTTTGATATAGATGAGAAAACCATAAAAAATCAAAAAAATAAAAAGTAAAAATATTTGCATTAAAAAAGCAAACCTATCTTTAATTAGATAGGTTTTTTATTTTTACATGAAATTTCAAATTTTAAATAAATGCCGTTAAATATAGTATTAATAGAACCCGAGATTCCAAACAATACAGGAAACATTGGTCGTTTAGCTCTAGCTTCAGGATCAAATTTACATTTGGTAAAACCTTTTGGGTTCGAAATTTCAGACAGTCGCTTAAAACGTGCTGGTTTAGATTATTGGCAACATCTTAATCTTCATTATTATGAAAATATAGATGACTTTTTTAAGAAGAATAAAGATGCCAACATGGTTTTCTTATCCAGTCATGGCACAAAAAACCATTGGGACATTAAATTTGAAAATGAAATGTTTCTAGTCTTTGGAAAAGAATCAATTGGTTTGCCAAAATCTATGATTGATAATAATTTAGATAACTTATTTAAAATCCCTTTATATAATAACCATGTTAGAAGTCTGAATCTTGCAAATGCCGTTAGTATTGTTGTTTATGAAGGATTAAGGCAACTATCTTAAATTGAAATTGACATTCTAAAAAAAATAAACGAACTTCGTTTTCACATTAAAATATTTGTATATGTCTGGCAAGAAAAAAAATGAAGCAATAAAAGATTCTTTAAATCAAATGAGTTCCAATGAAGACATCAAAAAAATAAGGTTTCATAAAAAATGGAAACAATATTTTTTAGAATTTTTCATGTTATTTCTTGCTATCACTTTAGGTTTTTTTGCTGAAAATTATCGAGAACATTTAAGCGATATTTCGAAGGAAAAAGAATACATACATTCCCTAATTGCAGATTTAAAAACGGATCAAAAACTATTGACTGAACATATTTTAGACATAGAGACAAAGTCTAAAATGATGGACAGTTTAATAACTATTTTAAACACGCCTTCATTAATACCAAATAATTCAGGGCAACTATATTATTTTGCAAGACTTGGGCCACGCCTAACTCCTTTAACTAATAACAGTAGAACTTTTGAACAATTAAAAAACTCTGGGAATTTTAGGCTCATTCGAAACCTTAATACTTCAAATAAAATTATGACGTATTATAAAAAATACTCTCTAATTAGCTTACTTGAAAAAATAAGTCAGGATGAATTTAATGATTTCAAATTTACTGCTTCAAGAATATTAGATCCTGCTATTTTAATAAATATGGAGGGTGAAAATGGCGAAATAATTGAAACTTCAAAAAACCCTGATTTACTAAACCAAAATCCTGATTTATTACAGCAACTTGCTGTTTTTTCAGTCTATTTAAATGGTTCAAAAACTGCCATAATTAATACCTGTCAAGAAATAAAAATGTCTGGTGAAGATTTAATTGAATATTTAAAGAATGAATATAAAATTGAGTGAAACATCAATTCATATTTTGTCTATAAAAGGAATTAAACAATTATCTTAATTCACTAGCTATTTAAATGAGATACCCTTTTTTAAAAGGCATTTTTACATACGCTCTGGAACTTGAATCCCTAACAATCCAAAAGCATTTTTAATAATGTTTGCAACTACTTGCGACAATTGTACTCTAAATCTCTTTTCGTTTTCTGTATCTGCACCTAGTATAGACACATTCTGGTAGAAGGAATTAAATTCTTTTACCAGATCATAGGTGTAATTAGCTATTAAAGCAGGACTATGGTTATCTGCTGCATGTTGAATTACATCTTCAAAAAGTTGAATTTGCTTAATAAGCTCTTTTTCTTTTTCGTGTAAAGTCACTTCTTCCATACTAAGAGTCACATTTGTATCAATATCTGCTTTTCTTAAAATAGATTGAATTCTAGCATAAGTATATTGAATAAAAGGGCCAGTATTACCCTGAAAATCTATAGATTCTTTTGGATCAAATAAAATACGTTTTTTAGGGTCTACTTTTAAAATATAATATTTTAGGGCACCTAGTCCAATAGTTTTATATAGTTCTTGCTTTTCATCATCTGAATAGCCATCCAACTTCCCTAATTCTTGCGAAATTTCTCCAGCAGTTGAAGCCATTTCATCAATTAAATCGTCTGCATCTACAACAGTTCCTTCACGACTTTTCATTTTACCTGAAGGTAAATCTACCATACCATAACTTAAATGATACAGGTTTTTTGCCCATTCGAAACCAAGTTTTTTTATAATTAAAAACAAAACTTGAAAATGATATTCCTGCTCGTTCCCAACTGTATAGACCATGCCTCCAACATCTGGATAATCTTTAACACGTTGAATAGCTGTTCCAATATCTTGAGTCATATAAACGGCTGTACCATCGCTACGCAACACAATTTTTTCGTCTAAACCATCTTCTGTTAAATCACACCAAACTGAACCATCTTCTTTTTTAAAGAAAACTCCAGTTTTTAAACCTTCAGAAACAAATTCTTTTCCTAATAAATAAGTTTCACTTTCATAATAGAGTTTATCAAAATCAACACCTAAATTTTTATAAGTTGTATCAAATCCATCATAAACCCATTGATTCATTTTTTCCCAAAGAGCAACCGTTTCTGCATCTCCAGCTTCCCATTTAATAAGCATATCTTGAGCTGCTTTTAAAATTGGTGCATTCTGCTTTGCTTCATTTTCTGTTTGCCCTTCAGAAATTAAATTTTGAATTTCTTTTTTATATTCTTGATCGAATTTTACATAGTAATTACCAACTAATTTATCTCCTTTCAAACTTGAAGTTTCCGGAGTTTCGTTATTTCCAAATAACTTCCAAGCAATCATACTTTTACAAATATGAATTCCTCTATCGTTAATAATTTGTGTTTTATATACTTTTTTCCCAGAGGCTTTTAAAATTTCAGCAACCGAAAATCCTAATAAATTATTTCTGATATGCCCAAGATGTAGTGGCTTATTGGTGTTTGGTGATGAATATTCTACCATTATGGCTTTATCTCCAGGCTTTGGAGTTTTAAATCCATATTTATCATCTAAAACAACATTATTAAAAAAGTTTAAATAATAACCATTACCTATTTCAACATTTAGAAACCCTTTAATCACATTAAATCCAATAACTTCTTCAACATGCTCTACAAGGTATTGCCCTATAGATTCTCCTATTTGAACTGGATTTCCCTTTACAACTCTAAGCATAGGAAAAATAACTACCGTAATATCTCCAACAAATTCTTTTCTGGTTGCTTGAAATTCCACGGTTTCTAATTCCTGATTATAAATAGTATTTACAGCAGCAATTACTTGTTTTGATAAGATGTCTTGAAGACTCATAATCTTAGATTTTTAAGATTGCAAAGATAAAACTTTTATTAAAGGTATTCAGGCTTAAATACTTTATAAATTTCAGTCAACATATAATTTAAAGTTGCAATTATTTTGTACATCATAATAAATGTACTTTCTCAATTAAAAATAGGTTGTTAAACTTAATAATAAAACATGCATTTCATCGACAAAAGTGTAGTTTTTCCTACTTTTTTGCCATTCATCGATAAGCAAATTTTTGCTCTGTTTTTTAACAAACATTTCAACTAATTTATTGGTATTAAAACGCAGAAATTAGCTTATCATGTATCTTTTTGCAACTTTTGTTAGGTAATGCTATTAATTGTCCCAGTCTATGGGTTATCTTAAACTAACTAATATATTGCAGATCAATACCTTAGATTAATACACCAAATCTTAATTGATGATGTATTACTAATTTCACTGCAATAAGAATGTATGAAGAAGCTATTTTCTTTAATCGTTTTTTTATTTGTACTCAATGGTTTTTCCCAAACCAAAGAAGTAGATAGTCTTACTATACAATTAGCTTTTCAAAATTCTGATACTACTAAAATTAAAACTTCTTTATTGCTTGTTAAATCTCTTTACAATGAAAAAGAATTTGATAAGGCATTAAAATATATTTCTCAAACAGAAAAATTATCGAATAAATTAAATTATCAAGATGGTATAGCAGAAATTACATATTATAAAGCATTAATTTATGCTTATAAAGACGATTATATTAATGCTAGAGATAATTATTTAAAAGCCAAAGAGCTCTTTATTAGACTAGATGACACTTTAAATATTGCAAAAGTTAATAATAGCATTGGTTTAAATGAGATTAAAAGAGGAAATTACAGTAAAGGTCTTCAATATTCTCTATTAGCCTTAAAAGAATTTGAAAAAAGAAATTTACAAAAAGAGTTGCGTTCTGCTTACGAATGTCTAGCAAAAGCTTATTATAGCATAAATGATATCAATAAGGCTATTGAATTTTATTCGAAAACTTTAGAAATTGAAAGACAAACAAATAACAGTGAGGGTTCTATAGAAGCACTAAAAACATTAGCAGAACTTTATTCTATTCAAAAAGAACATAGAAAATCTATTGATTATTACGAAAGAGTTTTAAGAAACATTCCTACTGACAACGATTCCCTTAGAGGTGAAATTTTACCAAAACTAGGAGGTGAATATTTACAGTTTAAAGACTATGATAAATCTTTAGAATATTTAATTGAAGGGTTAAGACTAAATAGAGACTTAAACAACCAACATGGTGTTTTAGTTTCTTTAAATAATTTAGGAGACCTTAATCTGCAAAGAAACTTTTTAAAATATGCTGAAATTCAATTATTAGAAGCTAAAGATATTGCTAGTGAAATTGATGATAAAACAGAGCAATTAAAAAATTATGGCTTAATGAAAGCCTTAGATTCAACAAACAGAAAATTTGACAGAGCATACATTTGGCAAAGAGAATATTATCAATTACAAAACCAAATAAATAATGCTTCCAAAAAAACATATGTTGAGCCAGAAGAAATTAATTTAATTGATAATGTTATAACAGAAGATGTTATTGATAATTCATTAAAATCTGAGCAAATTATAAAACCTGCAAACAGTCAAAAAGAATTCGATAGATTACGAATTATTTTTTATGCCTTATTAGGTGCCATTGCGATACTTTCTACATTCTTAATTCTTATATATTTAAAAAGAAATAGTCGCTTGCAATACACCAGAGAACTTGAAGAAAAAAACAAACGCATAGAAATTCAAAACGAAGCAATTCTTGAACAAACAAAACATCTTGAAGACATTAATAAGGTAAAGGACAAGTTGTTTTCTATAGTATCTCACGACTTAAAAGATTCTTTAACCTCCATAAAAGGATTTATAGATTTATTAAAAGATGGTTCTTTAACTCAAGATGAATTTAAAACTCTAATTCCAGAATTAAGTGAAAATGCTAATAATGCCTCTTTATTATTATTTAATTTATTGAATTGGTCTAAGTCTCAAATGCAATCTTTAGAACCTAGTCCAAGTTTATTTGATTTACAAGAAGTTTTTGAAGATAAAGTTAATTTACTAGAACAAAAACTAGAAAAGAAAGGCATTATATTAAGAGATAAAACCTTAAGAGATTTTGTATATGCAGATAAGAGTATGGTTGAAATAATTATACAAAATTTACTGACTAATGCTATTAAATTTAGTAAAGAAGGAGATACCATTACCATTGCCAACCATATTAGTAATGGCAGATCTGTTATAAGTATTTCTGATACTGGAGTAGGTATTTCTAAAGAAAATCAACAAAAATTATTTAAGAATACATCTTTTACTACTATTGGTACTGAAAATGAAAAAGGAACTGGTTTAGGTTTAACCATTTGTAAAGAATTAGTAGAATTAAACCATGGAAAAATATGGGTTGAAAGCGATTTAAATGTTGGAACAACATTCTATGTTGAATTACCTAAATCTAATCCACAGAATTAATTCTTTTTAGGAAGAAAGACTTCTGCCATCATACAACGAGCAGATCCACCTCCACAAGTTTCAATAGTTTCTAAGGAGCTTGAAAGGATCTCACAATGCTTTTCTATAGTATCTATTTGTGCTTCAGTTAATGAATCATAAGCAGCTTGACTCATAATTAAGTAACGCTTATCATTCTTCCCTCTAACTTGGAGCATATTACCTGCAAAATTATTGACTTGATCCTCAGAAATTGTAATCACTTCTTTACCGTCTTCCTTTAAATGTTTTAGAACATTTCTGCGCTCTTTTTTATCATCTATACAATCTAAACAAATAATAGCAAATGTTTCTGCCAAACACATCATCACATTGGTATGATATATAGCTTTTCTTTTCCCTTCTACTGTTTGATAAGCTGTAAAAACTATTGGAGTATATTCAAAATCTTCACAAAACTCTATAAATAAATCTTCATCTGCTCTTGGAGACAACGCACAATAAGCCTTACTATTAAATCTATCTAGGAGCAAACTTCCTGTACCTTCTAAAAAAACACCTTCGTCTTCAGCACTTGTATAATCAATAATATTGTTAATAATAAAACCCTCCTTTTCTAAGCGAATAAATACCTCATCACGACGCTCTTTTCTTCTGTTTTCTGCAAACATTGGATACAATCCTACGTTACCATTTTCATGAAAACTTACCCAATTATTAGGAAATATAGAATCTGGTGTATCCATTAAAATATCATCATTCTCAACAATAACATTCACTCCAACCTCTTTTAATTTATCAACAAACGTATCAAACTCTACTTGAGCTTTTGCATTAATTTCTGCATTTTTCAAGTCTAAATCTTCTTGAAAATAATTGTTAACAGCAGTTTGCTCATTCATCCTAAAATTAATAGGTCGAATCATTAAAATAGTATTTGTTGTTTGTTGCATGAGTATGAATTTGAAATGCAAAATTACTTTATTAAAATGAAATGTAATTGTGTATGGCAATAAAAATTGTAAATTTAGACAACCTAAAAAATGAAAAATAAATTCTTGAAATTATGAAATATGCTTTTCTACTTTTTATTTCTTGTATGTTATTTGTTTCATGTCAAAAAAATGAGCAAACTGATGACATAGATCCAATTAATTGGAAAAAAAGAAGTATTGAATTACCAGTAACAGACAGTCTAAAAAAAGGCTCAAGTTATCTTTCTGTTTATTCTGAAATATATAGTATAACAGAACATAGAACCATTGCACTAACAGTAACTGTTAGTTTAAGAAATGTTAGCGTAACTGAACCCGTTTATCTATTAGAAGCATCTTATTATAATACAAAAGGCGATTTGATTAGAACATATTTTAAAGATCCTATTCTATTAAACCCTTTAGAAACAATTGAAATAATTATAGATGAAAAAGATACACATGGTGGATCTGGAGCCAATTTTATATTCGATTGGGCTTTAAATGAATCTGGTCATGAACCATTATTTGAAGCTGTTATGATTTCAACCTCTGGACAACAAGGTATTTCGTTTACAACACAAGGAGTTACATTGTAACTCTTATTAAGGTGTAGAATTTGAAACCTGTAGCAACTTACCATTAAAATACTTTTGCCCATTTAAAGAGAAATCAAAAATATAATTTGCCATTTCAAGTGCAGTTATTGGAGCTTGATATCCAGGAAATGCTTCCTCTAACATTTCAGTTTGCACTGCACCTAAAGCAAGAACATTAAAGCTTGGACCCATTTCTTTATATTCTTCAGCTAATAATTCGGTAAGAGTAATTACAGCTGCTTTACTTGAACTATAAGCAGACAATCCTGAAAATTTAACACTTCCTTGAACACCACCCATGGAGCTTATTGTTACAACATGACTATCTTTTTTCATGAAAGGAACGACTGTTCTTATCATCTCTGAAACACCAAAAACATTGGTTTTATAAACTTGTTCAAAATCTAGAAAAGTTGTTTCGGCAAATGGTTTATTTAATAAAGCTCCTGCATTATTGATTAATATATCAACTTGATGCCACTCTTCTTTTATAAATTCTTCAACTGTTTTATAACTGGATTTGTCGCTTAAATCAAAAGAAAAAGAAGTGACATTTTTTAATTGAAGATTTTTTACAGGATTATCATTTCTTGAAAGTGCTAACACTTGATACCCATGATTTGCAAACAGTTTTACAAGTTCAAATCCAATTCCTCTACTAGTTCCTGTTATAATTATGTTTTTACTCTTCATACAGAACAATTTCTTTTGTTTTAGTATGACTCATTATTTCAATAACTGGGATCATTTTATTGATTAATGACACCATATGAGCATAATCTAATTTATCAGCTTCATCGTCTACATGATGATAGTAGTCATAATTAGATAAATCGCAGGATGCTATGGTTTGACATGGTAAATTAAAAGCTTCGTAAAAAGGATGATTATCTGATGCTTTAAACAGTTGATATTGTTTAGCAATTTCAGAAAACCCAACAAGATTACTACCAGCATATTCGTTTATTTTTTCTGCCATATTAGACAAGTCATAGCCTGTAACAAATGCCACATAATCTCTGTCTGTAAAAGGCACTCCAATCATTTCAAAATTTAACATGGTGTATAAATCAATCTCTTTTGTTTTTAATTTACCTGCTAAGTGTTTTGATCCTAATAAACCCATTTCTTCTGCTGAAAAAAGTACAAACATCAAGCTTCTTCCATTAGATTTTGCTTCAGAAAAATATTTTGCAATAGCCAAAACTGAACTTGTTCCTGCAGCATTGTCGTTTGCTCCATTCGCAATAGAATCGTTTTCAACAACTTTACCATAACCAATATGGTCGTAATGAGCCCCAATTATAATGATTTCATTTTTAAGATTCGGGTCTTTACCTTCTAGAAAACTTACCAGATTATAAGCATTCTTTTCTCCTATTTTAAATGAATCTCTATATGTTTCAAAATATGGTTGTAGTCGATAAGATTTAAACTTATTCTCTATAAAAACAGCTGCTTGCTCAATCCCTTCAGTGCCTGTATTTCTCCCTTGTAATTCATCTGAAGCCAAAAATGAAACGGTTTCATTAAGCTCAAAAGAAGTTGCTAATAGATTCTTTTTTGAATCTGATAAAGAGATTATAACATCGTTTTTAGATGCTTTTGGAATGATATTTTGACTTGGATCTTCATTATTAATTACAACTGTTGATGATTTACATCCTAATAGAATGAATCCTGTAAAAATTAGAAATAAAATTTTATTCATAGGTAAAAAAATTAGTTTTAAAGTTAAAAAAAAATCCTGCTGTATAAGCAGGATTCTAATATAATAGATTCTTCGCTAATATCTAAATGAGTTCCATTAAACCAACATCGTCACAGGGTTTTCAATATATCCTTTTAATGTTAAAAGAAATTCAGATCCAGTTGCTCCATCAACAGTTCTATGGTCGCAAGCCATGGTTAATTTCATGGTGTTTCCTACTACTATCTGTCCATTTTTAACTACCGGTTTTTCCACAATAGCTCCTACAGATAAAATAGCTGAGTTTGGTTGGTTGATAATTGAAGTAAAACTTTCAATTCCAAACATCCCTAAATTAGAAATAGTAAAGGTACTACCTTCCATTTCTTGAGGTGTTAATTTTTTATTTCTAGCTTTACCTGCAAAATCTTTTACTGCAGCTCCAATTTGAGTTAAACTTTGTTCGTTTGCAAATTTTACTACAGGAACCACTAAACCATCTGGAACTGCTACAGCTACTCCAATATGCACGTGATTATTAAGCTGCATTCTGTCGTCAAACCATTGAGAATTTACTTGAGGATGCTGCTTTAATGCCAGAGCACAGGCTTTTACAACTATATCGTTATAAGAAATTTTGGTGTCTGGTAAGGTATTGTATTGTTGACGGAACGCTATAGCATTCTCCATATCAAACTCTACATTTAAATAATAATGTGGTGCCGTAAATTTAGACTCTGCTAAACGTTTAGCAATTACCTTACGCATTTGTGAGTGTTTTACATCATCAAAATCTTCTTGCCCACTTGGCACAAATTTACCAACCGATTGAGAAGAAGTTGCTGGTGTAAAGTTTTCAATATCACGTTTTATAATTCTACCATTTTCTCCAGTACCTTTTACTTGAGAAATATTAATTCCTTTTTCATCAGCCATTCTTTTAGCTAATGGAGAAATAAATATTCTACTAGAATCTGAACTTGAAGTTGAACTTGAAACTTCTTGTTTTTCATCTGATTTTTTTATTTCCTCTTTTTCTTTTAAAGGCTTTTCTTGTGAAGAAGTTTCTCTTGTAGCAGTTGAATTTTCAGCTTTAAAATTTTTAGTAACATCTGAAACATCTGTTCCTTTAGGACCAATAATAGCTAAAAGAGCATCTACTTTTGCAGACTCTCCTTCTTTCAATCCAACATGCAATAAAGTACCTGATTGGAAACTTTCAAATTCCATAGTTGCTTTATCTGTTTCTATTTCAGCAAGAATATCTCCTTCAGATACATTATCTCCAACTTTTTTAAGCCAAGTGGCAACCGTACCTTCTTCCATAGTATCACTTAAACGTGGCATGGTTACAATGGTTACTCCTTGAGGTAGTTCTGCTTTATCTTCATTCTTTGAGTCTTCTTTTTTTGATGTCTCAATTTTGCTAGAAGTGTCTTTATCTTCAGAACTGTTTTCTGTTGATTTAGAATTTAAAATCAACGAAGATATATCTTCTCCTTTTTCTCCAATAATAGCAAGAAGCTCATCTACTTTAGTTGTTTCTCCTTCTTGAACACCAATATGCAATAAAACACCTTGGTGAAAAGATTCGAACTCCATAGTGGCTTTATCTGTTTCAATTTCAGCAAGAATATCGCCTTCTTCAACTTTATCTCCAACTTTTTTCAACCAAGTAGCCACAGTACCTTCTTCCATGGTATCGCTTAAACGAGGCATATTTATAATTTCTGCCATAGCTTATATTTTATGTTGAATAAATGGATAATCTTTTTGCTCGTAAACAGCATCGTACATCACATTTTTATCTGGATAAGGCGACTCTTCAGCAAATTTTTCACATTCGTTTACTAAATCTTTCACACGTTTATCAATTTTTTTGATGTCGGCTTCCGTAGCATATTTCTTATCAAGTAAAATATCTTTTACTTGAATAATAGGATCAATTTTTTTGTATTCTTCTACTTCTTCTTTTGTTCTGTAATGTTGAGCATCACTCATAGAATGACCTCGATATCTATAGGTTTTTAATTCTAAAAATGTTGGTCCTTCTCCTCTTCTAGCTCGTTGAATAGCTTCATCAAAGGCTTCAGCAACTTTTACCGGATTCATTCCATCTACGGGTCCACAAGGCATTTCATAACCTTTTCCAAGTTTCCAAATATCTGTATGATTGGCTGTTCTTGCTACTGATGTTCCCATGGCATAGCCATTGTTTTCACATACAAAGATAACAGGAAGTTTCCATAGCATGGCCAAGTTAAAAGTTTCATGCAAAGAACCTTGTCTAGCAGCTCCATCTCCAAAACAACATAGAGTAACGGCATCACTACCATGATATTTGTCTCCAAATGCAATTCCTGCACCTAAAGGTATTTGTCCTCCAACAATTCCATGACCTCCATAAAAACGGTGTTCTTTAGAAAAAATATGCATAGAACCTCCTAAACCTTGAGAGGTTCCTGTAGCTTTTCCATATAATTCTGCCATAACACGTTTAGGATCAACTCCCATACCTATTGGTTGAACATGATTACGGTAAGCTGTTATCATTTTATCTTTAGTCAAATCCATAGCATGTAATGCTCCAGCTAGAATAGCTTCTTGACCGTTATATAAATGAAGAAATCCTCTAACTTTTTGTTGAATGTAAACGGCAGCTAGTTTGTCTTCAAACTTTCTCCAGAATAACATATCTTCATACCACTTAAGGTAAACTTCTTTTGTTATTTTTTGCATTGGTTACGTTACTTTAATAAACGAATAACAAAAATACTACATTAGTTACTAATGAAAAAACTGTATTTCGTAAAATTTAATGAGAGAGTATGAATTTGCTACAAATAATTAGTTAAAGAACTGATTTATCAAAAACTAAAGGCAATAAGTTTGCTAAAGAATGAGATTTTACTACTTTTCCTGTTTCTCCCATAAAATATATTTCAATAGGCGCATCTTGTTTTACTTCATATTCTGCAATAGCTTGCCTACAAGCGCCACAAGGAGGTATAGGTGTCATGGTTTGATGTATTCTTGATCCAGCAATGATGGCCATTTTTAAAATTTTTGCTTCAGGAAATTGCGAGCCTGCATAATAAATGGCTGTTCTTTCTGCACATAATCCAGATGGATAAGAGGCATTTTCTTGATTACTTCCTAAAACAATTTGATGATTATCTAATAAAATGGCTGCACCAACACTAAACTTGGAATATGGCGAATACGAATTTTTTCTAGCTAACATGGCATGATCCATTAAGTTCGAAACTTCTTCTGGTAGTTCTTCAATATTATCGTAAACCGTTAATATAGATTCAATTTTTATGTCCTTCATATATTTTAAATATTCCTAAAGTTACTGATACTATTTTAGACAAAAAAACTATTGCGATTGGCAATAGTTTTTAATGTTTGTTTTTAGATTGTATTTTAATATTCTGAATATGCTTCTCTGTCTATATTAAATGTTAGAGAGAAACGAAGTGTGTTTTCTAATGGGCTTGGCACTTTTGATGCTGAGAATAAATAAGATAAATCAATACCTACAACATTATATGTAAATCCTGCGCCAATAGCAAAAAATTGTCTGGCTCCTTTGTCTTCACTTTCATGAAAATACCCTGCTCTAAAAGCAAAAGAATCTTGATACGAATATTCTGCTCCTAATGCCCAAGTCCATTCTTCCATTTCTTCGCTAAACCCTCCTGGTGCATCGCTAAAAGATTGAAACATCCCTTTAACAAAACTTACGTCTGGATCTTTTCCTTCTATAATAACATCATTTAAGTATATTTTAGGTTCCCCTGAATCATATTGCCCATTACTGTTAGTGTCCTCATATTCATATTCTTTACCAGTAATTGGAGGCGTTGGTACTAAAAGTTTCGTTACTTCACCTGTTACAGATACTTTATTGAAATCGTCTAAAATAAAGTCGAAACCAGCTCCTAAACGTAAGGTTGTAGGTTGGAAATTTTCTTGACCTCCTTGGTCGTACTTAAATTTTGGACCTATATTTTGAATAGCAAATCCAAATCTGGTTCTACCATTAAAAGAATTATATGCCTGTTCTTCACTTTGGTAATACCCAGAAACATCCACGCCAAAAGTACTTGCTGCTGAGGTGTCTGTCCCATCATCAATTTTTAAATCGGAATTCAAATAATTCATACTAACTGCCATCCCAAATTGTTCGCTAAGTCTTAAGGCATATGATACACCAAAAGTAAATTCGTTAGGGCTTTTCATTAAAGGCGTCTGATCTTCAAATTCTACAAACTCTATTTCTCCTAGAGAAAAATATCTAAAACTGGCTGAAAAAGAACTTCTTTCGTTTAATCTATTAAAATATGTTAAACTACCTAAAAAGATATCGTTTACTAACTTACTTAAGTATGGCGTATAGCTAACTGCAACACCTTGTTTTGTTTCTGAAAACACATATTTTGAGGCATTCCATTGTTGCGAATACCCATCTACAGAAGTTGCAACTCCCATATCTCCCATAGAAGCTCCACGAGCATCTGATGCTATTAATAAAAAAGGAACTCCTGTAGTTATTACTCGTGAGTCTGGTTCATCGGGAATAACAACTGTTTGGGCCTGTATTTGGACAGCAAAGAAGAATGCTGATAACATTAAAAGTGATTTCTTCATAAATTTTTATTATTTGACAAATATATATTTTTATTATAGTATAACAAGTTTCTCTATTTTTTCTACGGTTTTATTTAAAGTTGCCGAACGGACTGTTAGTTTATAAATATAAACGCCTTTTCCTATTTTGTCTCCAAAATCGTCTCTTCCATCCCAAATAATTTCTCTAGATAAACTTGAGGCTCCATTATTACAACATTCACCTGTATTTGTTTGACCACTTAAGGTTCTAACAATTTTTCCAGTAACAGTAAATATTTGAACTAAAACGTCTAAAGGCTCCGAACTATTGTGATTGAACCAAAATTCTGTGTAATTAACAAAGGGATTTGGATAATTTAAAACATTTTCGATAACCAACTGTTGATTCTCGTCAAAAACCACAAATTGGATTTCTGTAGTAGAGGAATTGTTGTAAACATCCCACGCTTTTATAGATAATGTATGCAATCCTGGTTCTAAATCTCTTAATGGATAATTAACTATACCTCTTTGATAATTGTCTAATTCAGTCTGATAATAATCGTTTAAAACATAAGGATTCGCTTCGTCACCATCAAGTATCCCTACAATATCATGACCAATACCACTAGCTGTATTAATTCCATTATCGTCTTGTAATTTCAATAATAAAGTTGGGGAACTGTTTGTTATTCCTCCAGAAACAAAACTTTCGTCGTTCATGTATGCGTTTATTATTGGTCCTACATTATCTGCTTCGGCATTTTCATTTAATCCACCTATTTGAACTTGATTAACACTTGCTCCAGAATGATCTAAAAGTTGTCCGTCTTTTTTTGCATAAAAACTAACTTTCCCATAACCAACTGGAATACCAATATCCCTAGGTACAACAAATTCAATTTCAAATTGTCCATTTGTAACTGAAGACTGTCCTCTAAAAATAATAGAGCCAAGAGTCTCGAAATCCATAATAATTACTTGACCGCTATCTGTTGTACCATCATTCCCTAAAGTTTGTCTCTGGATGTTTTTATCATAAATAGTTGTTGAAAGTACTCCATTAAAATCGCTTATAACATTACCTGATAAATCAACTACTTCACCTGAAAGCTTTACGTGGCTTAAAGCCTGTAGAACATCTGTAGCACCTGAAATTGGTGCATCGTTTATTTTAGTTAATACAATATGGGGTTTTGGAAATGCTAATTTCATAGCTGGATCACCAATAAAAAACACCAATCTTCTTTGTCCTCCATTAGATATTGCAGGATCGATTTTAGTTAGCCTTAAAGCTTCTGCCATACTAGGGTATTCGCTGTCTGGGAAATTATCGTTATCACTATAAGAAAACAAATATTCTTCTAAAATAGTATTAAATGAAACGCCTACATTAACGAATATCTGCCTGGTAGTTGTAATTAAGCCTATGGCTCCACCATCTTTATTCCAATAGGTATATTCTCCTGCAGTTGGTCGCAAAGGGTTATCAAATTTTGTGAATTCACAAGTAACTGTTACAAAACAATTAAGTTTACAAACATTATTTAATTCTTGTGCATCTGTTTTTTCAAAAATACGTTCGTGTGCTAACCCATCTTCTCCACCATGACCAAAGTAATTAACAACCAAAGCACCTGTTTCTAACGAGTTTTTTATAGCTGTATTAACAGTTGGATATCTATCTCCACCTGCTGATGATTCTTGTTGAAATGCATCAGAATGTATTTTAGTAACATTAATAAAAGGTTTTTGAGCTGAAACAGCATTACCAATTGAATCTGTAGTTGCTTGAAGTACTTGTTCCCAAGTTTCATCTACATCGTCTGATATAACAACAAAGTTATTTCTCCAACTACCATAAGATGCTTCTACATAGTACCTTTCTACTTTATCTACAAGCTCTTTAGCACTTTGATAAGACTCTGCTAAGATTCTACCTACAGCAATATCTAATTTATCAGATATATCCATTGCTCCTTCATTAGAGTCCATCATTCCATAAAAATCGTCTGAAATAAACGAATTAGTTAAATTAAAACTGCTGTAAGCATGCCATGAAGGCACAAAATTGGTGTTATTTGGAATTCTATCTTTATAATCAAAAGAGCCATCTCCAAATAAACAAACATATTTAATTCTTTTACTAGGTGTACTAGCATTATCGTAAATGTATTTTACAAAATTCCTAATAGCGCCAATATCTTGATTTCCTGTACTAAATTCAGAATAGATCTGATCTAAAGAAACAACTTTTACATTTAATTGATTAACATTTCTGTTAATTTGAGCTAACCTTTCAGCTTGTGTTTTAAAAGCATTTGGTGTAACAATTAAATAATCAATATCTTTAAATTGTCCTTGAGAATCTTGAAATATAGTACCTTTTAAATCTTGATTAGTAACCGTTTTAATATTACCTATTTGAGGCTCAAAATAATTTAAAGGTGTAACTAATACATAAGTTTTTAAGACTCCAAGAGATGAAGTAAAACTAATGCTAGGAGCATTATTGGAATTTACCAGATTGGTAACATTGTAAATATCTGTAACATTCCAAATTTCTGAAACTTGTGCTGTATTTGTAATGTTATATTGACCTATTCCAGTTAACTGAGTAACTGCATTGTTTTTGAAAGCAAATTGATTCCCAACAAAATTTAGTGCTCTAGTAGCTTCTATAGAAATGTAATCTACATAGGCTAAAGCTGAAGGATTACCATTATTGTTATGTGTTAAACTAACGGTAAGATTAGAGGAATTAACTATTACATTATTATCAAAACTGTTTTCAGTTGCAAGATTAGAGTCTGTAGTTGCTGGTAAAGGTAAAGTAATAATATTATCACTATTAATATTTACTTGCATGCTAGTTGCTATTTCAGAAGTAGACCCTAAAAACACTTT
Organism: Xanthomarina maritima; assembly: GCF_008084905.1. Classification (GTDB taxonomy): domain Bacteria; phylum Bacteroidota; class Bacteroidia; order Flavobacteriales; family Flavobacteriaceae; genus Xanthomarina; species Xanthomarina maritima. The sequence goes on along the minus strand of NZ_VSFC01000019.1, from coordinate 70,047 downwards.
TAGTTTTACTGGAATAGTAGTTACCAAGTCTGGAAAAGAAAAATCGAATGTTTTTGTGTCTTCAATATCAAATTTATCTCCAAACCAACGTCTTCCGACACTTGCTAAATTATATTCATCAACTTCATGATACTTATAATCTTGAAACGTATCAATCATTAAATCAACTGGTCCTGTAGGTTGAACAAAAGGCTGTATTCTTTTACCATGTCCAGAACTAATATTAATATAATAGTAGGTCTTATCTGTATAACAATTAATATTGGTATTACTAACTTGATCATATCCTTTTGGTCCTTGTCCATAAAATAGGATATAATCGTTATCATTAAAAACACCATCCGTTTCTCCTATAATTTTAATAGCATTTTCTTGAATATCTAATGGATAAGGTTCCGAATTTGCATAAGGAATCATTCTCCCTCCATTTCCATATAATTTTATAGTTCTTGGATCTACATTATTTGTATTAATTCCTAAATTAGAAAGAAAATTTTTCGATATTTTAAAAACTCCAGTTGTATCTATATAGAATTTAAACCATTGTCCACTACTTAATACCGAATTTGTAATTACTCTTTGATTATATTGATTATAATTTCTTTTAAGACTGCCACTTTTATAAGAAACAGAAAATGAAATTACCTTTTTATAACCTTGGTTTGTTTTTATTATAGGAGAAAGAATGAAATAAGCAAAATTAGAATTTCTAGCTATTGAAGTTTTTAAACTAAATGTCAATTTATTTGGAATAGTTTCTAGATTTATATCCTTTAAATCAGCTTTTGAAATGTTAGCATATTCAACATTATCAATAAAAACAGAGGTCTCATCTACTGCTTGCGAAACAGACCATTGAGAAACAAATTGTAACCCTTCCGTCAAACTATAATTAAAATGCTCTTCATTAAAAGAAGGTACAGTTAACTTAAAGCTTTCTGTAGACAGCACTTTTGTACCATCCCAATTAATTTTAAATTGCTTTTGTTGGGAAAAAGATATAAAAGTGATAAAAAGTAATAGGGATAAAAATTTCTTTTTCATTGATTAATTAACGTGAATAATTGCTTGTTATTATCGCAAAACAAACAATTTTAAAAAAACGATTCAAAAATACAATAATAATTTATAAAATTGTACGTTATTTAATCACAAATTACCGATTAAAAGTGTAAAAAACATCGTTGTAAGGTGCAATAAATAGGATGAAATGCATTTTTTTTTAATCAAATTTGATATTTTTCCTTGTAATATTCGCTATAATGCTTATATTGCGTCACCAAAAACATGAATTAGCTTACTTAAAAGTATGGATATGAAAAAAGTAATGGCATTTAAGATATTGTTATTGTTAGCAATTTCTATAACTACAGTTGGTTGTAAAAGATCATCAAGCTCAAACAGCTCCAGAGCTACCGGTTGGGATATAAACTCTAGAGAAGGAGGGTTCCAATACAACACACAATTTAAAGAACAAGAAACAGCTCCTGGTTTAGTATTTGTAGAAGGTGGAACTTTTACAATGGGTAAAGTTCAAGACGATGTTATGCACGATTGGAACAACACTCCAAACCAACAGCACATTCAGTCTTTTTACATGGATGAAACAGAAGTAACCAACAAAATGTATATGGAATACTTAGATTGGTTAAAAAGAATTTACCCACCAACTGAAGAAAACTATAAAGCTATATACAATGGTGCTCTTCCAGACACTCTAGTATGGAGAAATAGATTAGGTTATAATGAAGTTATGACTGAAAACTATTTACGTCATCCTGGCTATGGAGAATATCCTGTGGTAGGTGTTAGTTGGATTCAAGCTGTTGAATTTGCAAGTTGGAGAACAGATCGTGTAAATGAAATGTATTTAGAAAATGCTGGCTATATTACTAGAGATGCTAAAATTACTAGTGTAGCAGCTGGAGAAACTTTTAATACAGATACATATATTAATGCTCCTACTCAAGTTTATGGTGGTAATGATAGTCTTACTAATCCTGAAAATACAAGAAGGAGAGTAAATACAACTGCTTCTGGAGATACAACTGGTGTTTATGCTGGTAGAGAAACAGGTATTATTTCACCAAGTTATAGACTTCCAACAGAAGCTGAATGGGAATATGCTGCTTTAGGTTTAACAGAGTTACGTAGTTATAACATTTACAGAGGTAGAAAAAAATACCCTTGGGATGGTCAATATACTCGTTCTGGAAAACGTAAAGTAAGAGGAGATCAATTAGCTAACTTCAAACAAGGAAATGGAGATTATGGTGGTATTGCTGGATGGTCAGACGATGGTGCTGATATTACAAACGAAGTGAAAAAATACGAGCCAAACGATTTTGGTTTATATGATATGGCTGGAAACGTTGCCGAATGGGTAGCAGATGTTTACAGACCTATAGTGGATGACGAATTTAACGACTTTAACTACTATCGTGGTAATGTTTACACTAAAAATGCTATTAGCGAAGATGGTACCGTAAAAATTGTAACAACTGAAGAGATTGTCTTCGATACCTTACCTAACGGTAAAGTTATTGCAAGAGATTTACCTGGTGAAATTTCTCAAGTTGCAGTAGATGATGATGAAACCTATTTAAGACAAAACTTTGATAGAAGCGATAACAGAAACTTTAGAGATGGAGATAAACAATCGTCTCGTCAATACAGAGAAAGTTTTGGCGATGAAGAAGGTGTTGCTAGCGAAACATCAATGACAAGTAAAATGTATAATTCTCCTAAACATAATGTAGATATAGACGATTCTACTGGTGCATTAATTAGAGAATACGACAAATCAAACAAAAGAACTTCTTTAATTAACGACGAAGTTCGTGTTTACAAAGGTGGTTCTTGGAAAGACAGAGAGTATTGGTTAGATCCAGCACAAAGACGTTATTTCCCACAAACTATGGCTACAGATTATATTGGCTTTAGATGTGCTATGTCAAGAGTGGGTTCTAAATCTAAACAAAAAAACAAAACAAAAAATTAAGATTTATTATATCTTTTAAAATAGTCCTAACAATTTGTTAGGACTTTTTTTATACTTTTATTTTATGAACATAGAACAACTGTACAAACTCTTTTTAAAATACCCTTCTGTTTCAACAGACACAAGAAAAATATCTAAGAACGATTTATATTTTGCTCTGAAAGGCGACAATTTTAATGGCAACGCCTTTATTAAACAAGCCCTAGAAAATGGTGCTTCCTATTGTATCATAGATGAAGAAGAATTTGCAATTAACAAACAATGCATCTTAGTTGAAGATGTACTTACAACCTTGCAAAAATTAGCAAGTTATCATAGAAAATATTTAAATCTTCCAATTATTGCACTAACTGGAAGTAATGGAAAGACTACTACCAAAGAGTTGATTCATGCTGTATTGTCAAAAAAATATAATACCTCAGCAACTATAGGAAATCTCAACAACCATATTGGTGTGCCTTTAACATTGTTAAAAATGAACAAGAATACAGAAATAGGCATAGTTGAAATGGGAGCTAATCACAAAAAAGAAATAGAGTTTCTATGTAACATAACCTTTCCAGATTATGGCTTGATCACCAATTTCGGAAAGGCACATTTAGAAGGTTTTGGTAGCGTAGAAGGTGTTATTGAAGGAAAATCTGAACTTTACAATCATCTTATAGAACACAACAAAACTATTTTTGTTAACTCAAACGATTCCTTACAACTAGAAAAAAGCCAAGGAGCTAATACGTTTACCTTTGGGCAACAGAAAACAGATGATGTTGAAATTTATTTTAAAAGGGCTCAACCAAACGTAACAGTCAGTTTGAATAATATAGAAATAAGGAGCCAATTAATTGGCGAATACAATTTCAATAACATTGCTATAGCTATAGCAATAGGCACTTTTTTCAAAATTGATAAAGCATTAATTAAAGAAGCTATAGAAAACTACACACCAAAAAACAACAGATCTCAAATTGTAGAAAAAGGCACAATCAAAATTATTCTAGACGCATACAATGCAAACCCTTCAAGTATGACTGTTGCCTTGCAAAATTTTGGAAAGTTGGAAGCTAAAAACAAAATAGCCATTCTTGGTGATATGTTCGAATTGGGTACAGAAGCTAATAAAGAACATATAACAATCGCTAAATTAGCTAATTCTCTTAACATTTCGAAAGTAATATATATAGGTGAAAATTTTCACCATGCCATCCATACAAATAATGAAACTTATAAAACATTCAACGAGTTTAAAGAGCAGTTCCATATAAAAAATCTAGAAAATGCAACCCTATTAATTAAAGGCTCTAGAGGCATGGCATTAGAGCGTATATTAGAATTGTTATAGTTTAATCACTATATTTATAACATATTGCGAAACTCTTAAACAACGACTTATGAAATTAATACGAAAACTATTTCTATCCCTTTTTGTAATCTTACTTATAAATTGTAAGACTTCACAAACTTCTACTTCTACTTCGGCTATAGCTTCTGATTCAACTTTAGCTTTAGCTTCAACTAATTTATCAAATTTCGAAAAATTAGCTTCCATTAAAAATATTGTTAGCATAGAAAAAAGAGAACCTGTAAGTCATTTTAATGAGAATTATGAAATCTGGTTTGAGCAACCCATAGATTACAACGACTTGACAAAGGGCACTTTTAATCAACGTGTTTTTTTAGGTTTTGTTGAACCTTCACAACCTGTTATAGTTGAACTTCAAGGTTATGGCATTGGCTCAGAAAAAGCCGGTGAATTAGCAGACCACTATAAAGCGAATCAAATTAATATAGAACATAGATATTTTAATAATTCACGACCAGAAACTATAGACTGGAATACCTTGACTGTTGAAAATGCAGCAAAAGATCAAGCAAGAATTATAGATGCCATTAAAAAAGCATTGTATCCAGAAGCCAAGTTTATTTCTACTGGAATTTCTAAAGGCTGCCAGACAACCATGTTGCATCGTAGATATTTTCCAGACAACGTAGATGGGTGTGTTTGTTATGTTGGTCCTTTAAATTTTGAACGTGAAGACCCAAGAGTTTATGAATTTTTAAATACTGTTAGCACTCAAGAAAATAGAGATAAAGTAAAAGCGTTTCAAAACTTATGTTTTGAAAACAGAGCAGCTCTTTTGGAAATGATGAAAAATGAAGCTAAAGAAAAAAATATGACATGGGAATTTGGTATAGATAAAGCCATAGATTATACCATTTTAGAATATTCTTTTGCGTTTTGGCAATGGGGAACTCCCATTGAAAGTATCCCAACTCAGAATGCTTCTGTTGAGGAAATTTACACCCACTTGATTAATGTGGTTGGTTATGGTTTCTTTGAAGAAAAAGCGGTCGAAAATTTACAACCTTACTTTTGGGCTGCTTTAACACAACAAGGAATTTATGGTTATGAAACAGCTCCTTTTAAACAGTATTTAAATACCGAAGAAATTTATAAATTCGAATGGGCTTTCCCTGAAGGTATTTCTAAAGAATACGATTTAAAACCTATGCAAGAGGTTCAAACATTTCTGGATAATTCTGCCGAAGATATGCTTTTTATCTATGGCGAATATGATGCCTGGAGTGCAACTGCAGTAGAATTAGAAGATAATGCTTTAAAAAGAGAGGTCTATAAATTTGTTCTACCTGAAGGAAGTCATACAACTAGAATAAAAAGTTTTAGTCCAGAAACACAAAAAGAAATCTATAACATAATTGATGGCTGGTTAAAAGAATAGCTTTCCATAATAAGTGAATCAATTTAGATACTATATTATCCAATATAAATATAATATTCACTGATTTATAGTTAAAATGTATTTATAATTTAAATTTTAGCTACTTTTAAAGTATGGATAAAATTCTACAAATTGGAGATGCTTTTATTGAGCAAAGCACTGTTTTCTCTGAATTAATTCAAGAATTAAAACAGAGTTTTTCTAATAAGGATGTGATGGTTCCTTTACGTCATCATCATGATTTTCCGAATCTAGAAGTCAACTCAGAGTCAACACTCTTATTAATGCCTGCATGGAATCCAGGGAAAGTAGCTGGTGTAAAAATAGTCACAGTCAATCCAGAAAACAGTCGGTTTAATCTACCCTCCATTCAAGGTACTTATATTTATTTCAATGCTTTAAAAGGCACTATAAAAGCCATCATAGAAGCCAAAAGTTTAACCGTTAAACGCACTGCAGCTGCATCGGCTTTGGCATCATCTTATCTATCTAAGAAAGATTCAAAATCTCTGCTAATGATTGGTACTGGTGCTTTATCCATAAATCTTATAAAAGCTCATGCTTCAGTAAGACCTATAAAAAATGTTTTTATTTGGGGCAGACATATGGAGAAAGCAGAAGCAATAGCTGCTGAACTTCAAAATGAAAAATTCCATGTGTATCCTATTGAAACGATTGAAGAAAAAATTTCTGAAGTCGATATTATTTCCAGTGCCACCTTATCAAAAACTCCTTTAGTTTTAGGTGAATTATTAAAATCTGGACAACATATCGATTTAGTTGGTGCTTATAAACCAGATATGAGAGAAGCTAATGATGAAGTTATTAAAAAATCTTCCATATTTATCGATACCTACCAAGGTGGACTTAAAGAAAGTGGAGATATTGTTATCCCATTAAAAAATGGCATTCTTAAAGAAAAAGATATTAAAGCAGACCTGTTTGAGCTATGCTCTAATCAAAAACCTGGAAGACAAAATATAAATGAAATAACTTTTTTTAAATCTGTAGGTCATTCTCTAGAGGATTTAACTGCAGCTACTTACTATTATAATAAATATACCAATGAATAACACATACCTTAACATTCGCAATAAAACAGATTTTAATCCAAATACCAATTGGTTACAAATAAAAACCATTGATATGCATACTGGTGGCGAACCCCTTCGTGTTATTATTGATGGTTTCCCAGAACTAAGAGGAAATTCAGTTTTAGAATATAGAAGGTATTGTTTAGAAAATTACGACCACTTACGTACAGCTTTAATGTTTGAACCTCGTGGACATGCAGACATGTATGGCTGTATTTTAACTCCTCCAAACAATGATGAAGGCGATTTTGGAATTATCTTTTTACACAACGAAGGCTATTCTACCATGTGTGGTCATGCCATTATTGCTATTTCAACATTAGCTGTAGAAATGAAATGGATTGAAGTTAAAGAAGGAGATAATACCTTAAAAATAGATGCGCCTTGTGGTAGAATTACGTCTTTCGCTCATGTAAAAGATGGAAAAGTTACTGGTGTTAGGTTTCATTGTGTGCCAAGTTTTGTAGTTAGTTTAGATAATAAAGTGCAGGTTGATAGTCTTGGAGTAGTAACTTATGACCTAGCTTATGGTGGTGCTTTTTATGCCTATGTGGATATGGCAAAAAACAATTTCGATTTCAATTTAAAACCAGAATCTTATCGGTCTTTAATAGCTAAAGGCATGGATATTAAACATGCTGTTATGAAAAACGATAAAGAAATTATTCATCCTTTTGAAGAAGATTTGAGTTTTCTTTATGGCACCATTTTTATAGATAATAAGAAGCAAGAATCTGGAGTAGATAGTCGGAATGTGTGCATATTTGCTGAAGGCGAAGTCGATAGATGTCCTACTGGCTCAGGTGTTTCTGGTAGAATGGCAATTCACAAAGCTAGAAATGAAATGACTTATAATGAAACTATGAGTATAGAGAGTATTACAGGCTCCGTTTTTAAAGGTTCCATTATTTCCGAAGAAGATTTTGGCACATTTAAAGCTGTGATTCCACAAGTGGAAGGCACTGCTCATATTACAGGAAAGCACACGTTTGTGATAGATCCAAAGGACCCAATGAAAGATGGGTTTATTTTAAGATGAAGATGTCATCAACGCTTCAATATCTTCAATCTCAATAGGCATAGCTTCTGTTAAGTTGATATTTCCGTCTTTGATTATCAGATAATCATTTTCCAACCTGCAACCTATTCCTTCCTCTGGAATATAGATTCCTGGTTCGCAAGTTAAAACCATTCCAGGTTCTAGAGCTTTTGAATACAAACCTACGTCATGAACATCCAATCCTATATGATGCGCTGTGCCATGCATAAAATACTTTTTATACAAAGGTTTTTCAGGGTCTTGTTTGGCAACATCTTCAGCTTGTAATAATCCTAATTTTATGAGTTCAGTTTCTACTAATTTTGCCATAGTAGCTTCATAATCTGAAGGTAAAATCCCAGGTTTCAACAATTTACTTCCTGCTTTTAAACAATGCAACACAGAAGCATAAACTTCTTTTTGTCTTTCAGAAAATGTTCCGTTTACAGGAAAACATCTAGTGGTATCACTATTGTAATTGGCATAACAAACACCAAAATCTAATAAAATCATGTCGCCATCTTTACAAACAGCATCATTGGTATTATAATGAAGTGCACACGCATTTTTACCTGAAGCCACAATAGGTTTAAAGGCATGACGCGAAGCACCAGATTTTACTAGGCTATAAGACAATTCGGCTTCCAACTCGTATTCCTTCATGCTTGGTTTGCAAGCTTTCAAGACGCGTTTAAAAGAATTCACGCTAATATTTGCTGCTTGTTGCATTAAAGCAATTTCTTCTTCAGATTTAATCAATCTTAAATCGCGTGTAATTTTCGCAGCACGATAATACGTATGCAAAGGATATTTCTCCTTACACCATGCTATCATTCTGTCTTGCTGCGTTTGCTGATTATAAGTCACACGCTTGATGTGCTCATTATGCCCTAGATAAATGCCATCTGCTTCAAAAGCCATTAATTGCAAGACTTTTTCAAAATCCTGAAGCCATTCCACACGTGCTATTCCGGAAATATTAGTAGCTTGATCTTTAGTTAGCTTGTCGCCATCCCAAATTTTAATATGTTCATTCGTTTCTTTAATAAACAGAATCTCCCGATTTTCCTTTTTATAAGCATCTGGATACAACACCAAAATGGTTTCTTCTTGGTCGATACCACACAAATAAAACAAATCGTTGTTCTGTGTAAAACCCATGACATCGTCTGCATTATTGTGTTTTACATCATTGGACGTTAAAATAGCCAACGTATTGGCTTTCATTTTAGCTGTAAAATTGGTTCTGCTTTTTATGAATAAACTATTTGGAATTTGATTGTATCTCATAATTAAAATGTTCTATCTGGATGAAACGGATTTAAATCTAAAATAGGTTTTTTATCTGAAATAACTTCAGAAACCAACTTTCCAGTCGCTGGACCCATACTCCACCCCATCATGGCATGACCTGTGGCGATGGTCAGGTTTTTGCATTTTGAAGATTTTCCAATAAATGGCAAACCATCGGGAGAAACTGGACGTAAGCCAGAAGCAGCTTGATTCTTTTCTTCTTGGGTAAGTTCTACTTCAGGGTAAAAACTTGTTGCAGCTCTTGCAATGGCTTCAACACGTATTTTATTTATTTTATCGTTGATACCTGCTATTTCCATAGTGCCTGCAAAACGTGTAAATCCATTCATAGGTGTAACTGCTACTTTGGCTTCAGCTAAAATAGATGGAATGCTAATTCCTGTGTCTTGAGTAGTATTAATACGATAGCCTTTTCCTGCTTGTAACAACAATTTTAAACCTAGCTTTTTACCTAATATGGAACTCCAAGAACCTGCAGCAAGCACAAATTCATCAGCTTTTAAAGTCTGATTTTTCGTTATAACAGCTTCAATTTTACCATTATTTACCACTAAGTCTTCTACCTTTTCATTAGAAAAAAACTGAACACCAACAGCTTTTAAATGTGCTTTCATCTCTGTCATAAATTCATGAGGTGTGGTATGAGAATCACATTTATAATAAGTAGCTCCTTTGACATTAAAAGTGGCATGAGGCTCTAGCTCTTTCAATTCTTCATGACTAATCTCGTTAACATCCAAACCTTCTCGTTTTGCTAAATGAGCTGTTTCTATTTCTTCTTCTAGCAATTTTTCAGTCTGACACAACATCAATAGTCCTTTCTTCTCGTAATGAAAGCTAAAGTTCTCTTCACGTTTGATATCATCATACAAATCCTGACTCAATAAAGTAATACCTTTAATGGCAGGAATGGCTTTTTTAACATGATTGGCATGGCAAGATTTATTAAAAGCTAAGGTCCACTTAATAAAATCGGAATCCAAACGTGGTTTAATATATAAAGGGCTTGCAGGATTTAACATCCATTTCAAACCTTTTTTCATAACGCCTGGAGCAGATAATGGCACCAAATGACTTGGAGATAAATATCCAGCATTCACATAAGATGCTCCTGCATCCATATTGGATTGGTCTATGATGGTTACTTGATGACCTTCTTTCTGAAGATAATAAGCAGAGCATAAACCTATGATGCCTCCTCCGATGATTATACAATGTTTCATTTAGTTAATGAATTAATGAGCTAATAAAACTAATGAATTAATGGGTTAATGAGTTATTCGCTATTCGTTATTCGCTATTCGCTATTCGCTATTCGCTATTCGCTATTCACTATTCGTTATTCGCTATTCCTTATTCGCAATTCGCTATTCACTATTCGTTATTCACTATTCGTTATTCGTTATTCGTTATTCGTTATTCGGAAAATAATTTATTTCCTTCTAGATTCTCAATCAAGTTGGGAATAGTTTAAATCACTTGAAACCCCAAAGCATAAGGATCATCTTCTGTATCTATAGTAATGGTATTATGTCCATAAATTTTTGCCCATCCTTGAATACTAGGAATGATGGCTAATTTGCCATCTAAAGTAGTTTCTTTTTCAACACGTCCAACAAACTTACTTCCAATAAAACTCTCATGAATAAAATCCTCTCCAACTTTCAGTTTTCCTTTCGCATACAATTGTGCCAATCTTGCCGAAGTTCCTGTGCCACAAGGACTTCTGTCAATGGCTTTATCTCCATAAAAAACAGCATTTCTACCCGAAGAGGTTGGGTCTATTGGAGTTCCTGTCCAAAGCATATGTGTCACGTCTTTTATCGTTTCATTTTCTGGATGAATAAATAGGTTTGGATATTTTTTATTAATCCTCTCTCTTACCACTTGAGAATACTGAATAATTTTTGAAGCCGAAAAATCCTGAACTCCAGAAAAATTTTCTTGAGGATCCACAATGGCATAAAAATTCCCACCATAGGACACATCAAAACGAATCTCTCCTAATTCTGGGCACTCAATGGTTAAACCTTCGGCTGCTAAATAGCTTTTTACATTGGTTAGTTTTACCCAATCCACTTTAGCTCCAGTTTGTTGATAGTCTATTTCTACTAATCCTGCAGGTGCTTCCATTCTAATTTTTCCTGGAACTTTTGGTTTAACCAAACCTTCTTCAATGGCAATAGTTATGGTTCCAATGGTTCCATGTCCACACATTGGCAAACAACCAGAAGTTTCAATAAATAGGATGGCAAAATCATTTTCAGAATGGTGTGGTGGATATAAAATACTGCCACTCATCATGTCGTGACCACGAGGCTCGAACATGAGACCTTTCCTGATCCAATCGTATTCCTTTAAAAAATGCTGACGCTTCTCGCTCATGGTATTTCCTATCAAATCTGGACCACCATGTTTAATAACTCTTACTGGATTGCCACAGGTGTGTGCATCAATGCAAACAAACGTGCTTTTCATTTTTAAATGTTATCTGTAGTTTGTTTATTATTTACCAAACGTGAAATATGTAAAGGATTTTCATTCTTCAATGCATCTGGCAACAAGTTATTTGGCCAGTCCTGATAGCTAAATGGTCTAACCCATCGTTTTATGGAATGAATTCCAACAGCTGTAAATCGACTATCTGTGGATGCAGGATATGGTCCGCCATGAACCATAGACGGACAAACTTCAACACCTGTAGGCACACCATTATAAATAATACGTCCTACGCGGTTTTGAAGCGCTTCAATAATTTGAGAATATTGCGCAGCTTCATCATTTTCAGCAATTAAAGTTCCTGTTAACTGCCCTTCTAATTTTGAAATTACCTGTTCTAATTGTTGTGCATGTTCACACTGAACAACCATAGAATAAGGTCCGAATACTTCCTGATGTAACGTGGTATTATTCAAAAAAGTAGAACCTTCAACAGTTGTAACCGTTTGTCTGGCATAATTAGGTTTAACTTCTGAATCATAATTGGCAACCACAGTTAATTCTGGCTGAGACAATGCTTTTTGTTTGTTGCTTTCATAAGCTCCAATAATATTTGGATGCAACATACAGGATGGTTCAATTTTTATAATTTCATCAGATAAATTCTGAATGAAGTTTGTTAATGAGTCGCTTTTAATTCCTAACAACAACCCTGGGTTGGTACAAAACTGACCAGTTCCTAAAGTAATAGATCCAGCATAGGTGTTTGCTAAAGCCACTCCTTTATTTTTTAATGCTTCAGGTAAAATAACCACTGGATTAATACTTCCCATTTCCGCAAAAACAGGAATGGGTTCTTCTCTTTTAGCAGCTAAATCGTATAAAGCTCTTCCACCTCGAATACTTCCGGTAAATCCAACAGCTTTTACATCAGGATGCGACACCAATTGCGTTCCCACTTCAATTCCACTACTATTTAAATTTGAAAACACACCATTTGGCATACCTGTTTTTTCGGCAGCTTTAATTATGGCAGAAGCAACCAATTCTCCTGTTCCTGCATGCATGGGATGCGATTTTACAAGAACTGGACATCCAGCAGCCAAAGCTGCTGCAGTATCTCCTCCAGCTGTTGAATAAGCCAATGGAAAATTACTAGCTCCAAATACGACAACTGGCCCTAAAGGAACCAACATTTTTCTAATATCCGATTTTGACATAGGCTGTCTTTCTGGTTGAGCCGTATCAATACTTGCTTCAACCCAAGAACCTTCTTGAACCAACTCGGCAAAAGCACGCAATTGTCCAACGGTTCTTCCTCTTTCTCCTATAGCACGACCTTCTGGCAAACCAGTTTCTGAACAATAAGTCTCTATTAATTCGGAATCTAATGCTAAAATTTCGTCTGCAATAGCGTTTAAAAATTCGGCTTTCTTTTTTCCAGAGATATTTCGAAATGTTTTAAATGCTTTCGATGCTAAACTAACTGCTTTATCTATTTCTTCTTTTGTGGATTCGGTATAAATAGGACTGTTTTCAATATGCAACTGTGGATTAAAAGTCTTGTAAGTTTTATTTCCATTTGCAGAAAGTTGGTTTCCTATATAATTTTTTCCTGATATCATATTATAAATTTTTGTAATCTGGAAGTGTAGGTCTGTTTTTCAAACCTTCTTCTATCACTTGTAAGACATGTTTACGCGCATCTCCAATTAATGGTAATCTTGGAGCACGAACGTTTTCTGTACCAATTCCAGTGGCAACTTCTGCCAGTTTAATATTCTGTACTAATTTAGGGTTTATATCTAACTCTAACAAAGGCATAAACCATCTATATATATCAAGAGCTTCTTTTAATCTACCAGCCTTTTGAAGTTGATAAATGGCCACTGTTTCTGCTGGAAAAGCACACACTAAACCAGCAATCCAACCATCAGCTCCTAACAACATGCTTTCTAAAGCTAAAGTATCAACTCCTGTCATAATTTTTAGACGGTCTCCAAAGCGATTTTTGATTCGTGTAATATTAGTAGTATCTCGTGTCGATTCTTTAACTGCTTCTATATTGTTACATTTCAATAATTCTTCGAACATATCTAAAGTCACTTCAATTTTATAATCCACTGGATTGTTATATACCATAATAGGCAGCGACGTATTATTTGCAACTGCTTTAAAGTACTCTACCGTTTCTCTGTCTCCAGATTTATAACGCATGGGTGGCAGCATCATCAAACCTTTAGCTCCATCCTCTTCAGCTTTTTGAGCTGCTTGAATGGCTGCTTTAGTGGTTTGTTCGGCAATGTTTATTAAAACAGGAACTTGACCTTTAACAATATCTACTGTGGTTTGAGTTAGAATTCGTTTTTCTTCATCTAACAAGGTACTAGCTTCTCCTAAAGTGCCACCAAGTACAATGCCATGGACTCCAGCATCTAACTGTGCCTTTATATTTACTTCAAACATGTTTAAATCTAGTTCATCTGTATCTGTGAACTTGGTTGTAACTGCTGGCATAACGCCTTTCCATTGAATACTCATAATATATCTAATTTTTAATACCACAAATGTAAATATGATTTCATATTTAAAATAATCTGTTTTTATCCACTTATGATACTATATTATCTAATTAATAGTTTTTAATAATCATTATTGCTTAATTTTGTACTTATTAATGCGTCTGAAATTATGAAAGTTCTACCCTTTAAAATACCTAAACCGGAATCGGCAGCTTTGGTTTACCAAGTTGATTTAGAACCCTTTTTTTATGATAAACTTCATCAACATGAAGAAATTCAATTAAGTTATATTGTAAAAGGTGAAGGCACTTTAATTGTTGGCGATACCATTAATTATTATAAAACAGGTGATGTTATTGTAATAGGAAGTCAGTTACCTCATGTATTTGAAAGCGATCAGGAACAATATAAACTATCGCATATGCTCACGTTGTTTTTTACTGAATCTAGCTTTGGTAAAGATTTTTTTGTTTTGGATGAAATGACTGAAGCGCAAGATTTTTTTAAACGAGCCAAACACGGATTTAAAATAAGCTCCAATCAAACTGAAATTATATCGCTTTTTAATAGGGTTGAAACTGCCACAAAATTAGAAAGATTCATCATACTTTTACAATTATTGAATCTTTTCTCAAAAAGTAACTACAAAAGTTTGTCTTCATTTATCTATGAAAAAAACGTCTCTATAGAAGAAGGTGAACGCATGCGTGATGTGTTTAAGTTTACTATGACAAATTACGATAAAGAAATAACTTTAGAATCTGTTGCTAATGTGGCCAACATGACTAAAAACGCATTCTGCAAATATTTTAAAAAGTACACGAATAAAACCTATGGCGTATTTTTAAACGAATTACGCATCGAGCATGCCTGTAAACTTCTATTATCTAAAAAAAATCCCACTATTTCCCATGTGGCTTACAAAGTAGGATTTAATAACATGTCGAATTTCAACAGACAATTTAAAAAAGTAAAACTTAAAACACCTTTAGTCTATAAAAAGGAGAATCTTCATTAAAATACGGAAATAAAAAAAGGTTTATACATTTGTATAAACCTTTTGTTCTGTGGGCGCGAAGGGATTCGAACCCCTGACCCCCTGGGTGTAAACCAGGTGCTCTGAACCAACTGAGCTACGCGCCCTTTCGTAATTGGACTGCAAATATAAATTAGTTTTCCATACTGCAAAAACTTTTTTGCAAAAAAAATTAAATTATTTCTGCCACTACAAACGTACTACCACCTACATATATTAAATCTCTCTCAGAAGCATTTTTTTTGGCAGCTATTAAGGCTTCATTTACACTCATATAGCTTGATCCTGTATACCCTGCATTCAGAAATTCTTTTTGTAACAAACCAACTTCCATGCCTCTAGGTACATCTGGTTTACAGAAATAATAAGTTGCTTTTTTAGGTAAAACATGTAAAATAGAACTCAAATCTTTATCATTTACTACTCCAAAAACAATATGCATGTGGCTATACGCTTCTTCTTCTAGTTGTTTTACTATATAATTTAACCCTTCTCTATTATGCGCTGTGTCGCAAATTACCTTAGGCTGTTCTTGTAATATTTGCCATCTACCCTGTAATCCCGTGTTTTTTACTACATGTAGCAAACCGTTTTTAATTTGTTTTTCAGAAATCGAAAATGAAGTAGAATTTAACACCTGAATAGTCTGTAAAACCGTTTTAATATTTTTCTGTTGATACAACCCTTTTAAATCACAAGGAAAAACTCCATGTATCAAGGTGTCTGCAAAATAAATTTCAGAATGATTTTTTTTGGCAATATCAATAAACCCATTTGTAGTTTCTTCTTGCGTTTCTCCAATAATCACTGGAACGTTTGGTTTTATTATACCTGCTTTTTCTAAAGCAATGGCTTTTAAAGTGTTTCCTAGAAACTGCGTATGATCTAGTCCAATATTTGTAATTACTGAAACTTCAGGAGTAATGATATTTGTAGAATCCAATCTACCTCCTAAACCAACTTCAATGATGGCAATATCAACTTTTTGTTTTGCAAAATAATCGAAAGCCATCCCTGAAGTCATTTCGAAAAACGACAAGTTCTGTGATTCTAGAAAAGCTCTATTACTTTTAACAAAGCCTATAACAAAAGATTTACTTACTACCTTGCCATTAATTTTAATACGCTCCCTAAAATCTTTTAAATGTGGTGAGGTAAACAACCCTACTTTATAGCCAGCTTCTTGAAAGATAGATGCTAACATGTGACTTGTAGACCCTTTTCCATTGGTTCCAGCCACATGAATGGTTTTAATTTTGTTTTGAGGATTCTTTAAATGCTCAGCTAATAACAAAGTGTTTTTTAAATCTGCTTTATAAGCCGATTTTCCTTGCCGTTGATACATTGGAAGTCGAGAAAACATCCAATTAACAGTATCTTGATATGTCATTATTGACCTAAATTGAAGTTTACTTTTACAAAACCTATTTGTTTTGAAGGAGCTTTACTATCTGCTCGCCATTTATGAGATAACGCTATTTTTTTAGCTGGTTCTAATAAACAGGCTGCTGTATTGGTAGTGCCTTTAACGCCTGGAATCGCTTCAATAACATCGCCATTTCTATTCACGACAATTTTTACGATAACCATTCCAGACTCGTTACAATCCTGCTTAAAAACCTGTTTGGTTGGAACTCCTCTTCCTCTTAAACCATAACCAACTCCTCCACTTCCAGATCCTGGCTCACCAAAATAACTTGCTGCATATGGATCTCCATCCAACTGCCCTTTATCACCTGCTTTGTTATCGTTGCCTTCACCTCCAGTTTCCTGACCTTCAGATTTTCTTACACCTCCAATTAAAGCATCAAGCTTTTTCTTTTTAGCTTCTTTCTCAGCTTGTTCTTTCGCAACTTTATCTGCTTCTGCTTTTGCTTTAGCATCTGCTTCTGCTTGGGCTTTTGCTTTGGCATCTGCTACTTTTTTAGCCTGTGCATCTGCTTCTTTTTGTTTTTTTATGGCAATTGCCTCATCATTATTTTCAGTTAAAACATCTTCAGCTTTTGTTTTAGGTGCAGTTGCCTCTGGTTGTTTTTGTTCTGGTTGTTTAACTGTTTCTTGAGGCTGTTCTTTGATTTCTCTAGGCTCAGATTTTATTGGTTTTGTAGGCTGTACATCTCCACTTCCAAAATCTGTTGTTCCAAAATTTACGGCAACTCCATATTCTTCAGGTGGATCCATATATTGCGTACCAACAATAAACAACAACAAAACAATTAACAAAGCAATAAGCGCTGTTATTCTTGCTGAATTACGTTCGTGTATGGTCTCGAAATATTTCATGTATCTTTTTTATTGTCTTTTATTAGTCATATGGAAAATCTAAATACATTTAAAAATAGAAAATCGATTTTTCATGAAACTAATTTGGTTTTACTGCCAGTATAACCTTAAACTTATTTCTATTGGCAATATCCATAACTTTCACCACATGTTCAACTGGAACCGATTTTTCTGCTCTTAAAACCAAAGTCGGTTTGTCTTCTGTTGATAACGCAGCAATAAGTTCCGATTCTAACATGCTTTCTCCAACACGTTTCTGGTCTATATAATAAGTCAAATCTTTTTTAATACTGACTGCAACAGATTTCTTATTTTCAGTTTTTCCACTGGCTTTAGGCAATAAGATATCAATGGCATTGGTAGTAACCAATGTAGATGCAAGCATAAAAAAGATAAGTAACAAAAAGACAATATCTGTCATTGAAGACATATTGAATTCTGGCGTTACTTTATTTCTTCCTCTTAAATTCATTAAATAGGTTCGTTTAAGTGATCTAAAAATTCTAAGGAATTTGCTTCCATTTGATAAACTACCTTATCCGTTTTTACTACTAAATGATTATACGCAATATATCCAATAATACCTACTATTAAACCTGCAACTGTGGTTGTCATGGCAGTATAAAGACCATCGGCCAATAATTTTATATCTATTTGACCTCCAGAATTAGCTATTTCGAAAATGGATAAAATCATTCCAATTACTGTTCCAAGAAATCCAATCATTGGGGCTGCTCCAGAGATGGTAGCTAAAACACTCACGTTTTTTTCAAGACCATAAACTTCCAGTCGTCCTGCATTTTCAATTGCCGTATTGATATCTTCTAAAGGTTTTCCAATTCGTGAAATTCCTTTACTTATAAGTCTTGAAACTGGTGAATTAACTTGAGCACATAATACTTGAGCAGAATCTATTTTGCCATTAGTAACATGGTCTTTAATTTGATTCATAAAATTAGCATCTATTTTAGATGCTGCTTTTATAGCAAATAAGCGTTCAAAATAGATATAAGAAGCAACTATTAATAAAACAAATAATATGGTAATAATAACCATTCCAGCAGTTCCACCACTTGTTATTAACTCGATAATGGATAATGTTTTTTCAACAGATTCACCATTATTAAGCAACTCTGTACCATCTTGTGTTTCTTGTACCATAGTATTTAACATTGAAATTTTATTTGATTACGTTAATAACGTAAGTTTTTACTTTAAATTATAATTAAAAAATGGTTCTGGTAAACATAAAAGCAACGGCTCCTACTATAAAGCCAACCAATGCTAACCAAGCAATTTTTTTAAGATACCAGAAAAAATCTATTTTTTCCATTCCCATGGCAACAACACCTGCAGCCGAACCTATAATTAACATACTTCCTCCTGTACCAGCTGAATAAGCAATAAAATGCCATAACTCATTATCAATAGGTTCTGAAAACATCCCTAAACTAGCTGCCACTAATGGTACATTATCTATAACTGCAGAACCTACACCTAATAGTAAAACAACTAAATCTGAGACTCCTTCATGGTGTAACTCGGTACCTAGCATTGGCATGTTATCTTGTAAACTAGTAGCAAAACCAAATAAGATTCCTAAAGATTCTAGTGCTGCAACTGCCATTAAAATTCCTAAGAAGAATAATATACTAGGCATTTCAATTTTTGAAAGTGAGCTATGTACTGGGCTGTGATGTCCAACAGTGTCTCCACCTTGATGTTCGGAATGAGATAATGTAAATTTTGAACTACTATAGAGTTCAGCAAAAATAGCTACAACACCTAGTGCTAACATCATTCCAACATAAGGTGGTAAATGTGTTATGGTTTTAAAAATAGGCACAGACACAATTCCACCTAATCCTAAGTATAGCATTATTGAGCTAAAACGGCTTTTAGGTTTATCGATATTGTCTTCTGTTTTTTCAAAATCACCTTTAAATACTGGTAAAAATGAAGCAATAAAAGTAGGCACCAACATACATAATAAAGAAGGTATAAATAAGTACACAAATAGATGACCTGTAGTTACTTTTTTTCCAATCCATAACATAGTAGTAGTAACATCTCCAATTGGAGACCAAGCACCACCTGCATTGGCTGCAATTACAATTAAACCTACATACCAGATTCTTGTGTTTCTATCATTTATCAGTTTTTGTAAGATGGAGATTAGAACAATAGTTGCGGTTAAATTATCTATAATCGCAGATAGGAAAAATGCTAAAAATCCAAAAATCCATAAAATGCGTTTTTTACTTTTTGTTTTAACAAAGCCTTTAATTGTAGCAAAACCATCGAAATAATCAATAATTTCTACAATGGTCATGGCTCCTAAAAGGAATACTAATATTTCAGATGTTTTACCTAAATGATGCAATAGAGTTTCCTCCATAATGTGCATCTTCTCTTCGTGTCCTAACATACCAAAATTTTCTAACAAGGCATGTTTAGCCGAGTCAAACCAAATTGGAAAATGCTCTAACCCCAAAGCTATTAATGCCCAACATAGAGCCATCATGACCAAAGCAGGTATTAATTTATCAATTTTTAAATTATGCTCTAATGTTATTGCTAAATAACCTATAACAAATACTAATATTATTGTTGTTTCCATAAAAATTAACTGTTAAATAAGTTGGCTTAGTGCAATTTCAAATGCAGTTTCGCTAATATCGGTTTTAGAATTATTTTGATTATATACATTTTGGATGGCTTTTCTTATGGTATTAGAAGTATCGTTAAAAATAGCCTCATCTGTCATTTGTACTCGTGCTTCCATAAAATAAGCAAATACTCGTGCCATACCACAGTTAGAAATAAAGTCAGGAATTAAACTTACACGATTATCTGTATGCTCCATTATTGGGCCGAAAAATATTTCTTTATCTGCAAAAGGCACGTTAGCTCCACAAGAAATAACTTCAAGACCACTATCTATCATTTGGTCAATTTGATTTCTTGTAATAAGCCTAGAGGCAGCGCAAGGTGCAAAAATTTCAGTCTGTAATGACCATATTTGTTCGTTTATTTCTTCAAAGGGAATTAAATTTTCTGCCACTAAATTATTGCCGGTTTTTGCTAAAAACAAGTTGGTCATTTCTTCAAAAGTAAAGCCTTCTTCTTTAATAAGACCTCCAGCAATATCAATAATCCCAACAACTTTGGCTCCCATTTGAGTTAGATAAAACGCTGCTGCTGCACCCACATTTCCAAAACCTTGAACCACTGCTTTTTTACCTACTACAGATCCGCCATAAATATCATAATATTGTTTTATTGCTTCAGCAACGCCAAAACCAGTAATCATATCTGCTATGGTATACTTTCTTTTAACACTTGGCGAGAAATTTGGGTTTTCAATGACTTTAATTACTCCCTGTCTTAATTGACCAATTCTATTAATTTTATCGGCTTCAGTAGGTTTAAAGTGTCCATTAAAAACACCTTCTTGAGGATGCCAAACACCACTTTCTTCTGTTATTGGTATCACTTCATGAATTTCATCAACATTTAAGTCTCCTCCAGTACCATAATAACTTTTCAATAAAGGAGAAACAGCATTGTACCAACGTTCTAGAACGCCTTTTTTTCTTGGATCTTTAGGATCGAAATTAATGCCAGATTTAGCACCTCCAATAGCAGGTCCAGATACTGTAAATTTAACTTCCATAGTTTTAGCTAAAGAAAGTACTTCATTCATATCCAATCCTTTTCTCATTCGGGTACCTCCTCCTGCTGCGCCACCTCTTAAAGAGTTTATAACTGTCCACCCTTCAGCATCAGTTTCTGGATCTTTCCAATTAAATATAATTTCTGGTTCTTTGGCTTCGTATTTTTGAAGTAATTCTTTCATTTAGTTGGTAGATTAATAAATGTGAAACAAATATAAAAAACTAAAACCCTTTAGATATAAAATTATAATATTTTTAATGTTTAAAAATTTTTCCAGAACTATGATGGTGTTTTGCTCCTGTAACACTGCTTAAACAGTTTACTTCTCCTCGCAACTTTAATACACCTAAAAGCCCAAAAACTAAAGCTTCTTTATACTCTACCAAAGATTTTTCAGGAATTAATATACTGTTAGTTGTTTTTTCTTGAATATTTTGAATTAAAAAAGTATGATAAGCGCCTCCACCTGTTACTAATACATTTGATAATTGTTTCTTATTAATTTCTTTTGAAATCTGTATAGCTATATGTTCAACAAATGTTCTTAATATAGACTCTACAGGTAATTGAAACTTTTCAATTAAAGGAAAAACATTATTTTGCACCCATTCCAATCCTAACGATTTGGGTGGCTCTTTTTTATAAAAACCTAAACAATTTAACTGCGTTAATAGCTCTTGATGAATTTCTCCTGTTGAAGCTATTTTACCTCGATCATCATATTCATAACCCAATAAAGACACATAATGGTTTAAAACAATATTCACTGGACAAATATCATAGGCAACTCGTTGCTCGTGGTTCTCGGTTGAAATATTGGCAAACCCTCCTAAGTTCAAACAGAAATCATAATTCGAAAACAATAACTTATCGCCAATTGGAACTAATGGTGCTCCTTGTCCTCCAAGTGCAACATCCTGAACCCTAAAGTTACAAATAATGGTTGTTTTAAGTATTTGATATAAACTAGGCAAGTTTCCTATTTGATAAGTCAAACCTTTTTCTGGTTGATGCAAGGCTGTATGTCCATGTGAACAAATAGCATCCAATTCAGTAATGTTATTACCAACTATAAAGTCTTGAATAATATGTGCTAAATATTCCGAATAGGCTATATCAATCTTTTGAAGTTGCTCTATAGATTTTGATGTTAAATGTTTTAAAACATCATACCATTCTTTTGTATATGCAATGGTTTTAGAGCAATGAATGTTATAATCCCATAATCCCTCTTGAATAGTAAAAGTAGTAAAGACTAGATCTACACCATCTAAAGAGGTTCCAGACATAACACCAACAACATGATATTCGGTTTTATTCATATCCTGTAAAAATAACAATCCCTTTTGAAAAAATGCCAATAAAAAAGTATCTTTGTGCACTTTTAAACAATACTACAATTACAAGAAACTATGGATTTTAATCTTACAGAAGAACACATCATGATACGCGATGCAGCTCGCGATTTTGCTCAAAACGAATTACTTCCTGGAGTTATAGAACGTGATAATGCACAAACCTTTCCAGATAGTCTCGTTAGAAAAATGGGAGAACTTGGATTTATGGGTATTATGGTAGATCCAAAATATGGTGGTTCTGGAATGGATGCCATTTCTTATGTTCTAATTATGGAAGAACTTTCCAAAATAGATGCTTCGGCTTCTGTAATGGTTTCTGTAAACAACTCCTTAGTTTGTTATGGTTTAGAAGCTTATGGTAACGAAGATCAAAAACAAAAATATCTTACAAAATTAGCAACAGGACAAGTTATTGGTGCATTTTGTTTAAGCGAGCCTGAAGCTGGTAGTGATGCCACTTCACAAAAAACAACAGCTATCGACAAAGGAGACCACTACTTACTAAATGGCACTAAAAACTGGATTACTAATGGTGGTCGAGCAGATGTTTATCTAGTAATTGCTCAAACAGATAGAGACAAAGGTCACAGAGGAATTAATGCGTTTATTCTTGAAAAAGGAATGCCAGGATTTGATATTGGACCTAAGGAAGATAAGTTAGGTATTAGAGGTAGCGACACTCATACTTTACAATTTAACGATGTAAAAGTTCCTAAAGAAAATAGAATTGGTGAAGATGGTTTCGGATTTAAATTCGCTATGAAAACGCTTTCTGGTGGTAGAATTGGTATTGCTTCTCAAGCTCTAGGAATAGCAGCAGGAGCATACGAACTGGCTTTAAAATACTCTAAAGAACGTAAAGCTTTTGGTACTGAAATATGTAACCACCAAGCTATTGCCTTTAAATTAGCTGATATGGCTACAGAAATTGAAGCTGCCAGAATGTTGGTAATGAAAGCTGCTTGGGACAAAGACCAAGGCAACAATTACGATATGTCAAGTGCAATGGCTAAGTTATATGCCTCTCAAGTTGCTATGACACATACGGTTGAAGCTGTACAAATACATGGTGGAAATGGTTTTGTAAAAGAATACCATGTAGAGCGTTTAATGCGTGATGCAAAAATTACGCAGATATACGAAGGCACAAGTGAAATTCAAAAAATAGTAATCTCAAGAGGAGTTTTGAGAGACTAACATGCTGTATTCAAGTTCTCTAAATAAGGCTTAGAAAAAATATTATATTTAAAAGTCCAAACTTAAGTTTGGACTTTTTTTTATAATTAATATTAATAAGTTTAGTCCTTTTTTAATTAACTAGCTTTGTTTAATGGAACAATAAAGCTATCTACTTCGAAGTATTTTTCAGATTTAATGAAGTTCAATAACCAGTCTAAATGATTTTCAGATTGTCTGATAAAACTATAATTTAAAGTTGCTTTCATAATAATAGTGTTTAAAATTGAAATCAAGATAAATGTACAGATAGAATAAATGTTATTATAATAATTTAGTTGAACAGACAAATTATCTCTTTAAAAAACAAGTGGTTACAAAAAATTAAGACAAAATACATCCTCTTTAAGTAAAGGCAAGCAAACATTCAAATAATTAAATTTAATTACAGACCTTGCAGTCCTTTTTCTCTTTAATCTCTCCTACCAAATAGCCATTCGTATTCATTTTAAAATCGCAGCAATCCATAAATCCTTGAGCAATTTGTTTTCTGGCTCTTTGTATTTGCGACTTAACAGTTGGAAGAGGTAATTTTAATTGTTTGGCTACTTCATCTTGTTTCAATCCTTTAATGTCTGCTAGAAATAAAGGGTCTCGGTATTTTTTTGGTAAGCTTTTTATAATCCCAAGCAAACAATCATGCTCCGTATGTTTGTTGTCGTTTTCTAAAAAAAAAACATCGATATTTTTATCGTCAGTAGTTATTTTATGTTGCCTAAAGTAATCCAATACCGTAAATCTAGCTACAGAAAATAACCACGCTTTTAATTTAGATTCATCTTTTACTGTGTCTTTTTTGGTGTGAACTTTAATAAAAGTGTCTTGAAGTAAATCGTCTGCAACAGAGCCATCTTTCACCTTACTCAATATAAAGTGTTTAACATCTTCTGCATACAATTTCCATATAGTTTGGGTAGTCATTCTTTTTAAAATTGAAAAACAGCAACTTCTTAAGTATAAAATTACTAAAATAGTTGCTGTTTCTCTGTTAATTAGCATTCATTAACAATTGCAATTAGCACAAGTGCAATTTTGACAAGTACAGTTTTTACAATTTCCATCTTTACAACCTGAGCAGTTGCAAGTACATTCGTTATTTTTCATTTCAATGATGTTTTAAATATTCATATAATAGACGAAGGATTTGTAAAAAAGATGCAAGCTGTTTAAAAAAAATTTGAATCAAAAAAAATCCCGAGTAAACACCCAGGATAATTATACATTTTATAGTTAAAACCAATTACATATTTCGTCTATACTGACCTCCTACTTCAAATAAAGCTGCAGTAATCTCACCTAAAGAACACACTTTACAAACATCCATTAACGCTTCAAAAATATTTTCGTTATGTATGGCTTTAGTTTGAAGGTTCTTTAATAAAGCTTTTGTATCATTGAATTTATGAAGATTCTCTAAGGTTTTTATTTGAAACTGTTTCTCTTGCTCAGTTGCACGAATTACTTCAGCTGGCTGAACAGTTGGAGAACCCTTAGAACTTAAAAAGGTATTCACTCCTATAATAGGAAATTCACCATTGTGTTTTAAAGTTTCGTAATACAAACTCTCTTCTTGAATTTTAGAACGTTGATACATGGTTTCCATAGCTCCAAGCACACCACCTCTTTCTGTAATTCTATCAAACTCCATTAAAACGGCTTCTTCAACCAAATCGGTTAATTCTTCTATAATAAAAGAACCTTGAATTGGATTTTCGTTTTTAGCTAATCCTAATTCTTTATTAATAATTAACTGAATAGCCATGGCTCGACGAACCGATTCTTCTGTTGGTGTAGTAATGGCTTCATCATACGCATTGGTGTGCAACGAATTACAGTTATCATAAATAGCATACAAGGCTTGAAGTGTGGTTCGAATATCGTTAAAGTCAATTTCTTGAGCATGCAAACTACGTCCTGAGGTTTGGATATGGTACTTAAGCATTTGAGCTCTCGCATTTGCTCCATATTTATGTTTCATAGCTTTAGCCCAAATTTTTCTAGCTACACGACCAATAACAGCATATTCTGGATCGATTCCATTCGAGAAGAAAAACGATAGGTTTGGTCCAAACTTATTAATATCCATTCCTCTTGAAAGATAATACTCCACATAAGTAAATCCGTTAGAAAGAGTCAAAGCTAACTGAGTAATTGGATTGGCTCCAGCTTCAGCAATGTGATATCCAGAAATAGATACGGAATAAAAGTTACGTACGTTATTATCAATAAAATACTCCTGAACGTCTCCCATTAATCGCAAAGCAAACTCAGTTGAGAAAATACAGGTGTTTTGTGCTTGATCTTCTTTTAAAATATCTGCTTGAACAGTTCCTCTAACTTGAGCAATGGTATTCTTTTTAATCTCAGCATACACCTTTTCTGGCAACACTTGATCTCCCGTAACCCCTAATAACATCAAGCCTAAACCATTATTTCCTTCTGGTAAATCTCCATTATACTTAGGTCTTTCTTTATCCTTGTAAATCTTAGCTATTTTAGCTTCAACCTCTTTTTCTAAACCATGTTCTTTAATGTAAATTTCGCATTGTTGATCTATGGCAGCATTCATAAAAAACCCAAGCAACATAGGAGCAGGACCATTAATAGTCATACTCACTGAAGTCATCACATGGGCTAAATCGAAACCAGAATACAGTTTTTTAGCATCATCCAAACAACAAATAGAAACGCCTGCATTACCAATCTTCCCATAGATATCTGGACGTAAATCTGGATCGTTTCCGTAAAGCGTCACACTATCAAAAGCCGTAGACAGACGTTTGGCTGGCAAGCCAGCGCTTACATAATGAAAACGCCTGTTTGTACGTTCTGGACCTCCTTCTCCTGCAAACATTCTTGCTGGATCTTCTCCAGTACGCTTAAAAGGATACAATCCAGATGCATAAGGGAATTCTCCAGGGACATTCTCCTGCAAACACCATCTCAATACGTCTCCCCAAGCTTGGTATTTTGGTAAAGCTACTTTTGGTATTTGTGTATGTGACAAGGACTCGGTATGGGTTTCAATTTTTATTTCTTTATCTCTTACTTTAAAGGAATAAATAGGGTTTTTGTATTTGTTCACTTTGTCATCCCAACCCGTTATTACTTCCCAATTATACGGATCAAGATTTAGTTTTACTCTGTCGAATTCAGCAATAAGGAGTCTTAAAAAATCTTTATTGTCATCCTGAACTTGTTTCAGGATCTTATCATTAATTCCTGTTTTATCTAATTCAGGTGTATTTCCAACAACAGATTCAATCGTTTTATAAATGCCATAAAGCTTTTGTGCTACGTCAACTTGCTCGTTGGCAGTTTTATCATAAGCTCTATTATTCTCTGCAATTTCAGATAGATAACGTGTTCTAGAAGGTGGAATTACAAAAATTTTCTCACTCATTTCATCAGAGATATGGAAAGTCGATTTTAAGTCGGTATCTGTTTTCTCAACTAGCTTATCCATTACGGCTTTATAAAGCGTATTCATTCCTGGATCATTAAATTGCGAGGCTATAGTTCCAAAAACTGGCAACTGATCTTGTGGTACATCCCAAAGATTATTGTTACGCATGTATTGTTTTTTAACATCGCGTAACGCATCTAAAGAACCTCGCTTATCGAATTTATTAATAGCAACCAAATCGGCAAAATCAAGCATATCAATTTTTTCTAATTGCGTTGCTGCACCAAATTCTGGCGTCATCACATAAAGTGACACGTCTGAATGTTCTATAATTTCAGTATCTGATTGACCAATACCAGATGTTTCTAAAATTATTAAATCGTATTCGGCAGCTTTTAATACCTCAACAGCTTCATGAACATATTTTGATAAGGCTAAGTTTGATTGACGAGTCGCTAAACTACGCATATAAACTCTGGAATTATTAATAGCATTCATTCGAATACGATCTCCTAGTAAAGCGCCTCCTGTTTTTCGTTTGGAAGGGTCTACCGAAATTAAACCAACGGTTTTCTCTGGAAAGTCAATTAAAAATCGTCTTACCAATTCGTCTACTAAAGAAGATTTACCTGCTCCTCCTGTTCCTGTTATCCCTAAAACAGGAGTCATAGAAGATTTGTTTTTAGCATGAATGTTATCTAAAGTGTCTTTTGCTACTTCTGGAAAGTTTTCTGCAGAAGAAATGATACGTGCAATAGATTTTGAGTTTT
The DNA here is from genome assembly GCF_008084905.1 of Xanthomarina maritima. Lineage (GTDB taxonomy): Bacteria > Bacteroidota > Bacteroidia > Flavobacteriales > Flavobacteriaceae > Xanthomarina > Xanthomarina maritima. The sequence goes on along the minus strand of NZ_VSFC01000019.1, from coordinate 42,133 downwards.
TCTTAGGAAGTAAATCTAATTCTCCATTTAAAGAATCTCCAATAGCAAAGTCCGATTGCTCTACCAAATCGTTAATCATACCTTGAAGACCAAGTTCTCTTCCATCATCTGGTGAATAGATACGAGCAATTCCATAATCCATTAACTCTTTAATTTCAGAAGGTAAAATAACACCTCCACCTCCACCAAAAATCTTGATGTGTTCGGCTCCTTTTTCCTTCAACAAGTCATACATATACTTGAAATATTCATTATGTCCACCTTGGTAAGATGTCAGGCAAATAGCATTGGCATCTTCCTGAATAGCAGTGTTAACTACTTCTTCTACACTTCTATCATGACCTAAATGAATGACTTCAACACCTGTTGCTTGAATAATTCGGCGCATGATATTTATAGACGCATCATGACCATCAAATAAAGATGCAGCTGTAACTATACGAACTTTGTATTTTGGTTTATATGGAGTAACTTGTTTCATAGTATATTTCGCTTTAACGAAAATAATATTAATTAAACTTCAATTTTTCGTGAGGCAAATTTAAGGAATATTGAAAGATTTTTTTGCATTTTAAGCACATTATAAGAATCTACAAATCAAAACAGCACTTACATTTGATTAGAGCAAAAGAATCCAAAACAAAATAATAGGCATAATAATTGAAATGTTCTTATTTGTAAAATTATCTTTGCTGAAAATTTTAAACCCAAAACATGTTACGACAATTTATAGGATTCATTTTAATACTTAATATAACTGCTTGTGCAGAATTACATGAGGCAGTCAATCAATTACCAGAAAGCACCTCTGGAATAAGTAATTCTGAAATTGCTTCAGCACTACGTGAAGCTTTAGATTTAGGTATAGAAAAACAAGTTAGTAAACTAACGCAAAATGATGGGTTTTATAAAAATGAATTAGTTAAAATATTGCTACCTGAGGAACTACAAAAAGTTGATAAAGCTTTACGTGATATTGGATTAGGAAGTCTAGCAGATGAAGGCTTGAAAGTTCTTAATAGAGCTGCCGAAGACGCAGTAAGCACTGCAACACCTATTTTTATAAATGCCGTTAAAGACATTACTTTTAATGATGCAAAAACCATATTGCTTGGTAGTGATGATGCAGCAACTCTATATTTAGCAGGAAAAACAGAAGCCTCTTTATATGCTGAATTTCATCCTGTAATAAATAAGTCATTTCAAAAAGTTGGTGCAGATCAAATTTGGTCTAATTTAATAAACAAATACAATGCCATTCCTTTTACAACCAATGTAAATCCTGATTTAACCGATTATGTTACCGAAGAAGCCTTAAAAGGAGTTTATAAAATGATTGCCGTAGAAGAAAAAGAAATTAGAACTAAGTATTCTTCTAGAACTACCAATTTATTAAAACAAGCATTTGCCCTACAGGATTAATCAATAAAACACTATTAATCAAAACTTTAACTTAATTTGACATTAAGCTAACATATACATTATTGAAAAAGGTCATCTTTGCATTGATTTTATTTCAAAATGGAAAATTTCACCCTTCTTGTGAAAATTTGAATTAAGTTAGTTAGTTAAATTAAAATCGATTCTTACAGAATCGATTTTTTTTTCAATAATCTAAACTTTTAACTTGCTGAATTCTATTATTTTAAATATATTTAATATTCAAAGGTATGAGTCATGGAAAATTTATCAGAACTAAAGAAAACCCAAATCAAACTTCAAAGTAGATACAAACAGCTTATAGAGCAAGCCTACAATTTGCGTGAGTCTGATTCTGCTCAGAGTGATATTTCAGAATTTAAAGCAATAAAGCTTTTAAATAAGCTAAATAGATTAAAATATATATTTCGTGAAACACCCAAAAAAAATCTATTGTAATTTATATTATCGCTTCAAAAACTAAATTTTTATTTTAAAAATTCACTTCTTAGCGTTTTAAAATATTCAAAAGATTTTGCCAGTCTAGAACCATACCAAGAAAACAATTCACCATCTACTAGCAACACTTTTACTTTAGGAAATTTCCTTTTCAATATTTTTATATGCTCTTCCTTAAATGGAAAAGGCTCTGTTGAAAGCATGATCACTTCCACTTGCTCGTCCATATCTTTATCCAAATCAATTTCTGGATATCTTTCTAAATTTTGAAAGTGGTTTTCAAACTTAGCTTCAGTCATTAAAGAATTTATAAACGTATGGTTTGCAGCCACCATCCAAGGGTCTTTCCAAATAAAGTAAACTGTGTTTAATTTGGGTTGCTCTATTATAAAATCCTGAAACTTTTGCTGTTCTATCTTAATGATAGCTATAAGCTCTTTAGCCTGACTTTCCACTGAAAACAAAGTGCCATACATGCTTATTAACTTCAAACAATCCTCAATACTGTAAATATCGCTTATATGAACAGGAGCTATTTTTTCTAGAGCCTCTATCATTTCTTGCGTATTTTCTTCTTTATTACAAAGAATAATATCTGGCTCTAAAGCTTTAATTTTATTAAAATGCACTTGTTTAGTTCCTCCAACTACATTTATATTTGAAATGAAATGCTGAGGATGTACACAGAATTTAGTAATTCCAACTATGGAAGATTCCAGACCTAAATCATACAACAATTCGGTTTGTGAAGGCACTAAAGACACAATCCGTTTTGGGACATACTTTATTTGAATTGTTCTATTTAGTTGGTCCACTATTGTCATTGTGAAGAAAATTTTAAATTTTCTGTGGTAATATCTTAATTAAATAAAAAAAAGATTCCCACGTCGTTATCACTCCTCGGAATGACTGTTGAGAATCACTTCAATTTCCTGTTGAAGTTCTTTGGCTTTGTTTGCAGCTGCTTGAGCAAAATCCGTTTGATTGGAAGCATAAATAATTCCTCTAGAAGAATTAATAAGTAAACCAACATGCTTGTTTAATCCATATTTACAAACATCCTGAAGGTTTCCACCTTGAGCACCAACACCAGGAACTAATAAAAAACTATCTGGAACTATGTTTCTAATATCGGCAAAATACTCAGCTTTGGTAGCTCCAACAACGTACATTAAGTTTTTAGAATTTTTCCAAGTTTTAGACGTTTCTAAAACCTGCTTGTATAATTCTTTACCTTCTATTGTTTTTGTTTGAAAATCGAATGCACCTTCGTTGGATGTTAAAGCCAACATGATAGTGTGTTTGTGTTCAAAGGCTAAAAAAGGTTCTACGGAGTCTTTCCCCATATATGGAGCCACAGTCACACTATCAAAACCTAAATCTTCAAAGAAAGCCTTAGCATACATACTACTTGTATTGCCTATATCGCCACGTTTGGCGTCTGCAATTGTATAAATTTCAGGATATTTTTCGTTTAAATATTTAATCGTTTTCTCTAAAGATTTCCAACCTTTGATACCATAAGCTTCGTAAAAGGCCGTATTGGGTTTGTAAGCCACACACAAATGATGAGTAGCATCGATAATGGCTTTGTTAAAAGAAAAAATAGGATCTTCCTCATCTAATACATGTTGTGGAATTTTATTTAAATCGACATCTAATCCTATACATAGAAAAGATTTCTTTTTTTTAATTTGTTCTGTAAGTTGTTCTGTTGTCATCTTATAAAAAAAGCCTCAATAAGAGGCTATATTTTAAATTACGTCTGTATTTGCTTTTAACTTCTCAGTATTTTCAGCTAATTGAAGTTCGTCTATAATGCGTTGTATATCGCCATTTACAATATTACTCAAATCGTATAAGGTTAAACCTATTCTATGATCGGTAACACGACCTTGAGGATAGTTATAAGTTCTAATTTTGGCACTTCTGTCTCCAGAACTTACCATGGAACCACGTTTGGCAGCATCTTCAGCTTGTTTTTTTGCCAACTCTATATCGTATAACCTAGAACGCAATACTTTAAAAGCCTTCTCTTTGTTTTTATGTTGTGATTTCTGGTCTTGACATTGAGCCACCAAACCTGTTGGAATATGCGTTAAACGCACAGCCGAATAGGTTGTGTTTACCGATTGACCTCCTGGACCAGACGAACAGAAAAAATCGATTCGTACATCTTTCGGGTTAATTTCCACATCAAATTCTTCGGCTTCTGGAAACACCATAACGGTTGCAGCACTTGTATGCACACGACCTTGCGTTTCTGTTTGTGGCACACGTTGCACACGATGCACACCAGCTTCAAATTTTAAGGTACCATATACATCTTCTCCAGTAACTTCAAACTGAATTTCTTTAAAACCACCATTGGTTCCTTCACTAAAATCTACTGTATCTACCTTCCAGCCTTTGCTTTCGCAATATTTAGTGTACATTCTAAATAAATCGCCTGCAAAAATACTGGCTTCATCGCCACCTGTTCCAGCACGTAACTCTACAACAGCATTTTTAGTATCTTCTGGATCTTTAGGAATTAAAAGGAATTTTATTTCATCTTCCAATTTTGGAATCCCTTCTTTGGCTTCCTCATATTGCATTTTAGCCATATCCACCATTTCTGGATCACTTCCGTCAGAAATAATCTCTTCGGCTTCTTTTAAGTTTTCAGTAAGGGTTATGTACTGTTCACGTTTGTCCATTAACACACGTAAATCTTTGTATTCTTTATTTAACTCTACATAACGTTTTTGATCTGAGATAATATCTGGTTGGATAATTAAATCGCTAACCTCATCAAAACGTTGCTTTACTATTTGTAATTTATCTAACATGTACCATTCTAAATTGTGTGCCAAAAATACGATAATTTATGGATTTTAGAATTTTTTAGAATCTTCTATTTTTAGTTAAAATAATTAATAGGAAATATTTTAATAAAAAAGTCGTTTTTACTATATGATGCAACGTTTTGGAGCCATATTATTGTTTTACAAACCTTATGTTTTTTGGTCGTTTATAATCAATATTGTCTTAACTTTTATTAGCCCACAACTTGTTCCTGCCATTTTAACCAAATTGTTTTTAATCATTCTTTTATGGTTTATTGTTAAAGAATCTCACGAAAAAAGAAAGCTTGTTTTTTACAACAACCTTGGCATTAATTCTTTAAGACTTTTTTCTATGTTATTTATTATTGATGTTTGTATTATGGTTGTATTCCTTTCATTCATCAAAGTATTTATATAAAAAAAAGTGAAGTTGTAAACAACTTCACTTTTAAACTCTATTTTATTTTAATAATTAACCACATTTGGATGACCCACAATCTTTACATGTTAAGCAACCTTCTTGATAAATTAAACTAGTTGAACTACAGTTAGTACAGGTTTGCCCTTTCGCTTGAGTACCATCCTCAACATATCGTTTTAGTGCACGTACCACACCATTTTTCCAGGTATTAATGGATTCACTATCTAATTGTAGACTATTAATTAAGTCGACAATTTTATCTATTGGCATACCATGACGTAAAGTACTTGAAATTAATTTGGCATAGTTCCAATATTCTGGATTGAACTTATGGGATAAGCCTTCAATAGTGGTTTTATAACCTCTAATATTTTTATACTGAAAATCGTAACGAGAGGTTCCATCTTCATTTCTGTTCTTAATAATCAGCCCTTTGTTTGCCCAACGCGGAATTAAAATACCATCTTCATCATCAGCCAATCCTGTAAATACTTCGTAAGGCTTTCCATCAATTAACCCTATAAAGGCAATCCACTTTTCTTTATTATTTTGAAAACGTACCACATCTGCTTCCAATACTTGAGGACGTTTTGTTGGGAACGTAGTTAAGGTTTCTTGTTCTTCTTCCTTCTTTTCATCGTTTGAAATTAACACGCCTGAACGCGAACCATCTCTATAAACGGTTACACCTTTACAACCTGCTTCCCAAGCCTCCAAATATAATTGCCCAACCAATTCTTCAGTAGCATCGTTTGGTAAATTAATGGTTACACTTATAGAATGGTCTACCCATTTTTGCACAGCACCTTGCATGCTTACTTTACTCATCCAATCCACATCGTTTGAAGTCGCTTTGTAGTAAGGTGATTTTTTTATTATGGCATCCAATTCTTTCTGATCGCAATTATCTGAAACTTTATAACCATTAACTTCCATCCATTGTTTGAATCTATGATGAAAAACCACATATTCTTCCCAAGAATCTCCTACTTCGTCAACAAAGTCTACACGTACATTTTTATCATTCGGGTTTACTTTTCTTCTTCGTTTGTAAACAGGCATAAACACAGGCTCAATCCCTGAAGACGTTTGTGTCATCAAACTTGTTGTCCCAGTTGGAGCAATAGTTAACAAAGCAATATTTCTACGTCCATATTCCAACATTTCGTAATACAGCTTTTCATCTGCTTCTTTTAATCGCTGTATAAACGGATTGTTTTTTTCACGTTCAGCATCAAAAATTGCAAAAGCGCCTCGATCTTTTGCTGTATATACTGAAGCTCTATACGCTTCTATTCCTAAGGTTTTATGTACTTCTTCTGAAAATTTATTCCCTTTTTTACTTCCGTATTTTATACCTAAAGCAGCTAACATATCTCCTTCGGCTGTAATACCAATTCCTGTTCTACGACCTTCGTTTGCTTTCTTTTGAATATTTAACCACAAGTTTCTTTCCGTTGCTTTCACTTCATCTAATTCTGGATCTGCATCTATTTTTGCGATTATTGCATCAATTTTCTCTAGCTCCAAATCAATAATATCATCCATGATGCGTTGCGCCACATGAATGTGTTTTTTAAACAAGTCGAAGTTAAATGTGGCATTTTCTGTAAATGGATTTTCAACATACGAAAACAAATTCATAGCCAACAATCTGCAAGAATCGTAAGGACACAACGGAATCTCACCACATGGATTTGTTGAAACCGTTTTATAACCTAAATCTGCATAACAATCAGGAACCGATTCGTTGATAATCGTATCCCAAAACAGAATTCCTGGCTCAGCAGATTTCCAAGCATTATGAACAATTTTTTTCCAAAGCTTATTGGCTTCAATGGTTTTAGAAAACTTAGGACTCTCACTAAAAATTGGATATTTCTGCGTGTAATTTGAATTGGCTTTTACAGCCTTCATAAACTCATCATCAATTCTAACTGAAACATTTGCTCCAGTCACTTTACCTTGCTCTAATTTAGCATCGATAAAATCTTCTGAATCTGGATGATTTATAGAAACCGACAACATAAGCGCACCACGACGACCATCTTGAGCAACCTCACGAGTAGAATTTGAGTAACGTTCCATAAAAGGTACAATTCCTGTAGACGTTAACGCCGAATTTTTTACAGGCGACCCTTTTGGGCGAATATGTGATAAATCATGACCTACACCTCCACGACGTTTCATAAGCTGCACTTGTTCTTGGTCGATCTTCATGATACCTCCATACGAGTCTGAATTGCCATCATTACCAATAACAAAACAGTTGGAGAGTGACGCAATTTGATAAGGATTTCCAATACCAGCCATAGGACTTCCTTGAGGCACGATGTATTTAAAATCTTTAATTAAATCGAAAATAGACTCTTCTGATAATGGGTTTGGATAACGTGACTCGACTCTTGCAATCTCTTTTGCAATACGTCTGTGCATATCGTTTGGAGTTAGCTCATATAAATTACCTTCAGAATCTTTTAAGGCGTATTTATTTATCCAAACGCGAGCTGCTAAATCATCGCCTTTAAAATATGTTACAGATGCTTCAAATGCATCGTCTTGTGAATAAGTAGGAGGAAGTACTTTTTGTTGGGTTTGTGTTGGCATGTTTTTGGATTAATTTAAAAATTCTACATTCTAGTTTACAAATGTAAATAACGTAAAAATTTTAAACTTAAAACATGACTTAAATCATAAAGTTTACAAGAAAAAAATACAATAATCTATTTATCAGATAGTTAAAAATTTATCAACAATAAAAAGTTAACAAATTTTTTAATTTTATTTAAAAGTCAACAACTACACCTACGCCAAGGATTTGCTTCCATTGAACCTTTGCCCCTTCTTCTTCATACTCGTCTTCAACTTCTGTTTCAACAAGTGTTTTTACATCGTTATCATACTTTAAATGCGACCCAAAATTAGCTTTTATAAAACTATTTACTTTAAAGTCAAAATTAATTTGCCAGTCGACATCAATGTTTCCAAACTCATTTAGGTAGTCTGTATAAAAACTCACATAATTAACAAGCATGACATTTTGAAAAACCTCTTTTTCAAATACACTAGTTAATAGAATTCCAATTTCGTTTCTTATACGTTCGCCTTCTTCAATTACATTTCCTTCTTCATCATACACAGCAGGAGTTACACCAAAAGAGCCTGCATTTGCTAATGCTTCGTCTAAAACAAAAGTTGTTTTAATTGTTAAAGGCGAAAAATAAAGAGAGAATTCATCTATATTTTTCCCATATTCCATTCCTCCACCAACAAATAAATAACCAGGAGCCATAAATTTTGATAAAACATTGATATCGTCTGGATAATTATATCCTTTAGTAAATTGAGTTTTAAAATTAAATCTTGAAGAAAAGAACCAATTAGTAAATTCATTTCTACGAAAACCCAAAGTTGAACTAACATCAAGAATATCGTCTGTTTTTCTTAATCCTTGATTTTCCTGTTTATTAATACCATATCTAGATATTAATATATTATGCCACACCAAATGCTTATAACGGTACTTCAAGACACTTTCAAAATTAAATAAGGCCGAAATTGAATTACTACCACCTGCATTCCAGTTTACAAAAGCAACTTCACTTATAAGAGCACTAGCTCTATTTTTTTGTGTCCATTTAGGAATATTTATATCTTCTGTTTTAAAATATAAAGAATCTGGTTGGGCAACTATAAACTGAAAACTAAGAATAGATAAAATGAATAGAAACTTCTTCATTAATCTGATTTTTAATAACTAATATTTAAACTCTCCGTATTCGCTTGAAATGGTTAACTGTTTTTCATTTGAGGCCTCTACTTTACCAATTATTTTTGCATCAACATGAAAGGATTTAGAAATAGCAATAATATCGTGAGCTACTTCAGGAGATACATATAATTCCATTCTATGTCCACAATTAAATACTTGGTACATTTCTTTCCATTCTGTTTTTGATTGCTCTTGGATAAGCTTAAACAACGGAGGAACGGAAAACATATTATTTTTTATTATATGAAGGTTATCTATGAAATGAAGGATTTTAGTTTGCGCTCCACCACTACAATGAATCATTCCATGTATGTTTTCACTATTATATTTAGTTAAAATCTTTTTAATAATAGGCGCATATGTTCTAGTTGGCGAAAGGACCAATTTACCAGCATCTATTGGAGAATTTTCAACATTATCAGTTAATTTTATTTGACCTGAATACACCAATTCTTCAGGAACAGCTGCATCAAAACTTTCTGGGTATTTATCAGCAAGATACTTATGAAACACATCATGCCTAGCAGAAGTTAAACCATTACTTCCCATACCTCCATTATATTCTCTTTCGTAAGAAGCTTTACCAAAAGATTCTAAACCGACAATAACATCGCCTGCTTGAATATTAGAATTATCAATAACATTACTACGTTTTACTCTAGCAGTTACTGTAGAATCCACAATAATAGTTCGAACCAAATCGCCAACATCAGCAGTTTCTCCACCTGTAGAATGAATTGTAACACCAAATGACTTAAGATCTGAAATTAGCTCTTCTGTACCATTTATAATTGCAGCAATAACTTCTCCTGGAATCAGATTTTTATTTCTTCCTATAGTTGAAGATAACATGATATTATCTGTTGCACCAACACAAAGCAAATCGTCAATGTTCATTATTAGAGCATCTTGAGCAATGCCTTTCCAGACAGAAAGATCTCCTGTCTCTTTCCAATACATATAAGCTAAAGAACTCTTAGTCCCTGCTCCATCTGCATGCATTACCAAACAATAATCAGAATCGTTTGTTAAATAGTCTGGTACAATTTTACAAAAAGCTTTAGGAAAAAGTCCTTTGTCGATATCTTTTATGGCATTATGAACATCTTCTTTTGAGGCTGAGACACCTCTTTGTGAATACCTTTTACTTATTTCTTCACTCATGAAATTTGTTTGAAGGGCAAAAGTAAGAATTGTAATTTATTTTTTGTTATTTATAGAATTCAAATTGACATTTACTGACTTATTTCTATAAATTTTAACTTTTCTTTTAGTTTATAATATATAATTGACACTTTATATTTAAATTACATATATCCTTCAATAAATCTTTTATCAGCTATTAATTTAAATTAGATATACACTTTCTCCTTCTTTCATAAAAAGCATCTTTATATACGTCCAACAATTAGATATAATATTGAATTTTTTATAAAAAATAAAACCACTATGCTTTATGTTTTAAAGCATAGTGGTTTTATTTAAAATTAACATGATTTTATTTAGTAAGTTGTTCGTGTACAACTAATTCCTTTTGCGCTTTAACTTTAGTATTCTCATTGTTTTTTTGTGAGAAAATTAAAGTTGCAGCCAAAAGCATAAGAACACTTATAATAAGCTTTTTCATGTTAAATAAATATTGATTAATAGCAAAGCTAAATTACTAAAAAACACTAAAAATTAAGTCCAGTTTTTTACTTATTCGTTAACATACATTTTAAATCAGATTAACTACACATAACTATATTTAAGACAAAAAAGTCCTATATACATAGGACTTTTTCTGTTTTTTAAAAAAAATTTTACTATCTAGTAAACAATAATTCTCTATATTTTGTTAATGGCCAAAGTTCATCATCAACTAACAACTCAAGTTTGTCACAATGATATCTTATTTCGTCAAAAATTGGCTTAACATTAAAACAGTAAGCTTCAGCTTTCTTTTCGAAATCTTCTAAATTATTAGCTTTTTTTCTTTCGTTTGTCATTTTTGTAACATTAGAATTTATAGCTTCAATGTGTCCAGAAATTTCTTCGATTAAATTCATTTGCTGTTGGGCTAATTTTTTAAAACCAGCACCATAGATTTCTTTAAGTCCTTTAACATTATCAATCAACATATTTTGATATCTAACAGCAGTAGGTACAACGTGATTTCTAGCCACATCTCCTAATACTCGTCCTTCAATTTGAATATGTAAGACATACTCTTCCATTTCAATTTCATATCGAGATTCAGTTTCAATCTTATTCATGACTCCTAAATCTTCAAAAAGCTTAATAGCTTTATCTGAAACTTTTGCTCTTAAAGCAATTGGAGTTGTTTTATGATTGCTTAACCCTCTTTTCTTAGCTTCTTTTTCCCATGCTTCTCCATATCCATTTCCTTCAAATAAAATATTTTTTGATTTTTTAATGTATTCTCTTAATACATTAAAAATTGCTTCATCTTTTTTAAGTTCTTTTTCATCAATTAACGCGTCAACTTCAGCTTTAAAATCAATTAATTGTTTTGCAACTATAGAATTTAAAACTGTCATTGGATTGGCACAATTTGCTTTAGATCCAACAGCTCTAAATTCAAACTTATTACCAGTAAATGCAAATGGAGACGTTCTATTTCTATCCGTATTATCTAATAATATTTCAGGAATTTTACCGACAACATTCAGTTTTAAATCTGTTTTTTCTTCAGGTGATAATTTACCATTTGTTACATTTTGTAGCTCATCTAAAACACTTGTTAATTGTTCTCCTATAAACACAGATATAATAGCTGGAGGTGCTTCATTTGCTCCTAAACGATGGTCGTTACTAGCAGATGCTATAGAAGCTCTTACTAATTCTTCGTTATCATGAACAGCTTTAATGGTGTTAATAAAAAATGTTAAAAACTGAAGGTTGCTCATAGGTGTTTTACCAGGACCTAATAAATTAACACCAGTATCCGTACTTAAACTCCAGTTGTTATGCTTTCCAGAACCGTTAACACCTTTAAATGGTTTTTCATGAAATAACACTTTAAAATCGTGACGTTCTGCTACTTTATCCATAACATCCATTAATAAAGAGTTATGGTCTACAGCTAAATTAGCTTCGTCGTAAACTGGAGCTAATTCAAATTGATTTGGCGCAACTTCGTTATGTCTAGTTTTAACAGGAATACCAAGTAACATACATTCTGTTTCAAGGTCACGCATATATTGCATAGCTCTGTTAGGAATGGTTCCAAAATAATGATCGTCTAATTGTTGCCCTTTAGCAGAAGAATGACCTAAAAGTGTTCTACCAGTTAATAAAATATCAGGTCTTGAAGCAACAAGCGCTCTATCAATCAAGAAATATTCTTGTTCCCAACCAAGTGACGCATTTACTTTTTTAACATTCTTATCAAAATATTTACAAACATCTACAGCTGCATGATCTACTGCTTGTAGAGCTCTTAAAAGTGGCGTTTTATAATCTAAAGCTTCACCTGTATAGGATACAAATACAGTTGGAATACATAATGTTGTTCCATAAATAAATGCTGGTGATGTTGGATCCCAAGCTGTATATCCACGAGCTTCAAATGTATTTCTTATACCTCCATTAGGAAAGCTAGAAGCATCTGGTTCTTGTTGCACTAATTGTCCTCCACCAAATTTTTCTATGGCACGACCATTACCAATTGGTTCAAAAAACGCATCGTGCTTTTCAGCAGTTGAACCTGTTAACGGTTGAAACCAATGTGTATAATGAGTTGCTCCTTTAGAAATTGCCCATTCTTTCATTCCTGTAGAAATATGGTCTGCTACTACTCTATCAATTTTAGTGCCATTTTGCATTGCATCCATAACACTGTTAAATGCTTCTTTTGTTAGATACTGACGCATTTTATCTTCGTTAAACACATTTAATCCAAAAAGTTCGGATCTACGTGTTTTTTCTTCAATCTTAATAGGCTTTCTATTAAGAGATTCTTTAATAGCATGAAATCTTAGAGTTGACATATATATTTACATTTAGCTTAAATTATTTTAATAGGGCAAATTTATGAAAAATAATAAACTATAAGCCATTTACCCCTAAAAAAATAGGGGTTCATATAAAATATTATAAAATAAAATGAAATAGACCCTATTATTCGCTCAAAAAAGCCAAAATAACAAATATTGAATAAGCTGTTAAAATAACAAATCCTTTCAGTCTACCTATTTCGAATTTTTTAGGCAATAACATAAAAGGAATCAGGATAAATGCAAACCCTAGCATCCAAAAAATATCTACATTTAAAATATTAGGATTCTCTAAACCGATTGGAGATATCATTGCGGTAAGACCTAACACTGAAGCAATATTAAAAATATTTGAACCTATTAAATTACCAAGCGAAATTGCTTTTTCTTGTTTTAAAGCTGCTATAACTGATGCTGCCAATTCTGGAACACTTGTCCCTACTGCAACCATAGTTACAGAAATTACTCTTTCGCTTACACCAAAAGATAAGGCCATCTCTTTTGCACCTTGAACCAGCCATTCGCTACCAAAATAAAGAGCTAGACCACCAATTAAAAGCCAAATAATTAATTTGAAATTTGAAGTTTTTTGCAATGCTTCATTAACTTCTTCAACAGGCTCGAAGTCTTTACTCTTTGATTTCTTTATTAAAATGAATAGAAATAGTATAAGAGAAATAAACAATACGAATCCTTCTTTAAAATCTAACACATTACCACTTTTCAGTAAAAAGTATAAAACTATTGACAATAACATCATCATTGGCCAATTAAGCTTATAGAAGTCGTGACTAATTGTTAAAGGCGAAATGATAGCTGTTAATCCTAAAACCAATCCAATATTCGCAATATTAGATCCAATTACGTTACCTAATGCGATATCTGGAGAACCATCTAAAGCTGCTTGTAAACTAACTAAAAGTTCTGGAGCAGAGGTTGCAAAAGACACAACTGTCATTCCAATTACAATTTTAGATATGTTAAATTTAAATGATAAAGAAACTGAAGCTCTTACTAAAAACTCTCCTCCAACAACTAACAGGATTAATCCTAAAACAACCCAAATCAAACTCATAAACTTAATTTTTGGCGAAGATAACATTTCCTATTAAAAGTTAACGAAAACTAAAAATTTCGTTAAATAACTATATTGATAGTTGTATAACTGTAAAAATAGTTATATGTTTGAATCTTAAAATATTCATCATGCAAAAACTAACAAATAAAGAAGAAGAAATCATGCATATATTATGGATGCTAAAAAAAGCATTCGTTAAAGACGTTCTAGCAGAGATTAAAGAAGATAAACCCCATTACAACACCCTTTCAACTATTATTAGAAATCTTGAAGAAAAGGGGTATGTTGGTTACCAAGCTTATGGTAAAACACATCAATACTTTCCAATTGTTACAAAAGAAGCTTATAAAGAACGTTTTATGAATACAGCAATAGAGAACTATTTTAATAGCTCTTATAAAAATGTAGTTTCCTTTTTTGCTAAAGAAGAAAAAATAAGCGTTGAAGATCTAAAAGAAATTATTGCATTAATAGAAAACAAAAAATAATTATGGACTATTTTATTAAAGCATCGGTTGTTTTTGGTATATTTTTTATTTGTTATAAACTATTGCTTCAAAAAGAAACATTTTATAATGCTAATAGATTGTATTTACTGTCAGGTATCTTTATAGCAGGTATTATTCCATTAGTTGTCATTCCTATTTATATAGAATATACTCCTACCAATTTTTCAAATAACTTAATAATAGATAATGCTTTCATTCAAGCTAAAAATAAAACAGTGACAATGTTGCAAATTATTAATTGGGTGTATGCCTTAGGGCTTATATTCTTTTTAGGGAAATTAATCTTAGAATTTACATCTCTTTTCTCTTTGTTAAAAAATAACGACTTTAAAAAAGAAGATGGTTTTAAATTAATAGAAACTGACAATAAAGTTCCTCCATTTTCATTTTTTAATTGGATAGTTTACAACCCAAGCCAGTTTCAAAACCAAGAATTAACACATATTATTAACCACGAAAAAGTACATGCTAAACAGTTTCATTCCATTGATGTTATTTTATCACAATTAAGTTGTGTCGTGTTTTGGTTTAATCCATTCTGTTGGTTATACAAAAAAGAATTACAACAAAATTTAGAGTTTATAGCAGATTATCAGGCTCAGAATATTTCTAATTGTGAAAAGAGTTACCAACGCTTATTACTTAAAACTAGTATTCCCAATCATCAGTTGATGGTTACCAATAATTTTTATAATTCATTAATCAAAAAAAGAATCGTTATGTTACACAAATCAAAATCAAACAAATTAAAAGCATGGAAGTTTACATTAATTCTTCCATTATTAGGATTATTTTTAATGAGCTTTAACACCAAAGAAGTTTATATCAATGCTTCAAACAATCCATCAGAAAATATTTTTTCAAATAATTTAACCGAAATAGAAGTTGTTTTAATAACAAAAGACTTTACAGATAATGAGCTAGAAAAAGTAAAAAATGAGCTTTTAAAAGAAGGACTAACTGTAAAATTTAAAGGCGTAAAACGAAATGCTTCTGGTGAAATAATTGCCATTAGAATAGATATTAAATCTAAAGAATCAAGTGCTAATTATCATATAGATGGTAATGAGCCTATTTCACCAATAAAAATTGGTTTTAACAAAAATGGAAATGATATTTCAATTGGAAACTCATCAATCAAATCTAGTAAACATAGCATGGCTTTTATTTCTGAAGATGGAAATGTTCACAAAATAAAATCTGATGATCATACTGAAAATGTATTTGTTTTTTCATCGAATGACCAAGATACTGATGAAGAAATTGAAATTGAATCAGATGGAAAAATGATATTTATAAGTGAAGATGGCAATGTTCATAAAGTAAAAGATGGCTCTAAAACTATTGAAATTGTTACATTATCCGAAGCTGGTGAAGAATTAGAATTTAAAACTGATAACCATTCAAAAACCAAAAAAATATGGGTTACAAAAGAAGAGTTATCTGATAAAAATAAAGAAAAAAGATACGAAGTAAAAGTCATTTCATCTGATGGAAATGAAGAAGACATTCACTTTATAACAGATGATGCTCAAGCAAATAAAAAAGTAAAAGTTGTAAAAATGAAAGAAAAGGATGGTGTATTTATTTCTACTGATGATCAAAATCCACTTATCATTCTAGATGGTAAAGAAATAACTAAAGAAGAAATGGAAAAAGTGAATCCAGAAAACATTGCAAATGTAAATGTGTTTAAAGGAGAAAAAGCCATCGAAAAATATGGTGAAAAAGCTAAAGATGGTGTGATAGTAATTACAACTAAAAAGTGAACTTTAAACCTTAAGAGCAAAAAAAATCCCAAACAGATGTTTGGGATTTTTTTATACATATTACTTTATTTAATCAAAATCTTTTTAACAACCGATTTCCCTTCGGAAGTTAATTTAATTAAATAAAGTCCACTAGTAAAGTTTAAATCAATATACGTATTGTTTAGTGCAAATTGAGACATTAAATTTCTACCTTCAACTGAAAAAACTTCTATTTTTGTTTCTGACATAATCCCATTTATATTTAATCTTCCATTAGTAGGATTTGGAAACAAACTCACTTGTAATTCTTCAGATTCTACAACACCTAAATTCTCACTCCAAGTTTCACCAACCATATTTCCCCAGATATATTCTACTAAATCTGGCTGATCTATAAACGGATTTCTATTGAATTGCCAGTTATAAATTATGTTATTTCTATTCATTTCGAAATCGTCTGGAGGATCGTTTCTATGCCAATCTAATAAGGTTTGTAAATCGCCAAACTGTCCAACCATACCATCAGGAAAACCATTTACAATTTCCAATCCATTATAACGAACAGCTAAATAAAATACACTTCGAGCAACATCTCCTTTAAAACCTCCTAATGTACCTGTTGGTCCATTATATTCACCATAAAATTGATTGCCACGACTACTATTTTCTGGACCATCTACAGCTCTTAACCCATGCGCATCAGAATTTCCATGACGTAACGAATCTGCTTTGGTTGTCCAAAAAACATCTATTCCATCGGCAACTTCGTCTTCTTCAATACTATAATATCCAGCACGAGATCTAGGAAAAGTATGCTCTCTATTCCAGGTTCCTGTATTTACAGATGTTGTTTGAAAATCTAATTTTGCTCTTCCTTGTTCTAAATATACCAACCACACTTGATTACTATTTTCTGGATTTTGGTCTGCATATTTTAAAATTTCAATACAATCTGTATAGGTTTGTGCTCTTACTACATTTGGATCTGCAATTATATCTTGTAACGCCTGACGCAAAACTACGTCTGCTAAACCATCTAAACTATTATAATAATCATTTGACTGTGTACTTGAAACTATGCCATAAGTTGAATTTATAGGTGTGCCAAATGGTGCCATTGTAAAATCGTTATCTACCACTCGTAGTTTTAAAAAATTATTGTTTGGAATATATGGCCATTCTAAATCTGTAAATTTCACAAGGGGTTCTTCATCTCCTTCGTCTAGATCATCGTCAATTAAAGTAATAGTTGTAGAAATTGTATTTTGACCAGAAGGAATGGTAACTGTTGTATTTCCTGTAAAATCGGAAGTATTAAACCCGTTATTATCTAAAGAAAAACTAAATTCTAAATCTGCTGTTACATTTTCTTGTGCTATAAACACTATGGTAATTATGTCATCCTCATTATATTGAGTTTGAGAAGTAGACATTGATATAGCATTATATACTTCTCCACTTCCATCGTTTAACAATCTTGGAGTTGGAGTTCCAACAAAGTAACTACCATCGTTGTTGCGTTGTATAGAATTTGCATTATTACTAGAGCCTTCATTTATTTGTTCGGTAACTCCTAAAAGAGCCATAAGTTCTGTATCGTCTGCATCACTTGTATCATAAACCAAAGCATCAATTAAATTAGTTTGAGTAGCAAGCGTTCCTTCAGGAAAATCTGTATAATTTCCAAAGTAAATAGCAACTGCATCTGCTCCATTCTGAATAACATTTGCTGAAATTAATAATTGAGGAAATGGTTCAACAGCATCACTTCCTATTAAAAGCAATCCATTTTCATCAGTTATAAAACCATCTAATTCTAAAGAGAAATAACTGGAGTCTGCTCCAGAAGCTGAGCCATTAAAAAACACCAGAATATAACCATCTAAAGAAGTTTGTGGAGCATCTGATTTAATTTCAACAAACTCCATATCGTCTATTCCAGGTGAATCACAATCAAGTTCATTAATAACCAATTGAGAAAAAGAAAGTTGTCCTATAAACAGAAAACTTAATAAAGTAATTAATTGTTTCATTTTAGAGAATTTTAACAAATGTAATCAACTCTTAGACTTTTATTTGTTTTATAAATTATTAATTGGTTAATTTTAACATATAAAGCAATTAAAAAAAGGAATGTATCTTTGCAATAATTATGAAAAAGAAATTGTTCAAATTTTTAGCAAAACTCAACAAAATAGTCTTGCCAAGTTACACAAAACAAGGCTTAGATTTAAGTATGGCAAGCAAAATACAGATGGTAATTTTTGGTTGGAAACTATATGTAACCAAAAACGCATTAGATTAAATCAATTTTTTTTTGAGGTTTTGTTAAAAAAGGAATATATTTGCATCCTCAAAAATGGCCTCGTGGCGCAACTGAATAGCGCACTTGATTACGGCTCAAGAGGTTATAGGTTTGAATCCTATCGAGGTCACTAAACAAAACCCTATCATGTTAATTGATAGGGTTTTTTATTTTTTAAACCTAACAAAAATCATAGGAAGTTAAAAAAGGATTTCTGACCTTTATTATGCTATTAATCGAAGAGACAATCTATATGGGTTAGTTTCTTAAATACAAAGCATCTATCTTAAAAAAATAGGTGTTTTTTTATATAATTTCTGCACTTAAACCTGCATCTAGCAGCATAGAACACCTAGGTTCAAGTTCTTCATAAACTCCTGTTTTTACAGTACATTTACCCTTATAATGAACAATAATGGAACATTGTTCTGCTTGTTCTGGAGTGTGCTCGCAAGCAAAAATTAATGTATTTATTACATGATCGAAGGTATTTACATCGTCATTATATAATACAATTTCATTGTTAGTTTGTTCTAATATGTCAACACTTTCCTGCTCTTGTATTTTTTCTTTGGCACTCATTGTAAAAACTTTTCACTACTAATTTAAAAATTTTAAGGCAACCCATTGGTTTTTTTCTATAGTTTCAACGAGGTTTAAACTATATTTATTGCATTCAGCTTCAATAATTGAAATATCATCTACATAAAATCCACTTAACAACAACATTCCTTCTGAATTTAAACAATTGATATATGCTTCCATATCATTAAGCAAAATGTTCCTATTGATATTGGCAATAATAATATCGTATTTTCTTCCATCCAATAAATTGGCATCACCTTCAAAAACCCTTATGTTCTTACAATTATTGCGTTCTACATTTTCTAGGCTATTAATATAACACCAATTATCATAATCTATAGCATCAATGGGATTGGCTCCTTTCATTTCTGCTAAAATGGCCAAAACACCTGTTCCACAACCCATATCAAGAACTGATTTTCCTTTAAAATCATTATGCAAAATGTGCTGAATCATCATATGTGTGGTTTCATGATGTCCAGTTCCAAAACTCATTTTTGGTTCGATAATGATGTCATATTTAGTATTAGGCTTTTCATGAAAAGGCGCACGAACAGAGCAAGTGTTTTCAACAACTATCGAGTCGAAATTCTTTTCCCATTCTTGGTTCCAGTTTACTTGTTCTATTTCGTTAAACACATAATTTATTTCAAATTCATCTGAATTTAAAATTTGTATATCTTCCAATATAGTTTCATACCATTCATCTTTTTGAATGTACGCTGTAACACCTTCTTCGGTTTCTACAAAGCTTTCGAAACCTGCATAACCCAATTCTGCTATTAAAATTTCGGTTGCTGGCTGTAAAGGCGACACCTTAAAATCATAACCTATATATATTGTATTTGACATCATTTAAAAAGCGTTTACTATGGCGTAAAAATCTTCAGCATTAAGTGCTGCTCCACCAATTAATCCTCCATCAACGTCTGGTTTAGAAAAAATTTCTTTGGCATTGCTTGGTTTGACAGATCCTCCATATAAAATAGAAACTGAATTTGCCACGTCTTTTCCATATGTATCAGCCAAAGTCTTTCTAATAAAGGCATGCATATCTTGCGCTTGCTCAGGGCTTGCTGTTTCTCCTGTTCCAATAGCCCAAACAGGTTCATAAGCTAAAACAATATGTTTAAAAGCTAAAGCATCTATATGAAATAAAGCCTTTTTAATCTGATTTTCTACAACTTTTTCATGATTTCCAGCTTTTCTATCTGTTAATTCTTCACCAAAACAAAAAATAATTCTCATGTTATATTTTAAAGCTGCATCTACTTTTTTTGCAAGTAACTCATCTGTTTCGTTAAAATAAGCACGACGTTCGCTATGACCTAATATAACTGTATTTATACCAACACTTTTAAGCATCTCTGCACTTACTTCTCCTGTATAAGCTCCTGATACTGCAAAGTGCATATTTTGAGCAATAACTTCAATATCTGAAGTTCTTAAAGCTTCAAAGGCATGCCAAAGATTTGTAAATGTAGGAGCAATCATTACTTCAGCATTCGATGTTTGATGTTGTTTTTTTAATTCTGTAATTAATGATTCTGTCATTGCTAAATCATTATTCATTTTCCAGTTTCCGGCAACGATGTTTTTTCTCATAATTATTATTCTAATTTTACTTTAGGATCCAACCAAGCATAAATAATATCTACAAAAATATTGATTATTATAAATAATAGCGCTATAATTAACACTGAACCCATAATTATAGGTAAATCTAAAGTATTTAATGCGTTTACTATTTCTTTTCCAAGTCCGTTCCAACCAAAAATATATTCAACAAAAACAGCTCCAGCTAACATAGATGCAAACCAACCAGAAATAGCAGTAACTACTGGATTTAAAGCATTTTTTACAGCATGCTTTCTAATAATTTGATATTCGCTTAGACCTTTGGCTCTAGCTGTTCTAATATAATCTTGATTGAACACTTCTAATAACGAATTTCTCAAAAGTTGAATAACTACAGCTAATGGACGAATTCCTAATACAATTGCTGGAAGAATTAAATTTTTCAATTGAATATGCATGGCTTCCCCATAATCGTCTAATTCGTATAAGCTGCCTGTCATTTCCAGATTGGTGTATTTATGAAGCACAAAACCAAACAACCAAGCAAATAAAATTGCAGAAAAGAAAGAAGGCACACTCATTCCAACTGTGCTTACTATTTGTATGACTTTATCTAACCAGGTGTCTTTATACAAAGCTGAAACGACTCCTAAAATCAAACCAATTAATAGGGCAATACAAATAGCACTGACTGCTAATACAAAAGTGTTTGGTAGTGTTTCTGCTAATACCTGACTCACTTTTTTTCCTTGTTTAGTAAAAGATTCTCTTAAATATGGGAATTTTAAAGCAGTAGTAGTATTACCTATTGTAAATAAACTGACTGATGTATATTTCCCTTCCTTTAAATAAGTATAATCTGTCTCTGTATTTGAATGAAATGATATTGGTGATAAATCATTCAAATAATAAAAATACTGAGTACTTATAGGTTTATCGAAACCATATTTTTGTTTTACAATAGCCAGTTGTGCGCTATCTTCATTTTGACCAAGCATCATTTGAGCTGGATCTCCAGGAAGCACATTAAATAAAAAGAAAATAACAGTTACAACTCCAAATAATGTAAGTAAGGCGTAAAATATTTTATTTAATAGATAGTTTAACAGATTATTCTTTCTTTAATTTAATTTCAATTATTGAATCAAAATCTACAATTCCCATTTCTCTAATAACAAGTGTATCTTTAATAACATTAACCGATTCAATTATTTCTGGGTCAATTTGATCTACATATGACTTTTCATATTGAACACCATCTATTACATATAGCAATTTTTCTTCAACAATTACTTCAGGTTCTGGTTCTGGTTTACGCTCAACTTCAGGTAATGTTATATCTTCCAAATCGTTCCAATGAACTTTTTGAATAACGGTTCCTTTTTTCAATTTTAAAATACCAGGACTTGCACGAACTACGGTTTTTAATGCTTTTTCATCGCAAAGGAAGAAGTCAAAATTAAGTTTGTATTGGTCTTTCATATATTGCTTGGCATCTTCTCCTGAAGCTGTCATTCCAATAACTGTATAGCCATTTTCTATAGCCTTATCTGAGAATGCTTTAAGTTTTACTACACCATCTTTTTCAGCAGTATCCAGATTATACATAATAATCATAATCAGATTATTTTCATTTAAATAATATTCAGTAAAATCTTCATCCATCGTTTCTATAGAAAAATCTTTGACAGGTGGATCGTATCCTTCTTCAATAATTTTAGTTTCAACACCTACATATTCTCCATCTACCTCAGGATAACTTCCGTTAGTTACAAACTCTTTTTCTTCGCCATTAACTTTAAAAGTCCATGTAAATTCTTGAACAGGTTTTGGAGCATCTTCAGGCACAATCATACCTTCCATAATATTATTACCAACAGCATAAGCTCTAAAATCTACAGATGGTAAATGCATTAATACATGATAACCAAACCAAAGGCAGCCAATAAAACTCAATAAAGAAATGACTGTTAAACCAAGTTTGCTGAATATTGGTTTGATGTGTTGTACACCAAAAAATAATATTAATATGAGGACTAATAAAATAACATCTTTATAAAAACTTTCCCATGGAGTTAAAGGAATGGCATCTCCGAAACAGCCACAATCTTTCACTTTTTCAAAATAAGCAGAATAGAATGTTAAAAAGGTAAAAAACACAATCATTCCCAACAAACTCCAAACTGTGAATTTTGGTTTGTATCCTATAAGCAAAAAGATTCCTAAGATGACTTCAAAAATGACCACAAAAATGGAAATAGCTAATGCATAAGGTTCCAAAAATGTAATATTTAATACATCTGCACTGAAGTATTCTTGTAATTTATAAGAAAACCCAAGTGGGTCGTTCAGTTTAATTAATCCTGAGATGATAAATAATACACCAACTACTATTCTACTTAATTGTACTATATATTTCATAAATCTAAATGTTATTTTTCGTTTAAATGAATTAAAGCAAAAACTGCATAATTAATCATATCTTGATAATTAGCATCAATACCTTCACTTACTAATGTTTTTCCTTGGTTATCTTCAATTTGTTTTACGCGCAAAAGTTTCTGAAGGATTAAATCTGTTAAACTGCTAACTCTCATATCTCGCCAAGCTTCCCCATAATCATGGTTTTTATCCATCATGAGTTGTTTGGTAATTGCTACGTTTTCATCATAAAGATTTGTAGCTTCATCAACAGATAAATCTGGTTGTTCTACAATACCTCTTTCAATTTGAACTAATGCCATAACACAGTAGTTTATAATTCCAATAAATTCACTTTCTTGACCTTCATCTACTTTCTGAACAGCATTTTGTTGCAAACCTCTAATACGTTGTGCTTTTATAAAAATTTGATCAGTTAACGATGGTAAACGTAAAATACGCCAGGCACTTCCATAATCTTTCATTTTTTTAATAAATAAATCTCTACATGTTTTTATAACTGCGTCGTATTGTTTTGAAGTATCTTGCATGAA
Source organism: Xanthomarina maritima (assembly GCF_008084905.1). Classification (GTDB taxonomy): domain Bacteria; phylum Bacteroidota; class Bacteroidia; order Flavobacteriales; family Flavobacteriaceae; genus Xanthomarina; species Xanthomarina maritima. The sequence continues at coordinate 18,455 of NZ_VSFC01000019.1, read as the reverse complement.
TTAAAATGAATTTTGCGTAAATTTCGCATAAATAAATTTAAAGTTCAAAGTTTCAGGTTTAAAGTTTTCAATACCTATTCAAACAGCCGAATAAAATATACAAATGACTATAAATTGCAAAGGCAACCTCATAGATTTATCGACTCCAAAAGTCATGGGAATATTAAACCTGACTCCAGATTCTTTTTTTGATGGTGGCAAATACAAAAACGACAGTGAGATTCTTTCTCAAGTTTATATGATGCTTAAAAATGAAGCCACATTTATTGATATTGGTGCTTATAGTTCCAGACCAAATGCAGACCATATAAGCGAGGAACTGGAATTGAAACGTTTACTTCCAATAATCGATTTAATTGTTAAAGAATTTCCAGAGATTTTAATTTCTATTGATACTTTTAGAAGTCAGGTTGCTAAACAAGGCATTGAAGCTGGAGCTGCTATAATCAATGATATTTCTGCAGGACAATTAGATAATTTCATGTTAGAAACTGTTGCAAAACTTAAAGCTCCTTACATTATGATGCACATGAGAGGTACGCCACAAACCATGCAAAAACAAACCACTTACGAAAATTTAATAAAAGAGATGTTATTTTATTTTTCAGAAAGAATTACAAAAGCAAAAGCTTTAGGAATAATAGACATGATTGTAGATCCTGGATTTGGATTTGCAAAAACTAGCAAACAAAACTTTGAAATCTTAAACAAATTAAACCTTTTTAATATTCTTGATAAGCCAATCTTAGTTGGACTTTCCAGAAAATCTATGATTTATAAAACACTGGAAAATTCTGCTAAAGAGGCGCTAAATGGCACAAGTGTTTTAAATACAATTGCTTTACAAAACGGAGCTTCTATTTTGCGAGTTCACGATGTTAAGGAAGCTATGGAATGTGTTAAACTTGTTGAACAATTAAAATCTTAAAATGAAATATTTTAAAACAGTTATACTCCTTTTACTTATGTCTTGTGGTAATGATAAAATTGTTCAACTTCCAGAAATTAATCATTCTGAAATTAGTGAAATTATAGATGTTTCTGCAGCTTATTTATTTTACGACGAAACTAAAGCAGACAGTATTGAGCTTAATAGAAAAACATTAATAAGCACAACTAATTGGCTGATAAACGTAGATAAACGCTTGACTTTAAAACAAGCAATTCCAAAAATTATATTCTTACAAAACAAAAAACGAAATGCAGAAGTTCATAAAAACGAAGCTGCCAGAAATTATTATACCTGTCACGACACTAGTATTAACAATTTAGGATTTATCGATTTCACTGATATTTTTTATATAAAGAAAAGTACAGATGAAGTTGTAAAGGAATTAAATGATTTCCATTTAATATTCAATAATCTTTCAGACATAAGAATTACAGCATCAAATAGCAAAGAGTTAGCAACTTCTGAATTTAATTTAATACAAAACATTAAAAATGTAATTTTAGAAAATGATGACCCTAAAACACTTCATTTATTTTTCAACGAAGACTTATCCTTTCAAAATTATATTACTTTCAAATCATTATTAAATCAATTAAATTCAGAAAATGTTATTATAGCTAATAAAGAGTTCGTTTTTAATTAAGTATATTTTGCTAAATTTACCAAAACACCTAACTCTTGGAAATCTTTAACGACCTTTTAAAATTTACTGCTATAGACATTATAGATGTTATTTTGGTAGCACTTCTACTCTATTATGTTTATAAACTTGTAAAGGGGACTGTTGCTATTAATATCTTTATAGGAATTGTAATTATCTACTTTATTTATTTATTAACTGATGCGCTTCAAATGAAGATGCTTAGTAAGATTCTAGGCGGTTTTATGAGTGTTGGATTAATTGCCTTAATAGTTGTTTTTCAACAAGAAATTAGAAAATTCTTATTAATGGTTGGCTCTACTAATTTTAGTAAACGACGAAAATTTTTTCAACAATTTAAATTTTTAAAAACAGAAGCTGATAACAAAACTGATGTTGATGCTATTGTAGCCGCATGCAATAAAATGGCTACAACAAAAACTGGTGCTTTAATTGTTTTTGAATGTAACAACAATCTTGATTTTCTTGCTAATACAGGTGATGAAATGAGAATTAAAGTCACACAACCTATAATCGAGAGTATCTTTTTTAAAAATAGTCCATTACACGATGGTGCCATAATTATTGCAGATAATATTGTAAAAGCAACAAGAGTTATTCTACCAATTAATAACGAAAAAACATTACCAAAACGTTTTGGATTAAGACATAGAGCAGCAGTTGGTATTACAGAAAAAACAGATGCACTTGCTCTTGTTGTAAGTGAAGAAACAGGACAAATATCTTTTTTTAAAGATGGAGAGTTTATTATGTTTAAAGATATTCAAGAATTAACTCAATTAATAAAAAAAGATTTAGCATAATATGACTTGTAAGAACTGTAAAACTAATTTAACTGATACAGATTTATATTGCAAAAACTGTGGTGGGAAAATAATTAAAAACAGACTTACTATTTCAAATCTATTTGAAAATTTTAGTGAACAATTTCTAAATTACGATAATAAATTTCTACAAACATTTATTTGCCTTTTTACAAAACCCGAAGATGTTATTGGATCTTATATTGATGGCACCAGAAAAAAATATGTAAATCCAATAAGCTTCTTTGCTATAACCATTACACTTGCAGGGTTGCAAATGTTTTTTATCTCTAAATTTTTCCCAGAAGGATTAGATCTTACTGACTTTGTTGCTGAAGGCCAAGCTCAAATGTCTAATAAATGGATGAAGAATATGTTTGAGTATCAATCAATAGTACTCATGTCATTTATTCCATTATATGCTTTGGTATCTAAAATTGTGTTCTTCAACAAAAAAAAATATAATTATACTGAGCATCTAGTGATGTTTCTTTATATCCTTTCGCAAAATTCTTTGGCAATGATTCTGCCAACACTTATTGCTCTGGCTTTAGGTTTTACTATGGGAAATATAACTTTATACACTATAATGTTTCAAATAGGTTTTTCAGCTTATTGTTTAAAACGTGTTTTTGATTTAAGTCTAAAAGGTATTGTTTTAAAAACCTTATTATTTTTTATTGTAGGCTTTGCATTATACATAATCTTAGTTATATTATTAATATTAATTATGATTATATATTATGGTGGTTTTGCTGAGTTTGCTAAAGCAGTAAAACCTACATAATTTCTTCCTTTAAAAATTGCACTTCGTACAAATTCTTATAGTAGCCATTTTGCTTTTTAAGAAGTTCTTTATGTGTGCCTATTTCAACAATTTGCCCAGCATCCATCACAATTATTTTATCAGCTTTTTTTATGGTAGCTAATCTGTGAGCAATAACAATGGACGTTCTATCTTTGGTAATTTTAGCAGTAGCATTTTGTATAAGTTGCTCAGAATAAGAATCGACTGAAGAAGTCGCTTCATCTAAAACCAAAATACTTGGATTGGTTACATAAGCTCTTAAAAACGAAATTAATTGTCTTTGTCCAGATGATAACATAGCGCCTCTTTCCTTAACATTATAATGGTATCCATTTGGAAGACTCATAATAAAATCATGAATTCCAATATCTTTTGCAGCTTGCTCAACATCTTCAATTAAAATATCTGGATTATTTAAACTAATGTTATTAAAAATTGTATCAGCAAACAAAAACACATCTTGTAATACAATAGCAATTTGTGCTCGTAATGACTTGAGAGTAAATTTTTTAATATTGAAATCATCTATACAAATAACACCTTGATTGATATCGTAAAACCGATTCAATAAATTAATAATAGTAGATTTTCCAGCTCCAGTAGCTCCAACAATAGCAACTGTTTCGCCTGCATTTACTTCAAATGAAATTCCTTTTAAAACTTCTTCATCTTCTACATAACTAAAATGAACATCCTTAAATGAAATATGTCCTTTAAAATGAGAAGCTACCTGAGTTCCAATATCATCGATTTGAGATGTTGTATCTAACACTCTAAAAACTCTTTTTGCCGCAACCATTCCCATTTGAAGCGTATTAAACTTATCAGCAATTTGACGAAGTGGTCTAAACAACATAGGAATCATCATTATAAAAGCTGTTAAGTCTCCTAATGATGCTGTTTGATCAATTACTGTATTTAATCCACCATACCATGCAATAAGACCAATTGTAATTGAAGAAGATAATTCGGCAATTGGAAAGAAAATAGAGTTATACCAAACCGTTTTTAGCCAGCCTTTTTTATGTCTATTATTTATTTCTTTAAACTTTTTATACTCTGTATCTTCTCTTGTAAACAATTGAAGAATTTTCATTCCAGTTAAACGTTCTTGAACAAAAGAATTGAGATTGGATACTTCAGTTCTTACTTCTTCGAAGGCACGTTTCATATATTTTTGAAATAGCCTAGTAGCATATAAAACTAATGGTAACATTAAAAATACAATCAAACTTAATTCCCAGTTCATATATAACATTACTAATGAAACTACTATCATGGTAAGTAAATCTCTAAAAATCATAAAAAGACCTTCACCAAATACATCTGCTATTCGTTCCATATCTGTTACAGCTCTAGTTATTAACACTCCAACAGAAGAATTATCGAAGTATTTCATTCTAAAACGAATCATGTGATCAAACAGCTTAACACGAATATCTTTCACCACACTTTGTCCTAAATATCCTGAATAATATATAAATAGTAATTGACAAACAACTTCAGCAAAAAGCAGTCCTGCCATTAGATATATATATGGTAAAAACCCTTCAATAGTTTTGGTAACAATATTTTTATCAATTGCTTGTTGTAAAATATATGGCCTTAACGCACCAAAAATTGCTAGTAAAATAACTGCTGTAAGGACTCCAAAAAAAACATGTTTATATGGTTTAATAAACTTCAACAGTTTTTTAGATAATTCTATTTCAAAAATGGAGTCTATTTTACTCATATATTTTTTCTACTGATTTTTTTTTTATTATTCAGTTATTTTAATTGTATTAGGATATAAAACTTCTATTAAATACAAACCATGTGCTGGAACAGAAAAACCAGCTTCGCTTCTATTTTTAGATTTTATAATAGAGTGTAAATCTTCAACATCTAATTTCCCTAAACCTATATTTATTAATGTTCCAACAATAGCTCTTACCATATTTCTTAAAAACCTATCTGCTTTAATATGAAATTGCAATTCATTTTCAATTAGATGCCAATCTGCATATACAATATCACAATTATAAGTGTTTACATCTGTTTGACTTTTAGAAAAACATTGAAAATCTTTATATTCTAATAATATTTTCGATGCTTCTTTCATTTTAAAGACATCTAAACTCTGCTTTAAATAATAAGAAGCATCATAATTAAAAACATCTTTAGATAGTGATATTCTATATAGATAAGCTCTACTTATAGCATCAAATCTGGCATGAGCGTCAGGCATAACTTTAAAAATATCCAAAACGGCAATATCTTTAGGTAAAAAAGAATTGAGCTTATAAATTAAATCTTCAACTTCAAATGCTATATCTGTTTCAAAATGTGCAAACATTTGCTTAGCATGTACTCCAGCATCTGTTCTTCCTGCACCAACAATAGCAATTGGTTTATTTAAAAGCGTGGATAAGGATTTTTCAATAACTTCTTGAACAGAGATAGCATTGGGTTGACTTTGCCAACCATGATACCCTTTTCCATTATATGAAAGCTCTAAAAAATATCTCAAGTGAAAATGCTATTTTTGTGAAAAGCAAAGATAGAATTTTAATCCTTCTTTGAATTTCAAATAAAAGTTAAATAATAAAAGAGATTCTTACTTTCTTGGAAAGCCACTATGAAAAAAATCCTTCTCCTCTCTGACACTCATGGCTATATAGATAATGCTATTATTAAACATGTTAAACAAGCAGATGAAGTTTGGCATGCAGGAGATATAGGAGATTTAAACGTAACTAACCAAATAAAGAATATAAAACCATTAAAAGCTGTTTTTGGAAATATTGATAGTCAGGACGCTAGAGCAGAATTTCCAGAAAACAATAGATTTAAGTGTGAAGGTATAGATGTTTGGATAACACATATTGGAGGATATCCAAATAGATATGATATTAGAATTAGGGAAGCTTTAAGAAAGAACCCACCAGATTTATTTATCTGTGGCCATTCTCATATTCTAAAAGTAATGCCTGATAAGAAATTAAACTTATTGCATATGAATCCTGGTGCTGTTGGAAAATATGGGTTTCATAAAGTTAGAACCATGCTTCGATTTATAATCGATGACAACAATATTAAAGACTTAGAAGTTATTGAATTTGAAAACAGGTAATAAAAAAACCCAAGGTCTTCACCTTGGGTTAACGCACTAATACTACTAAGATGATAGGCTTATCTTAATCGATCTACAGATTTTACGAGATCTTCATCCTTCTTAATGGCTTTATTGGCTAATGCCAAAAACACGATAGAAATAATAGGAAGAAAAATCCCAATACCTTTCTCTGAAACTACAGTTTCTCCAGATAAATTTAGAGATTGATACACAAATAATCCTAGTAAAAAAAAGTTTAATATTATGTTTAGTCGTCCCAACATAAATTGAGATTTTCTATGTTTAAATCTTGAAATAGATAGTATTGAAATGAATGCTGACACCAGAAACAAAGCAAAAATATAATTTACATCTACTGCATATATTTTTACATTTTCAGGAGTTGTCCATAATTCGAACACATAAATAAGTCCTCCAGAAACTCCGGCAGCAATTAATAAATATATAGTTTGAATTCTTTGAAGCATTAATTATTCAATTTAAAGGCACAAAAATAATAGTTTCTTTTTAAAAATTAACTTAAATAAATAAAATAAAGTTGTATAATTGCATTAATAAATTACAACTATCACAGTTGTAAGCTATTAATTCTTCAGAATAAAATCAATTTTTTTCAGAAAAAATCAATTTAAATATTTAATACAAATATTCAATTCAACATCCATGTTTGAAATCTCACAATTAAAAGAAATGAAGCTTCCTGAGTTACAGGAGATAGCTAGTAAATTGAACGTTTCGAAGTATCGTTCTTTAAAAAAATTAGATTTGGTGTATCAAATACTAGATCAACAAGCTGCCAACCCAAAAGCAGTAAAAGAAGTTGTTAAAGAAGAGCCAAAAAAAGAAGCTCCAAAACAACAAGACAAAAAGCCTAGACAAAGAGTACAAAGGCCAGCAAGAGAGAATCAAAAATCAGAACAAAAACAAACTCAAAATGTAAAAACTGAAACTCCTAAGGCCGAAACTCCTAAATCTGAAAATCAAAAACCTCAATCTACGAACCCTTCAAATTCTAATCAGAATACTGAAAACAAAAGCAAAGATGAGAGTAAGGATGAGAAAAAAACTCATTCTAAAAACGACAATCAAAATCGTCAAAAAAGAGAAAATAAAAATCCGAACCAAAATAAAAAACAAAATCAGGGCAATTCAAATGGAAACAAAGATACTAGAAATAGGTATCGAGAGCCAGATTTTGAATTTGATGCCATTATTGAAAGTGAAGGTGTTTTAGACGTCATGCAAGATGGATATGGTTTTTTACGTTCATCAGATTACAATTACTTATCATCTCCTGATGATATTTATGTCTCGCAATCTCAGATTAGATTATTTGGGTTAAAAAAAGGAGACACAGTTCTTGGAAATGTGAGACCTCCTAAAGAAGGAGAAAAATATTTCCCTTTAATTAAAGTAAATAAGATTAATGGTCAAAGCCCAGATGTGGTTAGAGACAGAGTATCTTTCGAACATTTAACGCCACTTTTTCCTCAAGAAAAATTTAATTTAGCTGAAAGACAAAGCACAATTTCTACTAGAATTATGGACTTATTTTCACCAATTGGAAAAGGACAACGTGGTATGATAGTCTCACAGCCTAAAACTGGTAAAACCATGTTATTAAAGGATGTTGCTAATGCAATTGCAGCAAACCATCCCGAAGTATATCAAATGATACTTCTTATTGATGAACGTCCAGAAGAAGTTACAGACATGCAACGTAATGTACGTGGTGAAGTAATTGCTTCAACTTTCGATAAAGAAGCTCATGAACATGTAAAAATAGCCGACATCGTATTAGAAAAAGCTAAACGACTTGTAGAATGTGGACATGATGTAGTTATATTATTAGATTCAATAACACGTCTAGCTAGAGCATACAATACAGTGCAACCTGCATCTGGAAAAATATTAAGTGGTGGTGTGGATGCAAATGCTTTACACAAACCAAAGCGTTTCTTTGGTGCTGCTAGAAATATTGAAAATGGTGGCTCTTTAACTATTATTGCAACAGCTCTAACTGAAACTGGATCTAAAATGGATGAAGTTATCTTTGAAGAATTTAAAGGAACAGGAAATATGGAATTACAATTAGATAGAAAAATATCTAATCGTAGAATTTTCCCTGCTATAGACCTTACTTCTTCAAGTACTAGACGTGATGACTTATTATTAGATGAAAATACCATTCAAAGAATGTGGGTTATGCGTAAGTATTTAGCAGATATGAATCCTGTAGAAGCTATGGAATTTATAAATGATAGATTCAAACAAACAAGAAATAATGAAGAATTTTTAATATCCATGAACGGATAATTTAAACCCTCTTTTAATAAAAAAACCTTGATAGCTTATCAAGGTTTTTTTATATTATAATTTTAAATAATGTGACATAAAAAAAGCCTTTCAATTAAAATTGAAAGGCTTTTTAAATATTTTATATAATATGTAGCTTATAAAGATGCAACGTGCTTAGACAAGCTAGCTTTTAAATTAGATGCTTTATTATTATGAATAATATTCTTTTTAGCTAATTTATCTATCATAGAAACTATTGTAGGAAACATTGTTTCAGCTTCTGTTTTAGATTCTAATTCCCTTAATTTCTTAATAGCATTACGTGTTGTCTTATGCTGATATTTGTTTCTTAAACGTTTAGCTTCGTTACTTCTAATTCTTTTTAATGCTGACTTATGATTTGCCATTATATTATCTTTCTTTTATAAAAATTGTAGCCCGTAGGGGAATCGAACCCCTCTTACCAGGATGAAAACCTGGCGTCCTAGCCGATAGACGAACGGGCCATTTGGTTTTGAGTGCGCAAATATATAACTATATATTTAAACTTGCAATACATTTCAAAATAACTAACAATGTTTCCATTGCGGATGCAAAAATACAACTATTTTTAAATGTTGCAACACCTAAATAATATTTTTTTAAAAAAAAATTAATTAATAGGCTTTTGCAAACAATACTCTACGTTTTGAAGGGTTTCCAGTAAGCACACAAATACCTTTTTCATCCTTTTCATCCACTGGAATACATCTAATTGTTGCTTTTGTAAGCTCCTTTATTTTAGATTCTGTCTCTTCTGTTCCATCCCAATGTGCTGATATAAAACCTCCTTTTGATTCTAAAACAGTTTTAAATTCCTCAAAATCATCAACTAAAGTAATGTGAGAGTTTCTAAAGTCTAAAGCTTTTTTATAAAGTGTATTTTGAATTTCAATCATTAAACTTTCAACTTTAGAAGTCAAACTATCTAAAGCTATAACTTCTTTTGTTAGAGTATCTCTTCTAGCTAACTCTACGGTACCATTTTCTAAATCTTTTGGTCCTATTGCAATTCTTAATGGTACACCTTGTAATTCGTGTTGTGCAAATTTTGCACCTGGACGTATAGTTGTTCTATTATCAAATTTAACAGAAATATGTTTTGCTCTTAAATCGCTCATCATTAGATTGGCAATTTTAGTTATTTCTTCAAATTGCTCGTCATTTTTATAGATTGGCACTATTACAACTTGATTTGGTGCTAAATTAGGAGGCAAAACCAATCCGTAATCATCACTATGAGTCATTATTAATGCTCCCATAAGTCTTGTAGAAACTCCCCAAGAAGTAGCCCAAACATAATCTTGTATGCCTTCTTTGGAAGTAAACTTTACATCAAAAGCTTTAGCAAAATTTTGACCTAAAAAATGAGATGTACCTGCTTGTAATGCTTTACCATCCTGCATCAAAGCTTCTATACAATAAGTTTCTACTGCACCTGCAAATCGTTCACTTGCTGTTTTAATTCCTTTTATGACTGGAATAGCCATAAAATTTTCAGCAAAAGTTGCATACACATTATTCATTAATTCTGCTTCATGTATGGCTTCAGCTTTTGTTTCGTGAGCCGTATGTCCTTCTTGCCACAAAAATTCGGCTGTACGTAAAAATAAACGAGTACGCATTTCCCAACGAACTACATTTGCCCATTGATTAATTAGTAAAGGTAAATCTCTATAAGACTGTATCCAACCTTTATATGTGTTCCAAATAATGGCTTCACTTGTTGGTCTTACAATTTTTTTAATGATACGGCGACCACCGANTATGTGTTCCAAATAATGGCTTCACTTGTTGGTCTTACAATAAGTTCTTCTTCAAGTTTAGCTTCAGGATCTACACGTAATTTCCCAGGATTATCTGGATCATTTTGTAATCTATAATGTGTAACAATAGCACATTCTTTCGCAAATCCTTCTGCATTTTTCTCTTCTGCTTCAAATAAACTTTTAGGAACAAATAAAGGAAAATAGGCATTTTGATGACCTGTTTCTTTAAACATTCTATCTAATTCAGCTTGCATTTTTTCCCAAATAGCAAAACCATAAGGTTTTATTACCATACAACCTCTAACTGCAGAATTTTCCGCAAGGTCTGCTTTTACAACAAGTTCGTTATACCATTTAGAATAATCCTCAGCTCTACTTGTAAGTTTTTTGCTCATATACAGGTTTTTGGCACAAATATTGCACCTATGTTAAATATAAAAATAGTTCAGCAAAACTAACTATTTTTGTTATGTTCAACAATTAAATTTAAGAGATATGCAAAATAATAACTCCTTTTTCAAAAAAACACCATTTGCAGCTGTATTTGGCTTATTACTTGTTTTAGCATCTTGTGGTTCTTCACAAAATGCAACTCAAGATAATGATGGTATTTATAATTCTGAAACAACTGTTGAATATCATGAAGAAGCTACAGAAACAAACCCTATAACTGAAAGCCAAATCTATTATAAAAATTATTTCAAAGAAAAATCTTATGATTATCAATTACCTGAAGAAGAGGAAAATGAAATATTTACTGATGTCGATGATTATGAGGGAGAATATGCTGTAGCTCAAGACTCATTAGACACTGAGTATAATAGTTATGCTGGATGGGGAGAAGATAACAATGATATTTCTATTACTATAAGTACTGGGTTTAATTATGGTTGGGGTTATAACCCTTGGTATTACCCTTATTATTATGGTGGTTTTTATCCTTATTATGGATATGGCTGGGGTTATTATAATCCTTGGTTTCCTTACCCTTATTACGGTGGCTATTACGGAGGTTATTATGGTGGTGGATATTATGGTGGCTATTACGGAAGTTACGCATATGGAGGAAGAGGTTTAGCTTATAGCTCTAGTAGAAGAGGAAACTATTATGGTGATAATTATTATGGATATAGAAATTCTAATGCTTATAATGGCAGAACTAGATATAACAGTTCAAGTTTAGGCTATTCATCTACTAGAGGAAGAAGCAATACAACAAATTCTTCACTAAGCACAAGAACAACAACAAGACCTAGAACATCAACTTCAAATAATTCTACAACAACTTCTAGACCGAGAACTACAACAAGACCAGAAGTTGGTACTACATCTACTCCTAGGCCTAGAACGACTACAAAACCTAGATCAAACACAAACTCTAATAATACGGTAAGCCCTAGAACAAATTCAACTCCTAGAAGCAATTCTTCTAGATCATATTCCCCTAGTAGATCTAGTTCCCCTTCTTATTCAGGTGGAGGAAGAAGCTCTGGTGGAGGAAGTAGAGGAAGAGGTAGATAAAAAAAATACAAAAAAGAAAAATATTGATGTATGAAAAAGTTAATCTTACTATTCATAAGTGTTATATCTATATCTAATTTATATGCTCAAGACGTTTCAGATGCATTAAGATATACCAATGACGAGTTACAAGGAACTGCTAGATTCAGAGCGTTAAGTGGTGCTTTTGGTGCTCTTGGCGGAGACATGAGTGCCGTTAGTATAAACCCTGCTGGTTCTTCTATTTTTAATGTCAGCCACATTTCAATGTCTCTTTCAAATAATAACATTAAAAATGAAGTACAATATTTTAATGGATTTAATACGTCTAAAGAATCGAATTTAGATTTAAATCAGGCTGGAGCAGCTTTTGTTTTTAATAATTCTAACAGCAATTCAAACTGGTCAAAATTTGCATTTAGTGCTGCATATGACAAAGTTCAAAATTATAACAACGATTGGTTTGCAAATGGAAATAATACCACTTCAATAGATCGATATTTTTTAGATATTACAGAAAATCAAGCAATTCCGTTTGGTGTTCTAAAACTACAACCTGGTGAGTATATTGAAGAGGCTTATGCAGATATAGGTTCTAGTCCAAATTATGGCTACCCAGTACAACAAGTGTTTTTAGGTTATTGGGCAGGAATTATTGATCCAGTTAATTTAGATAATAACACTAATGATGATGAAACAAACTATTTTTCGAATACTGCTCCTGCTTCTTCTTTTTATCAGGAATATTATTATGCATCTTCTGGTTATAATGGTAAGTTTTCCTTAAATTTTTCAACAGCATTTAAAGACCGAATATATTTAGGAGTTAATTTAAACACACATTTTATTAATTATGATAAGTTTACTAGTTTCTATGAAACTAACAACGACCCAGATTCCTTAGCAAAAAATATTATTTTCGAGAACTGGCTTTCTACATTTGGCTCAGGTTTTTCTTTTCAGCTAGGAGCTATTACTAAAATCACTAACGATTTAAGATTAGGTTTAACTTACAATTCGCCAACATGGTATAGAATAGAAGAAGAGTTAATTCAGAATATAGATTCTAACATTGCAGATCCAGAAATAGGATATATTTCTAGAATTATAAATATTTACCCTTCATATAATATTCAATCTCCTGGTAAATTTACTGGTAGTTTAGCTTATATTTTTGGAGAATATGGTTTAATTAGTTTTGATTATTCTTTAAAAGATTATAGTAACACTAAATTTAAACCTACTTCAGATTCGTATTTTTCAAATCAAAATAATGCAATAAATAATCTACTAACTACAGCCTCAACTTATAAAGTTGGTGCAGAAATAAGATTGAAACAATTAAGCTTTAGAGGTGGTTATAGATTTGAAGAAAGCCCTTATAAAGATGAAACAACGCTTAGCGATCTGAAGGGTTATTCTTTAGGATTAGGTTATAGTTTCGGAAATTTTAAATTAGATATGGCTTTCGACCAAGCAAAACAATCTGCTGAATATAAATTATATAATAATTCTGGCTTTCCAAGTGTTGCCTCAATTGATTCTAGATTAACTAATGTTACGTTTACTGTAGGATTTAATCTATAACTCGAAACGTATTTACGAATAATATGAAGATTAATATAAATCTGAGCTTTTTTGTTTTCTATCTTTTTAAGCTAAAATGAGCCCTGAATTGTTTCTGTGTGCTTGCACTTTCTCCTAACTCGCGATATTTAACTACAAACCAATAATCGCTTTCTGGCAGGAATTCACCATTATAAGTTCCATCCCACCCTGGTCCTGTTGGACTTAATTGCTTAAGCAACTTTCCATATTGATCAAAAATGTAAATAATAGCATCGTATTGATTTTCAATTCCAAATATTTGCCAAGTATCATTATAGCCATCGTTATTTGGTGTAAAGATTAGAGGGTAATCCATTATTAAAACAATTTCACTAGCGACACCACAACCATTGATATCTCTTGCTTGAATGACATGCTCTCCAAAAGATATATGAGAGAATGTATAAGTGTTAGTATTTGGCTCGTTACTCACCCAAGGTCCATTATCTATACTAAATTCAAATAACGCAGAACCTTCTCCTGTTGTAGTTACTTCTACAATATGATTATCTGCAAAAGCCTCTGAAATCACAGTAGCAGATATATTGGGTGGTGAACTTTCTAAAACTGTTGCAGTTGCAGAATTGATACAACCTGTTAAATTATTGATAACAATTACTGAGTAAGATCCACCTTGAATTGGTTCGAAAATAGATTGTGTTGATAAAATAATTGATGGATTACTTGTTTCAATCCACTCAAAAGTAAATTCCTCGTCATTTAAACCAGTATCTATAACAGGATTATTTATTACTTCAGTTCCATTTTTATTAATACATATATAATAGGTGTCATTTAAACTTATTTCTGGCAACAAATTAACTCCTATTTCGAATGATCCAATATCAAAACACTCAATTACTACAGAAGCTATATTGTCTATTCGTGCATAAATAGTTTCAGGGTTATTTGAATTATGATATATATTTGATAATGGATTTTCATCCATCTGTGCATCAGCATCATTCTCATAAAATGTAACTGAATATAAGATAGGATCTAATCCATTTAAAATTTCTGAAGTTTTAGTATTTAAATCAAATTCTCCAACTCCATCATTGTCTTCATAATAATCACATATTATATATGGTTGAATACTTGTTGGAAAAATAGGTGTATCTAAAAACTCTACATTAAACTCGTAAAGCTGAATTAATGCTCCAGTGCTGTCTAATGCATTTGCTCTATACGTTTTAGAATCGAATACATTATAAGTTGCTGAATTTGCCCCATTTATTAAAATAAAACTTCCTAAATTAGTAACATCTTCAACAAACCATAAATAACTGGCTGCATTTGGGGTCGTTGCATCTAGAGCAAATGAATCTCCATCACAAGCTTTAAAAGATTCTAATATTGAACAGTTTGTTGAACCAGTTCCTGTTAATTGCTGTATACTGATAAACCCTGGTTGACCTGAAAAATTAGTTACAAGAAGTAAATAGTATTGCCCAGAGATTGCATTAGGAATATTAGCATCTTCAATACCATTTGGTGAATAACTACAGTCTATTGTGTTAGACGCAGTTAAACTAGTACTACAAGCATCTTCAGCATTTATAAATGGGCCATAAAGGATAAAGTCGACATCTAAATTTGGACTCCCTCCTAGCGAACTACTTTGTTCTATTATTAGATTTATATTGCCACTTAGGCCTATCTGTAAAAAAAACCATGCTGGATTTGGTTGTGTTAATAAACAACCATAATCTGGGCCAATTTCAGCACTAGAACCATTGGAAGTATTTGCAAAAGAAAACTCAGCAGAACTACAAATTGGTTCTGCATCTGCACAATAATTTGCACCTCCAGTTTGGCTAAAAATATTAAAATAGACCAAACAAAAGAATATAATTAATAGATATACTTTTCTAAACAAAAACATAAAAGATTAAATCTGAAAATAGCAATTCTATTACAAATTTAATCTTTTATAATTCTTTTCTTTATCTTTTTAAACTAAAGTGTGCCCTAAATTGTTTTTGAGCGCCATCACTTTCTCCTAGTTCTCTATAATCGATGGTAAACCAATAATCGCTTGAAGGTAATAATTCGCCATTATACGTACCATCCCAACCTGGTCCAGTAGGACTTAGTTGTTTTAGTAATTTACCATACCGATCGTAAATAAATATTTTAGCATCGAATTGGTTTTCAATTCCGAAAATTTGCCAGGTATCATTATAGCCATCATTATTAGGAGTAAAGAATAATGGGTAATCCATAACCAGAACCATATCGCTTGCAATACCACAACCATTGATATCTCTAGCTTGAATGACATGTTCTCCAAATGGCACATTAGAGAATGTATAGGTATTTGAATTTGGTTCATTACTTACCCAAGGTCCATTATCTATACTAAACTCAAATAAAGCAGCTCCATCTCCTGTTGCTGTTACCACAATAATATGGTTATTAGCAAAAGCTTCAGTGGCTACAGTTGCTGTAACCATTGGAGGTGAACTTAACTGAACAACTGTAGAGTCTGAGCTCGAACAACCACTATTAATATCTGTTACAGTAACTGTATAATTACCCTCAACTGTTGGCATAAAAAATGAATCTGTACTTAAAATGGTTGATGGGTCTCCATCTTCAATCCATTCAAAAGTATATAAACTAGAACTTAATTCTGTATCGATGGTAGGATTACCAATAACCTCAGTACCATTTAGATTAATACAGATAGTGTAAAAATCGTCTATATTAAATACAGGAAGTGGGTCGACAATTAAATCGAAAGTTACAATAGCATAACATCCTGTTCCATCATCTGATGCATCATTAGGATCTCCAGTATTTGTAACACGAACATATATTGTTTGTGGTGATGATATATTAGTATATGCTGTAGCGTTATTAATTGCGTTATCTCCAGATTCAGCATCATCAAGTGTTTCATGATACGTAACCATTTCATCAAAATCATTTAACATTAATCCTTCATTTTGAGTCAAATCAAATTCTTCTTGCAAATCGCCAGGATTATTATCATCACAAACTGTTAAATCTGGTAAAACATCATTAGGTGTTGGTAAAGTATTGACAATTAACGTTAAACTGGTTACAGAATAACAACTGCTTCCACTAGCTGTTTCGGTTACAGTTACAAATATTGTTTGTGGATTGTGTGGTAAACCTCCTATAGACACATTATTATAAGCAGTGTAATCTGAAATTGGGTTATTAGGAATGTCTGCCATAGTCTCATAATAATTTACATCAAATGTTGCATCTCCACCAGTTAGGCCATCGTTTTGGGTTGTTAAATCAAAAACTGCATAACCATCATTATCTGAAGAATCATCACAAATTTCATAAATTCCGTCTTGTGCTTCAGCAGGGATTTGTGGTATTGGATTTACAATCAAATCAAATTGACCTACATTTATACAGCCATTTAAACCTTCTAAACGCACATATATTGTTGTATTTCCAGAAACATAATTTGACAAGTCAGGTTCAATAATTGGGTTCACACCTGGAATAGCTTCAGCATCAGCCAATGACTCATGGTAAGTCAATACAAAATCAGCAGGATTTTGTGTACCATAGATAGTAGCATCCATAGTGGTTAAATTAAATGTTGCCATGCCATCTAAATCATCATCACAAATTACATAAGGACTAATGTTGTCTGGAATTTCTGGTGCTGGCTCAACAATAAGCTGTAACTCAACAATAGTTGCACAATCAAGTCCAGTTCCAAATTCAACTCTTACATAAATAATTTGTCCTGCAACATTAGATAACGAATCTCCTTGAGGATTAACATCATCCAATGCATTTTGAAGTGTTAAATGAAAGGTAACAATTAAAGTAGGATCTGTCGCTAAAATATCATCTCTAACTGGTGATAAATCAAAGGTTCCTAAATTATCATTATCTACATCACAGTCATATAGTGGAGTAGGTGTAGCAACAGGAGGTCCTGTTAATACATTTAAAGTCAAGGTAGTCGTATCAAAACAGCCTGTATTTGAATCTTCAACTCTAACATAAACCACCTCTCCATCTGTTCCTATATATGCTGAAGAAGATGGCATTACTTCAGGCATTCCTGCTTGAGCTGCAGTTAAACTATTATAATAAGTTACTATATAATTAGTGTTTCCACCAGAAATCTCATTGTCTTTAACAGTTAAATCCATCTCCGTAACACCATCGATTACCGTATCGTCACAAACAACAAAAGGTGTTGGTGGCACAATGGTTGGCATTGGGTTAATGGTAACATCAAAACTATTTTCAGCAAAACAGTTAGGTGTTGTTCCTGTTTCAGCATACACATAAATTGTTTGAGTACTTGTTATTAAATCTCCTGCATTTAGCATTGATCCTGTACCTCCTGCTCCAGTATAATATGTTCCATTTGTTAATGCTGGTAGTGTATAACTATCACACATAGTAACATCTGTAGGTGCATCTACCAATGGTATTGTGCCA
>NZ_VSFC01000019.1:0-164 GCF_008084905.1 Xanthomarina maritima | reverse complement strand
GTAATTATTCCTCCTGTGCCTCCTGGTCCATTATAATATTGTCCAACAGTTAAAGCTGGAAGCACATAACTATCACAAACAGTAACATCTGTTGGTGCATCAACTGTAGGTGTTTGGTTAATAGTAACTACAAAACTATTTTCTGAAAAACAATTTGGAGTGGT
>NZ_VSFC01000031.1:527-68316 GCF_008084905.1 Xanthomarina maritima | reverse complement strand
AACTCATCGTCTGTGTCTCAAACTATTACTGTGAGTGATACTGTGGCTCCTATTGTAACTAACGACCTATCTGATATAACAGTAAATTGTGATGTTATTCCAGATACTCCAACATTAATATTTGACGATTGTTCAAACAATGTAACAATATTAGACTTTAACGAAGACAACTCTTTTGATGGATCAAATAATGATTATGAAATTATTTGGACTTGGGAATTTACTGATTCTTGTGGAAATATAGGAACAGCATCACAAATTGTATATGTAACAATGGTAGACACCATTATTTCTGAAAGCGATAGTAGATGTTTTGATGATGGAATCATTGATTTATTTGATTACTATTATGGCACTAATATGACAGGAACATGGGTAGTTAATTCTGGTAACACTACATTAGATAATAATTATTTTGATCCTTCTGAAGTAGATCTTGGAGACTATGTGTTTAGTTATTCTGTAGCCGATAATGGTTGTATGAGTACAACAGAAGTTACAATAAACATTAACGATGACTGTATTGTATTACCATGTACTAGTGAAGATGTAAATATCTCAAAAGCTGTTACACCAAACGGTGATCAATGGAATGAATTCTTTGAAGTAACAGGTGTTGAAGAATGTGGATTTATAATTGATGTAAAAATATTTAACCGTTGGGGAGCTATGATTTACGAATCCAGCAACTACCAAAATAATTGGAATGGAACTGTCTCAAAAGCCTCAGTAGGAAATGCAAATACAGTTCCTAATGGAACATATTATTATATTCTAAATTTAAAAAACAGTGGATTAAAACCTTTTACAGGTTATATCTACGTAGGAACCAAATAAAACTATAACCTATGAAACTTATTAAACATTATATAGTTGCGTTAGCATTATTGAGTTGTACGGTTGGAATTGCTCAACAATTACCACAATTCACTCAGTATATGTATAACACTGTCTCAATAAACCCAGCTTATGCAGGCAGTAGAGAAACTTTAAGTATTGTAGCCTTACATAGAAGCCAATGGGTTGGTTTTGATGGAGGACCAGTTACTCAAACACTTTCAATTAATTCACCTTTAAGAAATGAAAAAATTGGTTTAGGCTTATCGTTTATAAATGATAAGCTAGGTGACGAACACTTTTCGTACTTATATGGAGATTTTTCTTATACAATTAACACAGGTGTAAATACTAAATTAGCTTTTGGTTTTAAGGCTGGAGTAACAAGTTATAGGTTAGATAGAAATGCTGCAGATCCTAGTGGTCAAGATCCAAATATTTATGGTATAGATGATCGTTGGAGCCCAAATATTGGAGCTGGTTTATATTGGCATTCTCAAATGTGGTACTTAGGTCTATCAGCACCTAGAATACTTAATACTAATTATGCCAAAGACAGTAATAATGCAGATGTAAAAGCTCTAGAACGTATTAGTTATTATTTCACTGGAGGATATGTATTTACGTTAAGTGAAAATACAAAATTGAAACCTGCATTTTTAATGAAAGCCACAAATGGTGCACCTCTATCTTTTGATATAACTGCCAACTTCTTATTCTTTGAAAAATTCTGGCTTGGTGGTGGATATAGAATCAATGAATATACTTCAGCTCTAGGTGTTTTAACTGATTTTCAAATATCAAAACAATTTAGAATAGGCTATACGTATGAATATCCATTATCTGAATTAAATGATTATACAGGTGGAACACATGAAATTTTAATAATGTTCGAATTATTTAAAGCTAAAAGAATTAAATCCCCAAGATACTTCTAAAATATAACAGCATGAAAACAAAAGTCTTATTCACAATAATAGCATTAATTAGTACTTTTCTATTTTCACAAGAAAAAGTTGCTGATAAATTTTTTGACAACTACGCTTATTTAAAAGCTGCTGAATTATATCAAGAAGCAGTTAACAATGGTGAAGATAATGTGCACGTACTTACTAGATTAGGAGATTGTTATTATAACAACTCCGATTCTAAACAAGCAGCTATATGGTATGCTAAAGCTTTAGAAAAAAACAAAGATATAAGTCCAGAATTTATTTATAAATACATTCAAACGCAACGTAGTTTAGGGAACTATGACGAGGCTGATCTTTGGCTTTCTAAATTTAAAGAAATACAAAATAACGATAGTCGCGTTAAAGATGTAAAAAATAGCAACTTACATCTTTATGAAAAATTAGCCTCAACTAAAGGAATTTATGTGAAAATTGATAATCTATCTATAAATTCTAATTATTCAGATTTTGGTTCTGCTATAAACAAAAACACCATCTATTTTGCATCTTCTAGAGATACAAAAAACGATATCTATAAATGGAATAATGAGCCTTATTTAGATTTATATCAAGGAACTATTTCAACAACAGATGGAAAAAAAGAAATTTTAGATATCAAGAAATTAGAATTTGAAGGTGTACACAGAGACAACTTACATTATGCTGATGCAGCACTGACAAATGATGGTAAAACCATGTACTTTTCTAGAATGAATGTTGGAAATAGAAATCGTGCTAGAATGGATAAAAAAGGCACTGTTCAATTAAAAATTTACAAAGCCACTTTAGTAGATAGTATATGGTCTAATATAGAAGAGTTACCAATAAATAATGACGCTTTTTCTACCTATCATCCAGCCTTAAGTCCAGACAACAAAACATTATATTTCACTTCAGATCGTGAAGGAGGTTTAGGACAAACAGATTTATATAAAGTAGATCTTAGTAATAATGGAACCATAGGTGAAGTTAAAAACTTAGGGCCAGAAATTAATACGGAAGGTCGTGAAGGGTATCCTTTTATTGCTAAAGACAGTACACTTTATTTCTCTTCAGATGGATTTTTAAATTTAGGATTATTAGATGTTTTTAAATCTAATATTATAAAAGATGAAAATGCCAAAGCAGAAAACCTTGGTGCTCCTTATAATAGTGGCTACGATGACTTTGCATACTTTATAGATTCTGAAACAAATACAGGTTATTTTTCTTCTAACAGGCAAGATGGCAAAGGAAGTGATGACATTTATGAATTTAGTATTTATAATTGTAAACAAATCATAAAAGGAATAGCCAGAGATAGTAAGACATTAAGTCCTTTAGCTACAACTAATGTACAGCTAATAGATGAATCTGGAAAAATAATAGAAGAAGTTACAACTAATGAATTAGGAGAATACTCTTTTGAAGTAGATTGTGATAATAAATACACTATTTTAGGTAGCAAACCAGACTATAAAGACGCTATCGCTAAAATAGAAACTACTGATGAACACGAAAAAGTACATCAAGCAGATCTA
Source organism: Xanthomarina maritima (assembly GCF_008084905.1). Lineage (GTDB taxonomy): Bacteria > Bacteroidota > Bacteroidia > Flavobacteriales > Flavobacteriaceae > Xanthomarina > Xanthomarina maritima. The sequence goes on along the minus strand of NZ_VSFC01000031.1, from coordinate 65,006 downwards.
TTATTAATTCCATTAATTAATGATAACGAAATCGTTATTAACCCTATTTTCTTCAATTTTGATAAATGGGATATTAGACCAGATGCAGCTTACGAATTAGAAAACATTGTTGCTGTTATGCGTGAACACCCTAATATGGTAATAAAAATTGAATCTCACACAGACAGTCGTGGATCTGACAGTTATAACATGAAGCTATCTGATAGAAGAGCTAAATCTACTAGAGATTATTTATACTCTAGAAACATTGCTCAAGATAGAATTGAAAGCGCTATAGGTTTTGGTGAAAGTAGATTAGTTAATGATTGTTCTAATGGTGTAAAATGCTCAGAAGAACAACACCAAGAAAACAGAAGATCTAAATTTATTATCTTATCTGATAACTAAATAATTTATGCCACTTTGGTGGCTTAAATTTATACAATAAAGCGTAATAAGGTTTAGTTATTTTTAATATCTATAGCTTACATATTAAACCTTCCTAACAATAATCTTATTACCTAAAAGCCACTCTTTATGAGTGGCTTTTGAATTTTATAGTATAATGGATTAACTTTATTTAAATAGCTCTTTAATTAAACAAAAACTTCATAAAAACCAGACCTAAATTTATTTTAGAAGAAATTTATTATAGAAAATTATTAAGGGCTTAAAAACATGCTTAAAATACTTCATAAATAAAAAAAGACCATTCTAAAATTAGAATGGTCTTTTTAATTGCTATTAATCAGACTTTGTTTAATAATTTAAAATAAATATAGCTTACATATTAATTTTTCACTTACTTCCAAACACTTTATTTTTTCACAAATATATTTGTGTAATACCATTTTCCTTCACTATTCTGGTCTGCCGAAATATCGAAATCAGTATAGTCTCCAATTATATTCTCACGATGACTATCACTATTTATCCAGGCATTTACAACAGATTCAGCAGACGTAAAACCATAAGCAACATTTTCTGAAACTGTATTTGCTCCAACATTACTTACCAAATAGTTTCTGCGCTGATAAAAATTATCATGAGATACGTTATCATGTTCAATCATATAATCTGTATGAGAAAATGCTTGAGACTTAATAACATCCATATTATTTAGTGGATTTAATCCTAAACTAATCCTATAATCATTTATTAATTCAACGATTTCAATTTCAATAATTTTTGTTTCTGGAACTATAATGTTTGTATTAACACTATTAGAAGTTTCATCAAGGCTGTCTGTAGAACATGAAAATGTAAACAGAGCTAATAATACCATAATTGGTAGTAAAGTAGGCTTTTTCATTGTTAGGTAATTTAGATTTGGTGTAGCTAATTTAAAATCCTAACTAGAAATAACTGTTAAAGAAATGTTAAAATCGACAAACTACGTGCATTTTGTCGTGTTATTTTTCATTTTATCGATGAAATGCATTTTTTAAAAGATATTTTATGTATTTAATCGATATTTTTATGGAGATAATCGATCTTTTAACCAATCGTACTCATTATTAATAGAATACCTTATTCTATCGTGTAATCTATTTGGTCTTCCTTGCCAAAATTCAAATTCTACAGGTTCTACAATAAACCCTCCCCAAAATTCTGGTCTAGGAATTTCTTTCCCTTCAAATTCTTTTTCAAGAGCTGCTAATCGCTTTTCTAACTCTTCCCTACTTGAAATTATTTCACTTTGATTTGATATAATAGCTCCTAACTGACTACCTCTAGGTCTAGACTCAAAATATCCATCGCTTAAATTTGCTGCTATTTTTTTTGCTTTCCCCTTAATTATAATCTGTCTTTCTGCTCCATGCCAAAAAAAAGACAAACAAACATTAGGGTTATTTAAAATGGCTTTCCCTTTTTCACTATTATAATTGGTATAAAATATAAAGCCTTCATAAGTGTATTTTTTAAGAAGTACTACTCTATTTTTCGGAAATTTATCCAAACCGATAGTAGATATAGTCATAGCATTTGTTTCATCTTCAGGAAAGAATTTATCCACTTCTAAAAACCACTTTTGAAATAATTCCATTGGGTTTTCTGGAGTATCCTTTAATAAGAGCTCATGTTTTTCATAAGACTTTCTATAATTACTTAAATCTGTATTCATTACAATAAATTATACCTTTTAAATGATTTTTTCTTTTATAAGTAAACTATTTCTTATAAATTTAAGAATTATTTTTCCTAAATGATCCTTGAAAATAGTAAATATTTCGACCTACTTAAACAATCAAAAATAGAGGTTTCTTTTGGCTCCTTCTTCTTTTTTGTCAATTTTGTTGTTTCAAAATTAAAAGAAGGTATTCATTTTGTTTGGATTATAGTTGAAAAAGTTACCTCTACTATTACTGATTATAATGGAGAATATTTTAAAGTCGGTTACAATTACAAAAGAATAGATTTGTATTCTATAAATCAACAACTCTGATTAAATTTCATTAAAGAAAATGATTGTATTATAACAAGTGTAATCGTTCCTAACCATGATTTTAACTATATGAATAAAACATATTAATATATATTAGATGAGAAAATTTAAACCATATTTCTATTTCATTTTGGTAATCCTACTTTCTGGCTGTAGTAATGATGATTCAAATATAGAAGATGAAAATCCAGATCATTATTTACCGTCAAACATTAGAGTTCCTGATCGAGGTGTCTTCGATGAAGATATTTCAATTACTGGAAATAATTTATTTAGAGATTCATTAAGAATAAGTTTTGATAATCACATTGTATCAGCTTATCAAGCATCAACCGATACTATTAAAGTTAGGGTTCCAAGAAACCTAGATCGCTTTAATCCAACAATTAATATTAGGAATGTGAATAATGATTCGCTTTTATCTGCAACAGAATTTCAATTAAGAGCTCCAACCATATCACATCCAGAAAAAGAATTAGTCAAATTCAGTGAATTGATTTGGATTTATGGTGAGAATTTTGATACTAGTTCAAATTTTATAACAGCTACTCTAAATGATATTGAAGTTCCTATTTATCAAGCGACACATGATTCTATTCAAATAATGATACCAAACAATATAGGCAACAGAATTATCGATTTAAAAATAAATGCACAACTACAAGAAACTATGATTAATAATATTATGCAATTAAAGTTTCCAGAAATCACATTTGCTCCACAATCTACTGGAATTGGTGATCATTTAACTTTAAAAGGTGATAATTTTAATCCCGACCTAGCTTTAGGTAGCATTACTATAAATAATGAAATTGAAGCTCATATAGAACATACATATGGTTCAGATTCGTTAGTAGTTAAAGTCCCGTACGGTCCTTATGAAAATTTTGAAATATATCATATTTCTTATGAAACTACTGGTATGCAGTCTGAATATACATATCCAATTGAAATTGATTCTGACTTTATATTATATACTAAAAACAACCCAGATATAATTAGTTCATATATTTATAATTATAATGATAAATCGTATGCATTTGCAAGAAATGATGATGATTACGTTGATGGTGTGCCACATATATTTCTTTACGAATTGGATTACACTTCAAGAGAATGGACAAGAATTGGTAACGTGAGTTTATTAGCATATTCTTTTAATGAAGCCATTACAGATACTGGCGAGTTTTTTGTTTTTACCACTCAATTTTATAATACAGAAAATACCATGTATAAAATAGATCTAAATAGCTTATCTATAGAAACTGTGAGTCCTCCACCTAATAATGATACTTATAGGGTTGGTCCTATAATTTTTTCTCATAATAATGAATTATTTTTTGGTAAAGGACGTCAAGGTAATGGTGTTTTTGACTCTTTTTATACCGATTTATACAGCTATAATATAAGTAGCGACAGTTGGACAGCTTTACCTACTGATACTTCAGAATTTTACGGAGGAACTAGTTATAATTTTATGGGTAATAAATATATTTCTACCTATACAGTTGGTAGCTTTGCTACTTATGATTTAAAACTATTTAATCCTTCAAATAATAGTTTTTCGTCGGTGACACCAACCAGTACTTTTCAAACAGAAAATGTCTTTAATTTTTTAAATAAATTATTACGAGTAACTATTATTCCTAGTATAGATCAATCATATTTTTACAATTATAATAGTCAAACTGTATTAACTACACTATGGACACAACAAATTGAGGGTACTTCAAAATATTTCTCTAAAGATGATAAAGTATTTTTCTTTTCTGAATTATTCAATAACATTTACTCTCCTAGTAACGGTTTATATTTAATAAATAATAGAATAAGTTCTCAATTGGAATAATTAAAAATTTTTCCGGCTTCTGCCAATTCTACATTATCAAAAATGGTTTGTGCTTCTTCTTTAAACTCATTCAATGAATCATATCTGGTAGAAAAGTGACCTAATATTAAATGATCTACTTCGGCAAGTTTAGCAATTTTACCAGCTTGTTTAGCTGTACTATGCTTTGTAGACTCTGCTAATTGCATATGTTTATCCAAAAAGGTGGATTCGTGATACAATACTGTTGCTTCTTTAATAATTTCAACAATTTGTTCGTTATAAGCAGTATCACTACAAAAGGCATAACTTTTTGGTTTTTCTGGGTCTTTAGTTACTTCTTTGTTTTTAATTAATTTTCCTTGATTATTTTCAACATCAAAACCTTGTTTTAATTTGTTATAATAAGCCAGATCTATATCATTATTCAAAACAGCATTCATATCTAGTTTACGCTCTCCAGGCTTTTCTTTAAAAAGGAATCCATTGGTATAAATTCGATGATCTAAGGGTATTGTGTAAACTTCGACTTTATCATCTTCAAAAATTAATTCTGAAATATTTGAGCTCAATTCATGAAAAATAAGCTGATAATTAGTCCATGAATTGGCTAATTTCATTTGTAAGGTTACAAGTTCTTTTAAACCTTTTGGAGCATAAATATGTAACTCAGTTTCTCTAGTTAATAAACGAAATGTTGAAATAAGACCTATTAATCCAAAATAATGATCACCATGTAAATGCGAAATAAAAACATGCTTAATTCGGTTGAATTTAATTTTGTTTCTTCTAAGCTCAACTTGAGTTCCTTCGCCACAATCTATTAAAAACAGATGATTATTTATTTCTAATACTTGCGATGTTGGATTTGTGTTAATACGTGGTGTTGCACTATGACAACCTAATATGGTGAGCTTCATTTTTTATGTTTGTTGTTTAGTCATGGAGTTGTTTAGTCGTTGGGTTTACAGCTTAACAACAAACAACTTTACAGCTTAACGGTATTTAAAAACCAAGATCGCGTTCCATCTCTTCCATTTCTATAATGTCGTATGCTTCTTGAATGGTTGGAACAACAATAATTTCGTCAGGCATCTCGTCTAAATTAACTTTATCTGAAACGATGACGAATGAGTGCTTCGATTTTCTATGCGTATTAGAAAGTTGCAGAAATTCAATAATCTCTTTTAATGAAATCGAATTTAAACTAGTGAGTGAAATAATGATATTGTCATTTTTATAACGACTATAAACAACATCTATTTTCTTAACTAACTCTATAATAGAGGTTTTCTCTTGGGTAATGATTGTAATATTACCAGCTTTATCTATAATCATAATATTAAGGTTTTATCTTAGAAGCTAATAAATAAATAACGGCCATTCTTATTGCTACACCGTTTTGTACTTGGTCTAGAATAATAGCTTGATTGGAATCTGCCACATCACTCGTAATCTCTACTCCTCGATTTATTGGTCCTGGATGCATGATAGTAATTTTTTTTTCTAAAGAATCTAACAGTGCTTTGTTTACACCAAATTGCTGAGTATACTCTCTTGTAGAAGGGAAATAACTAATCTCCATACGTTCATTTTGAACTCGAAGCATATTTGCTACATCACACCAATTCAGAGCTTTACGCAAATTAGTCTCAACTATAACTCCAAGTTTGTCTATATGTTTAGGAATTAGGGTTTTTGGTCCACATACCATAACATTGGCTCCTTGAAGTTTTAGCGCATAGATGTTTGAAAGTGCTACTCTACTATGCAAAATATCTCCAACAATAACCACATTTTTTCCTTTTACTTCTCCTAGCCTTTCTCTAATAGAATAAGAATCTAACAAAGCTTGAGTTGGATGTTCATGTGCTCCATCTCCAGCATTAATAATACTTGCATCAACATGTTGAGATAAAAAAACGCTGGCTCCTGGATTTGGATGACGCATGACGACCATATCCACTTTCATTGAAAGAATATTATTGACTGTATCTATTAAAGTTTCTCCTTTTTTGACTGAAGATTGTGATGCTGAAAAATTAATAACATCAGCTGAGAGTCTTTTTTCAGCAAGTTCAAAAGATAATTTTGTTCTTGTAGAATTCTCAAAAAATAAATTGGCAATGGTAATATCTCTAAGCGAAGGCACTTTTTTAATGGGTCTGTTAATCACTTCTTTAAAATGATCGGCAGTTTCAAAAATAAGCTCAATATCTTTTTTGTTAAGATATTTTATTCCTAATAAGTGGTTGACACTTAATTCACTCATAGTTTAATTATTTATAAGGTAAACGGAATCCTCTCCCTCATTTTCCTTCCAATTTACTTTTACTTTTTCATTATTAATAGCGTCTACTTGTCTGCCTCTATAATCTGGTTGTATAGGAAGATGTCTACTAAATCGTCTATCTATTAAGGTTAGTAGCTCTATTTCCTTAGGCCTTCCAAATGATTGAATGGCTGTTAATGCAGATCGAATACTTCTTCCTGTATATAAAACATCATCTATAAAAACAATGTTTTTGTCTTCAACTATAAAGTTAATTTCTGTAGTATTGGCTTCAAGAGTTTTTTCCCCTCTTCTAAAATCGTCTCTAAAAAATGTAATATCTAAAAGCCCTAATTGAACATTTTTAATCTTGTATTCATCTTTTAGCATTTTAGTTAATCGTTCGGCAAGAAATTTACCTCTTGGCTGAATTCCAATTAATACAGTGTTTGCAAAGTCTTTATGTTTTTCAATTAATTGACAAGCCAGTCTATGAAGAATGATGTTTACCTCTGTTGCATTAAGTAACACTTTTTGACTCATATTATCCAAACTTAATTGGTATACAAAGGTAATGCAAAATTTTAAAATTTAAAGTTTATTTAATAGTAATAAAAAAAGCCTTCAAAAATAATTGAAGGCTTTTGTTTTTATAAATGAAATGGAAATTATTTAGATTTCTTTCCGTCCATTTTATCTTTAAGAGCTTGTAAAGCATCATTTGCATCACCTAAAGTAGGTTTTGACTCTGCAGCTTGAGCTTCTGCTTTTTTAGCAGCAGCTTTTACATTAGCAGCTTCTTCTTCTCTAAAAATAGCAGTATGAGAAGCAACTACACGTTTAAACTCTTTATTAAATTCAATAATTTTGAATTCGGCAGTATCTCCTTTTTTAAGTTTCTTTCCGTCTTCTTTTTCAAGGTGACGAGAAGGAACAAAAGCAACGATATCTTCGTTAAATTCGATAGTTGCACCTTTATCAACAACCTCAGCAATTTCTGCTGTATGTACTGTATCTAAAGCGAATTCAGTTTCGTATTTATCCCAAGGATTTTCAGTAGTTTGTTTGTGACCTAAACTTAATTTACGTCCTTCTACATCTAATTCTAGAACTACAACGTCTAACTTATCTCCTACATTACAGAATTCACTTGGATGCTTAATTTTCTTAGTCCAAGATAAATCTGAGATATAAATTAATCCGTCAATACCTTCTTCTAATTCTACAAAAACACCAAAGTTTGTAAAGTTACGTACAATTCCTGTGTGCTTAGAACCAACAGGGTATTTAGAAGTAATGTCTGTCCAAGGATCTGGAGTTAATTGCTTAATTCCAAGAGACATTTTTCTGTCTTCTCTATCAAGAGTTAAGATTACTGCCTCAACTTCATCTCCTACAGAAACGAAATCTTGAGCAGAACGTAAATGTGTAGACCAAGACATTTCTGACACGTGAATTAATCCTTCAACACCATCAGCTACCTCAATAAATGCACCGTAATCTGCTATAACAACTACTTTACCTTTTACTTTATCTCCAACTTTTACTTCTTCACCTAAAGCATCCCAAGGATGTTTAGATAATTGTTTAAGACCTAATTGGATTCTAGATTTATCTTCGTCAAAATCAAGAATAACAACATTTAATTTTTGATCTAACTCAACAATCTCGTTTGGATGATTAATTCTAGACCAAGAAAGATCTGTAATATGAACTAAACCATCTACACCACCAAGATCGATAAAGACTCCGTAAGAAGTAATGTTTTTAACAACACCTTCTAATACTTGACCTTTTTCTAATTGACCAATAATTTCTTTCTTTTGTTCTTCAATATCAGCTTCGATAAGCGCTTTATGAGAAACAACAACGTTTTTAAATTCATGGTTAATTTTAACCACTTTAAATTCCATTGTTTTGTTAACGTACTGATCGTAATCTCTAATTGGTTTTACGTCAATTTGAGAACCTGGTAAGAAGGCTTCGATTCCGAAAACATCTACAATCATACCACCTTTAGTTCTACATTTAACAAAACCATTAACGATTTCACCATTATCATGTGCAGCGTTAACGCGATCCCAAGCTTTAATTACACGAGCTTTTCTGTGAGATAATACTAATTGTCCTGTTGCGTCTTCACGAACATCAATTAATACTTCTACTTTGTCTCCTACTTTTAAATTTGGATTGTAACGAAATTCGTTTAATGAAATAACACCTTCAGATTTTGCGTTAATGTCAATAATAGCATCACGATCTGTTATGTGAATAACTTCTCCTTCAACAACTTCATCATCTAATGTGTCAACGAAATTTTCAGCTACTAATTTTTCAAATTCTTGTAATTGAGAATCTTCAACCTCATCAATACCTTCTTGGTAATTGTGCCAATTGAAGTCTTTTAAGAATTTTTCTGGATTTGCCTGAGCTTCAGATACTACTGGAGCTTCTACTGTTTGAGTTTCAGTTGCTTCAACTGCTTTTGCTTCTGTTGCTTCAACTTCAGCTTGATTTGCTTTTTCAGCCATTTAATATAAGTTAATAATGATAAAATTTCGGTGTCCGAATACTAATATCATCATGTTTTGTATTCTGTAATGTTTCAGAAAATTTAAGCAAATAACACACAGAAGTGTTAATTATTATTGCGTTTCGATTCCTTCTAATTTCTGACTCTTCGCTAAAAGGAGTGCAAAATTAATGCTTTTAGTTTTAATAACCTAATGTATTTTTCTAAAAATTAATGATTTAATTAAACTCTTTAAGCTTGTTTTCAACTAGTTGTAGTATGTTGTTGAATTGTTCTTGTAAAGTTAAATTAGAATTATCTATTTCTATAGCATCATGAGCTTTTACTAAGGGAGAATCTTCTCGATGCGAATCTATATAATCTCTTTCTTGCACATTTTTTAAAACTTCTGAATATGAAACTTTTTCACCTTTATTAATTAATTCATCAAATCGCCTTTTGGCTCTGGTATTAGCACTAGCTGTCATAAATATTTTAAGCTCAGCATCAGGAAAAACAACGGTTCCAATATCGCGACCATCCATAACAATGCCCTTATTCTCTCCCATGTTTTGTTGCTGTTTTACTAACAACTCTCTGACTTCAGAAATTTCTGCCACCTGACTTACATATCTTGAAACTTCTAAGGTTCTAATTTGCTTCTCTATATTCTGTCCATTTAAATAAACTTCGGCAAACCCTAAATTGATATTAAACTTAAAACTAATAGAAACTTTTTTAAGATTTGAAATTAAATCTTGAATATAAAATTGCGATTCATTTATAAAACCATTCTGCATAGCAAACCAAGTAACAGCTCGATACATAGCACCTGAATCCACATAAATATAACCTAAATGCTTGGCTAATTGTTTGGCTACAGTACTTTTACCTGTTGAGGAAAATCCGTCAATGGCGATGGTAATTTTATTCATTTAATATAGTTTCAAGTGCCTAAAATACTTAAAAAATTATTGTAGTTAGTTTCAAAATTCGTTAAAGTAGCTATAGCTATAATAGCAGATCAATCATTAATTACCTTAAATCAAGTTGCAAACCAAAAAAGTTAGCATTTGCTGCACTTGTATATCTTGCATGTGTAAAGCTAAATCTTAGTTTATTTAATTTTAAACCAAATCCAGCCGAAATTCCTGAAAAATTTCTCTGATCTACAATTTTTAATTCTTGACCTCTTCTAAAATTATAACCTAATCTAATACTAAATGCTCCTGCTGGAAATATTTCTGCTCCTAAAATGGTATGATTTAAGACATTTTGAAAAAAACCAACGTCTTCTTGAGTTTGGTTTCCTTCTAAATCTGTTTCTGCTCTAGCAGGATTTGCAACTGAAATTGGCCAAGTCTGCAAATTCTCAAACGTTAAATGCCAACGTAAAGGCACATGTTCTAATGTTTGAGACATTCCAAAGGCAATCTCAAGTGGTAAAGGCTCGTTTAAACCTGCATAAGTAGTTATTTGCATTCCTAAATTTCTAACAACCAACGTTGCCTGAAATTCTATATCTTCATTTATGTAGATAAGACCAGCATCTATAGCTGCTCCAAAAGAATTATATTGCTCAAGTAGAGATGTTATTAATTTGATGTTTCCACCTAAATAAAAGTCTGAATACCCTAATTGTGCAGCATAACCAAAAGAAAGAGCTGCTTCATTGCCAGTAAAAGAACCTGTAGAGTTTCCATTTTCATCGTAACCATCAAAACTTCCGTAATTTACATAGGTAACTCCCATATGAAAAGTTTGAGTTCTTCTATCCCAAGTATAAGCATAGGCAGCAGTACCATAACTTATGCCTCCTAAATAACTCATATAATTTAAAGCGAGCTGATTATCCATTTCAACATTAATAGTTGCAGGATTTGTTAGTGCTTGAGTAACATCGTAATCGATATTAGTAAAAACTTTACCTCCTAAAGCTGCTTGTCTAGGTGAAGAAATTAAATTAAGAAATTGATAGGTAGTCTCACCACCTACTTGTGACGAAACAAAAGTGCTGAATAGCATAATGATAACTACCGTAATTTTCTTAATCATAAAGGTGCAAAGAAACTAAATCTAACTTAAAAACGGATGCAAGTATAATTTATTTTTAAGTGATATAAAAAACCTCGAAAATAATTTCGAGGTTTTGATTTATTATAATGGTTATAGGCTTAAAGCTCTTTAGCATTAACAACTTTTTGATTTGTAAGTGCTATTTTAATTACATCATTCATATCTGAGACGTAATGGAATGTTAATCCTTTTAGATATTCAGGTTTTATTTCTTCAATATCTCTTCTGTTATCTTCACAAAGTAAAATTTCTTTAATTCGTGCACGCTTAGCCGCAAGAATTTTTTCTTTTATTCCACCTACTGGAAGCACTTTCCCTCTTAAAGTAATTTCTCCAGTCATAGCTAAGCTTTTCTTAACTTTTCTTTGCGTAAATAAAGATACCAAAGAGGTAAGCATTGTAACACCTGCACTTGGTCCATCTTTTGGAGTCGCTCCTTCTGGCACATGAATATGTACATTGTATTTTTCGAATATGTCTGGATCTAAATTTAATTCTTTAGCATTAGATTTTATAAACTCCATGGCAATAGTTGCAGATTCTTTCATAACAGTACCAAGGTTTCCTGTTATGGTCATGTTGCCTTTTCCTTTAGATAAAATAGATTCTATAAAAAGAATGTCTCCACCTACTCTAGTCCAAGCTAATCCTGTTACTACTCCTGCTACATTGTTGTTTTCGTATTTATCTCTTTCTAACTTTGGTCCACCTAGAACTTCAATAATATTTTCGTTTGTAACTTTAATATTATAGTCTTCTTCCATAGCAATATTTTTGGCTGCATAACGAACCATTTTTGCTAATTGCTTTTCTAAACCACGAACTCCAGATTCTCTGGTATAACCTTCAACAATTTTTTCAAGTTGACCTTTTGCAATTTTTAAATCTTTTTCTGTTAGTCCATGTTCTTTCAATTGTTTTGGCAACAAATGTCTTTTAGCAATTTCTACTTTTTCTTCAATAGTATAACCTGTTACATTTATAATTTCCATTCTATCCAATAAAGCTGGTTGAATGGTTGATAAACTATTAGAAGTAGCTATAAACATAACTTTAGAAAGATCATATCCCATTTCTAAGAAATTGTCGTAAAACTCGCTATTCTGTTCAGGATCTAAAACTTCTAACATAGCTGAAGAAGGATCTCCTTGATGCGAATTAGACAACTTGTCTATTTCATCTAAAACAAATACTGGGTTTGAAGTGCCTGCTTTTTTAAGACTCTGAAGAATTCTTCCAGGCATGGCGCCAATATATGTTTTTCTATGGCCTCTAATTTCAGCCTCGTCACGTAAGCCTCCTAAAGACATTCTTACATATTCTCTTCCTAAGGCTTCTGCTATCGATTTTCCTAATGAGGTTTTACCAACTCCTGGAGGTCCATAAAGACACAGGATTGGAGATTTCATATCGTTACGCAATTTAATAACGGCTAAATGTTCAATAATTCTTCTTTTAACATCGTCTAAACCATAATGGTCACAATCTAAAATTCTTTTAGCACGTTTTAAATCGAATTTATCTTTACTGAAATGATTCCAAGGTAAATCTAAAATAAGATCTAAATAATTTCTTTGTATTGAATATTCTGCAACTTGAGGATTCATACGTTGCATTTTGGCAATCTCTTTATTAAAATGCTCTGAAACTTTATCGTCCCATTTTTTTAATTTAGCACGAGATTTCATTTCTTCAAGTTCTTCATCATAACTAACACCTCCAAGCTCTTCTTGTATGGTTTTCATTTGTTGATGCAGGAAATATTCTCTTTGTTGTTGATTCATATCACTTTGAACTTTCAACTGAATATCGTTTTTAAGCTCTAATTTTTGAAATTCCATATTCATGAATTTCAATGTTGCTAGAGCTCTTTCTTTTAAATCGTTAGTTTCTAATAAAGATTGTTTTTCATTAACAGAAAGATTCATATTAGAAGACACAAAATTTATTAAAAACGGATTGCTTTGAATGTTTTTAATTGCAAAAGAAGCTTCACTAGGAATATTAGGACTATCTTTAATAATTTGAAGCGCTAATTCTTTTATAGAATCAATTATAGCTCCAAATTCTTTGTTGTTTTCTGCTGGTCTTGCTTCAGGAACTTCACGAATAGTAGCGTTCATATAAGGCTCTTCAGTAATAACTTCGGAAACTTTAAAACGTTTCTTTCCTTGAATAATAACTGTTGTATTGCCATCTGGCATTTTAAGTACTCTTAAAATCCTAGCAACAACTCCTGTTTGATGAATGTCTGTTGCAGTAGGATCTTCAACAGATTCATCTTTTTGAGCAACAACACCAATAACTTTATTTCCTTTATTTGCATCATCTATTAATTTAATAGATTTATCTCTTCCAGCAGTAATTGGTATTACTACTCCAGGAAATAAAACGGTGTTTCGCAATGATAAAATAGGCAAAGTTTCAGGTAATTTCTCATTACTTATTTTTTCTTCATCTTCAGGTGTCATTAAAGGAATTAATTCTGAATTTTCATCAAACTCCTGAAATGACAAACTGTCAATGTTAAATAAATCTCTCTTCTTCATATATATTATTAAGTCATTCTGTCATTATTCTAGTTAATAACAAAATTATTATCTTTTAAAATTAATATTAACATATATCTATTTAACTTGTTATTAGCAATCTACAAACAAAATTAAGATATATTTTCAACTAAAAGTTCAATTAATATGCCATGTTTCTATTGAAACACTAATTTTATTTTCTTTAAACTGTAACAAACTTATAAACGCGTCATCTTTATAATAACAAATTGTTTTAATTGACACTAACCCATCAAAATATCGAACAACTTGTATTGCTTTGTAAATCTGGAAACCAATTAGCGCAATTGGAAATTTATAATAGATATTACAAAGCCATGTACAACGTAGCTTTTAGAATTGTAAAAGATAGTTTTGAAGCTGAAGACATTATGCAGGAATCTTTTCTGTTAGCTTTTACAAAACTTGAAAGCATACAAGATAGTTTAACATTTGGTGCTTGGTTAAAACGAATTGTCATAAATAATAGTATTTATCATTATAAAAAAAATAATAAATATCAAAACATCTCTTTTGATGATGTTAAATACAAATTAGAAAGTGATGATATTGGAGTTACAACTGATTATGAGTTTACAAATCTTAAAGCTAAGCAGGTTTTAGAGACTTTAAATTCTTTAAAAGAAAACTATAGAGTTACTCTAACATTACACTTAATAGACGGTTACGATTATGAGGAAATTGGCGACATACTAAACATAAGTTATGCTAATTGTAGAACCACTATATCGAGAGCAAAAGAAAGTTTAAGAAAAATATTACAACCACAAGTGTCACATTAAAACAATAGTTATGAGCACAGACAACTTAAATAAGCTATTTGAAGATTTAAAAGACAGTTTTGATGTTGAAGAACCAAATTCTGACCACACCAAACGTTTTTTGAACAAATTAAATAACAACGCAAGCAAAATTTCTAGTACTAAATCGAAAAGTAGAAATTTATGGAAACCAATACTTGGTATTGCAGCATCTATTGTATTAATAATTACTTTATTTCTTACAAATAATCAGCATAATGCTGTTAGAGACTTAGCAAATGTGTCTCCAGAAATGGCAAAAACTCAATCTTTTTTTACAAGTGCCATTTCCGAAGAATTAAAAAAATTAGAGCAAGCGTCTAATCTTGAAACTATAATTATTATTAAAGATGCTTTAATTCAAATTAAAAAACTGGAAATAGAATACGAAAACCTAAAAGGAGATTTAACTAAAAGTGGTGATGACAACCGAGTTATATATGCCATGATTAAGAATTTTCAAAACAGAATTGATATTCTTCAAAACACAATGAAACACATAGAAAATATTAAACAACTAAATAAATTAAACAATGAAAACATTACAACAATATAAACTTCTGTTTTTCTTTTTATTAATTCCAATAATTAGTTTTTCAACAACTAAAAATGTAACTAACGAGAAACACACCAAAGAAAAAATTATTAAAAAATCTTTTAATGTGTCTTCAAATGCCACTTTAAAGATAGATAATAGTTATGGCAATTTAGACATTGTGACTTGGAATGAAAATCGGATTGAAATTGTAGTGACTATCACAACCAAAGGAAACGACGAAGATAAAGTACAAAAAAAATTGGATGATATTACGGTTGATTTTAGTGCAACAAACAGTTTGGTTTCTGCAAAAACCATTTTCAATAAAACCAAAAGTTCTTGGTGGAATTGGAGTGGATCTAGCAATATAAACATGACAATTAATTATGTCGTTAAAATGCCAATTTCAAATTCAGTTGATTTAAGTAATGATTACGGAAATATTAATTTAGACAAACTAGAAGGCCGAGCAACTATTAGCTGCGATTATGGTAAAATTACTACCAAAGAATTAATGGCAGATAACAACAGAATAAGCTTCGATTACACCTCAAATTGCTATTTTGAATATATAAATAGTGCTGAAATAAATGCCGATTATAGTGGTTTTACCATTGCTAAAGCAAAAAATATTAATTTAAACGCAGACTACACTTCATCTATCCTAGAAACCGCTGAAGATATAAATTATGTATGCGATTATGGTTCTGTAAAAATTAATAGAGCTAATAATATTACTGGTAATGGAGACTATTTAACAGTTGTAATTGGTGATGTTTATAAAAATATAGCTATTGAAGCAGATTATGGCTCCATTAAAATTGATAGATTAACCAATCAAGCTAAAAACGTTACCATCAATTCAGACTATACAGGAATTAAAATTGGTCATGATTCCAATTATCATTTTAATTTCGACATCAACTTAGAGTATGCTTCTTTAAAAGATAGTGGTGATTTTCAATTCAACAAAAAACGTGAAGAATCTGGAGGAAAATATTATTCTGGCTATTATGGAGCATCAAATTCAGGAAACTTAATAAAAATAGAATCTGATTACGGAAGTGTTTCATTTTTCAAAAACTAACCATTAATCTAAACATATATGAAAAAATTAATTCTTATTGCTACTGTGCTTCTTTCTACTTATAGTTTTGCTCAAAAAGTAAAAGGCAACGGAAACATGACTATTATAACAAGAACCACTGCAAATTATGACGCTATATCATGTTCTGGGTTTATGGATTTTGAATTAGTAAAAGGTACTGAAGGCAAAATTAAAATTGAGGGCGAAGAAAACCTTTTAGAATACATAGTTACAGAAGTTAAAGACAACAAACTTATAGTAAAAACAAAAGATCGTGCAAGTTTAAAACCTTCTTTAAATAAAGGAATAAGAATTACCATTCCTTTTCATGATATTGATGAAGTTTCTTTGGCAGGTTCTGGAGATTTATGGAATAAAGAGATTATAATTTCTACAGATTTAGAAGTATCCTTATCTGGTTCTGGTGATGTTACTTTGATTTTAAAAGTTGACACATTAAAATGTGATTTAACAGGATCTGGAGATATTAAGCTAAAAGGAAGTACAAATAACCTGGAAGCCACTTTAACAGGATCTGGAGATATAAATGCAACAAGTTTAACTTCCAATCATACAGATATTACTGTAACAGGCTCTGGAGATGCAAATGTTGTTAGTAATATATCTCTAAAAGCAAGAGTAACTGGTTCTGGAGATATTAAATACTCTGGTAATCCAGAAAAAGAATACACCAAAGTGTCTGGTTCTGGAAGTATAAGTAAGGATTAAATTTCAAAAATATAAAAAAAAGCCATTTAATATTAAATGGCTTTTTTTTAAAATCTGAGAAATTAATCAGTATCTAAATACAATCAAGGAATAGAATAACTAATACCATCTGTAGATTGTTCTAAGTTAAAGGATGTTTCTTGTATATCACTAAATCGAAACCAGATATCAGAAGCTACCTGTCCTGAACCTCCTAAATTTTCAATTTTCATTATTTGCTCACTCTCGTTTTCCCATAACCAATCTCCTGTAGAGATTAATTCGGTTCCTAACAGGTCAACTTTTTGTTCATATTGGCCATTTGAGTGAAAATAAATGTCTGCTGAAAATCCTCAGAATCATACTACCATTTATCAAATAAAGAAGTTAGTTCTGTGTTAGTTCCATTTCCATTTCAATTACTAGAAGTATTATTAAAATCACCTTCCAAAGGGTCATTATCACAAGAAGAAATACTAAACATTAAAAAAGTAAGAAGAAAATAAGGGGCAAATTTTAAATTATTCATAATAGGTTTTAAAATAATTTTTGTAAACATAAGCATTTTTTCAAGAAACTAATTTTTGGTTTAATTTAGGCACTCTAAATAACAATATAATACCTATTAAAAAGAAAACAAATAAAAATACGATGGCATTTCGCATGCTTCCTGTTATTTGATCGATGGTCGCAAAAATAACCATTCCAATAACAATTCCTATTTTTTCGGCTACATCATAAAAACTAAAGAATGATGTAGTATCTTCTGTTTCAGGTAAAAACTTAGAATAAGTAGACCTCGCTAAAGCTTGTATACCTCCCATAACCAATCCAACAAAACCTGCAGTCATATAAAAATGAATTGGTGTTACTACAAAATAAGCAGCAAAACATAAGGACATCCATATAAAATTAACAGCTATAAGAGTTTTTATATTTCCAAATTTCTCTGATGCTCTTGAAGTTAAAACGGCACCAAGAATGGCTATAATTTGTATTAATAAAATACTTACAATTAATCCCATTGTTTTTTCACTTTCATCAGCCCATAAAATTTCCTCTTCACCAAAATAAACTGCCACTAACATAATGGTTTGTACAGCCATACTAAAAACAAAAAATGCCAATAAATATCTCTTCAGTCTTAAATTTCCTTTAAGCTGATGCCATACTTGACGTAATTCTCTAAATCCATTTAAAACAACGTTTCTAGTAACTCTTTCACCTGTTAAAACACCTTTTGGTAAAACATAAAAAGTATATTGACTAAATAAAATCCACCATGCTCCTACCATAACAAAAGACCAACGCATCATTTGCATTTTATCTTCACCATTGTCTTGGCTCATAACCATCCCTAAATTGATAATTAACAACAAAACACTTCCAACATATCCAAAAGAAAACCCTCTGGCGCTTATTCTATCTTGTTGTTCTGGAAATGCAATATCAGGCAAATAAGAATTATAAAAAACCAAACTTCCCCAATAACCTATTAAGCCCATAAAGTAACAAATCAAACTGATATAGATATGCTCTAAACTAAACCAATACAATCCAATGCAACCAATTCCTCCAACATAACAGAAGAATTTCATAAACCCTTTCTTATTACCTATATAATCTGCAATTCCAGATAGCAATGGAGACATAAACGATACTACCAAAAAAGTAAAAGCAGTAACAAATGTTATTAAAGCAGTACTTTTAAATTCAAAACCAAATGCATGAACTGTTTTAATATTACTGATAAATAAGGCAGAATAGAAAATGGGAAAAATAGAGGATGCAATGGTCAAGGTATAAACTGAATTTGCCCAATCATAAAATGCCCAAGCATTCAATAATTTTTTATTTCCTTTTTCGAATTTTGACATAAAGTATAATTAAAATAAAAAAAGCTGTCCTATTTTGAACAGCTTCGAAAGTAAGTAAATATTTTAAATAATGCTTTTAAAATTTAGTAATTGGTTTAAATGTAGTGACTCCAAATTTTTTAGCTTCAGCAACAGCCATAGGTACTAAAGAATTAATTTCCTGAATTCTAGAATCATTAGATGGATGTGTACTTAAAATTTCTAAAGGAGCACTTCCTCCACTATTTTCTTTCATTCTTTTCCATAATTCTGCTGCCTCACTCGGGTTATAACCAGCCATTGCCATTAATATTAATCCTATTTTATCTGCTTCGGTTTCATGGCTTCTACTAAAAGGCAACATCACTCCTACTTGAGACCCAATACCATAATATTGGTTAAATGCTTCTCTATCGTTATCATTTTGAATGGCAATATTTCCAGCAATGGCAACACCTTGCTGAATATAATCGGCACTCATACGTTGTTGACCATGATTAGCCAGAGCATGTGCAACTTCATGCCCCATAATAGCAGCTACACCTGTTTCACTTTGTGCAATTGGAAGAATTCCAGTATAAAAGACTATTTTTCCTCCAGGCATACACCAAGCGTTTACCGTTTTATCGTCAATTAAATTGTATTCCCATTTGTAATCTTTTAAATAACCTTCATAACCATTGGCATTTAACCAACGTTCAGCAGCAATAGAAATTCTTTGGCCAACACGTGTTATCATTTCAGATTGTGAAGTTCCTTTAATAACCTTACTCTCCGAAAGCACTTGATTATATTGTTGAAAAGCTGTTGGAAACAATTGAGAGTTTGGAACAATAGCCATGGTTTGCTTACCAGTAAAAGGATTTGTTGCACAAGACATAATTATTAATAGTAATCCAAATACAATTATTTTATTCTTTAAATTCATTTTAATGATTTTTAATTAATTTAAAAATACAAAAATCATTCCTTTTTTCGAATTACTTCCCCTTTTGTTTTTAACATTAATTTAAAAGCATTGTTGTAATGATTTGAATCTAGCCTCGACTTAAAAAAAAAACTCAAATAATGAGAAGACTATTTATTATAATTTTAATCATAAGTACTCAAAGCTGTACAAGTCAAACTAAAAAAGAAACTACAAACAAAGATTCTTTTCTAGTTAATAAGACAAATGCAGAGTGGAAACAAATATTAAGTCCAATGGCATATTATGTTCTCAGAGAATCTGGAACAGAAAAAGCATTTTCAAGTCCCTTAAATAATAATAAAGAAAAAGGAACTTATGTTTGTACAGCTTGTAAAGCCCCATTATTTAAAAGCGTATATAAGTTCGATTCAGGAACTGGTTGGCCAAGTTTTGACAGAGAAATTGAAGGACATGTAGCATTTACTAAAGATGGTTCACCAGATTTTTATGGCATTGAAGAACATTGTGCAAATTGTGGTGGCCATTTAGGTCATGTTTTTAACGATGGTCCAAAAACCACAACAGGAAAAAGACACTGTATTAATGGTGCAGCTTTAGACTTTATTCCAAAGCCTTAGAAAAAACATTTAATTGAATTACAAAATTTTACAATTCAAAATTAGATTTTATAGGTATTTGTATTACTTTTAGTTTATGAAAAACATATATATACCTGCAATTAAGAAACAATTTGATTATTATAAATTAGTTGGGGACAAAACTTTCGAGCAACTTTCTTTCCAAGACATGCAATGGGCTCCAAATGAAACCTCAAATAGCATATCTGTTTTAGTTAAACACATGGTTGGGAATATGCTTAGCAGATGGACCAATTTTTTAACTGAAGATGGTGAAAAAAATTGGAGGCATAGAGACCTAGAGTTTGAACAAACATATATAAATAAAAAAGAAATTATTGCTGCTTGGGAAAATGGTTGGAGTTGTTTATATAATGCTTTAAATTCTCTAAATGATTCAGATTTAAATAAAACAGTTTATATTAGAAATGAAGGTCATTTAGTATCTGAAGCCATTTTCAGGCAATTAGGACACTATCCATATCATATTGGACAAATAGCTTATATAGGAAAATTATTAATAGGAAATGATTGGGTATCGCTTTCAATACCAAAAGGTAAATCTACTTCATTTAATAAACAAAAGTTTAGTAAAGAAAAAGGTAGAAGACATTTTACAGATAATCTTTAATACTTACTTTATTCTAAAAAATAAAAATTATATATAAGCAAACTAAATATCGACATTTAGCAATTGGTACTTGTTATATAAAATTTACTTTTCGTAACTTCGTAGCTTCTTAAAATGACTAAAAAATATACGGATGAGTAAATACGATATCATTGTTCTTGGAAGTGGTCCTGGAGGCTACGTAACTGCTATTAGAGCATCGCAATTAGGATTTAAAACTGCTATTATTGAAAAAGAAAGCCTTGGTGGTGTATGTTTAAATTGGGGTTGTATTCCAACTAAAGCATTATTAAAGTCTGCACAAGTGTTTGAATACTTAAAACATGCTGAAGATTATGGCTTATCTGTTAAAGATTATGATAAAGATTTTAATGCAGTAGTTAAAAGAAGTCGTGGTGTTGCTGAAGGCATGAGTAAAGGGGTTCAGTTTTTAATGAAAAAGAACAAAATTGACGTCATTGAAGGTTTTGGGAAGTTAAAAACAGGTAAGAAAGTTGATGTGGATGGAAAAGAGTACAGTGCAGATCATGTAATAATTGCAACTGGAGCACGTTCTCGCGAACTACCTAGTTTACCACAAGATGGTAATAAAGTTATTGGTTATAGAGAAGCTATGTCTTTACCAGAACAACCTAAAAAATTGATTGTTGTTGGTTCTGGTGCTATTGGCGTTGAGTTTGCTTATTTCTATAATTCTATGGGAACTGAAGTAACTATTGTTGAGTTTTTACCTAATGTTGTTCCTGTTGAAGATGAAGATGTTTCTAAACAATTAGAACGCTCGTTTAAGAAAAGTGGAATAAAAATTATGACGTCTTCTGAAGTTACAAAAGTAGATACTTCTGGAAAAGGCGTTAAAGCTACAGTTAAAACATCTAAAGGTGAAGAAGTTCTTGAAGCAGATATTATTTTATCAGCAGTAGGAATTAAAACAAATATTGAAAATATAGGTCTAGAAGATGTTGGTATTGCAGTAGATAGAGATAAAATTTTAGTAAACAATTACTACCAGACCAATATCCCTGGTTATTATGCCATTGGAGATGTTACTCCAGGGCAAGCTCTAGCTCACGTAGCTTCAGCTGAAGGAATTCTGTGTATTGAAAAAATTGCTGGGCTTCATGTTGAAGCACTAGACTACGGAAACATTCCTGGTTGTACCTATGCGTCTCCTGAAATTGCTAGTGTTGGTTTAACAGAAAAACAAGCCAAAGAAAAAGGCTACGAAATTAAAGTAGGAAAATTCCCTTTCTCAGCTTCTGGAAAAGCAAGTGCTGCTGGAACTAAAGATGGATTTGTAAAAGTTATTTTCGATGCTAAATATGGCGAATGGTTAGGCTGTCATATGATTGGAGCTGGTGTAACAGATATGATTGCTGAAGCCGTTTTAGGCAGAAAACTTGAAACTACTGGACATGAAGTATTAAAAGCTGTACATCCACATCCAACCATGAGCGAAGCTGTTATGGAAGCAGTTGCTGATGCTTATGGTGAGGTGATACACTTATAGATTTTTAGAATATTAGATTTCTAGATAAATAGAAAAATATGTGATTCGTTTGAATCGCATATTTTTTTCTAAAATTTGTGCAAACAAACTTCTAAATTTCTAATAGTGAAACTATCTATTTCAAAAAACTTTGAATAGCCAACTCATAACTTTGTAAACCAAATCCAACAATAATACCTTTAGCATTTGGTGCTACATAAGATTGATGCCTAAAGTCTTCACGATTAAACGTATTAGAAATATGTACTTCGACAACTGGAGTTTCAATGGCTGCAACTGCATCTCCAATTCCAACAGATGTATGCGTATAAGCAGCAGCATTTAAAATAATACCATCATAAGAAAACCCAACGTCTTGAATTTTGTTAATTAATTCTCCTTCAACATTCGATTGATAATGTTCCAAACTTACTTGAGGATATTTCTCTTTAATAGTTTCAAAAAATTCTTTAAAAGTAAGACTTCCATAAATTTGTGGTTCACGTTTACCTAAAAGATTTAAGTTTGGACCATTTATTATGATGAGTTTTTTCATCTGTAAGATTTTGTTCTAATTTCTAGTAAAGGTATCAAAAATTAAGGCATAAAAAAACCGAAGTAATTAACTTCGGTTTATATATTTAAAATTAATGTCTATGTCTATTAGAATCCAAATTCAACCCCAAAGTTGAACGATTTAAAACCATTTAGAGAATATACCTGAACATTATTAGAGTTATTATAATCCTGTCCTCCAGAAATACTTTGAAAAGCAGCAATAAGGGCAACTGGACCTAAATCGAAACCAAATTTTGGTCTGGCATAAAAGCCAGTTTTAGCATCGCCAGCAACATTAATACCAACTCCTAAATCTAAACCTCCAAAGAATCTATGGTCTCCAAAATAGTATCTTCCTGAAACTGCTATTGGAATAAAGGATGCATCTTCAAAATCCACATATACAAATTCGTTAAATTGCTCATCATAATCTCCATTCCAATAACTACCTTTTGCGATATATTGAGTATATCCAACAAGACCACCTACTTCTAGATTATCAATAACTTCAAACAAGTAAGCGACATCAAATCCAAAGTTAAAAGACCCATAATCATCATTATCATAATCATCATCATAATAATAATTGTCGTTAATTAAAGAGAATCCAATATTGGCTCCAATATAAAAACTACCTGTTTTAGCCGACTCCATGATGTCGTTCTGAGCATTCAATGAAGTTAATCCGAAAACTGCTATTGCAGCACATAAAAATATTTTTTTCATAATTGATTTATTAGTTATTAATTAATATGTTTTAATATAAATAATTATTTATCAATAAAAAAACAATGTTTTAAAACAATTTATAGGTTTTTAAATTAATATAGCAAACTAAATACTTTTTTTTAGAATTATAAACAAAAAACTTATATTTATCAACAATTTAATTAACATAAGCTCCTAACTAATTGTTTATTTGAAATTTAAACATAAAGTTATTAACAATTTCAATAAAATATTAATTTTTTAGACACTAAAAACTTTAGTAACCACTAGATATTTACTTTATTTTTGTGTTAATGAAATGGTCTCAAGCATTAAAAGATTTTAAGTTATATCTAAAAATTGAAAGAGGGTTATCTACAAACTCCATTTCAAGTTATGGTTTAGATGTTGAAAAACTTATAACCTATTTAGAATTAAATGAAATTAATGAAACACCCTTAATTATTCAAAAAGAGACAATCCAACAATTTATTTATGATTTTGCTAAAACTGTAAATGCCAGAACGCAATCTAGAATGATTTCTGGTTTACGGAGTTTTTTTAATTACCTTATTTTTGAAGATTATAGAACCGATAACCCTTTAGAATTAATAGAGTCGCCTAAAATTGGCAGGAAACTTCCAGATACACTTTCATTAGAAGATATTAATAAATTAATTAATGCTATAGATTTAAGTAAACCAGAAGGTGAGCGCAATAGAGCAATTTTAGAAACTTTATATAGTTGTGGGTTACGTGTTAGTGAATTAACCAACCTGAAAATTTCAGATTTATTTTTTGATGAAGGCTTTATAAAAGTAACTGGAAAAGGAGATAAACAACGCTTTGTACCAATTGTAGATTCAACACAAAAGTTTATAAACTGCTACAAAAATGAAGTAAGAAATCATCTTTCAATTCAAAAAGGTCATGAAGATACCTTATTTTTAAACAGACGTGGAAAACAACTTACAAGAGCTATGATCTTTACAATTATAAAACAACTTGCAGTAAAGATAGATTTAAACAAAATAATTTCTCCACATACATTTAGACATTCGTTTGCAACTCATTTATTGGAAAATGGAGCCGATTTAAGAACCATTCAGCTTATGCTAGGTCATGAAAGTATTACTACAACAGAAATTTACATGCATGTAGATAAAAGTCATTTAAAAAACGTACTTCAAACATTTCACCCAAGAAAATAAAAAAGCCCACTAATTAGTGGGCTTATTCTTATCTATGTTTTAATGTTTATTTTGCTATGTTAACTGCTCTAGTTTCTCTAATAACAGTTACTTTAACTTGACCTGGATACGTCATATCTGTTTGAATTTTTTGTGAGATATTAAACGATAAATCAGAGGCATTTTGGTCTGAAACTTTTTCGCTTTCCACAATCACTCTCAATTCTCTACCTGCTTGAATAGCATAAGCTTTTTTAACCCCTCCAAAACCAAAGGCTATATCTTCCAAATCTTTTAAACGTTGAATGTAACTATCTAATACTTGACGTCTAGCTCCTGGTCTTGCTCCAGAAATAGCATCACACACTTGTACAATTGGAGATAATAACGAAGTCATTTCTATTTCATCATGATGCGCTCCAATAGCATTACACACTTCATCTTTCTCACCATACTTTTCTGCCCATTGCATTCCTAAAATAGCATGTGGAGTTTCCATATCTGCCTCAGCATCTGGCACTTTACCAATATCATGAAGCAATCCAGCACGTTTCGCTAATTTAGGATTCAAGCCTAATTCTGCTGCCATGACACCACAAAGTTTTGCTACTTCTCTCGAGTGTTGTAATAAATTCTGTCCGTAAGACGAACGATATTTCATTCTACCAACGACTTTAATAAGTTCTGGATGAAGATTATGTATTCCTAAATCTATAATGGTACGTTTTCCTACTTCAATAATTTCCTGTTCTATTTGTTTGGTTGTCTTTTTAACAACCTCTTCAATTCTAGCTGGATGTATTCTTCCATCTGTTACTAATTTGTGTAAAGATAAACGAGCAATTTCACGTCTAACAGAATCAAAACAAGATAGAATAATTGCTTCAGGTGTATCATCTACAATAATTTCAACTCCAGTTGCTGCTTCTATAGCACGAATGTTTCTTCCTTCTCGTCCAATAATTCGTCCTTTAACATCGTCAGATTCAATATTGAAAACAGACACACAATTATCTACAGCTTCTTCTGTTCCAATACGTTGAATGGTGTTAATAATAACCTTTCTAGCTTCTTGTTGTGCCGTTAGTTTAGCTTCTTCAAGTGTACTTTGAACATAAGCCATAGCATCGTTTTTTGCTTCTCCTTTTAAAGATTCAACTAATTGAGATTTAGCTTCTTCAGCAGACAAACTAGATATAACTTCCAATTGTTCTATTTGACTTTTATGAAGCCTATCTATTTCTTCTTGCTTTTTAGAAAGTATATCAGATCTATGGTTATAGTCTTTAATTTTATCTTCTAAACTTTGATTTAATTTAGTGTTTTTAGATAATTCACTAGATATCTGAGATTCTTTATCTCTAGTACGTTTTTCGGCTTCTGCCATTTTCTTGTCTCGAGACATGATGACTTTTTCATGCTCAGACTTTAATTCAATAAACTTTTCTTTTGCTTGAAGTATTTTATCTTTTTTAATGCTTTCTCCTTCATTATTTGCTTCTTTAATAATTGAAGCAGCCGATTTTTTAGCACCTTTTATAAGTTTCGAAGCATTATTTCTTTCTATTGCTTTAGCTATTATAAAACCAATAATGATTCCTAAAAGCACTCCACCTATAAGTAATATAATTGAGTTGTCCATGTTAGTTAATTTATTATATAAAAAAAGCCTACACTAGTTGTTGTTTTGATTTAAACTCCTTAAAACAAGTTTAGGGCTAACAAACTGATCAAGTATCTGCTCGAGATACTGACAAAAATCAGCACTAGCAGCTCGCTTTTACAGCTTAAACTCACCCTTTTTAAAGAAGTAATGTTGAGTTTTCCAAAAAATTAACTAATGTAGGCAGTAACCTTATTTATTTTAAAGAACGTTAAGAGCTTAAATGTACTTGTAACAAATTGTTCAAAGCTGTTAGCTTGTCTTCAACATGTTCACTTACATTTTCTTTATCTATAGTTTTTTGTTCTACTTGAGATGCAAATTGTAAAGCACACATGGCTAATACATCTTGTTTATCTCTCACAGAATAACTTTGCTCAAATTGATTAATCATTGTTTCAATGTTTTTAGCAGCTTTTCGTAACCCTTCTTCCTGATTTGGCTGAATAGTTAATGGGTATACTCTATTTGCTATTGAAAGCTTTATTTTAAGCTTATCTGACATTGTTGACTATTTACATTATTCAGATAATTGCGCAATACAATAATCAATCTCTCTAATTAATGTGTTTATTTTAAGCTTTGTTTCTCTTTTATTTTCGTCACTACCAAGCATTGTATTTGCAATTTTGAGTGATTCATATTTTTCTTCCCATGAAACAATTTCTTGTTTTTGGTTTTGAAGGTCTTGTTGAGATTTCTTCAATTCTTGCTTTAACTTTGAATTAGTTTTGTTTACCTCTTCCAACTTTAGTAAAACAAGGCTAATTTTATTTTCTAAAGCATCGACAATTTCTTCAATTTTACTCATTTACAATATTCAATACTTATTAGACAAAGTTAACATACCTTAATTTAAATTACAATTGTTTTTACATAAAATTTACAAAAGCATGTAATAAGTTGATAATCTTAGCGTAATAGTATACAATATATCTTTTGCAGATTTCGTTCAAATTAATATTTTAGCATGAATTTCTTTTCTATGAGAATTAGCTTACCATTTTTTTTATTTTTTAGTGCATTTTGTATGGCACAAGATTATTATCCGAAGGATTATTTTAATAATCCATTAGATGTAACTTTGGTACTTTCTGGTTCTTTTGCTGAATTACGTTCTAATCATTTTCATTCTGGATTAGACATTAAAACGCAACAAAGAGAAGGCTTAAAAGTATATGCATCGGCAGATGGCTATGTGAGTCGGATTAAAATTTCAACTTATGGGTATGGTAAAGCTATCTATATAACCCATCCAAATGGATACACAACGGTTTATGCTCATTTGCAAAAATTTTCTCCAGAAATTGAAGCCTATATTAAAAAAGCGCAATACGAAAAAGAGTCATTCGAAATAGAATTATTTCCTAATATTCAAGATTTAATTGTAGAAAAAGGAGAGCAAATAGGATATAGTGGTAATACAGGTAGTTCTGGTGGTCCACATCTTCATTTTGAAATAAGAGATAATGAGGAAAGACCCATAAATCCACTACTTTTTGGCATTGATATTAAAGACACAACCATTCCTGTTATTAAAAATGTTTATGCATACCCTATAGATGAAAACTCTCATGTTAACAAATCAAATGAGAAACAGAAACTTCGCTTAATTCCATTGGCGAATGGCAATTATACAGTTGAAAATATTGAAGCATTTGGGAAAATAGGATTCGCTATCGAGTCTACAGATAGACAAGATTTAGCTTATAATAATAATGGAGTATATAATATTAAAACTTTTTTTAATGGCAATAGTAAGATAGATATAGATTTTAAACGTTTTTCTTTTGATGAAACCAGACATCTAAATCAATTTATAGATTATGAACATTATCAAACTAAAAAAGAAAGACTTCAAAAATTGTTTATAGATAAAAACAACCCTTTAAGTTTATATCAGCAATCAGATAACAATGGTTATATTATAGTTGAAGATAGTACCTCTTCAGTTTACAAAGTAGCAGTAAAAGATTTCCAAAACAATACGTCTTGGTTAACCATAAATATTGAAGGTAAAAAAATTGATGACATTAAACAAAAAGATATATTTGAATCTCCTTATTTTATATATGCTGATAAAACAAATGAATTATTGCATAATAACATTTCAGTAGAATTTTATCCAGATACTTTTTATAATGATTTTTATATAGATTTTTCTGTGAAAAACGATACCATTTCGCTTCATACAGACATCATTCCTGTTAAAAAGCATTTTAAAATAACATACAACATAAGTAATTTCAATACAACTGATGCAGATAAACTTTATATAGCCAGATTAGTTGGCTATAAAAAGTATCCATGGTATTCTTCTACAACCAAAGAAAAAAACCTGATATACACAATTACTGACGATTTAGGGACTTATGCTTTAATATCAGACACTATAAATCCAACTATAAAACCTTTAAATTTTTCAGATGGTCAATGGTTAAGTAAATATCGATATTTGAAAATTAAAATTGATGATGGCGAATCTGGAATATCTAATTATCGAGCAACGGTAAACGGTAAATGGATTTTAATGGAGTACGATTATAAAACTAAAACATTAACTCATGATTTTAACGATGGCATAATTAATGAAACAAAAAATAATTTAAAGCTAATTGTTACCGATAATGTTGGAAATAATTCTACTTTTGAAATTACATTTTACAGAAAATAAAAAACTACCCTTTTGAACAATAAATATTATCTATTTAGTTTTTTCCTTTATTTGATATCCTACATAGGGTTCTCTCAATCAGGTACACTTAAAGGCGTTATTCTAGATGATGCCAAAAATCCTATCCCAAATGTAAACATTAAAGCTGGAGATAAGGGAACTATAACTAACGACAATGGTTTTTTTATATTAAAAATTCCTGCAGATCAAGATGTAATTGTTGAATTCACACATCTTTCTTATAAAAGTATTGTAGCGACTTTTAATTTAAAAAATGGCGAAGACATAGAGTTTCATCCTGTAATGAAAGAGTCTGTCGAACAAATTTCAACAGTAGTTATATCTAGTAAAAAAAGAAAAGACGTTGAAGGCATAGTAACTCTAGACCCACAAACAGTTAGATTGATTCCTGGTGCAAATGCTGGCGTAGAAAATTTATTAAAAACACTTCCTGGTGTAAGCAGTAATAATGAATTAAGTACACAATATTCTGTAAGAGGTGGAAATTACGATGAAAATTTAGTTTATGTCAATGGTGTAGAAGTGTATAGACCTTTTTTAGTTCGCTCTGGACAACAAGAAGGATTGAGTTTTGTCAACCCAGATATGGTCCAAAATGTTGACTTCTCAGCTGGTGGTTTTCAAGCAAAATATGGCGATAAATTAGCTTCTGTTTTAGACATTACTTATAGAAAACCTTACGATTTTGGAATTAGTGCAGATGTAAGCCTTCTAGGTGGAAGTCTTACTGCTGAAGCTATTAGCAAAAACACGAAACTTTCTGGAATTGTTGGAGTACGTTATAGAAACAATAGCTTATTTGTTAATGCTCAAGAAACTGAATCGAACTACGACCCTCAGTATTTTGACCTTCAAACTCAGATAAACTACAACTTTTCACATAAATTTACTGTTAGCTTTTTAGGAAATGCATCCATAAACAAATACAATTACGAACCAAAAACTCGACAAACAAACTTTGGAACCTTAGAAAATCCTTTAGCCTTATTGGTTTTTTACGAAGGACAAGAAAAAGATCAATATCAAACCTTATTTGGAGCCTTAAAAGGTACATATCTTTTAAACGACGATGTTACTCTTAACTTAATTGCTGCAAGTTACCATACAACAGAAGAAGAATATTTCGATATATTGGCACAATACAGACTTGGGGAAGTAAATACTAATATTGGAGATGAAGAGTTAGGTGAAGTAGAATTTAGCGAAGGTATTGGTGGTCAATTAAATCATGGCAGAAACGATTTAGATGCACTTATTACTAGTATCGAGCAAAATGGTAAATATACAGTTGATGAAAACGATTTTGAATGGTCTTTAAAATATACAAATGAAGACATTAGAGATAGATTAGTTGAATGGGAAGTAGTTGATTCTGCTGGTTTTTCTATCAATCCTCCAGATTTAGACTATTTTAACGATCAACCATATTCACCTTATGAAGGTCCATTAGTTGCTTTCCAAAATGTTAGAGCTAAAAACGAAACTACCATTCAAAGATTACAAGCTTTTTTACAATGGAGCAAAAGAACCTCTATTGGAGATAATGAGGTTTGGTTTAATATTGGTGCGAGAGTTCAAAATTGGACTGTAAGTGGTGAAGGAATTGAGAAAACAACACAAACTATTTTTAGTCCTAGAGCACAATTTGCAATTAAACCAAATTGGGAAAAAGACATGCTGTTTAGAATAGGTGGTGGAATTTATTCTCAACCTCCTTTTTATAGAGAATTAAGAGATTCTACAGGAACTGTTAGACCAGAAGTTGAAGCGCAAAAATCCATTCAGGTTGTCATTGGACATGAATATAGTTTTAAAATGTGGGAAAGACCTTTTAAATTAACTACAGAAGCTTATTATAAATATATTACAGACGTAAACCCATATACTGTTGAAAATGTTCGAATTAGATATAGAGCTACCAATAATGCAACTGCTTATGCTTATGGATTAGATATGAGGTTAAATGGTGAATTTGTTCCTGGAACAGAATCTTGGTTTAGTTTTGGCTATTTGAAAACTCAAGAAAATATTGATGATAAAGGTTATATTGCTAGACCTACTGACCAACGATTAAAGTTTGCAGCCTTATTTCAAGACTATGTGCCTAGTCTACCTAAATTAAAAATGTATTTAAACTTAGTTTATAACACAGGACTTCCTGGAGGCTCTCCAAGTTATGCTGATCCATATGAATATCAAAATAGATTACCAGATTACAAACGTGCAGATATTGGAATTCAATATGTAATTGTAGACCAAAACGAAACACATACAGGTTGGAGAAAACCCTTTAAATATCTTTCTCTAGGATTTGAAATATACAATATATTTGATGCACAAAATTCCATTACAAACACATGGGTTAGAGATGTATATAGTAAAAGACAATACGCTATTCCAAATTATTTAACGCCTCGTGTTTTTAATGTAAGAACAACAATGAAGTTTTAATAATTTAACATTCTTTTTTTTAATTATTAAAAACTCCAATCTACATTTGTTCTATGAAAAATTGGTTTAAAAATCTGGTTTCCTTCAGTCTTATACTTATATATTGTATAAGCTTAAGTGTATCAATTCAGAATTTTATAATCAATTCTCTTTTTAATGAAAATCAGAGTCATGATGTATCAGTATATCATTCAAATTCTAAATCTCCAACATCTTATTTAATTTCAGATTTAGAATCTTTTGAAAATGTTGTAATTGAGTCTTTCATTAATTTACAAACATCAGATTATAATAAGCAGTTTCAGATATTTAAACATATTGAAACTTACACCATATCTAAAGACAGTCAATATTTCTATAGAAGTAAAAACATCCATCCTGGATTAGATATAGAAAAACTTCTCTACCCTTTCCATACATTTTCTTAAAATTTCTTCTTTATTATTAAATAACTGCTATCATATTGAAAATCAGTTATTCTATTTAATTTACTATTGGCTTAATGCCAACAAAATGTATATATACTAAATAATATTAAAATGGAATCACAAAGCACAATCATTGGAGTTGTAATAGCTCTAATCATCATATTACCTCTCATCTTATTACAATTATCTCAAAAAAGTAAAAAGAAAAAATCTAAAGAAAGTTTTATTAATGAAGCCTTAAAAAGCAAATTAAAAATAAGCGATCCTGATTTTTGGGGAACATATTATGCAATTGCCATAGATGAAATGGCAAACAAAATAATATATTCTAAAATAATTGAGGCCAAACAGAACATTACAATAATTGATTTAAGTCAAGTAAACTCTTGCGAAATTGTAAAAACACATAGAACTTTCAAGAATAAAACAACTAATAAAATTGAAACAGACAGAATAGACTTGGTTATTGGCTATAAAACAGCAAGTAATTCTAAAAAGGTACTAGAGTTTTACAATGTAGATATAAACATAGAAATGAGTAATGAAATTGAATTGTTAGAAAAATGGGAAACAAAAATTAAGAATAGAATAATAAAAAAAGTTCAAGCAGCTTAAGTGTTAATTTGATTATAAAAAAACCTTCAGAATTTCATCTGAAGGTTTTTTATCTTATCTCTATATTCTATTCTCTTTTATCTAAAATCTATTTCTCTACAAATTCTTTCAACACACCAATTACATAGTCTATCTCTTCTTTGGTGTTGTATTTACAAAACGAAAATCTAATGGAAGGTTTTTGTCTATCTTCTTCATTTAAAATTTGCTCTAACACATGAGACCCTTTGCCAC
This sequence comes from Xanthomarina maritima, assembly GCF_008084905.1. Taxonomy (GTDB): domain Bacteria; phylum Bacteroidota; class Bacteroidia; order Flavobacteriales; family Flavobacteriaceae; genus Xanthomarina; species Xanthomarina maritima. The sequence goes on along the minus strand of NZ_VSFC01000031.1, from coordinate 32,124 downwards.
TTCCACTTTGACAAGCACTTCCTTTAGAACAAGCAATTCCTTTTAAATCTAATTGAAATTGAAGGGTTAATGCTTTTTCAACAGACATAGGTAAACAGATATTTAATAAGGTATAAGTGCTTTTTGAATTGTCCGAACAATTTCCATTAAACTTAACTTCTGGAATTGCTTTTTTAATTTCAGATTTAAAATAATTTTTCAATCCCTCTACATATTCTCTCTCTTCATCTAAATTTTCATAAGCTAATACAAATGCCTTTTCTAAGCCCTTTATGTTATGAACAGGTTCTGTTCCAGCTCTAAAACCTCGTTCTTGAGAACCTCCAAAAATTAGTGGTTTTAAACTGTTACTTTTTCTTATAAATGCAAATCCAATACCTTTTGGTCCATGAAATTTATGAGCTGCAGCAGTCATAAAATCAATAGGGGTTTTTTGTACATCCCATTTATAATGTCCAATTGACTGAACGGTATCACTATGAAACAAAGCGTTGTTTTCCTGACAAAGTTTTGCTACTTTATCGATATCTAATAAGTTTCCTACTTCATTATTAACATGCATTAAACTAACAAGTTTTCTCTCATCATTCGCTTTTAATAAACGCTCCAAATCATTATAATCTGGTGTACCACATGCTTGAAGCTTTACAAATTCTATAGCAACATCATATTCGTTTCTAAGTTCTTCAACAGTATGTAAAACTGCATGATGCTCAATTGTCGATGTAATAATAGTTGTAACATTGGCATCTCTAACAGCACAACGCAAAATCATGTTATCAGCTTCAGTACCTCCAGAAGTAAAAATAATTTCTTGCGGTGAAGCATGTAATTCTTTTGCAATAGTTTTTCTGGTGTTTTCTATAATAGATTTTGATGCTCTTCCAAAAGCATGAGTGGATGAAGGATTACCATAAGAATTTAATAAAGCGTCTTGCATGACTTGAATAACTTCATCTCTTACTTGTGTAGTTGCAGCACTATCAAAATAAACAGGTTCCATAAACGTATTTTAGCATGATATAAAAATCACGATTAAGGGGACAAAAATAAAGCAATTATAATTATTTACAAGAAGCCTCGTTGTATATTTACTAAATCTTTTATTTTTGTTCAAAATTCTAATAATACTATGCGAAAATTAATAACACTCTTAACAATCTTACTTTTTGTGACTTCATGCGATGATGGAGATATTATTTTAGTAGAATTAGAATTTGATAACACGTTTGAAACCTGTGGAGAATTGGTTTTTTACAATGTTAAGGAGTTACCTGCAGAATCTATTTCGTTACAAATTAGTTCGCCAGCAACAACTCTTGATGAAATTTTAGAGTTAATCTATATTGATACAGATTCTATATTAGTAGTATTGGCTAATCCTATAACTGAAGGAACTATAGATGGCGTTAATAACTTATTAAATTATAGAAGTTATGCTTCTTATTCAGATAATTTATTTTGTAACGATGTGCCACCTTCTAATTTACAAATAACTGAAGATCAATCTAGCATTTCTGGTAATTACACAATTACAACAATATATACTGAAGATGATAATGACGGTATTCCTGCTGAAATGGAAGATTTAAATAATAATGGTAATTTATATGATGATGATACAGATGGAGATGGATTGCCAAATTTTTTAGATGAAGATGACGATGGAGACAACGTGCTTACAAGTACAGAACTTATTGATTATGATATGGACGATGATGATGATGATCCGTTAACAGATCCACAAGATACTGATGGAGATGGTGTGCCAAACTATCTGGATAATGACGATGATGGAGATTTAGTCTTAACAATAAATGAAGAAAACATTACTCAAGATTTGAATCCTTCAAACGATTATACCAATCCAACAATTGCAGATTATTTAAATCCACAAATAGCCACAATTGTTCTTGCTACAGAATATAGACCACATAATATTAAACAAACGTATGAAGTGTCGCTTATTGTAGATAGTATTACGTTTCCTACTCTTAATCAAGATGTATTTGATTTTGGAATGCTTCAAGATACAAGAACATCTAGCACAAGAACTGTAACACCAGATTTTTAATCTTTTTCTGTATTCTGAAAAATATAAACTTCTGTTGCACCAGAACCATATTTTTGATAATTAGCATCATAGAATTTCACGTTATTATATCTGCCAAATAGATATTCGAGCTCAATTTTTAAAACACCTTCTCCTACACCATGAATAAAAACCACTTTTTGAATGCGTTTTCTAATAGCAAATTCAAGTTGTTTTCTGGCAGTATCTAATTGTAGAGTAAGCATATCGTGATTACTCATTCTACCAGATTTGTCAGTTAATTGATGAATATGCAAATCTACTTCCATGGTTGGTTCGAAGCGTTCTTTAACTTTTTTCTTTACAGGAGTCTTTCTTTTAATTGATTCTTTTTCTTTTAAGACGTCTTCTAGTGGCACATCTAAGAATGAATTTTTTTTTAGCTGAGATTCATTTTTAATAACAACCAATTCGTTAGCTTGGAATTCCATGTCAAAACCTTCGGTAGTTTCAATGGTAATATCAGAGCCATTAATTTTTTTAATAAATCCAGACAAATCTTCATCTAAGACTGATACCTTATTTCCAACTTTGAAAATCATTCTATATCCTGTTTAAAATCTTCATCCTCTTTATTTTGTTTACTAGGAATGGTACTAGATATTCTAAACAAACCAAACATCAAAATAACGATTCCTAAGATCAAAATCACAACATCTTGCCCCTCTCCTGCTTGTGCATAAATAGCTACAATACAACCTATTACTATTAAAATATAATTTATATACTTGTTAAAATTCATTTACAACTGTATGTTTTATCAATTTAACAAATATAGAGTTAAGTAAACAATAATCAATAAAAAGGTTGTAGTTTCAAATAAATAATAATCTAGATTTTATACCTTTAATAAATCTAACTAAAGGATTATGATGTCTTCTATAGAAGATTTTATGTTACCATGCCTAAACAAACAAATCTTAGGATTTGAATGTTTAGGCTGTGGTTTTCAAAGAGCTTTTTTATTTTTAATAAAAGGTGAGTTTTTAGCTGCATTTAAAATGTATCCAGCTATTTATACTTTAATTCCGTTATTCCTTTTTATTGGAATCAATTTTTTCTTTAAATTTAAACATTCAAATAAAATCATTAAAATACTTGCTATAGTAAGCATTAGCATTATTATTGTAAGTTATACATTTAAATTTATCAATTAACGATCACTTATGGAAAAACAAAATCTCAATCCAGCTCTTGTTTATGTTTTAGCAATTTTAGGTTTATTATGCTGTTGTTTTGGAGGACTTGGATTTATTTTAGCTGGAATTGCATTTTTTATTGCTTACAATAAATTGAAACAGGTAGAAGAAAACCCTGAAAATTATGACCCAAATAGTGTAAATGCAATGAATACAGCTAAAATAGTTGCTATGTCTATTTTAATTATTAACATATTATATCTAGGGATGACTATCTATAGAATTGCTACTATTGGTTGGGATGAAATAATGCTTCAATCTGAAATCATGATGGAAGAATGGGGTAATCAATAAACATGTATTAATTTATAATAAAAGCGACCAATTGGTCGCTTTTATTATTATTTGAATTTTAATTAATGTTTCAAACTACTCTTATGCCTCAAATTGCTTTAAAGTTTTAACAATAATAGATACACAATCTAATAATTGCTCTTCATTCATCACCAAAGGTGGCGCAAAACGTATAATGTTTCCATGAGTTGGTTTAGCTAATAATCCGTTATCTCTTAAAGCTAAGCATATATTCCAAGCTGTTTCACTTTCTTCATCATCGTTGATAACAATGGCATTCAATAAACCTTTACCTCTTACTAAACTTACTAAATTCGTTGTTTCAATATATTTGTTTAATTCGCTTCTAAAAAGTTTCCCAAGGTTATCGGCATTTTCTGCTAGATTTTCATCCCTTACAACCTCAAGAGCAGCAATTGCCACAGCAGCTGCAACCGGATTTCCTCCAAAAGTAGAACCATGATTTCCTGGTTTAATAACATTCATTATATCATCATTAGCCAATACAGCACTAACAGGATAAGCTCCTCCACTTAATGCTTTTCCTAGAATTAAAATATCTGGCTTGACATTTTCATGGTCTACTGCTAATATCTTTCCTGTTCTTGCAATACCTGTTTGTACTTCGTCTGCTATAAATAACACATTATATTTTTCACATAAAGCTTTTGCTTTTGTTAAATATCCTTCACTAGGCACATAAACTCCAGCTTCCCCTTGAATTGGCTCAACCAAAAATCCAGCCACATTAGGGTTATTTTTTAAAGCAGACTCTAACTCATTTAAATTATCATAATCAATCTTTATAAATCCATCTGTAAAAGGGCCAAAATGTTTACGTGCTACAGGATCGTTTGAAAATGATATAATGGTAGTTGTTCGACCATGAAAATTATTTTTACAAACAATAATTTCGGCTTCTTTATTTTCAATTCCTTTAACTTCATAAGCCCATTTTCTACATATTTTTAGAGCAGTTTCTACAGCTTCAGCTCCAGTATTCATAGGTAATAACTTATCAAATCCAAAAAACTCGCAAGCAAATTTTTCGTATTTTCCAAGCATGTCGTTATAAAAAGCTCTCGAAGTTAATGTCAAGGTTTGTGCTTGATGCACCATAGCACCAACAATTTTTGGATGACAATGTCCTTGGTTAACAGCAGAATATGCCGAAAGAAAATCGTAATATTTTTTTCCTTCAACGTCCCAAACATAGACTCCTTCTCCTCTACTTAATACTACTGGAAGTGGATGATAGTTGTGAGCGCCATACTTGTTTTCTAAATCTATCGCTTGTTGCGATGTTAATTGGTCTAAAACAGCCATTTTTATTATAATTTAAAGTTTCATGTCTCTATTTAAAGACACCGTTTGACATTTTATTTTAAACAAATATTAATAATTAATCTCTATTTACGAGTAAAATAACCATTCCTACTGTACCTTTATTTTTTCAGATAATCTGAAAAAGCAGCGTGAGAGAGAAATCATCCCTTAGGGCTCGCAAATTAATAAATATAAGTGTCTAATTAAAATAATTATAAAACAAAACGAACAAGGAAATAAGCATCATTTTAAAATTAAACCATTTTAATTATAAAACTTAAAAATTCGCAATTCTTATCTCGCATATAGTAAATCCTTTCATTACTTTTGCAGCATGTCAAGACGAAATAAAAAACAAGTATTTACAAACGTAGATGTTATAGATGCTGGAGCTAAAGGAAAAACCATTGCTAAAGCAGCAGATGGAAAAGTAATTTTTTTACCTAATGCTGTTCCAGGAGATATAGTAGATGTGCAAACCTTTAAAAAAAGAAAATCTTATTATGAAGGAAAAGCCATTGCTTTTCATAAACTATCTGATAAACGTACGACTCCAGTTTGTGAGCATTTTGGCACCTGTGGAGGCTGCAAATGGCAAGATATGGGTTATGAACACCAATTGTTTTTTAAGCAAAAAGAAGTGGTTAATAACTTAACGAGACTTGGTCATCTAGAACTACCTGAAGTTACACCAATTTTAGGTTCTGAAAATGAATATTTCTATAGAAATAAAATGGAATTTTCGTTTAGTGATAGTCGTTGGTTAACATTAGAAGAAGTTCAATCTGATAAAGATTTAGGAGATAGAAATGCTCTAGGGTTTCATATTCCAGGAATGTGGGACAAAATTCTTGACCTTAAAAAATGTCATCTACAAGCAAATCCTTCTAATGCCATTAGAAATGCTGTAAAAGAATTTGCTGTTAAAAATGACTTTGAATTCTTTAATACCAGAAATCAAACTGGATTGTTACGTACTTTAATGATTCGCACCTCTTCCACTGGAGACATCATGGTCATGCTTCAGTTTTTTAAAGATAATGTAGAAAAGAGAGGATTATTATTAAATTATTTAGCTGAAACATTTCCTGAGATAACATCCTTACAATATGTTATAAACGAAAAAGCTAACGATACCATTTACGATCAAGAGGTTATTTGTTACAAAGGACAAGACCATATTTTTGAAGAAATGGAAGGCCTAAAATTTAAAATAAATGCCAAATCTTTCTATCAAACAAATTCAGAGCAAGCATATCAATTATATAAAATAACTAGAGACTACGCAGGTTTAACTGGAAACGAATTAGTTTACGATTTATATACAGGAACTGGTACTATAGCTCAATTTGTTTCCAAACAAGCTAAAAAAGTAATTGGTGTAGAAGCTGTTCCTGATGCCATTTTAGCCGCTAAAGAAAATGCACAATTAAATGGTATTGAAAACGTTGAATTCTATGTTGGAGATATGAAAAATGTTTTTAATAAGAATTTTATAAAAACTCATGGACATCCAGACGTGATTATTACTGATCCACCAAGAGATGGAATGCATAAAGATGTGGTACAACAAATATTAAATATTGCACCTAATAAAGTGGTGTATGTTAGCTGTAATAGCGCAACTCAAGCTAGAGATTTAGCTTTAATGAAGGAGATTTATAAAATTACAAAAGTAAGACCTGTTGATATGTTCCCACAAACGCATCATGTAGAAAATGTTGTACTTTTGGAAAAACGATAAATTCAGTTTAAAGAATAATAACACTCCTAGCCTAACAAAGAGTCTTTATTAAAATAATTAAAAAGTTGAAAAAAATAATAGCCTTACTTCTACTCTCCCTTACAGTAACTAACTGTGAAAAAGATGATATTTGCTCTGAAAGTACTGAAACAACTCCCAGAATGCACATTGCATTTTACGATATCAATTTCCCAAGTACAGATACACCAAAAAACGTTGTTAAATTAAGAATTAATGGAATTGGAGATCCAGATCCAGGAGTTTTACCAGGATATGATGGCAGCAAAAATTTAAGCGAAGCATATTTACCTTTAAAAACAACAGAAGGCTCAACACAATTCATATTACATAAAAACTATAGGTTAGATGATAACGATAATGTTCTTGGAAACCCAGATACTATAACCGTTAGTTACGTAAGAAAAGATATTTATGTATCTCGTGCTTGTGGCTATAAAACAATATTCGAAAATGTGATTATAACAGTAGATGATGATGGAGATAAATGGATCCAATTAGTTAGAGCACAAAACGACAACCAAACCATAGAAAATGAATCTGACATACATTATAAAATATATCACTAATCCTCTTTTCGTTTTGCTTCTCTTATGTGCTACTACCCAAGCACAAAATGATAGTATAATAAATTCAAAGACAGATTCCATAAAACATAAAGAAAATTATGGGTTACGTTTAGGTGGCGATTTAAGTAAAATTGTTAGAACACTTATTGATGATGAATATAAAGGCTTCGAAATTAATGCAGACTTTAGACTTACTAAAAAATGGTATTTAGCTGGAGAATTTGGGGCAGAAGATAAAATTACAGATAACGATTATTTAAATGTAACAACAAAAGGTACATACTTTAAAGTTGGAGTAGATTATAATGCATATGAAAACTGGTATGGCATGGAAAACATGCTTTATGGTGGATTTCGTGTTGCTGCTAGTAGTTTTAGTCAGACCTTAAATAGTTACAGTGTCTATTCCCAAAATCAATATTGGACACCACAATATAGCTCAGATGTTGGTGAAGAATTTAGTGGCTTAACAGCCATTTGGGGAGAGTTTATAATTGGTATTAAAGCCGAAGTGTTAAACAATTTATACATTGGTTTAAATGCCCAATTTAAATATATGATGACTCAAGACGAACCAAATAATTTTGAAAATCTATACATTCCTGGTTTTTATAAAACTTATGATAGTGGTGGCTTTGGCTTTGGTTATGGTTATTCTATTTCTTACCTAATCCCTTTCTATAAAAAGGAAAAGTAAATCTATTTCACTTATTCTAAATCATTTGGATGATTTAATTATGTTAAAATTATAATCAAATGATATTTTGTTAGGATTCCTTACTATATTTGTTATGCAATAATGCATTAATTAAAATATAAGATCATGAGTAAGTCTATTTTTTATCACGCAGGATGTCCAGTTTGTATAAGTGCAGAACACGATATCATAGAATTAGTTGGAAAAAACAATGTAGAAGTTGTTAATATTGGTGAAATTAGAAACAGAATAGAAGAAGCTGAAAAAGCAGGTGTAAAATCGGTTCCAGCTATGGTTACACCTACTGGTAACGTACTTCATATCAATTATGGAGCTTCAATAGCAGATGTAAAAGGCTAAGATGAAGGTATCCGTTTGGGACACATATGTCCAAAGAAAAGATGGCAATATCATGCATTTTGATATACTGGTACCTAATAATATCACAGATGAAGAAATCATTATTAATTTTGGTAAACTGTATTTAAAAAGCAAACCCTTTGAAACTGGGAAACTAACATCATCAGAATGTAACTTTTGCCATGTAGAACAAGCAACCGATGACATAGTAAAAAATATTGAAAAGCTAGGTTTTCATATAATTGAAATGGAACATTGCAACTAATTTAATTAGGATAACTAACTTTGCCTGTCAAGTTTATCTTGATAGGCAATTTTATATATAACTTATGACTGATTCTATTTTTAATCCAGAATTTCAAAATCAAAATACGTCTAGCAAAATTATTGTGGCTTTAGAACGTATATCTGAAGCTTTTAAAGTCCTTCTTTGGGATAAAGCCAAAGAGTTTGGCTTAAGTCCAATTCAAATCCAAATGTTGATTTTTGTGGCTTATCATAAACAAGATTTGTGCAATGTAAGTCATTTAGCAAACGAATTTAATATTACAAAACCTACTGTTAGCGATGCTGTTCGAGTACTTATAAAAAAAGGGTTAATAGAAAAAGATTTTTCATCAACAGATAGTAGAAGTTTTTCTATCTTCTTATCAAAAACTGGAAAAGAAACGATTAAATTAATTGAAGATTTTGCCAATCCTATAAAATCAAACTTGGAAACTATAAACGAAAACAAACTTGAAGACCTTTTTAGTACTTTAAGTCAGGTTATTTATAAATTAAATCAATCAGGTGTTTTAACGGTTCAACGTACTTGTTTTGGATGTAAATTTTATGAAAACAAAGACAATACACATACCTGTAATTTGTTAGAAAAAGAACTTCGTACCTCAGATATTCGATTAGATTGCCCTGAATTCGATGCTAAATTAACTGCTTAAACATAAAAGCATTTATAACTGAAACTGTAACTGAGACTGAATATTAATTATTATACTTCGCCTTTTTACTTCCTTCGTACATCACGTATTTAACAAAACGTGCTTCTAGCTTGGCATTTACCAAATGTATTTTTCTGGAAGGTCTTAACCCAACGTGCTTTAATGCATCTAAGTTAGATGTTATAAACCAAGCGTCTGTTCCTGGATAGCCTTGTTTAAGTGTATCGCCAATATGTTTGTAAAATTCCTCCATTTCAATATCCAATCGTTCTCCATAAGGAGGATTAAAAACCATGTGCAGCTTATCTTCACCAGCTTTTTGGGTTTTAAAGAAATCTTCGTGCTTAATACTTATAAATTCTTCTAAATGCGCATTTTTAATATTGTCTTTGGCTTTGGCTACAGCACTTGGAGATTTATCATAACCCATAATTTTATAATGAAAATCTCTGGTTTTACTTAAAAGCGATTCTTCAATTTTTTCAAACAAATCCACATCCCAATCTGCCCAACGTTCGAATGCAAATTCCTTACGCATTAAATTTGGTGGAATATTACAAGCAATCATAGCTGCTTCAGCCAAAATGGTACCACTTCCACACATGGGATCCATAAAGTCACATTGACCATCCCAACCAGAAAGCATGACCAAACCTGCTGCAAGCACTTCGTTGATGGGAGCAATATTGGTAGCAGTTTTATATCCACGTTTATGTAAAGAATCTCCAGAAGAATCTAAAGAAATATGACATATCTCTCTGTCTATATGTACGTTAATCTTTAAATCTGGAAATTTTAAATCTACATTGGGCCGTTGTCCTGAAGTGTCACGAAACTTATCTACAACTGCATCTTTTGTTTTTTGTGCGACATATAGCGAATGTGTAAACACATTGGAATTAATAGTTGCATCTACAGCAAGTGTTCCTGTTGGTTTTAAATAAGCTTCCCAGGACATGTTATAGATTTTATCGTATAAATCCTTTTCGTCTTTTATCTTAAATGTTTCAATAGGTTTTAAAATTTTAATAGCTGTACGTAAGCCTAAATTAGCTTTGTACATAAAGCCTTTGTCTCCTGTAAAACTAACATTTCTCACACCTATTTTTACATCTTGTGCGCCAAGTTGTGTCAGTTCTTTTGCAAGTAATTCTTCAAAGCCAAATAAAGTTTTGGCAACCATTTTAAAATTATTCTCCATTGCAGACATTAAATAGATTGCAAAAATACAGTATTTTTGTGGCAACTTATATTTTATAAAATTAAAAGATTCCTATTTTCTTAGGAAATAAATATGAATAAAAACGCAACACAATGGTATGCATCTTGGTTTGACACACCATATTACCATATTTTATATAAAGATAGAGACCATGAAGAAGCTCAAATGTTCATGGACAATCTTACCAATTATTTAAACCTTCCAGAAGATGGCAAAATCCTTGATTTAGCTTGTGGAAAGGGAAGACATTCGGTATATCTAAATTCTTTAGGTTATAATGTAACTGGAGTCGATTTATCTGAAAATAGCATTGCTTATGCCAAACAATTTGAAAATGAAAGTTTGCATTTTGAGATGCATGATATGTGTAAGCCGTACAATAAAAAATTTGATGCCGTTTTTAATCTGTTTACAAGCTTTGGGTATTTTGATGACGAAATAGATAATCTTAAAACGATAAAAGCCATACAAGCAGATTTAAATGAAACTGGCTTTGGTGTCATTGATTTTATGAATAGCGATTTTGTGATATCTAATTTAGTTCCAGAAGACACAAAAACAGTTGAAGGGATAGACTTTAAATTAAAACGCTATGTAAAAGATGGTTATTTATTTAAAGACATCTCTTTTAAAAATGAAGAAGGTGATTTTAATTTTCATGAACGTGTAAAAACCTTCACTTTAAAAGATTTTGAAGTGCTATTTGAAAAAGCAGGTGTACATTTATTAGATGTGTTTGGTGATTATAAATTACGTAAGTTTGATAAAAATACGTCGGAAAGATTGATTATGATTTTTAAATAGGTCGACAAAAGATATTAATATTTCTCATTTTACTGAGTTTTAAACACTTATGAACAAATATTTATTACCCATTTTTGCAGTTCTTGTAGGAGCTTTAATAGTGTTCGTCTTGAAACAAAAAAAAGGTCTTTTTACAAGACTCCTACTCTCATTTAGTGGTGCATTCTTATTGGCTTTAACACTTTTCGATTTATTACCAGAAGTCTATCATCATCTAGAAGCCAAACAAACAGGCTTATATATTATGTTTGGGATTTTACTACAAATAATTTTGGAATTCTTTTCCAAAGGTGCAGAACATGGACATATTCATATACATAAAAACAACACCAATTTTCCATGGTTACTTTTTATTAGTTTATGTATACATAGCTTTTTAGAAGGATTCCCTATCCATCAGCATAATGATATGGTTTATGGTGTGTTAATACATAAAATCCCGATTGCTACACTAATCACTAGTTTTTTGGTGCAATCCAATTATAGCAAAATGCAAATTGCAGGTTTTTTAATTTTCTTTGCTATCATGACACCTTTAGGAACTTTTATTTCTAATAACACGAGCATAGCTGAACATTATATATATGTTATTAATGCCGTTGTAATTGGAATATTTTTCCATATTTCTACCATTATATTGTTTGAAAGCAGTGAAGGACATAAATTTAATATGTCAAAATTATTAGCTATTTTATTTGGTGTGGCAATTGCTTATATTATTTAGCTAATGGCTAATGGCTAATGGCTAATGGTAAAAATCTAATATCATAAATCGTTAATCTCTAATCGTAAATCTTTTTATCATGTTCAGTAAAGAAGAGTCTAGACTATTAAAACAAGAATTTTGGACTAGTTTCGGAAAATCTTTTCCCAGAAAGTGGCTGTTATACGATACGAAAATAAAAGGTTTAAGTTTTAAATTTCATTTCGATACCAAAATAGCTTTAGTAGCTTTAGATCTTGAAGACGACCTAGAAGAACGCATCAATCATTGGGGAAAATTACTAGCTTTAAAATCTATTTTATTGGATGAGTTTTTACCAGAAGCCATATTTGAAGAAGAATATTTTTTAGAGAATGGTAAAGAAATTTCTAGAATCTATGTGCTTTTAGATACTCCTGTCTCCATTCATAATAAAAAATCTTGGCGAATTGTTATGGAATTCTTTAATGAATACATGAGCAAATTTGAATCATTCTTTGAAGAATATCAAGATATTATTAAGGGTTAAACCAACCTTGACATTTTAAATAAATTAGGCTAACTTAGTTCCTGTCTACAAACATCTACTATAATAGAAATATTATTTAAAGTTAGTACAAAGATGTTGTACGCAAACTTAATAGTAACAAAAAATTGGAACAATCAATTTACAAAAGGGAAATACTCAAAATATCAAAATTTGATAAAATACCTTTATATATCATTATTGTGGTTTTTGTTTTTCTACTTGCTGTGCTTCAGGATTATATATTTAGCAGCATACAACAAACAGGATTTTATATCTCAGAATCATTGCTTTACAATACGTTTTGGATTTTTTTCATTCCATTTACTTTTATTATAAACAAACTAATAAAAATCATTAATCCTAAAAATAAATTGGGCAAATTACCTTTAAATTTAGGAATTGGTTTAATCATTAGTGTTCTTCATATACTATTTTTTACATCTATATTCATTTTGGTTAGCAATTTGGTATTCACACCTGCACATAGCTTTTCAAATATTATTAAAGCTGCCTTTTCAAATCAATTTTATATAGCTTTACTATGGTATGTAATTTTTCCTGCTATTTATATTTCAATTTATAAAAAACCTCACTTAACCAATTTTTATCAAGAAAAAATAAAGCTAAAAATTGGTTCAAAAATTATAACAATTCCCACATCTTCAATACTACTAATTTCGACCGATAAACCGTATTCAATTATTTACACAAAAGATCAAAAAATTTTAGATAATAAAAGTTTAAAAGAATTTGAAACAAGACTTGACCCAACTATCTTTTTAAGAGTACATCGTTCTACAATTATAAATGCCAAATACACAAAGGAGCTAAAATCAAGAAGTAATGGTGATTATGATGCAACACTTGAAAATGGTCAAGTTATTAGATTAAGTAGGCATTATAGAGGCAATTGGCAACAACTACTCCAGTAAACCAATTATTTACTCCACACAGATAACTACCTGTAAAATAAAGTGCAAACAACCACTTTAATAGCTACATTTAATAAAAACATAAAATAATGTTACGAATTTTTAAAATTGGATGTCTCCTATTATCATGTTTAAATTTGTTAAACTGTAACGGACAAACTCCTAAAAAGCAATCAAATTCTTTAAGTAATGACTTTGACAAATCAATGCCTTTTTATTACAACATGCCTGAAGACCTAACAACTAGTGACACAAGCCCAGCGTATAAAGGAAAAGGACAAAAAATTTTGTTAACTGGAACAGTCTATCAAATAGATGGAAAAACTCCTGCTCCAAATGTTATTCTTTACTACTACCAAACGAATAGCCTTGGTGTTTATGAAACAAAAGAAGATGAAGAAAGAAATATGCCCAAAAACAAGTTGGGACATACTCACGGATATATAAGAGGTTGGTTAAAAGCAGACGAGCAAGGAAAATATTCCATATACACCATTAAACCTGGAACTTATCCAAGTAGAAACGAACCTGCCCACATGCATATAACTATTCATGAGAAAAACATGAAAGATCCATACTACATAGACGATTTTGTTTTTGATAATGATCCTTTATTAACTACAAATCGTAGGAAAAAAATGGAAAATCGAGGTGGAAGTGGTGTTATTAGATTTGTTCAAAAAGATGGTTTATGGATTGGTGAACGCAATATTATTTTAGGATTAAATATTCCTGACTACCCAATACAAAATACGAACTCTGTAAATTCAGGGAAGAATATTGGTGAAGATATTATTTCTTTCACACCATTTCATGCATTTGGAGCTGATAAAGGAACAAAAACTTGCCCAATATGTAAATACGGGTGGTATCATGGTGTTTTATATTTTGTTGGCAACAATCCAAATTGGAATGAAATAAAATATTGGCTCATATTTTTAGACAATGAAAGCAAAAAAAGAGAGAAATATTTGAAAGCCTATTTTATTTATGGCAATGAATCTAACTATAATTTAAACAATAGAAAACAAGAGTTAGAAAAACTTGGAAATGAACTTGAATTAACTAAAGTTGCTTTAACATTTGTGCCTTCTTTTAGTGATAAAGCTTCAGAAGTGTATTTGAACAAAATAAATCCAAATGTTGAAAATACTTTTCTAATTTATAAACGTAGTAATATTGTTGACAAATATGTTAACCTAAAACCAACTCCAGAGAATTTAATTAAAATTACAAATTTACTTGATGAAACAGCTAATGAATATTTTAAACTCTCAAGAGCTAAGCAGAATTAAAGTCTTAGAATACACTGTAAATACAATATTTAAATTACATAAAAAAACACCAAAAAAAAGTGACAAATAGCTCCTACTAAAACAAACAAATGCCAAATAACGTGATTATAAGGAATTTTGTGAATGGCATAAAAGGCAATGCCCAAGGTGTAAAACAAGCCACCTGCAAACAGTAATAAAGTACCATTTGTTCCTATATAGTTTGCAAGGTTAGTAAAATCTATAACTATTAGCCAACCCATAATTAAATAGAGTATGACTGAAAAAACTTCAAACTTTCCAGTAAAAAATATTTTCAGAATAAGTCCTAATAGTGCAATTGTCCACACCACCCAAAAAATTGGCCAACCTTTGCTCTCGTCTAATGCAATTAAAGCTACAGGCGTATAAGTTCCAGCAATTAAAAGATAAATACTAATGTGATCAATAATTCTAAAATAATGTTTCTGATTTTTAGTTTGAACTGCATGATACAAGGTTGAAGAGCTAAATAGGATTATAATAGATAAGCCATAAACAATTACACTAAACAAACTCCATTTTGTTTTCTCAGTATTAAAAATTATAAGTAAAACTAAAGCTGCTACTCCCATTAAAGCTCCTACTCCATGAGTTAACGCATTTAAGCGCTCTTCAAATACAGATTGTATATGGTTATTTTTTACTTCAGCCATTTTTCAGTTAACTCTAAAAAATCAAATTTTATGACAGAATCTTGTCTTTCAAGCAAGCCACTTTGAAAATTTCTTTGAAGTATGTCCTCAATTAAATAATCTTCTTTTACGTTTTCCGGATCATAAACCTCTTTCAAAGAAATATTAAACAAGTTTGCAGTACTATTAAACCAAAATGCTCTCCATCCACTTCGCAATCTTTTAATTAAATCGAAGGTCGTTTCCCCTGTTTGCCTGTAAATAAGCTTGACTAAAATTTGTCCTTCAGTTCTAGTCAACTGCTTTAGCTCTTCTGCAAACTCATCTTCAATATATGTTTGTATCATTTTAGCATATTTTTTCTGATCACTTTTCTTTTTTATATGATCTATTCTTTCATTTAAAGACTCTAAACGTTCAGCTGCTAATTTTGCATAAGGATAAACCTTAATCGTTTTTCGTCTTAAAATCAAGTAACGTTTTCTATCTTCTTTACTATCAAATTTAAGTTTATGTAAGAGCAAAACTTCATCTAAATCAATAGTAGTATGTGGAATAGAGTCACCTTCAATAATGATATACTCAAAATCTTGATCTTCTATAACAAGAGAATCAATCTGACTTTGAGCCAAAAAGGGTAAAAATAAAAGTAAGTATACTATTTTTTTCATATTCATTTTCCATGAAAATGGAAATCTATATGTTTAGACTTAACATATCTAAAATCATTACAAATACATTGGTAAAATTAATAATTTACCTAAGCAAAAACCATAAAATACTATTAATATTATTATTTTAGTGCAAAAATTTTTATCATGGCAAAAAAGAGCATTTTAAACAAAAAATCGCTAGATTTTTTAGAGACATATTTAAACAATGCAGCTCCAACAGGTTACGAATGGGAAGGGCAAAAAATCTGGATGAAGTACTTAGAACCTTATGTAGATGAGTTTATTACAGATACCTATGGTTCTGCTGTTGGTGTAATTAACCCAAAAGCTAAATTTAAAGTAGTAATTGAAGGACATGCCGATGAAATTTCATGGTATGTTAATTATATATCAGATAATGGTCTAATTTACGTAATTAGAAATGGTGGAAGCGATCATCAAATCGCTCCTAGTAAAATTGTAAATATACACACTAAAAAAGGCATTGTTAAAGGTGTTTTTGGTTGGCCAGCAATACATACCAGAGACAAATCGAAAGAAGAAACTCCAAAACCTGATAACATTACAATAGATGTTGGTACAAAAGATAAAGCTGTAGTTGAAAAAATGGGAATTCATGTTGGTTGTGTAATTACCTATCCAGACGAATTTCATATTCTAAATAAAGACAAATTTGTTTGTCGTGCTTTAGATAACAGAATGGGAGGCTTTATGATTGCAGAAGTAGCACGTTTACTACATGAAAACAAAAAGAAGCTGCCTTTTGGTTTGTATATTACCAATTCGGTACAGGAAGAAATTGGTTTACGTGGTGCTGAAATGATTACACAAACCATCAAACCAAATGTGGCAATTGTTACAGATGTGACACACGATACCACAACGCCAATGATTGATAAGAAAAAAGAAGGTCATTTAGAACTTGGGCTTGGTCCTGTTGTTGCTTATGCGCCTGCTGTGCAACAAAAACTTAGAGATTTAATTACTGAAACAGCCGAAGAAAAGAAAATTCCGTTTCAACGTTCTGCTCTATCTAGAGCAACTGGAACAGATACAGATGCTTTTGCTTATAGCAATGGTGGTGTAGCTTCAGCATTAATTTCTTTACCTCTAAGATACATGCATACCACAGTAGAAATGGTACATAGAGACGATGTGGAGAATGTGATTAAACTGATTTACGAAACGCTACTTAAAATTGAAGATGGCGAAACGTTTTCATATTTTAAATAACCCATAATCTGTCATTGCAAGGAGTGTAGTGACGTGGCAATCTGTTTATAAATGTAATCATTTAAATAAGT
This sequence comes from Xanthomarina maritima, assembly GCF_008084905.1. Classification (GTDB taxonomy): domain Bacteria; phylum Bacteroidota; class Bacteroidia; order Flavobacteriales; family Flavobacteriaceae; genus Xanthomarina; species Xanthomarina maritima. Next base: position 14,768 of record NZ_VSFC01000031.1, on the reverse strand, counting down.
GAATAGACTACCAAAATGTTTCGTAATGACGGTTTTTATATGGACGAATTAATTGACATCATAACCAAAGATCAAAAACCGACTGGAAAGACAGCTTTAAAGTCTGAAATTCACACAAAAGGTTACTACCACAACACAGCACATGTTTGGTATTACACAAAAAAGGGTGAAATTTTATTAGCCCAACGTGCTGCTACAAAAACCATTTGCCCTTTGCTTTGGGATGTGTCTGTGGCTGGACATGTAGATGCTGGAGAAACTATTGAAGAGGCAGCTATAAGAGAAACACAGGAAGAAATAGGCTTGGCTATTAGAGAAAATGAATTGTATAAAATTGGGGTGTTTCCTTGTTTTCAAACCTATGAAAATGGGATTGTTGATAATGAGTTTCATCATACGTTTTTAGTGGAGTTAAATGTATCCATTAATAAATTAACACCTCAAATTGGGGAAGTCGAAACATTAAAATTAGTTAGCATATCAGAGTTTAAAAAAATTTTAAAGTTCACTGATAATAATAATCATTTAGTCCCTTCAAATAAAACATATTATCAAGTTGTTTTAAAACATATCTTACAACTAATTTAATTTTACTATTTTCATTTCATGAAATTATTACTCTTAGCCATTGCTCCTGTTATTGCTATTATTCTTTACATTTATTGTAAAGATGAATATGAAAAAGAGCCTAGAAGATTATTGTTTTTTAATTTCATATTAGGAGCTATAGTGAGTGTATTAATAACGACTATTTTGTATTTAGGTACAGACATTTTACTTCCTCTAACCGATAAATATAGTATCACCCAACAATTTTTAAAAGCATTTCTTATAGTAGCTGTAATAGAAGAATTTAGCAAGTATATTATTGTGCGCTTTTTTGCGCAACCTAATAAAGAATTCAACGAACCATTTGATGGTATTATGTATGCCGTTATGGTATCTATGGGTTTTGCTGCTACCGAAAATATCATGTACGTCATAGAAGGTGGTTATCAAGTGGCCATTTTAAGAGCCTTTACTGCTGTTCCAGCTCATGCTACTTTTGCAGTACTTATGGGCTATTTTATGGGCAAAGCAAAATTCTCAAAACAACCTTGGAAATATAATTTATTAGGCCTTTTCCTTGCTGTTCTTTTTCATGGCGCTTACGATTTCTTTCTATTTATAGACTTTATTCCAGGTATTTGGATAGGTGCTTTTCTATCATTATTTGTTGGGTTATTTTTAGCAAGAAAAGCCATTATTTCTCATCAACAAATATCTAAATTCAAAGCTTAACTAAATTCTATATATTATAATTATATTTACAGTTCATTAATAAATTATGCCAAAAACATTTAAAATTCATGTCAATAATTCATTTGAATTCGACATAGAACCAGAAAAAATTACTGAATTTGATGCCATATCACTTGCAAGCAATCAATATCATATTCTTGAAAATAATAAGTCTTATAAGGCTAAAATCACAAATCAAGATTTTATTAATAAAACCTACACCATCCTAATTAATAATAATTCGTATACAGTTGAAATTAACAACGCATTAGATGAATTAATTAAAAAAATGGGCTTTGAAGTTGGAACTACAAAAAAAATCAACGACATAAAAGCGCCTATGCCTGGATTAATTTTAGATATTAATGTAAAAGTTGGTCAGGAAGTAAAAGAAGATGATCCTCTTTTAATTCTTGAAGCCATGAAAATGGAAAATATGTTAACCTCTCCTAGAGATGGTGTTATTAAATCAATTGCAGTTTCAAAAAGTGAAACAGTAGACAAAAATCAACTATTAATAGAGTTTGAATAACATGAAGAAGATACTAATAGCAAATAGAGGAGAAATTGCCATTCGCGTCATGCGAACTGCTAAAAAAATGGGCATAAAAACAGTCGCAGTTTATTCTACGGCAGACAGACATGCACCTCATGTTAAATATGCAGATGAAGCTGTTTTAATTGGTGAAGCACCATCAAGTCAGTCTTATCTATTAGGTGATAAAATTATTGAAGTTGCTAAAGAACTAAATGTAGATGCCATTCATCCTGGATATGGTTTTTTAAGTGAAAATGCACATTTTGCTGAACTATGCGAAAAAAATAACATCACATTTATTGGTCCAAAATCTAAAGCCATAAAAATTATGGGTTCTAAATTAGCAGCTAAAGAAGCTGTTAAAACCTATAACATTCCTATGGTTCCTGGAACAGATGAAGCTATTACAGATATTCCTGAAGCTAAAAAAATTGCAAAAGACATTGGTTTTCCTATTCTAATCAAAGCCTCAGCTGGTGGTGGTGGAAAAGGGATGCGTGTCGTTGAAAAAGAAGCCGATTTTGTGTCTCAAATGGAACGTGCTATTAGCGAAGCTGTAAATGCTTTTGGTGATGGTTCTGTTTTTATAGAAAAGTATGTAACTTCTCCTAGACATATCGAAATACAAGTCATGGCAGATAACCATGGTAATATCATTCATTTATTTGAAAGAGAATGCAGCATCCAACGTCGTCATCAAAAAGTAGTAGAAGAAGCTCCTTCCTCAGTACTTTCCATAGAATTACGTAAAAAAATGGGAGAAGCTGCAGTAAAAGTGGCTAAATCTTGTGAGTATCTAGGAGCTGGAACAGTTGAATTCTTATTAGACGAAAATTACAACTTCTATTTCTTAGAAATGAATACACGTTTGCAAGTGGAACATCCTGTAACCGAATTAATTACTGGAACAGATTTGGTAGAATTGCAAATTCGAGTGGCTCGAGGAGAAGTCCTTCCTTTTAAACAAGAAGATTTAAAGATTAAAGGTCATGCCTTAGAGTTAAGAGTGTATGCTGAAGATCCGTTAAACGATTTCCTACCAAGTGTTGGTAATCTGGAAGTTTACAAACTACCAATAGGCGAAAACATTAGAGTGGATAATGGTTTCGAAGAAGGTATGGACATTCCTATTTATTACGATCCAATGTTATCAAAACTAATAACTTATGGCGAAACACGTGACGAAGCCATTCAGCTCATGATAAAAGCCATTGAGAATTATCAAATTAAAGGGATTCAAACCACCTTACCTTTTGGAACCTTTGTCTGCGAACATGAGGCCTTTAAATCTGGAAATTTCGACACGCATTTTGTGAAGAAATACTATGCCCCTGAAATTCTCAAAGCTAAGCATGAAAACGAAGCTAAAATAGCAGCATACTTAGCAGTAAAGCAATATTTAGAAGATCAAAAACTATTACGTTTACCTAATTAACTGAAATTTATTATTGTTACACTGAGCTTGTCGAAGTGTTTCTTTTATAGAAAAACTATTATGAAATCAAAAATAAACACCCTCAACGAAAAACTAAATCAAGCCTATTTAGGTGGTGGACAAAAGCGTATTGATAAACAACACGAAAAGAAAAAATTAACAGCTAGAGAACGTGTCATGTATTTATTAGACGAAGGTTCTTTTGAAGAAATTGGAACCCTTGTAACACATAGAACCAAAGATTTTGGCATGGAAAGCCAACAGTTTTATGGAGATGGTGTGGTAACAGGTTATGGAACTGTAAATGGCAGATTAGTTTATGTATTTGCACAAGACTTTACTGTTTTTGGTGGTTCCTTATCCGAAACACATGCTGAGAAAATATGTAAAGTCATGGATCTAGCTGTTAAGGTTGGTGCTCCAATAATTGGTTTAAACGATTCTGGTGGTGCACGTATTCAAGAAGGTGTTCGTTCGCTTGGTGGTTATGCCGATATTTTTTACCGTAACGTACAGGCTTCTGGAGTGATTCCACAAATTTCAGCCATTATGGGTCCATGTGCTGGTGGAGCAGTGTATTCTCCTGCAATGACAGATTTCACAATCATGGTTGAAAATACCAGCTATATGTTTGTTACTGGTCCAAATGTGGTAAAAACAGTAACTAACGAAGAGGTATCTAGTGAAGAATTAGGTGGAGCCAGTACACATTCAACTAAATCTGGTGTGGCTCATAAAACCTCCTCAAATGATATAGAATGTCTTGAAGATGTAAAAAAATTATTAAGTTATTTGCCTCAAAATAATAAAGAAACTCCTGCTCCACTTTCGTTTGAATTACAGGAGGAAGTTAGAGAAAGCCTTTCAGATATTGTACCAGACAATGCCAACAAACCTTACGATATGCATGATGTCATTTCTGGTATTATTGACGAGGATTCCTTTTATGAAATTCATAAAGATTATGCTGAAAATATTCTTGTTGGATTTGCTCGTTTAGGTGGGAAAAGCATAGGAATAGTTGCCAATCAACCCATGTTTTTAGCTGGTGTATTAGATGTAAACAGTTCAAAAAAAGCAGCCAGATTTGTACGTTTTTGCGATTGTTTTAACATTCCCTTACTAGTTTTAGAAGATGTTCCTGGATTCTTACCTGGAACAGATCAAGAATGGAATGGGATAATTGTTCATGGAGCTAAACTATTATATGCTTTTAGCGAAGCTACGGTTCCTAGAGTCACTGTAATTACACGTAAAGCTTATGGTGGAGCTTACGATGTTATGAATTCTAAACATATTGGAGCAGATATGAACTTTGCTTGGCCAAGTGCAGAAATTGCTGTTATGGGAGCCAAAGGTGCAGCTGAAATTATTTTTAAAAATGAAATAAATAAAGCAGAAGACAAAGAAGCTAAATGGAAAGAAAAAGAAGCTGAATATGCCGACTTATTTGCAAATCCATATTCTGCTGCTGAACGTGGTTTTATTGATGAAGTTATTCTACCAAAAGACACCAGACGTAAACTAATTAAAGCCTTTTCCATGCTTGAAAATAAAGAGGTTGAAAGACCAAAACGTAAACATGGGAACATTCCATTGTAATATACAGAAGAACAATCGATTAAATTTTATTGTATCTTTATAATAAACCAATTAATCTTTTGAATTATGAAAAAATTAATAATCACTAATATGTGTTTGTTAGTAGGTATAACTGCTTTCTCACAAACACCAGAAGAAATGAAAGCCTGGCAAGAAAATATGACACCAGGAGAGCAACACAAATGGCTAGCTTCTATGAATGGACAATGGGATGCCACTGTAAAAATGTGGATGGATCCAACATCTCAAGAACCTAATATATCTAAAGCATCCACAACAAACGAAATGATTATGGGTGGCTTATACCAAAGGTCTTCACACTCAGGAAATATGATGGGTCAACCTTTTATGGGTGAAAGTATTACGGGATACGATAAGGCTCAAAAAAAATTCTTAGCTACTTGGATAGATAATTTTGGAAGTAGTATTATGTTTATGGAAGGGGAATACAATACGAAAGCAGATAACTTAACCTTAGAAGGTAAGATGATCGATCCTGCTACAGGTAAAGAAATGCACGTAAAAGAAGTGATTACAAAAACTTCTGAAGATTCACATAAATTTGAAATGTTTATAGTTGAAAATGGGAAGGATTTAAAGAACATGGAAATTACCTACACTAGAAAAAAATAATTATTCAATCAATAAAATAAAAAGTATTCTTCAATTTAAGTTTGAAGAAGGCTTTTTATTTTTATTACAACGAATCTATATTAGACTTTCAAAAACCGAAATTACAGAAGACATAATATACTCTACTCCTATTGCAATAACTATAAACCCTATGATTCTTGATAGTGCATTAATGCCTGAGGCTCCTAAGAATTTCACAATTAAATGTGCACTTTTTAAAATTAAATAAATAGTAAAAGAAACAAAAATCATAGAACCTACTAAAATTAATATGTCTTGTGTAGATTGATATTCTTGGTTATAGGCTATTAAAAGCGAAATGGTTCCAGGACCTGCTAACATAGGTATGGCTAAAGGCGTTAAGGAAATAGAATCTCTATTTTGAATATCTTCTTGCACACGATCTCGTTTCATACCTTTATGCTCTCTAAATTTACCTGTTAATAACGCAAAACCAGAAGATGCGATAATTAAACCTCCTGCAATTTTTAAAGCATTTAAACTAATACCAAAAAAAGAAAGAATAAATTTTCCTGCAAAAAAGGATAATAACAAAATAGCCAAAACATCGATAGCTGTCCAAAAAGCAGTTACTGCACGCTCTTTTTTTGTATTATCTCCCGTTAATCCAACAAAAACTGGAACAGTTCCTAATGGATTCATAATAGAAAATAAGGCTCCAAAACTTAATAAAAATAACTCCATGTTTTTTATGTAAAAATATATTCAATTTGAGTGTGCAAAGTTAAGCAACATTTAATATAAAATTAATAAAATGTAAAAAAGTAAGCCACAAGAATTATTAAACTCTCATAGCTTAAAAAAACCAACTAACTAACAAAATTGTAAACTTAATTACAATAATATTTTAAGAAACACCTGATCTTTTACTGCTCGATAGTTTTCTAAATGCTTTAAATATTTCTTACAATATGTACTATGCAAATCAATATAATACAAATCGCAATCAAGATCGTTACATTCGTAAAAACTGTTTAATGTGCTTCTATAACTATAAAACTCATTTAATAATGACGAGTTATTCTCAGATTTTTCCAAAAGCGAATCTCTTAAATCCTTATCCTGAATTTTATTTGATGCTATTTTTGCCAACCAATCACATTCATTAATAATATAATTTAAATGCGAAATCCAGATATTTATTTCTACAATTCTTTTTTTATGCAAAACCTGCTCATCTGTTTCATGAGTATAATGTGTAAGTGTTTTCATTACAATTGATATTGATTGTTTATATTATTTTGCTTTACCTCTAACACTTTTAACGATTTTACACCTCCAGGAAATTCCCAATCTATAGTGTCTCCTTTTGCATAGCCTATGACAGCCGATCCCATTGGTGTTAATACAGATATTTTTTTATCAGAATAATTACTATCGGCTGGCGAAACCAGTTGAAATGTGTTAGACCATCCATCATTAGATTCTATTGTAATAATGGAATTAAATCTAATAATGTCTAAAGGAATCTCATCTTCATCTGTTATTATTGCAGTTTCTAATTCGGTTTTTAACCTTAAAACTGAATTTTTTCTTGACTCATCTTTATAATTTCCAGATAAATTAATAAGTCTTTTTAAAGTAACGTATTCCTTCTTTTCTAATATAATGCTACCGTATTTCATTGCTAAAAATTTTAATTGTTTATGGGAAAATGCCTCGTTGTATATAAGCCTTCTCTATTCGCTCTATTGCAATAAAGTAAGCTGATGATCTCAAGTCTATACCTTTACTTTCAGAAGCTTGTAACACTTTTTTAAAGACTTCATTTAACTTCTTTTCTAATTTTACAAGTATCTCATCTAGTTCCCAAAGCTCTCCATTTCTGTTTTGAAGCCATTCAAAGTAACTTCCAATAACACCTCCTGAATTACACAGAATATCTGGTATAACTTCAATACCACGTTCTAAAAGAATTTTTTCTGCTTCAACAGTTGTAGGTCCATTGGCTCCTTCTGCTACTAAAAAGGCTTTTATTTGATGCGCATTTTCTTCTGTAATCTGATTTCCTAAAGCTGCTGGAATACAAATGTCACAATCCAAACTAAAGAAATCTTCTTTTAAAATAGCACTAGAATTTGGATAATCAATAATACTACCCTTATTGGTTTTTGTGTATTCAAATAATAACTCGACTGGAAGACCATTTTTATTTACGATGCTTCCAAAAGCATCTTGAATTCCAATCATTTTAGCTCCTTCTAATTCTAAGAAATGAGCAGCCCAATAGCCCACATTTCCGAAACCTTGAACTATAAAAGTTTTATTTTTTAAATCTATTTTTTTATTCTTTGCCCAAAATTTAATAGTTAAATAAACTCCATAACCTGTAGCTCTATCACGACCTTCTAAACCTCCTGAACCTATAGGTTTTCCAGTAACAACGTGTTGATTTTTTGAACGTTCTGAAGGAGCTTTTGTAGACATATACGTATCTGCTATCCAAGCCATAGTTTGTGCATTTGTATTAACATCTGGTGCTGGTATATCGTGCTCTGGTCCAATGTTTTCTCCTAATGCATAAGTAAAACGTCTTGTAATACGTTCTAACTCTGAAGTAGAATATTTACTTGGATCCATTTGAATACCTCCTTTTGCACCTCCATAAGGAAGTCCTGCTAAAGAGGTTTTCCAGGTCATCCACATAGCTAATGCTTTTACAGAATCTATATCTATTGTTGGATGATAACGTAAACCACCTTTATATGGTCCTAATGCGTTATTATGCTGTACACGATAGCCTTTAAAAATTTCAACATTGCCATTATCCATTCTTACTGGAAAATGAATAATTAATTCATTATTTGTTACTTCTAATATTTTTTTAATGTTTGGATTTAAATTCACTAAATCTGCTGCTGTATTAAATTGTTTTAATACATTGTCTAACATCCCTTGTTTTGGTTGTTTTTTTACTTTTAATTCTTTAACTAATGTCATTGTTTTGCTTTTTAGATAAGTTCAACTAATCGTTCTTCAGTTTTTAGATCGAACTCTTTTGTTAATGTTAGGGGTTGATTGTTTTCTTTTGGGCTTTTAGCTAATTCATATTCGCTACAAGACCAAATAAAGCTTTTGTTTGATGTTAAACTACAGGAATCTACGTACCTACATGTTCTACATAAACTTCTATCCAAAGTATTCATAAACTCATTTTTTAATTCATACCACTTAAGACAACTCTTGTGCCAACTTTATAAATTATTTTAAAAATAATTTATAATCACCTGTTTATTAGTACTTTAAAATAAATAAATATAATTTTATAAAAGGATAGGACTGGGTAATTTTTACTCACTTGAGGAAAATGTACGCAATTAAAAAAAGACTATTTTAATTTTTCGCTAAGTGTCTTTCTATCTATTTGAAGAATTTTTGCTGCTTGAGATTTATTATTATTTGTGGCAGCTAGTACTTTAAGAATATGTTTTTTTTCAATTTCCTTTAAAGTGAAAAGTCTATCTTCTTTTGGGAAATCTATTTGGTATTTTATATGTTCTGGAAGATCTTTTATTTCTATTTCTTTATCGCACATTATGACTGCTCGTTGAATAACATTTTCTAGTTCTCTAATATTTCCAGGCCATGAATAACGTTCTAAGACTTGTAGCGCTTCAGGTGAGATTTTAATCAATCGGTCTTTATACTCTACTCCATATTTAAACAAGAATTTTTCGGTTAATAAACTAACATCTTCAATACGTTCTCTAAGAGGTGGTACATGAATTTGTACAACGGTTAATCTATAATATAAATCTTCCCTAAATTTTCCTTTATTTATAAGTTCTTTCAAATCAATGTTAGTAGCAGCAATAACTCTTACATCTACTTTTTCAACTTTTTGAGAACCTACTCTAGTAACTTCCTTTTCTTGCAAAACTCTTAGCAAACGAAGTTGAGTTGCCAAAGAGGCATTGCCAATTTCATCTAAAAATAAAGTGCCATTATTTGCAGCTTGAAAAAATCCATTTCTATTATCATTGGCTCCTGTAAAAGCGCCTTTTGTATAACCAAATAACTCTGCTTCCAATAAGTTTTCTGGAATAGCTCCACAATTTACAGCAATAAAAGGAGCTCTTGCAAATTTTCCCATATAATGAATGGAACGAGCTACAAGCTCTTTTCCAGTACCACTTTCACCAGTAATAAAAACAGTAGCCTTATTGTTTTTTACGCGTTCTATAACGTCTGTTACTTTTTTTATGGCTTCCGATTTACCTATCATTTCACCATAAGAAACTGCTTCATCTCTTTTTAAAGGGTCTTTTAGCAACTTCTTTTTGGGTTTTAATTTGAAGGATTTAATGACAGCTTTACGGAGCTCTTCCTTTGTAAATGGTTTGGTTAGATAATCCATAACTCCAGATTTCATTGCTTCTAAAGCACCATCAATTGAAGGGTAACCTGTTACAACTAACTTAGGAATATCTGGATAATGTTCAGACACATATTTTACCAATTCCAATCCATCTACTCCTGGCATTTTGAGGTCTGTAATCAATAAATCTATGGACTTATCTTTTAAAATTTCTATGGCTTCAATTACTGAAACGGCTTTATATGTATGGTAATTTAAAGATTGTAGATGTCGTTGAATGAGTTCCAAAATATGAATATCATCGTCTACAAGTAAAATGTTTTCTTTATTTAAACCCATGCCTTAGTTTTTTGGGAGTATTATTGTAAAAATAGTACCTTTTGGTGTATTTGACTCAAATGTTATGTTTCCTTTATGACTTTTAACAATGCCATGTACCACACTTAAACCAAGGCCTGACCCTTCTCCTACTGGTTTTGTAGTGAAAAATGGATGAAATATATTTTCTGAATTTTCTTTTTTTATTCCTGAACCTTCATCTGAAATTTTTAAAATAACCTGATTCTCTTTTTCGGAGACTACAACTCGTATGATCCCTTTTTCTGGTGAAAAATAAATAGCATTTATAACCAAATTAAAAATGACTTGAGTAAGCTGAACAGCATCTACACGAAGTAAAATGGGCTGATTATCTATTTGAAGCTGACAGGTTAAAGATTTCTTGTTAAAATTAGGAGATAGTAATCCTATGGCATCTTCAATAATAGGCACAATATTTAAAAGCTCCATTTGATGTGGCATATCACAAGAAAAGAACATGAGTTTCTTAACCACTTCCCTTGAAAAAATAGCACTATTTATAATTTTATCTAAATCTTTTATGGATTGTGGATTGCTTTTTAATTGGTCTTTCAATAATTCAGTATAGCCCAAAATATTTGCTAATGGTGTATTAAGCTCATGAGCAATTCCTGCAGTTATTTCCCCTAAAATTCCTAACCTATCTGCACGTTCAATTTGTCTCTTAGTTAAAGCTTCACTTTCAATAATCTGCTTACGTTCAATAAGATTACCTACTTCTAGAGCTATTTTATTTAAGAGCTGAATTTCTTCGTTTAAAAAACTATTCTCGTTGTATTTTAATTTTGAATAACCCACTTTTATGGAACCAATAGGCTTATTAAATGCTTTAATGGCAGAAACTATATAAACTTTGTTTTCAGATAGTTTACCAACAGATAAGGATTTTTCTTCTATTTTAAGTTCTACAGAAGCATCTTCTGGATACCTAATAGCTTCTTGTAAACTATGTACAATAGCTTTCCATGTAGGCTGTAAATTCTCTAGGTTAGAATTAGCAATATAAGAACTTATATTATACAAGCATGTAAGCTCCTTAATACGTTCTTTTAGCTTGTCCTTTGTTGTTATTAATGGTGACATACTTTCAAAATAATGATGCTTTAATATCTAATATACCAAATCAATTTCTTGATGAGAATATGGAAATATTTAAAAATATTTTATTTTTAAATTGAGATAAAGATACTACTATTTATAGTTGTTTATAAATATTGTACTTGTTAAAAAACAAAGAAACCCTTCAATAACTTGAAAGGTTTCTTTTTAAAATTAATAACACTAATTATTTAAAACTTAACGACTCTAGTATATACATGCTTACCTGCTTGAGAGACTTTTACTAAATAGACACCTCCATCAAATTCGTTTCCAAATTTATAAACATTTTCTGGCTGGAAGTTACTTTTATGCACTAATCTATTATTCATATCAAATACATTTATCTCTGCTTTATCTGATAAATTATCGGTTTTCAGTCTTAATTTAAAGTCTGTGTCAGACGGGTTTGGCCAAGCTTCTACTTCTATATTAAATTGTAGCCTTGTGTTTTCCGAAACATGCTCATTCCCTCCTGTAGCAGGAGCTGAAATTGGACAAGGATCACATAAGTCATCTGCATTCCAAATAACATTCTTATTACCATGCACTTTATTTGCTATAAACAAACCTCTCATATAGGTTGGCTGAGCTACTTGATTGCCATTAGCATTATCTCCTTTAACCATAAGTTCATGTGTATTAGCATGAATACTGGCTCGAACATCAGAGCCTTTTTCTATCTGCACATCCTCATTCACAAAGAAAATTACCTTGTTACTGTCATCAGCATTGATAGTCCCACCTTGTGCTAGCATAAATTTCTCATTGATAAATACGTTGGCACATGTATTAAATTCTATGGAAGCTCCTTCAAAGGTTTTCAACTCATTGATATATACATTCGACTGACTGAAATATACCGTAGCTCCTTGTTTAACAGTAATCGTTTTATAAACTGAACCATTTAGAGTCTGTGTCTGGTTATTATTAATGGTCACGCTTGGACTACTATTATTAGACTGCGTATTGTAAACAAACTGTGGTATAGTTGGATTCGCTGCTGTTTGATTCCAAGATCCTACAGTACTTCCTTGGTTAAGATCTAAACTTACCGACTGAACAAATCCACTAACGGTAGTTGCTTGGTGTAGTTTAACATTTCCATTGGTAGGATTCATAGAACCAACACCTCCAGACTGAACTAAGTTACTACCATGTAAATAGACTTCATTTTCAGCAAGAATCGTATAAGCAGCTACTAAAGATCCAGCATCAAAGTCAGTTATATCTATTTCCATATATTCTGAACAATTGGTTGAAGACGTAACTAATACTCCGTAAGTGCCATTGGCAGTCACTTCTATAGATTGTGTGGTTTCATTAGTATCCCATAAGTATGTTACTGTATTATCTATACTTCCTGCTGATACGACTGCATTTGCTGTTAGTACAATAGCAGCTCCTTGACAGAATTCTGGCAATTCACTCGCTGAAATAACGATGTCCTCAATAAAACTACCACCTACGGTTACTGTTGCTGTACAGGTATCACTATTTCCATAGTTATCCGTAACTGTTAAAGTCACCGTATTAGCTCCTCTATTGTCACAACTGAAGTTCATTGGAGTCACTGTAAATTCTAAATCGTCATCACAATTATCAAAACTACCATCTGCAATAGCTTCTATATCAGAATTAGATAGTGTATAAGTCCCATCAGCTTCTAAATAAACAAAAATAGCGTTACAAACAGCTGTTGGATCATAAACATCTTCAACAGTAACTATGGCAGTAGCTGAAGACGAATTTCCATAGATATCTGTAGCTGTTAGTGTAACAGTGTTCTCTCCTATATTGTCACAATCAAATGTATTTGGACTAACCTCTAATGTAACAGCACTACAAACATCCATGGTATTATTATTTACATCTTCTGGACTAATACTCACAGTTCCATCTCCTCCTAATTGCACTGTAATATCTTGAGTAGCAACCACAGGTGGTGTTGTATCAATAATTGTAACAGTTGCATTACATGTCGCACTATTGCCATTAACATCTGTAACGGTTAAAACTACAGGATTAACTCCAATATGGCTACAATTAAAATCTGTAACATCCAATTGAAGTGTGGCAATACCACAAGCATCCATAGAACCATTATCTATTTGAGAAGGATCCACACTAACAGTACCATCTTCAAGAAGTGCAACAGTTATGTTTTGACAAAACGCAACTGGTGGTGTAGCATCAATCACAGTAACGTTTCCTTCACAGGTAGAAACATTACCATGAATATCAGTTACCGTTAAAATAACGTTATTAGCCAGATCTGTAATTTCAATATCATGTGTTCCTAAATGACCATAAGTATCTTGAGGGAATTGTGACCATTCAGTAGCTAAATTAGCAACAAAAGCATTGATGTTTGCTTGAAGTACATCAACATTTCTAATTAGGGTCGTACCATTAGTACTCACACCTCCAGAAGACCATCCAGTCCCAGGATCTGTGCCAATAACGCCTATAACATCTACAGCATTTCCAGATTTCACTAAAGCAATGGCATCATTACCATTAAATTCGAATCCAGAATATTGGTCTATAATAGCACTATTAACACCTAATGAATTAAAACAAATAACATATACATCGTCATTAGGTATAATACCTGAAAGAGTAATATCATAAGTGGCTGATGAGGCACCATTAGCATATATTCTCAATCGGTAATTATCAGCTATCATATTTACTGGATTACCAGTGCCATTATAGATTTCTATACAATCATTTTGTGTCCCATCAACATATTCAGAAATAATCAAACTATCTAAATCACCTCCAACATCTGAACAATCAAAAGTCATTTGTGATAAGGTGACATTAGCAATGCCACAATTATCTGTCGAATTTCCATCAATATCACTTAACGCAATGCTTCCATTTCCGTATTCATCTAGCTGAATCTGTAAATCTAAACAGTTTACTACTGGAGCTTCATTATCTGTTACA
>NZ_VSFC01000031.1:0-354 GCF_008084905.1 Xanthomarina maritima | reverse complement strand
GAGCGCTGGATCCTCATCATCAATCACTACCACATTAAATGAGCAGTCACTTGTATTATTGTGAATGTCGGTTACCAAAATATCTAGTTGAGTGGTCCCAACTGGGAAATCATAAGGATAAGTGATAACTGAACCTTCTACAGAATAAACAGTAGATAATACCTCACAATTGTCTGTTGCTGTGATACTGAAATCTAGTGATGCAGAACAAAGTCCTGCATCTGCTGTATAAGATGCATTTGGCACTGGGCAGGCGATCGTTGGATCCTCATCATCTGTTACAACAATATCAAACGTACATACATCAGTATTTCCTGCTGCATCTGTAGCTGTTACGGTAACCTCAGTAGTACC
>NZ_VSFC01000039.1 GCF_008084905.1 Xanthomarina maritima | reverse complement strand
ATTAGCTTGAAATTGCTTGTTTTTTAACTCAGTTCTTTGTTAGCAAACGTATTTATTATTAATATCCAAACTCCATTACTATTAATCCTTTTGTAATTGGGCTTGAAAAATCAGGCTTACTCTTTAATATGATTCCAGCCATAATTTCTGGGTGAATAAATCCAGCTGTTTCTTTAACATCATAAAACGCTTTTAAAAAGTCATTCTCATCTTTTATTTTATTAATGGCTTGCATATATTTTCCAACATAATTCATTCGAGGTGTTTTATATTTCACTTCTATTAAGGAATCTATATTCTTTTTAAGATTTACAGAATGAAATCCGATTCCATAGTCAGTTGTTCCATCATCGTTTTTGAAAGCAAACCTTGATTTAATATCATTGCCATCAATCCAAACAGAATCTGGATATTCGTAGATTTCAAGTTTTAGTTTACTATCGTTAAATTTCTTTCTATTTTCAGAGGAAATTTTGTTCCAAAAAGTCAACTTGTTTTCATTCACATCTATTAAAAATTGTTTGTATGCTTTTTCTGTGTTTAAGTTTGGATAAGTTTTAATAAGAATATCCTTTTCAAAATCAGATACGAGTGAATTCAGAGTTTTGCTATTTTCCGTTCCTAAAACTTTATCAAATTCCGTTATTTGGTATTCAGTTTTTTTACCCGAACAGCTAACAATTATAAAAAGAACTATAAGTGTTTTGAGAATTTTCATTGGTTGGTCATATGTTTGCTAACGTGTGTATAACATCACTAGTAATGTTATATTTATTATATCTATACAAAAAAAGCTATGCTTTTTTGTTTAAATTAGGTTTATAATACAACTAGTTATGTTATACATTTTAAATTACTCTCAAATGTAATTAAAATTTTACATACAAAAACACGTACTTATACCTAAGTTTTTCGAGTAGGCTTCTACAATCCTTCGAGAATCCTCCCAAAAAACTCCATTTTTAAAAAATAATCCCGAATCGTTCTCGAACAAGCCTCGAACAAGTCTCGAACAAAACCCCCTTAAAATGGCAAAATTGTGTCAATTTAGGTCAATTTGTGTCAATTTGTGTCAATTTAGGTCAATATGTGTCAATTTAGGTCAATTTAGGTCAATATGTGTCAATATGTGTCAATTTGTGTCAATATGTGTCAAGGGTTTGGTTTGTAAAGGTTTAGCATTTACTTTGGCTGCATTATTAACCCCTAAATCTATTTATTATGGCTACTTTTGAAAAGGGCATATTAGGTGGCTTCTCCGGAAAAGTAGGGAACGTAGTTGGTTCCCGTTGGAGAGGTAGAAATGTGATGCGTAGTTTACCACAACGTGGTAATTACACACCCACAGAAGAACAACTGTTACAACGCGAGCGTTTTAAAACGGTTGTCGAATTTTTAACTCCTATTAAAGGAGAATTAAGCAAGTATTTTGGTAAAAAGCAAGGCGACAAGTCAACCTACAACCTGGCTACCTCTTACCATTTGCTTGAAGCTTTAACCGAAGTTCTTGGTGGTTTTACCATGGACTATAGGAAGGTATTAATTAGTAAAGGCGATTTAAGAGGCTTAGATACGCCAACCCTTGCTGCTGCTGCCAACCAAGTGCTAAACTTGGGCTGGGTGGATAATAGCGGACAGGGTAATGCTGTCGAAACCGATACCTTGCTAGTAGTGGTGTATGCACCTGTTGAACAGTTGTATCAAACCTTTGAAGGTGTTGCTACACGTAACCAAGGCTCTGTGGCACTAACATTGCCTGCTTTTATGGCTGGTATGGAGGTAGAAACTTGGGCTAGTTTTGTTTCCGATACTGGTAAAGAGGCTGCCGTAAGTACCTACTTAGGTCCTGTTACGGTGTTGTAACCCGAAGTGCTTATTGAATTTTAAAAAGTCTTCTAAGTCATTAGAAGGCTTTTTTTGTGCTATTAATTATAGGGGAGAAGGGTTGCTATTATATAGTTCTTAGAAAGAATGTAAAACAGTTAAGCATCTAAAGGGCTATTGTTATTAGGCTTTATGTGCTTTAAAGACTGGTTTTGCATGATGCTATTAATTAAATTTTTAGGAAACATTAAAGTTCCACCTAGTTTTAAACTGGGTAATTGTTTGGTTCTTACCAAACGGTTTAAAGTACTTCGGCTTACTTTTAAATAATCCATCATGTCTTGAATGTTATACCATTCTTCTGTTTTAATTAGGCTATTGTTCATTTTAATTAGATTTGGGTCTGGGTTAGGGAGTTTGTGCTTTTCATTTTTGTTTTTCTTCATACAGTAGGGATTTGCGTTAGTATCTCTAAGATAAACACATTCTCTTTTTTGTTTGCATGGTCTAGACTTAAATTATTAACAAGTGGCTGTTTATAAGTGGGTTTTCTGTTGTGGGTTTTCTGTTTTCTGTTGTGGGTTGTTTAACAACATTTAAAATAGTAAGATTTAACCTTACTTTCAGTATTGGTAAACCTTACTTTCAGTATTGGTAAACCTTACTTTCAGTATTGGTGAACCTTACTTTCAGTATTGGTGAACCTTACTTTCAGTATTGGTGAACCTTACTTTTGGTAAGGTGTTTCCATACTTTAAATAGGGTTTTGGAATTTAGTTTTTGGAATTTAGTTTTTCCTTTTGGAATTTAGTTTTTGGAATTTATAATTTGGTATTTAGCATTTTCTCCAAAAGAAATCCTGTTAATTTGGGTATTAATTTTAACTTTAGTGTTTTATTATTTAATAGGTATTTATGGCATTATTTCAAGCATCTGTATTAACACAACATTTTAAGTTACAAAACCAAACCAAAGTAGATGAAGCCTATAACACATTTACGGCTTATTTTCATAATACAGAGATCCAAGAGAATATTAGAAATAGTAAAGAAGAACAGTATCAAGGCGAGTTTTTAATAGACTTGTTTGTAAATGTCTTGGGTTATATAAAAAACCCAACGCCAGATTTTAACCTGACTACCGAATACAAGAATGTTAAAGATAGTAAGAAAGCCGATGGCGCCATTATTATTCAAGATGAGGTTAGAGCCGTTATAGAACTTAAAGGCACCAATACTACCGACTTAGGTAAAATAGAAGCACAGGCTTTTGGCTATAAAAACAACCAACCTAAATGTAGCTATGTTATTACTTCTAATTTCGAGAAACTACGTTTTTATATAGATAATGCTATTGAACATGTAGAGTTTAACTTGTTTACGCTATCTAAAAAAGAGTTCGATATCTTGTACTTATGTCTGGCTTTCGAAAACATACAAAAAGACCTGCCTGCTAAAATTAAAAAAGACTCGGTAAGCGAAGAAGATGTTATTACTAAAAGCCTGTATAAAGACTACTCTTTATTTAAAAGAGACCTGCACAAAAACCTAGTAAGCCTCAATCCGCAATTTGATAGCTTAACCTTATTTAAAGAGTCTCAAACCTTATTAGATAGGTTTTTGTTTTTGTTTTTTGCCGAAGACAGGCAGTTACTGCCTCCAAACTCGGTAAGACTGGTGTTAAGCCAGTGGAAGAAACTACAGGATTTAGATGCATATACCCCTTTGTTTGATAGGTTTAAAAAATACTTTGGCTATTTAAACACAGGGTTTAAGGGAAAGAACTACGATGTTTATGCCTATAATGGTGGCTTGTTTAAACCTAATGCCGTTTTAGATAGCGTTGTTATAGACGACGAGCTGTTATACAAACACACACTTAAGCTGTCTGAATACGATTTTGATAGCGAAGTAGATGTTAACATTCTAGGGCATATTTTTGAAAACTCCTTAAACGAAATAGACGAAGTAAAAGCCCAACTAGAAGGGCAGGAGGTAGATAAAACCAAAAGCAAACGTAAAAAAGATGGGGTGTTCTACACACCTAAATACATTACCAAATACATAGTAGAACATACAGTTGGCAAACTGTGCGAAGACAAGAAGCTGGAACTGGGTATTCTTGAAGCCGACTATATAACGGACAAGAAACGCCAAAAGAAAACCATAAAAGGCTTAGTAGATACTTTAACAACTTATAGAAACTGGCTGTTGCAACTTACCATTTGCGACCCAGCCTGTGGCTCTGGCGCCTTTTTAAACCAAGCCTTAGATTTTTTAATTGCAGAACATGGCTATATAGACGAGCTGCAAGCCAAGCTTTTTGGAGATGCTATGGTGTTGAGCGATGTAGAAAAAAGCATTCTGGAAAACAACCTGTTTGGCGTAGATTTAAACGAAGAGTCTGTAGAGATAGCCAAACTCTCTTTATGGCTACGTACAGCTGTACCCAACAGAAAGCTGAACGATTTAAGCAACAACATTAAATGTGGTAACAGTTTAATAGACAACCCAGAGATAGCAGGAGATAAGGCTTTTAACTGGCAAAAAGAGTTTCCACATATTTTTGAAAAAGGTGGCTTTGATGTAATTATTGGGAATCCGCCTTATGTACTATGTCAACCCTCAAATACTTTAAGTACTGTACTAGACTATTACAAGGGTTATAAAGTAGCAAGTTATAAAATAGATTTATTTCATTTATTCTTTGAAAAATCAATAAAAATATTGCGAAATAATGGCAAGTTAGGTTTTATTACTCCTAACACATATTTAAATAATAAATACATTAAACCATTAAGAGAATTTATTCTAAACAATACTTATATAAATAGTTTAGTTAATTATAGAGATCAAATATTTATAGATGCTGGTGTTGATGTTGCTACCATTGTTTTAACAAAAAGTAACATTATTAATGAAAAAATTGAAGCATTTGAAGTCGAAAATACTGAAACTAAATTTTTAGGATTTAAACAACAAAGTGTTTGGAATGATGATAGTGAAAATACTTTTAATTTAAATCCAATATTTGAAATTAATTATCAAAACTCTGTAGCATTAGAAGAAATATGCTCTGTTACATTTGGTCTTCAAACAAAAGATAAATCAATCTATGTTGCAGAATATAAGAAAGATATTGATTGGGAGTCTTGTTATACTGGAAAAGATATAGGTAGATATATTCTTGCAGAATCGTCTCTTTTTTTTAAAAACAAAATTGATGAGGTAAAAGCTGGAGGTTCATGGAATATGGAAATTCATCATTCAAAAAAAATTGTAGTAAGACAAGTTGGTAATCCAGAACCTATTTTTGCTTTTGATGATTTTGGTTTTGCAACATTAAATACTATGTATAGTATAGTGAAAAATAGTAATGATTTTGAGTATTATTATTTGATTTCAATTTTAAACTCTAAGTTGATGAAAAAAATATTCTTATCTAAATATTCTGATGGAAAACAGTTGTTTCCAAAAGTAAAAGGTTTTCAATTAAAAACCTTGCCAATCAAAAACATACCACTTTCAGCCCAACAACCCTTTATAGAACAAGCAGACCTTATGTTAAGTTTAAACAAAGACTTGCAAGAGGTATCTGGTAAATTTCAAAGAGCCTTACAAAGAGAGTTTGAGACCCTAGATAAGCTACCTAAAAAGTTAGAGGCTTGGTACCAGCTAAGCTATACAGATTTTATTAAAGAGCTTAAAAAGAAAAAAGTAGAACTAAGTCTTCAAAAAAAAGCAGAGTGGGAAGATTACTTTTTAGCAGAGCAAGCAAAAGCAGTTGCTTTACAAAGCCAAATACAGCAAACAGATAGGGCTATAGACCAGATGGTTTATGCGCTTTATGGCTTAACGGATGCCGAGATTGCTATTGTGGAGGCTAGTTGATAAGCCCCACCCAAACCTTCCCCAAAGGGGAGGGCTTTTTGGTTTCTTAGTTGAGTTCTTTGTTTGTAGTCGTTTTTATTTCGCTTCTCATAAAAATAATACTGAAACCAATTAAAGTTAAGGCATATCCAAATATCAATCGAGAAGGTAATGGAATAAGGTGCCATAAAATTAAATTGGCTATTACTATAAAGGCTATTCCTAACTTTTGGTTTTTATAGTAGTTTAAACTTAAAAGTAATAACCCAAGGTTAAATATTTTAGAACTAGGACTAACGGCAGACAGGTTTGGTTTCTGTTGTTTAAAGACTAATGTCTAGTTGTCTGCCTTCTTCCAATGCTTTTTTATCCATTGTGGTGCCAATAGCTAAGCCAAGTGCCATACCTATAGGGATGCCTATGGCTATATAAGACATATTACCAAGGCTGGTACCAAAGGCAACTCCCATTGGGACACCAAAAGCCCCTATACCTAGTGCTAACCACACGTTTCTATGGTAATTTTTAGGGACTATTTTAAGTTCTTTCTCCAATAATTTAAGAATGCGTGCTTGGGTCTTTTTTATTTGAGGTTTTAATTCATTTTCTTGTTCTGAAACAGAGTTTAGGATATCTACTTCCAAATTAATGGTTTGTACAATTTGTTCTGGGAGGTCTCTTTTTCTTAATTCTATTAAAAGGGTATCTAATTGCGCATACATTTTAGTTAGCTTTTTGTTTTGCTGTAAACGGGGTCTTTCTTTTAGTTCTTTGATGGTCATGGGTTGGTTATTGATTGGTTGTCTTGCTAAAGTAATAAATTTTTGAGTTTTATGGCTTTTGATTATATTTATTAGCATTTAATGAAACAGCTATGTGGAAATATGTACTTGCTTGGATACCTATGGTTTTTATTGCTATTGCGAATGGATTATTTCGTGAGTCTTTTTTAACTAATAAGTTTACAGACTTACAGGCGCATCAACTCTCTACAGGTAGTGCGTTGTTGTTATTTGGTATTTATATCTGGTTTTTAATGTTACTAGTAACCCCTGTGAATGCTAGACAAGCGTTTTTAATTGGTTTGCTGTGGTTGGGTTTAACAATTGCATTCGAGTTTGTATTTGGGCATTATGTTGCTGGGCATTCTTGGTCTAAACTATTTCATGACTACAACCTACTAGAAGGTAGAATATGGCTATTGGTATTGATTTGGATTAGTCTAGCGCCTTATATTTTTTATAAGTTACAGAACTAGGGTAGTTGGTGTTTGCTATTGGTTACTAGTATGGATGTTTTTAGCTTCTATAGTAACAAAACAAACCAGTATGTTTTCTTTAGTCTTTTTTAAGTCTGTAAAAAACATTTGGTCGTTTCCAGAATCCATTATATATGCTATATTACCTGAGTATTGCTTAAAGAAAATATCGTAAGCCTTTGGTTTTGCATTATGAACTGTTGTATGAATATGTCTCGTATCTTCTGAACTTCCATAAGCTCCAGGTAGAATGGTTTTAATATAAATTTCGCCAGAATTATTAGTAATGGCTGTGCCATTTAGTCTTGCTGTACTTTCATTATTAGAAATGGAAGGGTTATATTCTCCATGTGTATCTGTATGATAAAAACTAACTTGCTGATTAGCCAATGGTTTTTTAGAATCTTTATCAATTAAAGTAACACAAAGCATAAGCTCTTGACCAGGCTCTTTTTTAACTGTTATAAAGACTTTATTTATAGTATCTAAATTTTGAAACTTCTCAAGAATAATAGTTTCATTTTTTGTAATAGTTACCATGGTTCTATCTACAGCGCAATGCATAAACAGGAAACAAGAAAATAAAGTTATAAGAAGTCTCATAATAAGTTAAATTTACACAAACGTTATTGTGTTATTCTATTTATTTTGAAATAACTATGTCTATTTCAAAATATTTCTCTTTCAAACTACTGCTACGGACGGATACATGTGGTTATTGGTTTTTTAATTCTTTTCAATCGTTTTTGGATATTCTCTCCAAGTATAACTTTTATGGACTATTTTCCAAGAGCCTTTATATTTAAGTAATAGGAAATAATCGGTAAAAATACGCCAATTGGGGAAGACTATTTCTGCTTTTGCAATTGCAGCATCATTTTCATAATCTATAGAGAGTATTCGTCCTATTCTATTTGATTTCTCTCCTTCTTTGATGTTGCTAATATAGTCAGCACCAATCCAAATATTTAAGCTGTCTTCTTTTGTAACCGAATACAGATTAAAGTCTGGGTGGAAGGCTTTTTTTAGTCTATTGGGTTCGCCATTTGCAGTTCCTTCAATGTAGTCCATTAAAGTTTCTGTAAATTGTTCCGTTTCCGTTTTGCTATTTTCAGTTTGTGCTTTTGCATTTAATCCGAAAAATAGAATTAAGCCGAGAGCTATATTTTGCGTGATTTCATTTTCATAGTTGTTTTTCTATTTGATAATTAACTTTCTTTTTGAAGGTTATAATTCTTATTCAAAATTTAAAACAATAAAACCTACTTCATGAGGTTTGCCTGGAGCAATTATAAATTCAGGGTTGTTAGATAGTACGTAAATAATACTTGCATAGGTACTTTCATTGCTTACAACATCTCTACCATCATTATCTCTTGAACTTAAAACTTCTTTAATGTCTTCAACAGTTATATTGGTAGTTTCTTTGGTGAATCTTTTTTCAAAGGAAGGGTATCTCTCGCAAGTCATGCTCTCTTCCCAGGTAATGCCAAATTGTTCTACTCCATTTACCATGGTTTGGTTATAGTCTTTATTTGCTAATGGGAAATTGGTATGATAGGTAAACATGGCATTATTGAAGGGTCTAAACGCTACTTTTTCATTCGCTGAACATTCAAAATCATATACTTTTTCTGGACCACCAATAATATAATTCTGTCCAGAGGCATGAGCTGTTTCTAAAAGAAAGTTTATAGCTTCTTCCTGAGTCTCTTTAGAAACTAAACCCCTAACCATAAAGGTTACAGGGAGTCCTGAATTGTTGTTGGCTAGATGAAGTAAGGTGTTTACATTTACAGAAACATCTTTATTATTCATGCCTGTTAAGCCTAAAAAGCCGGGAATGGTAAGAAACATCATTTGTTTTCCTGAGTCTTCTTTTATTTTAATAACGGTTTGATATCCATGATAGTAAGTTGGAATATCCATGTTCTGGGCAGTCATGCTTGGGTTGTTAACACTTTTATCCACTCCAAAAGAACTACACTTGTGCATTTGGAGGGCTAATTTGTCTATCCAATATTCGTCTGGTAGTTGATGCATTAAAAGGGTGTTATAGTCTATTTCAGAGCCATCTGAAATGCCTTTTAATTCTTCGATTAATTCTGGTGTATATTGAGCTATGGATGCTTCAAAATGGGTACTTTCTAAAAAAGAGCTGATATAGGCATCTGGGTCTTGTCCGGTACTTTCTTTGATATCATCTTTTAAAAATTGAATGACTTCATGAATTTCTTTTTTAAGTAAGGTGCCATGTGTTAAACCTCTTTCATAAGGCGTTCCAGACAACTCTAAATACCTTAACTGGTTATCTGCAAGCATTTCTACTTTAGCAGGTTTTTCAACTTCAAGTTGTACTTGTTCCTTTTTTTCTGTTTTATTATTGCACGCTAACAGTAATAAAAGCAAAATAGCTGTAATAAGATGTTTCATGGTTGATTGGTTTTAGTGTTTTAATAGTGATGTACCCCCAGGTGCATGTTAATAGCTGAGTGTATTAACATACCATAAGTTACTAAAGTAATGTTTTTTGTTTAATACAACAACTCCTCAATTTGGATCTCTTGAACTTAAAACCTCTTTAATGTATTTAGGGTTCTATCTGTGTTGTATAGTCGCAGTCTTCTGAAAAGACAATTTTCTTATCTATTTTCCAATAACCAACTAAGGTTTCTTTAGATTCTAGGTCTCCTTTATAATCAATAAATAGTTTTTCATAGAAAATACCATTAGGAAGAGTTCCATTTGCTTTCCATTCTTCATAAGCTGTCGAGTGCTCGAGAATAGGTACATGAAAACTTGTTTCTTTATCAATGATAAAAACTTCTGTTCCTATTTTCTTACTTATGGCTTTTTTTGGGTTTATAGCACCCAACGTGTAATGACTATATGATTTATTATCTAGGAGAGTATCGTTTAATATCTGATACTCGTAGTTTTTAATTTGATATTTATAAGGATTGAGATAGCGTCTGACATTTTCACATTTAATATTCATAATTTCTGCCTTATGAAGGTCAGATTTTAAAAAGTTAACGTTAAACATGATGCCATCTTCATCTTTAAAGCACATTTTATAATGTAAGCTGTCTAAATCGAAAACAATAGCTTGATAATTATTTTTCTTGGAGTTTGTGAAATAATATTTTTTAGAAGCTTGGGTTGAATTGCTAGAAGAGTTGTTTTGTATTTCTTTAGATTCTTTGTTTACAGTAACATCATATTCAATAAGGTAATCGAATTCATATTGTTTTTGTGAAAAGCTAAGGGTTGTAAATAAAAGAGAAACTATAAGTATTGGTTTTAAAAAGTGATTTGGCATGTTTGGGGTTTTAAGTTCTAAATATCTTTTGCATGTTGCGTCCTTTGGCAAGCTCGTCTATAAGCTTATCTAGATACCTTACTTGTTGGGTTAAGGGGTTGTCTATCTCTTCGATGCGATAGCCACAAATAACGCCTTTTATTAAATAGGCCTTTGGGTTTAAAGTTGCTTGTTGAAAGAATTCTTGAAAGGTGGCTTTGTTTTCAATAAGTTCTTGAAGTTTCTGTTTGTTGTATCCTGTTAGCCAGTGTATTACCTCATGAAGTTCTTCTATGGTTCTGCCTTTCTTTTCTACTTTGGTTATATAGTGAGGATAGACAGACGCGAAGGTCATGTTTGCGACTCGTTCGTTATGTTTTTCTGTTGTTTTCATGTTTTTTTTTTTTTTTTTGACACTAATTACATAAATTTCATTAATTTACACCAATTCATTTGCGCTTTGCCAATATGGATGTAAATTAATTTATTATAAATCTCACGGATATATTAGACATTCAGTCTGTTTTGTATGTGTTTGCCACGAATTCACAAATATAAGGGTTTTTGAAATATAGCCTTAAAGATTATATACATTTCACGAATGTAACAGACTTTCATTCTTTTTTTATAGTTATCTTACTGTAATTTCATCAATAAATAGGAAAACATCAGGGCATCCTCTTTGGCGCTTTGTGCGTTGGTTGATGAACCTGCATGACCCCCTTCAGTATTTTCATAATAATAGGTTTTGTAACCCATGTCGTTCATTTTGGCGACCATTTTTCAAGCATGTCCAGAGGTTGTCATGCTGCCTTCACCAAAATTGGAAGCAACAATCAAGGTGTTTTCGTCTATATAACTGGCACCACTTTTAGCTTCGTCTATAAAAAAGCCATCTTTAATGAATTCTTTCTTGTTGGCATCAAATTCTTTAGTTATTACGGCATCGCCACCCCCTTTGGATAATCTTACCAAGAATCTGTTCTATGTTGGATATAAACCACAAGTACCTTTAAACACCCATTTAACATCATCCTTTTCAGATAAAGCATCTATATCTAAAAGTGTTTCCCAAGTTGGATTGCCACTGGTATAACTGTCTAAAGTGCTACGTCTCCAAATACCTCTAACATGGTCTTTGTCTTTCCAGAAATTGTACACGTAATCTCCTTTAATAGAAGGGTATGCTATTCTTTCGTCTGAATTGTAGATTGCTAAAGACTTATCATAGATGTCTTGATAGTCTTCTTGGGCACTTAGTATTTCGAAGGTTGCCTCATTTTGAGCCTCTACATACTCTAAAGCTGCTTCTCCATCCACTTCTTCTAACCATAGGTATGGGTCTTCTTGTGCTTGAGAGATTTGGCTGATGCCTAGAATAGTGATAAGTAATAGCATGTGTTGGTTCATGTTGTTGGATTTATATATTAGATATTAATGTTTTTAAAGTTACTAAAGTTTATATAGATTTTTTTTAGTTATTTTCTGGTTTGTAGTTCAGTTTCTATAAGCAATCTTAACTCTTTAATTTCTTTATTCAGATTTTCTCGATGATTTATAACATCTTGAGTAAAGGTTAGTTTCATGCCTAATAGATTTCTTATTCTTTGAATATTTAGAAGTTGATTGTAATTATTTGGTGTTTCGTTTTTGACATTAATGTTTGGAACATTAGCTTTTATTAAAGGAATAAAATTTATGTCGTTTTCTAAGATATCATCAATTCTAATTTGATGAACACTTAACCTGTCTTCAAGTATATCATTTAGTTTATTTGAATTAAATTCCAAGTCTGTAAATTTTTCAATGATTTTTTTGTTTTTAATTAAACTAAGTTTATTGGTGTTTTTTAAATTATTATAAGCATTAAATGTTGGCTGATCGCTTTGTAAATCCCAGACTGCACTTTTAAACACAGCATCTGAAATAATTTTATTTGTATTATCTGTAGGGTTTAAATTGATATCCAGAATATCGATAAGCATCTCACGTAATTCTATTTCTTCAGTGATAAGCAATTCTGATTGGTTTTCTGCTAGGGTTAAATTTTCTAATAGACTTTCTAAAATGGTTATTTCTTCGATGTTGTTTTTTCTGTCTTCATTCCAATTGTTAATCTGTAAGGCGATTAGAATTCCAATAACTACTAGGATGATTTCGCCAATGGCATATTTGAAGTACCTGCCTGTTTTATTTTCCATAAGAAGTGATTTACGAATATGTCTGAAGAATTTTATCATCGTTTTATACGACTTTATCTCCAATAATGCCCACTAAGAACCCAAGAATGGCTCCTATTGATGTTAAATAGTTTTTATCTAATTTACTTTCAGGAATAATGTCTTGAATAAGCAAATAAAGAATGCCTCCACTGGCGAAGACCATTAAATGGGCTGTTAAGTCTGGATATTCTCTTAAAAAGAAGTGTCCTATAAGGGCTCCTGCAATTCCGAAAAAACTTAAACAAAAGAAGATGATTAAGGTTTTGTTTATGGTGAAACCACTCTGGACTAAATCTCTAAAAGAGTTAAAGGCTTCTGGTAAATTTTGAAGTCCGATAAAGATAGCCAAAAGTGTCGCCATGCTTGGTTCTATAGCAAAAACGGCGCCTAAAGCTATTGATTCTGGTATAAAATCCATAAGCATGGCTAATAAGGTAGCCGTTTTACCACCTTTTTTTGCTAAGTACTGACTTAATAGCATAAATAAAATGGATCCTAAAAGAAAAGAAAAAATAATGGGTAGTAGTTCTAATTCTTCCATCCCTTTTGGAATCAATACTAAGGCTATTGCTGAAAGCATGATGCCAGAACCAAAAGACATGAGTGTATGGGTTATTTCATATTTAACGGGACTTTCTTTGATATGGTGGTTAAAAAAGTTGGCTAAAAGGCCTCCAATAAAAACAGTAATTCCAGCAAAGCCAGAGAATAGTAAAAGTTTTGTTATCATGATTCTTTTATTGTTTCTTTAATTCTTCACAACCTTTTTTATCTATTGTATAGGATGCATTTACAATCTTCCAGCCTTCTCTTGTGTAAATTAAAGTAAATACATCTATACCACAATGCGAAAACTCTCCATTAATCCTAAACTCATAAGGTACCCAAGCCATAGCAATTTCATTATGAATTTTAATTTCAAAACTCAAAGGAGTTTCCAGTAAAGTTTCTTTAGAATTAAAGGATTTTAAATCGTCTTTAAAATATCTCATATCATAACTTATTTTGTTTTGGTTGTTTCTAACTCTCCATATTTGCCCATCGATAAATACTATTTTTTTCATAAGTATGGTGTCTTGTTTTTCAAGAGACTCGAAAAATTGATTGACGACATCTATTATAGCTTTTTCAACTGATTTGTCTGAATCCTGAGAATAGCTATTGATGCTGATAATCAATAAAAGTAAGATTATAATATGTTTCATTTTGATAGTTTTATGTTCTTTAGAAACCTCCTTAATCTTTTCTTATCACTTTGCCTTCTTTCATAACAAAATGAACGGTCTTAATGTTGTCAATATCTAAAAGTGGATTTTGTTTCACAGCTATAATATCTGCATAATATGAAGGCTCCAAAACACCTCTTTCTTTTTCTATGCCTAATAAATCGGCAGCATATAAGGTCATAGTCTGCAAGATATATGAAGCAGGTATGCCTGCAGCTTTCCAGTTTTCTAATACTTTTAGACCAGATTGGACACGGTTTAATTCTGGTAAATCTATTATGATATCTGTTCCAAAAGCCATGGGTGTTCCAATTTTGTAAGCTCTTTGAAGTCTGTCTACAATCATATTGGTTGCTAGTTGAGATGTTTTTTCATCCATTCCGTAAGCATACCAATTATCGTAAGCAAAGTCGGTTCCAACTAAGTAGATGCCTTTATCTTTCATTAATTGAAGTTGTTCGTTATTTAATTCAAAGCCATGTTCAATGGCAGCTGCGTTACCAAGAATAACATTGGTTGCTCCTAAACCACCTATAGCATGAACAGTCACTTTTATGTTATATTTTTTAGCTTCGTCTACAGCAGCTTGAATATCTTCTGAATTATAAATACCATTATCTCCTGTAACCATTTTTATAGTTGTAGCACCATAATAGATATTTTTTCTAATGGCTTTGATGATTTCATCAGGAGTATCGGCATCGATATATTCAAAGTCCCAAAAGTGTTCATTTTCAAGGTTTATCCCATAAGTTTGTCCACCATAAGGAGCAATAATTTTACCCGAATAGATAATGGTTGGACCTTCTGTCCATCCATATTTGATGGCTTTTATAACATCTGCAGTAGCATAATTACCATCATTACCAATATCTTTTATGGTAGTAAATCCATTATCTAAAAACTGCTTTGCAACAACAGAGCCTCTAATAGCTCTCAATCCATTACTTTCTGTCGCATACTTTTTGTAGATATCCATTATTCTATAAGTTACATTTGTAGTAACATGCACATGGCAATCCATAAGTCCAGGTAATATCCACGAATCTGAAAGGTCTATGAAAGTATCATTCTCACTATATTTTAGATTGGTTCCAACCTCTTTAATTTTTCCATCTTGAATAAGAATGATTTGGTTATCGAGCATCTTACCAGTTTTAGCATCGAAAACATGGCCTGCTTTAATGACTGTGTTTTGGGCATTTAATGCTATTGAAGTGATAAGTAGTAATACAAGTAATTTTATGGTTTTGGTCATTTTAGATTGAATTAAAATTAGTTTATTATGAATGTAGTTTATTTTCCATGGAAGGTCATATCTGGTATTGGCTCATCTTGTTTTAAAAACCTGTTAAACCAATTGATAACTTGTTCTTTTACTTCTTGTTTGTGTTCGTTTATGCCATGATCTCCACCTTCAAATATAATCAACCTATAAGGGATTCTGTATTTTTCAAATTCTAAAGCGAGTAGGAGGCTTTGTTGTGGTTTAACACGCCAATCGGCATTTCCATGAAGCATTAATATGGGAACATTTTTTGAAAATTTATCTGCCCATTTAATAGCTGAGCGTTTGTTTAATTCTTCGTCTTTATTTTCTTGGTAATTCGGGATTAATTCTGCCAAGACTTCTGTTTCCATATCTGGTCTGTCCATAATAGTGCTATAATTATCCGAAACTGCTCCTCCTACCACAGCAGCTTTTATGTTTGTCATTTTGGTTAAAGCAATATAAGTCATCATGCCACCTCTGCTCCAGCCATACATACCAATTTTATCGGTATCAGCTCTTTCAACTTCTTTTAAAACTTCTGGTAAAATAGTAATGTCGTTGACATCTTTACCACCAAACTCTTCTTGTCCCTCTCCACCTTGATTTCCTCTGTATTGGCTGGCAATAACGACATAGCCTTCTTTGGCAATTTCGCCTAGCCTAATGGCAGCATGAGCAATTTTAAGGGAACCAAAATCTCGATTGCCACCTCTGTTGTAAATAACACAAGGGTAGTTTCCTGTCTTTTTTGGCATGACAAGAAAGCCGTTTACTTTTAGACCATCGCTTAAATAAGTAATTCCATAAACATCTATACTGTCTAGATATTTATATTCGTTTTTCCATTGGGTTTTACCATCTGTTTCTTCAGTTAGTTGAGGATAAATTGGGTATTCAGACCAATCTGTGATGAGGTTTTTTTCTAAAATCAAATGTGTTTCTTGTGCTTGTAAATGAACACATACTAGTATAAAAAGGAAAAGTTTAATAGGTTTCATTTTTAATTGTTTTTTAAAATATCATAATCATTTTCAAAGAGAGATAACATATATTTTGATGGATTTCTAGATGCAATTTTAACTCCACAATTAGCAAGAATACCATTCATATCTTGAGCTTTTTTATCTTTCCAGAAACCTGCTTTTGTAAAACCGATTGCACACACTTCATCATTCTGTTTAAAAATCTGTTTATGGTACACCCATTTATCATCCCAACTATCTAAAACTAGTGTAATGGAAAACTTAGACCACATTTTTAAAGGCTTTTTATAGATGATTTTTTGCGAAGCTAACACGCCAAACATGCCTTTTTTAACTGTGTTATCATATAATTTTGAACGAAAGACTACTTCATATCGAATCAAATCCATGTAATAAAAGTATTTCGAATTAGCCATGTATTTAAACGATTCACAATCTAAAGGATTTACTCTTCGTGTTCTTTTTAAATCGGATTCTATATCGACTTTAGGCCATAAAACTTTCGAACAGATAAAAATGTAAAGCATATGAAGCCAGTAATATATCATAATGACATAGTTTTTTTTTAGGCTAACATAGTTGTGTAGGGAGAGCTTTAATGAGCAGAAGCTAATATAATAAATATTTACTTACAAAAACTAGAAATTATGAACAAGGCATCGTCAATGTAATTGCTAATATGTCATGCTAAAAAACATGGCATATTAATTGACTCTTAATCAACTTTAAGAAATAATCTTACCAACTAATTATAGAATATATATGCCAAGTTCTAAAGATCAATCAAAAGAAAAAAAGAAGTCTAAAGTCACCATGACTCAGGCCTTTAAAACCATTATATGGCCAAGACGAAATTTGGTGTTTATTGGTTTAATTTTAATAGTACTAAGTAGGTTGTCAAGCTTGGTTTTGCCCTGGAAAAGTAAAGCTTTGCTGGATGATGTTATTCCGAATAAAGATTACGATCAGCTTTATAACCTCTTATTAATAGTTGGAATAGCTATTTTGGTTCAAGCCATAACATCCTTTTTACTTACTAAGATATTAAGCGTTCAAGCGCAATATTTAATAAGCGAATTAAGAGCTCAAGTACAGCAAAAGGTCTTGTCTTTACCCATTAGTTTTTTCGATAATACGAAGTCTGGTGAGCTTGTTTCTAGGATTATGACAGATGTTGAAGGTGTAAGAAACCTTATAGGTACAGGATTGGTACAAATGGTTGGTGGTACTATTACAGCAGTTATTTCTTTAATTCTTTTGGTTAATATAAGTTTGTCAATGACTCTTTTTGTGTTGATTCCAGTTGCTATTTTTGGCTTTATCGCTTTAAAAGCCTTTGGTTATATTCGTCCTATTTTTAGAACACGAGGTATTATAAATGCACAAGTTACTGGTCGTTTAACAGAAACCTTAGCAGGTGTTCGTGTTATTAAAGCGTTTAATGCTGAAGCGCAGGAAAATAAAACCTTTGAAGTGGGTGTAGAGAGACTTTTTCAGAATGTGAAGAAGAGTTTGACTGCAACAGCATTCATGACGAGTTCTTCAACTTTTTTATTAGGAATAGCATCCACTGGTATTATGGGAATTGGAGGTTATAAAATCATGACTGGCGATTTAACCGTTGGAGATTTCTTATCGTTTACCTTATTACTTGGATTTATGATTGCGCCAATCGTGCAAATGAGTAACATTGGAAGTCAGTTAACAGAAGCTTTGGCAGGACTTGATAGAACAGAAGAGCTGATGAACATGACTGCAGAGGAAGACAATAAAGAAAGAACCATTCAATTAGAAAGCATTCAAGGGAACTTAGCTTTTAAAGATGTGTCTTTTCAATATGAAGAAGGAAAAGAAGTGCTTCATAACATCAATTTTGAAGCGCCTTCAGGTTCGGTAACTGCATTGGTAGGAAGTTCAGGTTCGGGAAAATCGACCATTGCAGGATTGTCGGCTACTTTTTTAAATCCGAAATCAGGTACGATTACCATGGATAATCAAGATTTATCTAAAGTGAATTTAAGTAGTTATCGTCAGCATTTAGGTGTGGTTCTTCAAGATGAATTTTTATTTGAAGGCACCATTAGAGAAAACATTCTGTTTCCAAGACCAAATGCCACAGAAGACGAACTACAACATGCTGTAAAAGCAGCTTACGTTAATGAATTTACTGATAGATTTGATAATGGTTTAGATACTTTAATTGGGGAACGTGGTGTGAAATTATCTGGAGGACAAAGACAACGTTTAGCCATTGCAAGAGCTATTTTAGCAGATCCTAAAATTATTATATTGGATGAAGCGACTTCAAATTTAGATACAGAAAGTGAAGGCTTGATTCAAAAGAGTTTGTCTGAATTAACCAAAAATAGAACAACCATAGTTATTGCACACAGATTAAGTACCATTAAAAAAGCAGATCAGATTTTAGTTATTGAAAATGGATATATAGCAGAACGTGGTACACACGACGAGTTAATAGCTAAAGAAGGGCGTTATTACGACCTGTATACCTATCAAGCTAAGATTTAATATGCTTACCTTTGAAAATCAATTTTACAATTTATGTCTTTTAAAAAACTTATAGAACCTATAAAAGAAGCTTTAGTAACACAAGGCTTTGAAACACCATTACCTTTTCAAAAGAAAGTATTATCTAAAATTAAAGGAGGCGCTAATGTGTTTGGGATTGCGCCAGCAGGTTCTGGAAAAACAACTGCCATGGTTATGGGAGTGGTTCAGAAACTTCAAGGTAAAGCATTTGAAGATGCGCCAAGAGCCATTGTTTTTGCAAAAGATAAGAACGCAGTTCTTGAGATATATAGAGAATTCAGAACCTTTACATCCAAAACAGATTTGCGTGTGTATTGTGTGTACGAAGAACACAACATTGATGCACAACGAGATGATATCTATGATGGCATAGATATTTTAATAACAACACCACAACGCTTTAACAAGTTATTTTTTATGAATAATGTGAACGTTCGAATGCTTCAAATGTTCGTGGTTGATGACGCCGAATTCTTATTTCGTGGCTCGCATTTAGCCGATGTATCTCGACTACCTGAAAGTTTAGAAAAGTGTCAATATCTTGTGTTTTCTACTAAATATGACGAACGCTTCGATAGATGGCAGGAGAAGTTTATGTTTCATTCGCAATTTGTACTTATGAAATAATTCTAGATTGTAGTTACTTAATTATTAAGCTAATTAAGAATCTAGTTTTATGAATTTTCCTATATAATAGCTCTAGAATTGTTGTTCTTCTTAAGAAAATTACCATTAACCGATTTATTTTGACTCTGAAATGAATTGGATTATCTTTATTTTTTACTATTTGATTTTCAGTTAATATTTAGATTGAATTCCTTTATTTTCAATCTAATAATCTTGTTTGTTAATTAAAAAAGAATAATGCTTTCATTTGATGATAAAAAGATACTTTTTATTTTTAAACATCTTGTTTTCTGCTGTATATTCTTATGGACAGTGTGTAATAACCTGTCCAGATGATGTTATCATCACATGTATTAACGACCTTCCCTCATTATTACCAACTACAACAGTTGACTGTGGAGCTATTACCTTACAAACCTATACTCTAACTGGAGCAACTTCAGGATCCAGTCCGAGTAGTGGTATTAATGATGCTAGTATAGAAAATTATCTAGCTGGAACAACAACAGTGACTTATTATATTGAAGTTGCTTCAGGGAATTCAACAACCTGTAGTTTTAATGTTATTGTATATGACTATACGGATCCATGGATTGAGTGTACTGGTGATATCTATAGAAATAATGATCCTCTTCAATGTTCTGCATATATAAACATGTATGCTTTTGGAGTTTTTCCTAGTGCAGCAGTTGTGGATGGTTGTTCAGGGCTGTTTGTAGAACCTACGGGAATTCCTACTGGAGGTGTTTTTCCAATTGGTACTACTACGGTCACTTGGACTGCTACAGATTTAGCAGGAAATTCTGTAAGTTGTACACAAGATGTAACTGTAACAGATACAGAGAATCCTACCATAGTTTGTCCCTCAAATATTGTTGTCAATACCAATCCTGGGCAATGTGTAGCAAGCGTAAATATACCACTAGCTATTGCTCAAGATAATTGCTCTATTATTTCTGTTACTAACGATTATAATGGTGGAGGAGCAGATGCAAGTGACACGTATCCTTTAGGAACCACAACCGTTACTTTTACAGCAACTGATTCTGCAAATAGAACGACTACTTGTTCCTTTAATGTTACTGTAGAGAATTCGCAAGATCCCATTATGACTTTATTGGGCGACAACCCATTAACTATAGAAGCTTGTGACCCATATATTGAATATGGAGCTACTGCAATAGATAGTTGTGCTGGAGATATTTCAAATACAATTGTTATTTCTCCTTCACAGATTGATACAGATGAAGTAGGAACATTTAATATTACATATACTTTACCGAATGCCAGTGGTAATGTGATTCAAGTTATTCGAGCCGTTCATATTGTAGATACAACAGCACCTACTTTGACTTTAGTTGGTCCAAATCCATTACCTATTGGTGATTGTTCAACCTATACCGAACTGGGTGTTATTGTCAATGACCCATGTTTTGGTGATATTTCAGGAGAAAGTACAACAACAATAACAATAACTTCTAATGTAGATACAAGTGTTTTAGGAAGTTATACCGTAACCTATAATGCTACTGATGCCAGTGGTAATGCTGCTTTACCAATTACAAGAACCGTTATAGTTTCTGATGTTTCTGAACCTGAAATAGTTTTGATTGGTGATAATCCTCAAATTATAGAAGCATGTGATGTTTATTCTGAATTAGGAGCTACTGCTATTGACCCTTGTAATGGTACAGATTATTTAGGTGATATTGTTATAGATACTTCTGCATTAAATACCAATGTGGTTGGAACCTATCAAGTAACCTATAACGTTGAAGATAGTATTGGAAATATGGCTATTGAAGTGATTAGAAATGTTGAGGTGGTTGATACGACTGGACCTGAAATTACATTAAATAACCCAAACCCACAAATTATAGAAGCTTGTACTGCCTATGTAGAATTAGGAGCCACAGCTATAGATCTTTGTTCAGGTATAGATTATACAGGAGATATTGTTATTGATGCTTCGGCAGTAAATGTGAATGTGGTTGGAACCTATCAGGTATTTTATAATGTTGTTGATGTCTATGGCAATCCTGCTGTAGAAATGGTAAGAGATGTTGAGGTAGTAGATACTACGTTACCAATTATTTCTTGTCCAATGGATATTACTGTTGGGAACGATACAAATTTGTGCTCAGCAGTTGTAAACTATACCACACCAATTGGAACAGATACTTGCTCAGCAGTCACAACTACTCAGATTGCAGGAATTACTTCAGGAGGTGTTTTTCCTATTGGAACAACTATAAATACTTTTCAGGTTGAAGATGCTTATGGTAATATAGAAATATGCTCTTTTAATGTGATAGTTAATGATACTCAGGCACCATCAATCATTTGCCCTTCAGATATGACTGTAGGAAATGATGTTGGTTTATGTTCGGCAATTGTTACTTATACCATTCCTATTGGAAACGATAATTGCTCTGGTTCTACAACCATTCAAACGGCTGGTTTAGCTCCAGGAAGTGTTTTTCCATTAGGAACAACCATTAACACGTTTCAAGTTACAGACACAGAAGGAAATACAGCTACTTGCTCTTTTGATGTGACAGTTACTGATACAGAAAACCCAGTTGCTATTTGTCAGGATATTAGTTTAGAATTAGATCCAGTAACAGGAACTGTTTCCATTGTACCTTCAGATATAGATAATGGTTCTACAGATAATTGTAATGTCAACTTATCATTGTCTCAAAGCTCTTTTGATTGTACAAATTTAGGTGTGAATACTGTAACACTTACAGTAACAGATGATTTTGGAAACACAAGCACATGTGATGCTTTAGTTACTATTACTGATATAAGTTCTAGTGCCTCTGTGAGTATTACAGCTTCAGAAACGATTATTTGTGATAGTCAGGAAGTTACCTTTACAGCTACTCCAGTTAATGGAGGAACAAGTCCTAGTTATCAATGGCAGGTAAATGGTATAGATATGGTAGGAGAGACTGGAGCTATTTTTATTACTTCAACTTTGGTTGATGGAGATGAAGTGACTGTTTTGATGACTTCAGATGTATCGATTTGTGCACTACCTCAAGTAAGTAATATTATTACAATTACTGTAAATGATTTCAATGCACCAGCCAATGCTGGAGCAGATATAACAAATGTTATTTGCACAAATACAACTATTACTTTAGCTGGAAATACAATAACAGGCAGTGGGAGTGTAGGACTTTGGACAGTAACATCTGGTCAAGTTACAGGATTTTCATTTTCAGATGCATCAAGTTCAACATCAACCTTTACAGGAGATATTGGAGAGACCTATACATTGACTTGGACAATTGATAATCCTTCACCTTGTATAGATACTTCTGATAGTATGACAGTTACTTTTGTTGGGTGTAATGCTTTAGATTTTGATGGGTTTGATGATAATATTACATTTAGAGATAACTATAATTTAAATAGTGATTTTAGTATAGAAGTTTGGATAAAATCTGAAAGTACTAATAACAACATCCAAACCATTATCTCTAAAAGAGAATCGAATAATCTTATTGATGGTTATGATTTAAGATTGGAAAATAATGTGGTTTCTTTTCATTGGAATGATGGCGAATCGATAACAGCTTCTCCTATAGAAATATTACCTAATATATGGCATCATGTGGCTGTAACTTTTGGAAGTGGAAATTATACTTTATATATTGATGGTATAGTAATGGCAAGCATTGCTGGTTCATTACCTATTTCAAATACTGTTGATTGTATTCTAGGAGCTATGGATCAGACTTTAGTGCCACCATTTAAACCATTGCATTATTTTGATGGGGTTATGGATGAATTACGCATTTGGAATGTCGCTCTTTCTGATAGTCAAATTCGAAAAATGATGAATCAGGAAGTCAATAGATTGAACCCATTAGGAGTTGATGATGGTTTGGTTCATGGAGACATTATTCCTTTACCAATCCCTGGTTTGTCTTGGACAGATTTGAATGGGTATTATCAAATGAATCAAACAACAGATTTAGCAGGAGGAAATTTACTTTCTATTAGTGATTCTGCCATTAATGGTGTGTTGCGATATATGACAACGCTTCAACCTGAAACAGCTCCTATTCCATATCAAACAACTGCTGATGGTTCTTGGACTAATTCAAACACGTGGTTGTATGGGAATTCACAATTAATTCCTAATAGTATGGGATTAGATGGAACAACTTCTATAGATTGGAATATTGTTAGAACCTCTCATAATGTATCATCTGGAGACAGAAATATTACTTTGCTTGGATTAGAAGTGAATGCGAATACACTTTCTATTGAAAATACAGATCCCTTAGATGGACAGAGTTTAACTGTTTCAGATTATT
The DNA here is from genome assembly GCF_008084905.1 of Xanthomarina maritima. Classification (GTDB taxonomy): domain Bacteria; phylum Bacteroidota; class Bacteroidia; order Flavobacteriales; family Flavobacteriaceae; genus Xanthomarina; species Xanthomarina maritima. The sequence goes on along the minus strand of NZ_VSFC01000039.1, from coordinate 5,849 downwards.
TAATTATTGATGGCACAAATTCTATTTTAAGATTGGTAGGTGAATCTCAATTAATACAAGACACCGGAAGTATGGTTGATTATTCTGGAACTGGTTTACTAAAACGTGACCAACAAGGTACTTCTAATTATTATAATTATAATTATTGGGGTTCTCCAGTAAGTTTAGATGGAAGCACGTATACCATTGGAGATGTATTATACGATGGTACACAGCCTGTATTATGGACCACAGCACATAATGCTAATCCCAGCACAAACCCTATAACTTTAAGTAGTAGATGGTTGTATTTATTTGAAAACTATCCATTTAATAATTATGCGGATTGGCATGCTATTAATGAAGATGATGTAGTGCAAGTTGGTTTGGGATATTTAATGAAAGGAAGTGGAAGTGCAGGTACAGACCAGAATTATACCTTTGTAGGGAAACCAAATAATGGTAGTATTAGTACACCTATAACTGCAACTTATGAAGCCTTAGTTGGTAACCCTTATCCATCAGCTATTGATGCTGATGAATTTATAAACGATAATACTAGTAGTATTGAAGGGACTCTTTATTTCTGGGAACATTATATAACTAATAATACACATGTTACGGTTGACTATCAAGGAGGATATGCAGCTTATAATTTATCAGGTGGCAATCCAGCAGTATCACCACCTGAAATTAGTGGTCTTGGTACACCATCTAAAATTCCAGAACGTTATATTCCAGTAGGACAAGGGTTTAATGTGAAAGGAAATGCCACTGGTGGTTTGGTGATTTTTGAAAACGACCAAAGAGTTTTTGTTAAAGAAGCAGTAACTGGAGCCGCTAACAATGGTTCTGTATTTATTAGATCAGGAATGCCATTACATAATTTGAATCCAGAAGAAGATATTATTAAACGTATTCGATTAGATTTTAAAACACCTGAAGGGGCTAAGAGACCTTTACTATTAGCTTTTGTCCCAAATCAACTTGCTACTGATGGTTTTGATTATGGCTATGATGCTATCAATACAGAAGTGCTTCCTAATGATATGTCTTGGATGATTGCAGATGAAACATATGTTATACAAGGTGTTGGAGATTTTGATGAAACTAAATACTATCCATTAGGAATCTTTCTTGAGACTTCAGGTACAATAGAGATTTCACTTAAAGCACTTGAAAATTTTGAAGAAGACATTGATGTCTTTGTTTATGATTCATTATATCAAACGTATACGCTAATTAACGATTCCAGTTTTGTTTATGCATTAGAAGCTGAGACTTATACAGATCGTTTTTATATCACGTTTCAATCTAATTCATTAACGATTGGTGAAAACACATTCGACAATATTTCGGTTAACTATCTTCAAAATCCTAATGAGATTTATATAAAAACACCTACTTCAGTTCAAGTTAAGAAAGTGCAATTAATTAATTTACTTGGACAAGACGTATTCTCATGGGACATAAAAAACTCATCTGAAATTATACGTATTCCTGTAAAACGAATTTCTGAAGGGCCTTATGTTGTTAAAGTTACAACGGATTCAGGTATCATTAATAAAAAAGTGTTAATTAGCTATTAGCCTATAGCCTTTAGTATAAGATTTAAAGAATTAGTAAAATTAGATTTAGGTGTTAATTATTCATTTCATTCAGTAGACATTCTGTCTGCAATCCAAACTTATGGATTTACTGTTTCTTATGTTTTAACTTATATTCATTTCTATTAGATTTTAATCGTATTGGTTGTAGAGTTATCATTAATTTATATCGATATATAGTCGGTATAAAGTCGGCATATAGTCGGTATATACTTAGTATATATTATATTAAACTATTGCTTTTACACCTAAACGTCCAAAGATACTGCCTTTTACTTATGGATTTGATTGGAACACGCTGACATTTAGAGTTTTAAATTTTAATGTGACTCAGATTGGTTTTCCTGTTAATGCTAATTTTTTTGAACTGCGTCTAGATGTTATTAGTTTTGATTTTGAGGGTTTAACATACCAGCGAGTTTCGGCTGAACCAGCCGTAATTGATCGAAATTTTGTAGGTGATGCTATTCAATTAATAATCTCTGAATTACCCACTGGGAGTGGTGTTTGTTTTGCTATGGCTCGGATTGCTTTTTATCATGAGGTACATGGAGAGCGTTATTTGTTGTCTGGAGATGGTGCTTTTGGTGTTGAAATTTTAGGAATTAGGGAATAGGGATGAGGCAGAAGGCATAACGATTGATGATTACAAAACTAAATTCCAAATTCTAAACTCTAAATTCCAAAAGTGAATAGATAAAATCCAAACTCGCCTGAGGGATGGGCAGGTTCCAAAAGCCTTTAATTGATTAATAGCTCCATACAAAATAACGAATTACGTTTTGTCGATTATGAAAAAAGTGTTAGGTATTTCTTCTGATTTTTAAAGTCTCTCTATTTAAATCATTCATCCAAATATATTTAACGATTTTAGTCATTTAAATACTCTAAATTTTAAATAAAACCATCCTTTTATCCTAATTTATTTATATCTGGTCGAAATAACAAGTTAAAATTTGTTTATCCAGTTTTTTTAGAGGATTTTCACTATGCTATTAATCAACATATCTTCGTAAAAAGGATAGGTTGAAACCAACCAAAGTCTACTTTAAATTTCGCATTTCTTGGGATAAATAATAACTGTTTATGCCCTTTGCGTATATGATTATGTTTTGGTTTGTAAATGCTACTAATTAAACTAAAACATTATGAAAAGAGTATTACTTCTTCTTGCGCTAATTTTTACAATAAGCACAGCTTTCTCGCAAACGACTGGAGATTTTAGATCTGCAGGAAATGGATCTTGGGCATCACTTTCATCATGGCAAGTGTACGATGGGTCGGGTTGGATTTCTGCATCGTTTTACCCAGGGCAAAACGCTGGTACTTATGAAGTTACTATTCAAGCTACGCATACTATAACTATTATAGGGAATCCTGCATTTACAACTCCTCAGCAAATGGGAGACCTTTATATTAATGGTACATTACGAATAGGTGATGGTACTAATAACAATCAAAATGAAATTACTATAGAAACTAATTCAATTACAATTGGAAACGGGGGTTCCATATTTTTCGATGGTAAGAAAATAAATTTAATTTTACCAAACCCAAATGCTGTAATTACAATATTATCTGGAGGTATTATAACAGCAACACAATCAGATTGTGGATCTAATCTTAAAATATTTATTGGTGGAACTCAAAACGGTAATTTATATTCAGCATGTACTGGAAATGCTGGGATAATATCATTTGGTGAAGTCGTTACAGGAGGAGGAACAATTAATGCAGAAATAACAGTCCCTTCAACCAACCCAGTTGAATTGTGTAATTTAAATGCGATTAATTTTTCAGGTAAATTTATAGGTTCAGAAACTAACGTATCCTATCAATGGAAAGTTAATGGAACTATTATTAATTCTGGGATATTAGCAAACAATACAAGTGTTGCTTCTACTACTTATACACCATCAGCCATTGGGCAATATTTAGTGGAATTTATAGTAACATCAGGAGGGTTTACAAATATTGAAACTCGAACCATTCATGTTAATTCTGCACCATCAATTACAACTACTTACTCAGATATTTCAGTAACAAATAATAATGGTCAATGTGATGCAATTGTTACTTATGCAGCAGCAGTTGTATCAGGTGAGCCTATGCCAACTATAACTTATTCTCAGGCTTCTGGGACGTTATTTTCAGTGGGAACTACTACAGTTGTAGTTACAGCAACAAATAGTTGTGGGAGTGATATTAAGTCTTTTGAAGTGACAGTTAATGACACAGAAACCCCAGTGGTTACATGCCCAGGAGATATTACAGTAAGTAATGATCCAGGCGCATGTGATGCTGTAGTGACATTCTCAACAAGTTTTACAGATAATTGTGCAGTAGGTTCGGTAGTCGCATCTCCAGCATCAGGTTCGGTCTTTGCATTAGGAACTACAATCGTAACGGTAACAGCTACAGCTGCAGCAGGTAACGAAGATGTTTGCACGTTTGAAGTGACAGTTAATGACACAGAAACCCCAGTGGTTACATGTCCAGGAGACCAAGTAGTAATACTTGATGGAAACTGTGATGCTGTGATGCCAGATTATACCGTAGGCGTCGCTACAGACAATTGTGGAGCTACCGTAAGCCAATCGCCAGTAGCAGGAACTCCATACAATGGAGATCAAAATATACAAGTAACCCTAACAGCCGATGATGATAATGGTAATTCAGTAGATTGTACATTCAATGTTCATTTTGATGATCAGACTGCATCAATAGCTATAGCTCAAAATGTAACAGTTCTATTGGATGCTAATGGTAATGGAACTTTAACAGCAGCACAGGTGGACAATGGATCTAGCGATGCTTGTGGAGCAGTAACTTTAAGTGTCAATCAATCTAGTTTTGATTGTGATGATATTTCAACACCCGGTTTTTCTGCATTATTCACAAATGGCCCTGACGTTATTAATATGGGAAATTCTACAGCCTTAGAAGTTAGTAATGCCTTAAGTATTGAAGCTTGGATTTATCCTACTGGAACAGGTAGTATTCCATATGGTGGGATAATTGTTAATAAAGAAGGAGAATATGAAATAGCAAGATATCCAGATGGTTCTATTCAATGGGCAATAACTAATACAAATCCTAACTGGGTTTTTATAAATTCAGGAGGAATAGCACCTTTAAACCAATGGACACATGTGGCGTTTACATATAATGGTATCGTTGCTAAAACGTTTATCAATGGAAGCCTAGTACACTCTCTTCCAGCAACTGGAACTATATATGATAATAATCCCGACGATAATTTTAGAATAGGAGGTCGAACACCATCCCAAAATCAATATTTTAATGGGCAAATTGATGAGGTTAGAGTTTGGAATATAGCCTTATCAGATATTCAAGTAAGTCAACAATATAACACACAGTTAATAGGAAATGAAGCTGGATTAATAGGGTATTGGAGTTTAGACGAAGGTATAGGTAATATAACAACAGATAAAACATCCAATGGCAACCATGGAACTTTTTTAAATCAAACCTCTTGGGCATCTTCTGGAGTTCTTTCAACAGACAACACAGTAACTTTAACTGTTACAGATGCCAATGGCAATTTATCAACTGCAACTGCAACCGTTGTTGTAGAAGATCAAATAGCACCAGAAATTGTTTGTCCTGATGATATTACGGCAATAGCTACAAGCGCTAATGGAGCTTTAGTGAATTTTACAGAACCTATAGGAACTGATAATTGTAGTATTGAATCAACAATTTTGACTTCAAGTCTAGGGAGTGGCGATATATTCCCAATAGGTGATACTCTAGTGACTTATGAAACCACTGATACTTCTGGGAATATGGCTCAATGCTCGTTTACTGTTAGTGTCGTTGGTGTTGCACCAAACATTGTATGCCCAGCAAATCTAACTCAAAATTCAGATGCAGGACTTTGTAGTGCTATTGTTGATTTTATCGCTACAGATACTGTGGGGATTCCAGAATCGACAATAACTTATTCGCAAGATCCTGGAACTGAATTTTCTGTTGGAACAACAACAATTGTAGTAACTGCAACCAATGCAGTAGGTACTTCGACTTGTAGTTTTGAAGTGACAGTTAATGACACAGAAACCCCAGTGGTTACATGCCCAGGAGATATTACAGTAAGTAATGATCCAGGCGCATGTGATGCTGTAGTGACATTCTCAACAAGTTTTACAGATAATTGTGCAGGAGGTTCGATAGTCGCATCTCCAGCATCAGGTTCGACCTTTGCATTAGGAACGACAACCGTAACGGTAACAGCTACAG